>NZ_JAYMWL010000011.1:0-451 GCF_048056275.1 Phaeobacter sp. JH20_26 | reverse complement strand
TAAGCTGCGATTTGCTGTCTGTTGATCTTCGACGCAGAGGAGATCAGAGATGTCGAAACGGAAGAACCATTCGCCTGAGTTTAAGGCCAAGGTCGCGCTTGAGGCTTTGAAGGGCGAGCGGACTGTTGCTGAGCTGGCAAGCCAATTTGGCGTTCATCCGACGATGATCCACAGCTGGAAGCGGGCGCTCCTGGAGGGCGCGTCCGGCGTATTCGAGCGTGGCGGCAAGAAAACCCCGGAGATTGATGAAGAGCAGGTCAAAGAACTGCACGCCAAGATCGGGGAGCTGGCCGTGGCCAATGATTTTTTGTCACGAAAGCTCAAGCCGTGGATCGGCAAGTGAGGCGGAAAATGATCGAACCTGCCAATGCCAATCTACCCATTGGTAAGCAATGCAAGCTGCTGTCGATCCCGCGGTCTTCGTTTTATTATCAGCCCAAGGGCGAGACGG
>NZ_JAYMWL010000010.1:0-79953 GCF_048056275.1 Phaeobacter sp. JH20_26 | reverse complement strand
CCTTTGGCCAACCAGAAACCACTAAGACGTGACCAGACATAAGCTATCCAGGCAGTTTGGTTTCCCGAAAGGTCCTCGCGGCGTGCAAGCAGTTTGTGCTCACCCATAGTTTGGCGTGACGGATCTATTTGCCTGCGCGCCAAATCCTGAAACGTCCCTGCCCCGAAATTTCCTGCACCAGTCCCATCGCGTCCATCAGCTTCAGATTGCGTTGAACTGCGGCTCGGCTGGCACCAGTCAAAATCTCAGCCATAGGAGCCGAGATCAATGGCCAGTCCGTGAAGACCTTGCGCAGATTTGTCGGTGTGCGGCCCGACAGCATGGCCATCGCGTGTTTCGCCCGCGCTGCCCATGCCTCGATATCGTCCAAGTGCCGCATCGCGGTCAAAACGGCGCTTTCCATCCCGGCTAGCCATCGCTCCAATCTCTCGGCAGGTGGCCCTCCCGACCGCAGCCCACCCGCCCCGCCCATGGCGAGCGGTGCGAAGATGGCGCCGCTTCCATCGCTGGCCGCGATCCTGGACGCGGTGACGGCGGCTTCCATCTGGTCACCGTGCTGTCCGAGGCCGGCCAGGCTCCAGAGATGAAAGCCCATGCAAGCCCGCGTGATTGGGTGGAGCTCGGCTGCTGCAGCCATTACGTCCAACCATCCG
Organism: Phaeobacter sp. JH20_26; assembly: GCF_048056275.1. NCBI lineage: Bacteria > Pseudomonadati > Pseudomonadota > Alphaproteobacteria > Rhodobacterales > Roseobacteraceae > Phaeobacter > Phaeobacter sp. JH20_26. The sequence continues at coordinate 79,300 of NZ_JAYMWL010000010.1, read as the reverse complement.
CCCGCGCGATCTTCGAAACGCTCGGCGCTGCCTTTAATGTTCTCGGGATCGCGGCGATCCAGGAAGGCGGCCAAGTCAACCTTCGGTCCGGGACCGCCTGTCAGGCGCCGAACAGCCCATCCAACTCTTGCCAGGGCATTTGGGTCATCCTGTGCACCTGACAGCCGCATCGATATCCAGAGCGCCAGACGATCAGAACTCACCCGATCCCCTGCAAACCAGCTGAGTTCCGCTGCCTCGATAAGAGCGAGGCGGTGCCGCCAGCCTTCAGGACCGCGCAGCAGCCGGTCATCCAGAGCACCCAAGCGTCCAGCAACCCGTGCCAGATGCGCAGCGTGAACGCCTTCTGCCTTTGCCCAGTCGTCGATGACAGCGGAATCTGGCGGTTCCGCCCGCGGCCCAGGAGGCAAATCATCCGGTTCTTCTTCGAGTGGTCCCGGCAGAAACCAGAGATCCTCTTCGTGAGCCGCTTCATCCTCCTCGATGGTGGTGAGGGGGTCATTGAAATCATCAGTCAAAGTGGATGCTTGGATCTTCATATGTGCAAAATACTGTTCTTTTGCACATTACCAAAGTGATTTCGTGAGGGTTGCCTTCACTCTTTTTATAGTATGCACGCGCGACTGCAGGTGAAGCCTCTCAGATCGCACTCAGCGCAAGGAAACCAAGGGTTTTTGGACGAGCACGACGAGAGAGCACCTACTTGCATTCGTTTACAAACGGTCGTTTATTAGCGATACATTAAATTGCAAACGGTCTGTTTTCATGCCCTTGATAGGCTACGCCCGCGTTTCCACTGAGGATCAGACCCCCCTGCCCCAGTCTGAGGCCCTGAAATCCGCAGGCTGCGCCGAGATCCATGAAGAACACGCCTCAGGCGGCAATCGTGCGCGGCCGGTGCTTGCGCGCGTGCTAGAGCGCATCAGCGAGGGCGACACGCTGGTTGTCGTTCGGATCGACCGGCTTGCGCGGTCCCTGTCGCACCTTCTCGAGGTGATCGAGCGGCTGGAGGCCAAGGGTGCGTTCTTCCGCTCGCTGCAGGACCCGATCGACACCGCCTCCCCCCAAGGCAAGTTCACTTTGCAGGTTCTTGGCGCCGCGGCCGAGCTCGAACGCGCTCTGATCCGCGAGCGTACCAAAGCCGGACTTGCCTCGGCACGCTCAAAGGGCCGCGTCGGCGGCAACCCAGGTCTTCGCGCCAAGGACTCTGAAGCGCTGCGCAAGGTGTGGTTGGCACGACAGGACGGCTACATGGAGCGCTTGCACGAGACAGCGCAGGATTGGGTGCCCCATGTACGCCGCCTGCGGCCGGATATGGCCTGGGAAGACGTGCTGCGTATCATCAATGCTCCCCTGCCCCACGACCGCCACTGGACCCAAAGCCGTTTGCTCCGCGCCGTGAAGGCATACGTTGGGGACGGATTCCTGCCCGCTGAAGTGCTTGGACGCGCTGGACGTCGCGAAACCGACGATCGCCTGCCTGCGATTGTCGCCGCAATCAAAGGTGCTGACCCCGAGATCACCTTGCAGGCAATCTGCGACCGACTCGAATCCATGCGTGAGCGCACCCCTCGCGGTCGAACCAGCTGGCAGCCTTCCTCAGTCAGAATGCTGCTGGAGCGTGCAGAGCGCCTCGACCTTTTGTAGGCGCTAATGGTCGGCAAACCACCCTGTTCGCTCGGCCCAAATCTTCCAGAATCATCGCCTCAATTGGACGAAAACCACGTAAATATCCAACAATGCCTTGGGGTTAGTTCGCGCGAGCAGAAAATATCTCGAAGGGTGTCGGCTTCGCCAGACACGGTCTTTATCGTTGGTAATCAATGCGTTATCTAGCGTAAGCCCTGCGCGACCAAATTGGTGCTGTGGATAACTTTTCCACTACATCTAGATTCTTCTTGCCGGACTCAGATGTTCGTGGCATCTCCATTCTGACGGCAAAACGCGTCAGACGTGGCTTCGACCGTCAGAACGACAAAGAGCCTTAGCAAAGGCCATGAGAGGCGGCAGAACATGGATGATCGAAATACGGGCTACGCGCAAGGCATAGGCTCTTCCGACATCGGAGCATTTGCAGACAGTCTTGCTGAGTCGCTTGACCGGCAGATGAAAGTTGCGTTCGAGCCAGAAGAACGCAAGTCCTTGCGCCGCTTCAGCTCGACCGAGGTCGCCGAGTTGCTGCGCGTTAGTACGTCGAACCTGCGCAACCGCCACAAAGATGGCAGCTTCCCAGAAGTTCACACTGACGGTCGCGGTCATAGGTTCTACACGGCCGAAGAAGTTGACGACCTCCGCAACATTTTGGCGCGGACAGGCAAAAATGCTGACGCGTACAGACCTGGCCGCCGAGACGGTGACCGTCTTCAGGTCATTTCGGTCGTGAATTTCAAAGGCGGCAGCTCGAAGACAACAGCGACGATCCATTTGGCACACAGGTATGCCCTGCGTGGCTACCGCGTGCTTGTGCTGGACCTCGACCCGCAGGCCAGTTTGACGACATTTTTCGGCTTCCGGCCTGAGCTCGAATTCGCCGAAGGCGGCACAATCTACGACGCATTGAGATACGATGATCAGGTTCCGCTCTCGGAGGTCATCCAGAAAACATACTTCCACAAGCTCGACATGGTCCCGGCTGGCTTGATGTTGTCCGAGTACGAAACCGAGACAGCGAATGCCCTTGCGCGCAGGGTTCAGCCGATTTTTGCAGAGCGTCTTGCTCTGGCGCTAGAGGAAGTCGACTCAGACTATGACATCGTGCTGATCGATTGCCCTCCGCAGTTGGGCTTCCTGACATTGACAGCATTGGCAGCGTCCACGGGCTTACTTGTGACGGTCGTCCCCGGCATGCTCGACATCGCTTCGATGAGCCAGTTCCTCAAACTCGCTTCGGAAACGGTCAAAGCCGTCGAAGAGGCGATTGGACGACATGTCACTTGGGACTTCGTAAAGTTCCTGATCACACGCTACGAGCCGTCGGACGGACCACAAACGCAAATGGCCGGGTACCTACGTTCAATCCTTGCGGGCCAAGTCATGACTGAACCGATGCTGAAGTCGACAGCCATTTCTGACGCCGGCATGACTCAGCAAACCATCTATGAGGTAGACCCGAGCCAGCTCATTCGGAAGACCATTGATCGGGCTTTGACCAGCGTGAACAGCGTTGCCGATGAGTTGGAGCAGACAATCCAAATGGCATGGGGGCGTCGCTGATGGCTCGAAATATCTTCAACCAGCCACCGAAAGACGAGAAAGAGTCGGCAGCCCCCTCCCCTGCCCCGGTCAAATCCTCGAAGCTACCTGGCTCGGTTGGCGGATTGCGGGACTCTCTCCGGGAAATCACTGCCAACTCAATCCGAGATATCGAACCCGACCGGATCGATATGGATGGCCTCCGGGATCGCCTGATCCTGGAAGATAGTAGCATTGAAGATCTCGCCGAAAGCATTCGCAAGCATGGTCAGCAAGTGCCGATCATGGTTCGCCCCTCTGACCAACCGGATCGATACCGCATCATCTACGGGCGTCGCAGACTTGCAGCCATTCGAAGAGTTGGTGGAACCGTCAAAGCGATCGTTCGAACGCTCGATGATGATGCTTCTCTGATCGCGCAAGGTCAGGAAAACAACCTGCGGCTGGATCCGTCATTCATTGAAAAATCTCTTTTTATCAAAGAGATGCAGGAGGCCGGTTACAAGCCTGGCGTCATTCAGGACGCCCTAGGCCTCACCCGGCAAGGTGTGTCGAACCATCGTGTAGTCATCGAGCAGCTGCCTGACGAACTTGTCCGGCTTATCGGCCCGGCTCATGGCGTAGGTCGACGCCAATGGGGTGATCTTGCTGCACTTTCAGAGAAGGTTCCGCTTGTCGACATTGCGCGTGAGACACTTGCCTCTCTGCCTAACACCACTCCAAGCTCGGACAAGTTTCAAGCCGTCTATGTTGCTTGCTCCAGCAAGGCGCGTGGCGCAGCCGACCAAAGCGCCCGTGGCCAAACGACCGTGGTAAAGGACAATAGTGGTAGCCCTGTCGGCACACTTTCAGTCGATGGCAAGTCGATCGCTATCAAGATCACCCGCAAGGACAACCCGGAATTCGGCCAATGGCTTGAAGAGCGCGCGGAAACCACGCTGCGACAGCTTTTTGAACAATGGCAGAATGAGAGAGGCTCGGGGAGCTGATCCCCGGTCATAACCAAAAACACGAGCAGAGGAGAAAGGCGAAGACCAAAAAGAAAAGAGCCCCCCAAGGTTTCCCCCGGAGAGCCCTCATCATCTGATTAGCACCTGTGATGTAGCAATCTCCGACATACCGGTCAAGAGTCACCGATTCGGTGGACGTCTTTTTGTTGCCTTTTCTCGCCAAGAACAGCGGGAAGAGCCGGGGAAGTTGTGGGCCACAACGGTCGTCGTTCAACAAACATGGCATTCACAAAGCTTTCCGTTCAGACCTTTGGCGTCGGCAAGGGCACCCCCGCCACGTCAACACCTGAAGCCGACATCTGGGCAGTCTTCCGCGCGCTCAGAGATACTCGCAGCCTGTTCGGTCTCCGTCCAGGACATGTTCAAACGCTCCAAGCGATGCTGAGCTTTCTCAAGCCTGGGCATGGAGACACAGTCTTCGCTTCCAACGACGAGATCTGCCGTCGAGTTGGCGGGATCGATGAACGAACCCTCCGTAGGCACATCGATCGCTTTGTTGAACTCGGTTTCATGAAGCGCCACGACAGCCCAAATCGCAAGAGATACCGAGTGAAGTCCTCCGAAGGTCAGTCCATTAGCTATGGGTTGTCGCTGGCTCCGTTGCTCGCGCGTGCCGGCGAACTACTTGCGACAGCCCAAGGGATGGAAAACGCTCGTCGGGATCGCGTGTTTTTGCGAAAGCAAATCCTAACCAAACTTGCTCAGATCGACGAAGCTGACCCCGAGAACGAACTCACTCATCAGGTACGCCGAGTTCTTCGGAGGAAGCTCTCGATCGCGGAGTATCGTACTTTGCTCGGCGAACTGGAGGCTCAATGCAAACAGACGTCCACCGCGGTGGACGCACCAGAAACAATGAAACTGCCCGCCAATGACGGGCAAACTGTCCGCCACCATTCTAAGTCTAAAAAAGAACAAAAAGATTTAGAAAGCGGGACCAACAGCCAAACACCTCCCCTGCAAACGCTCACAACAGTTTGTGACCAGGCTACATCGTTCGCAACGAACTCACTTAGGAACTGGCACGATGTCGAAAGCCACGCGAGAACGCTCGCTCCAATGATGGGAATCCACGAAAGCACCTTCGAAAAGGCTGCTAAGAAGATAGGCTCTCAAAAAGCCTCATGCGCCATCTTCATAATTCTCCAGATGAGCAATCGCATCCGAGACTTTGGAGCGTATTTCCACAGCATCACGCTCGGTCGCAGAGAAACTGACTTCAACCCATCACTGTTGTTGGAGAGGCTTTCTCGTTCTGGGGCAGCAACTGCGTGATGTCCACCGCGGTGGACATGTCGAGAGGTAGAGATGGGCTGTGAAAGGGGTGACGGGAAGTGAGATCGGGAGAGTGGCTTTCGGCGCCCGTCGTGGAGAAGATCTGATGGCGAAATCTGCCCAGAAAGTCACCCTGTCCCCGTCCCGGGACATTCCCTTCGACCAGCTCGTGCTGAGCCAGTCCAACGTCCGGCGCATCAAGGCCGACATCTCGGTCGGGGAACTGGCCGAAGACATCGCCCGCCGCGGGTTGCTGCAGAGCCTGAGCGTTCGGCCCGTTCTGGCGGATGACGGGTCCGAGACCGGCAAGTTCGAAATCCCCGCTGGCGGCCGGCGCTTCCAAGCACTCTCGCTCCTGGTGAAGCAGAAACGCCTGGCCAAGACCACGACCATTCCCTGCATCGTTCGGGATGCCAATTCTGCGATCCTCGCCGAAGACGACTCGCTCGCTGAGAACATGCAGCGTGCAGCACTGCACCCGCTTGATCAGTTCCGCGCCTTCGTTGCGCTTCGGGAGAAGGGTCAGGGCGATGAAGAGATCGCGGCCGCTTTCTTCGTCACGCCGCAGGTGGTCAAACAGCGTCTGAAACTCGCCGCCGTGGCCCCTGCCCTGCTTGAGCTCTATGCCGAGGATGAAATGACGCTGGAGCAGCTGATGGCCTTCACGGTCAATCCGGATCATGAGCGCCAGGTTCAGGTCTGGGATGCGATCAAGTCGTCCTGGAACAAGGAACCTTATCAGATCAGACGCATGCTGACCGAAACCTCGGTGCGGGCCTCCGATCGTCGTGCCGTCTTTGTCGGCGCCGATGCCTATGAGGCTGCTGGCGGCACCATGTTGCACGACCTCTTCCAGGGCGATGACGGCGGCTGGCTGGAATACCCGGCCCTGCTCGATCGCCTGGTCAGCGAGAAGCTTCAGGCTGAAGCCGAGGCCATCGCCACCGAAGGTTGGAAATGGATCGAGGTTTCGCTCGACCTGCCCTATGGCTACAGCCACGGATTGCGGCGGCTGAGCGGAGATCCAGCGCCGATGACAGATGACGAAGGCGCGGCCCATGCCAAGCTGCTTGCCGAGTACCGGGCGCTCGAGGAGGAATACGAGGGTCAGGATGAATTCCCCGAAGAGATCGACGCACGTCTTGGCGAGTTGGAAGTCGCGATGGAGAAGCTGGAGGTTCGACCGCTGATCTTCGATGCGGAGGAGATCGGACGGGCAGGGGCTTTCGTCACGCTTGATCGCTATGGCGAGCTTGCCGTCTATCGGGGCTTTGTCCGGCTCGAGGATGAGCCACGGGCAGACGTCGACGTCCACAGCGGTGAACAGGCGGAAGACGGGCAGGGCGCTGAGCTTTCAACTGGGCGCAATGTGGATGGTATCGTCCATGGCACGGTGATCACCTCTGCTGGCCAGGCGCTTGGCGCGAACGTGCCTGACGACGAGGACGATGGTGCACTGAAGCCCTTGCCCGAGCGGCTGATCATGGAGCTGACGGCGCACCGGACATTGGCACTGCGCGAAGCTGTCGGTCGCTCCCCTGACGTCGCGTTGACGCTGCTGCTCCTGAAGCTCGTCAATGATACCTTTCGGACGTCCAGTTCGGCCGGCAGCTGCCTCGAGGCTTCGGTGCGTCACGTCTACATGTCGGCGCAGGCGAGCGATCTAAAGGACAGCGTGGTGGCCAAGCTGGTGGACGATCGCCACGCGGAATGGGAGGCCGACTTGCCGCTCGGCGATGATGCCGTTCTGTGGGATTACCTGGCCTCTCTTGATCAAGGGAGCCGGTTGTCCGTGCTCGCGCATTGCCTCAGCTTCGGGATCAACGCGCTCCATGAGAAGGTGAACCCTTATGGTGCCGGTATCTCCGCCAGCGGTTTGACCAAGCGGATGACCCAGTCCGACTTGGTCGCAGAGGCGGTCGATCTTGACATGGTCGAGGCGGGGTGGGAGCCGACGGTCGATACCTATCTGAACCGTGTGCCCAAGGCACGGATCCTCGAGGCTGTGCGTGAGGCGAAAGGGGAGGGGACGGCGCAACTCCTCGATCACCTGAAGAAGGGCGAGATGGCAACCGAAGCCGAGCGTCTGCTGAAAGGCAGCGGCTGGTTGCCGGAGGTTCTTCGCCGTCACGATCTGGCAGCACTCGACGACGCGGAAGGGCGGGGGGCGCCTGAGCCCGTTTCCGACGCCGGCCAGACCGAGGATGTCGACCTTCCCGCCTTCCTCACCGCTGACCTGCCGGGTGATGATGCATCGATGATGGCTGCGGAGTGATCCGCGCCATCCGAGGGCGGGTTTCCCCGCCCTCAATCAGATAAAAGGCAACAATATCAATATGATGAATGCAAAATGACGCATTCAGGATGAGGAATCATGTCTGCAACCACCATTCTCGACACCGCGCCCCTGGGCGCGCTCATTCGCTACACCGACAACAGTCCGAAACCGCCTGCGCGGTTCACGAAGAAACTCGCGGCCTGGGAGCGCTCGAACGGCGTTGGCCGTCTCGTCAAGAAGGAGCCGCCACGACCCTATCCGACCTGGACGGCGCCGGCGTCGTTCACGCTTCACGAGGGGAACTTCTCCTCGGACGGGGTCATACTCGTGACGATCATGCGGACCCATTCGGCGGATAGCGCCTTGACCTTCGAGGTCGCTGAGGAACCACAGCCCGGGCAGGTGCGTGTCCTTTTGGATTTCGGCGGTTGCACGGAGCTGCTCCACCTGGCCGAATCTGTCACGGCTGCCGAACTCTGGATCGCCAGAGAAGGCTATCGCAACGCGCGACTCGAAATTGTCGGCAGCGAGGACGGGGATAGGGCAGGGGACGCGGAACTTGCCGCCTGAGCCTACGTAGAACCCAAGGGGCCCGCCAAAGTGCGGGCCTCTCACCCATCACGACCCTGTCCCGCGAGATCGCGGGGCACCAAAGGATCCAATTCAACACAGAAGGAGGTCTTCTACCAAATGTCTGCCCGGGAGGCTGGCAGCGATAGCATCAGCGGAACATACGGCTCCAGTCAGCGGTCGCACCATCCCCCGCTCGCCATTCCCTTCCTTGCCCCGAATCCTGTCTTCGAGATCAACCCGCGAGGGGTCGGACTACGGGCGAACCCGTGCCGCCGGGTGGATTCGGACGAGCCGAACGCACCCAGTGATGTCAGCCAGTCTTCGGGCCTGCGGGGTCCTGTCGCGCGGGGGATGGTCCTCCGCCTCCAAGACAGGAGCCAAACAAATGTCCCGCAAAGATGCTCACGCCTTCGCCGCTTCCCTCGCCGCCACGCTCATGGTCTCGATCGTCGTCTTCCAAGCAGGTGATGGAACCTATGGCGCCGTCCCCGCAGATGAAATCGACGGAGACGAGGTACAGGTGGTGGGTGAGATCGACCCGTGGGCGTGAAGCCCACGGGGTCGAAGACGGCTCGGGCTCGGAGCAAAGCTCCGATCCGGGCCTTTCGCCTGTCCACCGTTCCGGCCGACCGGCAGGCTGAGCCGACGATGGTCGGCATGCCTTTGCATTAAGAAAACAAGCTCGAGCTTCAGCCAATCTGGCTTTGCCCAGACATCAGCGGTCAATTGCAGTGCAATGAAGGCCGCTTGAACATCGTCAGGGTTCGTCGGAAACTGCGTTTTATTTGGTTCAGGTCACGTCGCATGCTCTACAAATCATTGATTTCCTTATACGGTTCATCGCTGGCGGGCAAATCGGCTCCTGCTGACGACCTTGTTTGGCACTTTGCGCCGTCCGAGGATCTGAGGCTCTTTCGCGAGTATGCGCTCGATGCCCTGCAGCAAGCGAAAGTGTACCTGCTCGACCATATGGCTGCAGGCTATGCCGATACGCTTCATGACGCAGTCGCCAAGCAGGCTTCGGAAACCGGTCTTCCCGCAATGGCCATTCTGGGTGAGGTAAAGCTCCCCGCCGACGTTGTTTGGGTCGAATTTGACGATCGAGAGCTGGGTGTCGCGCGCTTTGAACGGGCTTCACCAGTAACGAGACATGACGACAAACCCATAGGCACTGGTCTACGCGGCTATCTCATCGATGATCGAAACAATGTCCACTTGCGCATCACGATGTTCCATCGCCGCGACAATTCGCGGGTCGTCGATCCAATCTGCGCTTTGCTCGTGAAGCGAACTCCGACAGGCGAGTTGAACTACGACAACGTCGAAGTCGAATTGAGCCGTTCCATGGTCGATTTTCGTGTGCGGAGCGGTGATACGAAGGAAATGATCAACGGTCGGCGCACGGTGCACCAAGTTGAAACAGGTTACGATCTTTTCATCCCCTACGCGCTCTTTGCGATGCTGGTTTCCCCGGACTTGGGTGGCATCATTCCCACGGAAAACGAGACGTTCACAGCCAAGGATGCAGAGACCGCTCGAAAGTTCGGGAAGTCCTGGATTCTAGGCGCGCAGAAATCCCATCTTACAATCCGCATTGGTCCGCAGGCCGCGGCTCACATGCAGGAGCGGCAGGCTCGCCTTGAGTTTGAGCGTAAGGTCCAGGACGGGCGAAGCGGCCCTGTTCGCCATTGGGTGAGCGAACATGAGCGTCGCTATCGCAGCGGTAAGGTTGTGTTGGTGAAGGGGCACCACAGAGGGCAATTGCCTGCGCCTAATCTGCCAACGCGTGTGATGGGGCCAAAACCCGAGGCAACGATTTTCGAGTTGGACGCAGTTGATCCGTCAAACCCAGACTGAACCCGGAGTTTTCCATGCAGCCATGTCGTCCGCCGTCAATCTATCGCCGCCACATCGACCAACAGCCGTAGTTTTCGGCCGTGACCGGACCAGGTCGGCGCCAAAAGCTCAGGGTGCCGGAAACCCGACGATACTAGCGCACAAGCGGTTTCCACTCTCCCCGATCAGTTCGGCCAGGAAGTGGTCCATACCGTGGCGATGGCTTTCGCGTTGGTGCAACCTTTCGCCATCTGCCAATCCAAGACCGTGGAGCATGCCCCGGCGACTTCCTTCTGCATTTTCTGTCCGCATTGCGCGACAGCGCCCCGAGATCGCAATCAGTTGTTGGGTGCGGTCCGTGTCCTGAATATTCCGGTATCGATAGCCAGTCGCGGCAAGGCCCTGCATTCCGCAGCACGGAAGGGCAGGGGGGCGAGAGCCGGTGATCGGCACTTAGGCCGCTAGCGGTGTGCTGGGCTTGGGGTAAAGCAGTCCCGATTGGCAAGGATACATGGTCTGGCATGGGCTCCCCGCATCTCTCTGTCTCCTGGGCCATCCCTTCGACTGGCAATCCCCTAATCCCGTTCGGTCTCCTGCGCGCAACCCCGCGTCAGTCCGGGCCGTGTTGGCCGCCTTTGGCGTCCTGCCCGCTCCACCCCGGTCCTTTGGGGGTTTCCGTTGCCCATGCTGTCCACCGTGCACGCGTCACCCGACGGGCTTTTTCAGGGTCTTGTCGAAGGGACGGTCCCGAAGACAGGACACACAGGAGCTTACCATGCAGAACATCGTCATCCTCGCCGGCAACATCGGTCAAACCCCCGAAGCCCGCACCACCCAGGGCGGCACCAAGATCACCAACTTCAGCCTCGCCACCTCGCGCCCCCGCCTCTCAGAAGGCCGAGTGATGCGCGACGAGAACGGTTACCGGGTCATGGACACCGAATGGCACCGCATCACCTGCTTCAACGGTCTCGGCAAGACGGTCGCCGAGCATTGCGAAAAGGGCGTGAAGGTCCTCGTCCACGGCCGCATCCACTACACCAAGTGGATCGACAGCATGGGGAACGACCGCTACGGCTGCGAGATCATCGCCGAGAAGGTCGACTTCCAGAGCCGCCCGAAGTCGGCCGAGAACGAAAACCCCGAGCTGGTCGACCGCGACGACGAGATCCCGTTCTGAGAACGGGGTCTTCCCCTCGGGCCCGGCGGGGATAAACGCCGGGCCCACGTACTACCGCAAGTCAAAAACTCTGACTGGAAATCGGATGAGGTCTGCCCGATGATGCACTACAACCAAACCGCACCACCTGTTGGGAGCCTGCCAGCCGGGCGTGATCTTGAACTTGAAGGGTAATACTTTGGAAAGCGCGAATTTCAGCATTTTCTTGAACGCATTTTCAATTCTAAAGGCCGGTTATGCATCAAACCACGCTGAGATTTCCGATCTAGTCGAGGATGCTGAGTTCGATGAACAACATTCTCAAGAAATCATTCAGCGATCTCAGCAGGCCCTGCTGTCGCCGATTGCCCGCCTGGATCAAGAATTAAGTTGGCTGCCAGAGCTCAGCACTACGCAAATTAATGAGATTGGTTACTTGTTGGAGGCGGGGAAGATAACTGATCTCCGTGAAGCAATTGCATTTCTCCCCGATTTGGCAAAGGCCAACGTTCTCGCGCATTTGTGTGGCACCGTATCTGCGGATGAAACGCTCCTGCAAGACCTACTTCGTGCTTGGGATGATGTTGATCAGTTGGCTCTATTGGAATTCTTAAATTCCCAGCGCCAAGCGGCTGACTTCCCAAGAATCGAAAGCAGCCAACTTGCGGCGTCGATCAGAGTTCTAGAAAGCACTCATGCGCGAAGCGCTGCGCTGTCCGTGTGGCGATTGGATGAACCCGGAAAGGTGATGGAGAGTCTAGTTGAGGCGGAGCTAAAGAGGGACCGGGCAAGCAGAATATTGGCCGAGTTTGTTCGTGAATACGATATCTTGAGCGAACCCCGCCTGGCGAGGATTAGTGAAGCTATTGATCAGCAGATCGAACTTGCCCGTCAACCCACACAACAGCTAGAGGCCGTGACGAGTGAAATCGCTGAACTCCTGCGGCAGTGGGATGATGTCAACCAGCCCGTTCAAGTATTTGAGCAGTATCAAGGACATGAAGAAGGTCGGTCCAAGCAAATCTACGAAAGACTTCGATCGCTATGCCTCGAGCTCGCGAACGAAAGAGGCGAGTTTCGTCACGCAAAGCGGTTGTCTGAAGCGCTATTGCACACGTTTCCAGAGCTGGAATCAGTTGCTGAGGTGCTCAAGGGTGATGTCGAGGCGCTGGAGAACCTCGATGACCAACAGAAGAAGTTTTCAGTGCTGGAGCCGCTTGTTGCCGCTTGTGAGGCCGCCAAATCACAAGTTCCGAAGCTGAAGTCAGCGTTGCAAAGTTCAGGCTTTGCACCAGCGCGTAAGGGGGCCGTGAAAGAAATCTTTGCAGCGTTCGATACCGCCGCAAAAGCTCCGTGCACCGGGGATGCTGCATTCCTTGTTGTTCGAGACCTTGCGTTATTCGTGAACAATGATCGGAATGACCCTGAAACGGCTTTCAGGTTGATCGACGGGCTGATCACGTATCGAGGAGCGAAACCGTCCCAAGATGTTAGTAGTAAACTTGATGAAGAGCGGTCCGTGCTGCATCGCAACTGGAAAATGCCAGAATTGGATCGGCATTCGGGCAATCTCGGCGGAATGGCGAAGGTCGTCGATGAAATGCTCAAATACGCAAAGGGCAATGATCGCGCCGAACTGGTGCAGCTGAAGTCAAGGATTGAGCGCAAGCAAGCTGGCAAAAAAGTGAAGTGGTTGATCTATGGCGGTATCGCGGCTGTCATTGGTTTCTTTGTTATTTCCGATGAACTTGATAGGCCCACCTCACGAACATCCTACCAGCCTACAACCACTTATCAGCCTTCGACACCACGGCAGACCACAACTAGCCCAAGTTCAAATACAAGCGCCGAAACAAGGCCACCTGTTGGTCAAGGCCTCGCTCTGAACAGAGCACAAGTGCGATATTGTGTTTTTCAGGGCGAGCGGCTCGAGGCTATGAGGTCTTTGACTACAACGAATTATCAGATCAGCCAGTTTAATGCGCTCATTGATGACTACAATTCGAGGTGCTCAAATTTCCGATACACAAGCGGTGTGCTGAGTTCAGTGCGCCGAGAAGCACAAGGAAAAACCGCTGAATTCACGGCGGATGCACGAAGGATTGTTGCCTCATGGTAGATGGTGGAAAAAATGACATGAAAATTGAAAGCGTTGCTCAACTCTGTGTCGAATACTGGAAGCTTGCGGCTGCGACTGAGAAAGCGTTGAGTGGCGTACTTGCCAGCGATGGAAAGCGCTTAGAGGCGCAGTTGAAATTCTCCAAACGCCAGTTGGACGTCCTCCTCCAAGATTTGGGGTTGAGATTAGTCGACTTTTCAGGTGAGCGTTTCCATCCTGGCTTGGCGGTTTCGGTCGATAATTCAGGCGATTTTGAAGAAGATGAAGCACTTGTCGTTGGCAAGACAATAGAACCCACAGTCATGTCCGACATGACTGTTATCCGGCTAGGGCGCGTGATCGTTGCGCCAGTTGAACAAGAAGAGGAATAGGCTGTGTATCTAGGTATCGATCTCGGAACATCGAACTCTGCTGTTGTTGGGCATGTCGATGGGGCGCTCCGGCTCTTTAAGACTGCCGACGGCACCGATGTGCTGCCAAGCGTTATCTACCTGGATAAGCGCGGACACCGGTTCATCGGAAAGACGGCCTATGACCGTTTGCTCTCTGCGCCAAAGAATGTCGCGCATGGCTTTAAGCGTTCCATGGGAACCAAGAATCCAATTTCCCTAGCTGGGGAGAACTGGACCCCGGTGGAGTGCTCGGCAGAGATCATCAAAACGTTGGTTGGCCAGGCCATGACTGAGGCCGGTTCGCAAGAAATCGAAGGCGTAGTCATTACGACACCGGCCGCGTTTAATCAGATGCAGAGCGAGGACACTATTTCAGCCGCGCGGCTCGCAGGGTTGGAAAAGGTCAGCCTGCTGCAAGAGCCGGTTGCTGCTGCTTTGGCCGCAATCTCCAACAGCAAGCAGAAAGACGGCGTTTTCCTTATCTATGATCTTGGCGGCGGGACATTCGACCTCGCCCTCGTGATGAGTACCGCTGGCGTTGTTAACGTTGTTGCCCACGAGGGCATCAATATGCTCGGCGGCAGAGACTTCGACAGAATTATTTTCGATAGCGTCGTCCGGCCATGGCTTTCGCAGAATTTCAGCCTGCCAGCCAATTTTCAGGCCGACGAGAGATACAAGCATCTTGCCGATGTCAGCAAACACGCAGCTGAAAAGGCAAAAATCCAATTGTCTGCATCTGAAACAGCTTCAATCTTTGCCACTGAAGATGAGGTGCGTGCTACTGATGAAAACGGCGAAGAGATTTACATCTCTATCGACCTTTCCCGCGACGAGATGACTGAACTGGTTCGCGACCGGATCGAAGATTCAATTGCTTTGTGTCGGAAGATCATCGCCGCAAACGGCTACAAGAACGAAGACATCTCGAAGATTGTGCCGATCGGCGGACCTTCGAAGATGCCCATCATCCGGCAGATGCTGGAAGCAGAACTTGCTATTGCTGTAGATAGCGGACTGGACCCCATGACCGCCGTTGCCACCGGTGCGGCGATATTTGCTGAGAGCCGAGAATGGGAAGGTAACAGCTCCACTCAGAAAACATCAAAGCACCGGGAAATAGTCACAGGTGACATCAGTCTTTCGTTGGACTTTAAGTCCCGCGTCTCGTCCGAAAGCACAAAGATCCGGGTTAAACCTGCGGGCGAAATTCCCAGTGGCTTCGAACTCGAAATCCTTGATGAAGAAGGCTCGTCTTCTGGTCGGATACCGTTGAACGGTCCGCTAAACGTTGGTGTTAGCGTTCGAAAGAACGGCAAGAACCGATACATGGTCAACGTTTTCGATCAGACCGGTAGCAAGGTTGAAAGCGCTTCACGAGAAATCAGCATTACGCGAGCCGAAGCCAGCGCGGCTAGCGTTCCGATGACCTACAACCTGGCCGTGAAAGTTCAACATGGCATGGTTGGGTATGAGCGAAACAAGCTGGACGTATTGGTCAAGAAGGGAACTGCGCTGCCAGCGCAAGGTCGGCAGAAATTTCGTTCTGGCAAAACGCTCATTGGCGGGGAAGATGACTTCATTGCGGTAGAGTTCTATGACATGGCGGATGACGTAGACAGCCCGGAGCACAATCTTCACATCGGCAACTTCCGCCTGAACAGCCTAGATGAGTTGGAGCGGGGAGAGCGGATCAACCGCGGCGACGAATTCATTATTGACTGGAAGATGAGTGACAACGGCACGCTGAGCTTTGCTGTCGAACTGCCTTCTCTTGGCAGGATAATTGACGCTTCGAATCTTTATCGCCATGACGACGGTGGGATAAACTACGAAGGTGAACGGGGCGCAGAAGTCGCGGCAACAATGCTTTCTCGGGTAGAAAGTGATCTGCAAGAGCTTGAATGTGCATTGGAGCACGATCCTGACCCGTCCGGTAGCATTCGGAAACGTATCGAGCGGCAGCATGCGGCGCTATCCACCTCTGTGGATGCTGACACCCATCGTTCCGTAGCCGAGGAAGCCCGGAAACTGCGCCAGGACGTTGCTCTATTGAAGATGTCCCCTCAGAATGAAGAACGTGTGCTGGCGGATGAGGCTGCCAAGGCCGAGCTGTCGTTTGATGAGTTGAGGAATGTGGCACAGCCCGTCGATGCGGAACGACATGACAAGCTGCTTGTCACGGCGCGTCGGTCAATTCGTGAGAAGAATTTCGATTCCGCGCGAAGATCGCTGGGCGAAATGCATGGCATCCGAATGAAAGTCCTGGCGGAAACCCCAGATTTCTTGATCGAGATTCTGAAACTTCTTGCAACAGAGAGGCATCTGGTCGTTGACGAGGGGCTGCACGAACAACTTGTCGCTGCTGGCGTAGAAGCTGCTAAGGCCGGTGATGTAGATCGGCTAAGATACGTGATAGGTCAAATGATGAGCAACAGAGTGTCCACGGGCGCTGATGCAGCCGACATTGTCGAGCTAGCACATCTTTTGGGTTCTTAAACCGTTTCTCGCCATTTAGGAGAACGCAGGATACAAGGCTACGTCATTCAGGCGGTGGTTGGATACGTTTATACCGCATCACTGTCCGCCGCCGTTCGTCTGTAGAGTGAGAGGCGTGCCGGTTTCCCGGTGACGGGTTGAGGGCTGGGAGAGTGGCTCCCGGCGCCCGTCGCGGGAGATAGCTGATGGGCGTTGTGGAAGTTCTGGATCCGGTTCAGCCGGCGCGGGCTGGTGGCTGGAAAGTGGATGTAAGCCGGGGTGAGCGGAAC
Organism: Phaeobacter sp. JH20_26; assembly: GCF_048056275.1. Lineage (NCBI taxonomy): Bacteria > Pseudomonadati > Pseudomonadota > Alphaproteobacteria > Rhodobacterales > Roseobacteraceae > Phaeobacter > Phaeobacter sp. JH20_26. Next base: position 62,698 of record NZ_JAYMWL010000010.1, on the reverse strand, counting down.
GGGCGGGTGTCGTCCGAATGGTTCAACCGGCCGGATGACGAGCGGTATCTGTCGCTCGACGATCTCTGGGCCAATGTGAAGAGTCGCTCCGAGCGCAGCCGCAGCCGCGTGGTGCAGACGGCGGACATCCGCGTAGAGGCCGCGCGCGATAACCCCGAGCGCTTGCATCTGATGCTGCCGAAAGCGCATGAGCCGGTCGCGCCCACGCATTGGGCCTTTGGCCAGCTTTCCAGCATCGTCGACGCGCCGGCCTCCTACCTGCGGCAGTTGCCCGCGCCGCTGGCGGGGATCAACCTGCAATACGGCCTGACCAACCACCGCGCCGAGCAGGTGAAGACTTTCGAGACGGAAGACGGCCGGACCGAACTGCGTGCCGTGACCGGTCCCGACTACGGTCGCATCCATGACTTCGAGCTTGTCGAGGCGGTGCAGCGCATCGCGGGCAATGGCACGGGCGATACGCGCTGGAAGGTGCCGGGTGTGCTCGACTGGTCGACCGGGGTCTACAACCCCGATGTCGAAATCAGTCGCGACACGACCACGCTCTACGCCTCGGACCGCGACGTCTTCTTGTTCCTGGTCGACGACCGCAAGGCGTCCGCTGATCATCGTGTATGATGAAGGCCACAATCTCTCGGACTTGCAGTCTGAAAGGCTGCTGGAACTGTCACCGGATGCGCTCATCGTTGCGAGCGCTACGCTTACCTTGCCGCCGCGTCTCAACAATGTCATGGGGCGGCTTCGCAATGATAAGGGTTGGAAGGACGAGGACTTTTCAACGTCAGTCTCGAGCAGAGAAGTTGTTCTTTCGGGACTTGTAAAAGAGCGTATCTCAATAGACGGCTATATTACGCCTCTCGAGCCAGCCTTGGATAACTTGCTTGCAGACCTGAAGATCGCGCAGGAAGTTACAAGGGATCACAAGCTCCCCTTCACGCCGAAGGCCATCTACGTTTGTTCAACTAACACTGTCGATGGGATGTCCATCGCTGAGGATTTGAAGAGACCGTTCAAGGACCGGCAGGCTCGTCCCATTCTTATTTGGCGTCACCTTGTTGAGGTAGCCAAAATCAAGCCAGAGAAGATAGCAGTCTACTGCCAGCTCAAGTTCTCAAAGGACTCCCCCAAGCCTACTGAAATGCACCTGTTTGACGGCGGAGAGAAGGACTATGCTCGCTTCACGGCGGGAAAATATGAGCATGTCATTTTCAATCTTGGTCTCCAGGAAGGCTGGGATGATCCCGCTTGCTGCTTTGCCTACATCGACAAGGAAATGGCTTCGGCGCGGCAAATCACTCAGGTAATAGGCCGGGTTCTGCGCCAGCCAGGGGCTGTGCACTACTCGTTGTTGATTGAACGGTAGCTCCATAATCTCCAGGAATCATTTCTTGAACAGACCTTCAGATCTTAGCTTCAGCCAGTACCTCGTATGCCGTCGATCTCCGGTTCGGCTGAGCGCACCTTTCTCGACCAGATCCTGCAGATCGCGGGTTGCGGTTGCGCGTGAAGTTCCGGTGATCTTGAGATAGTTGTCGGCGCTGAGGCCGCCTTGGAAACCGCCAGGGCCTTCCCGAAACATTCGAGCGATGGCCTTGGCCTGGCGTTCGTTCAGGTGGTCTCTGTGGCGATCGTAGAAGTGTGCCTTGCTGATGAAGAAGCCTACGCGGTCGAGTGTTACCTGTTGGGCCATCAAGACAACTTCTGCGAACCAGACGAGCCAATCGGTCACGTCGAGCGTTTTTTGATGCTGCTCGAGCTGATCGTAGTATCCCTTGCGCTCCTTCTCGATGGTGAAGGCGAGCGAGATGAGGGTCGGCTGGCCATTGTTCTGCGCCAGCGACTTTTCAGCGAGGGCGCGACCCAAGCGGCCGTTGCCGTCTTCGAATGGGTGGATGCTCTCGAAAAAGAGGTGGCTTAGCCCTGCGCGCGTCAGCGCTGGAAGCGGCTCTGCTCCCCCCGGACCGGTCTTGTTGAACCAATCCGCGTATCGCTCCATCTCAGGCATGACCCGCTCCGAGGGCGGCGCTTCGAAATGGATCGTGGGCCGGTCAAGGCGGCCAGAAACGATTTGCATCGCCTCGGCGTGTTGTCGGTAGGCCCCAATGGTTTCCAACCGACGGTCATGGGACAGGAGCATCCGATGCCAGCGGTACAGTGTCTCATGGGTCAGCGGCTCTGCAAAACTGGAATAGACGTCGACCATCATTTCCGCGACGCCCTGTTCGCGCGGTTTGGCAGGGTAGCTGTCCGGATCGAGGCCGAGATGACGGCGCAGCGAAGACTGGACACTGAGCCGATCGAGGATTTCACCCTCGATGGCGCTCGTCTGCATCGCTTCCTCGCTGAGCAGTTCGATGCGGAGTTGCTCGCGCTCTGGCTGCCTGACATGATGGACCGCGCCGAGGATTTCTCCGGACGACTGCAGGAACGTCTGCTCAAACGGCTCCAGAGCGGAGGCGTCATACCGGAATTCCGGCCAATCGGGCAGCGTCCAGTTCCAAGCCATGAGTTATAGACATCCTTTCTATAACTCACATTTAGATCACTTCTGAGGCATAGAAGTCAACTCTATCGCTCAAAGGACCTTCGGGATGGGATGACCCACAAACCGACGCGAGACCTTGAGCTAGGCCTTTTCAAGGTGCGTCAGATCTTGCTGACGCGGTCTGGGGGCCTTCGGATCGGCGGGGTTTTGTTCCGGCGCTTGAATGAATGGTTCATAGCGAACGTCCGCTATGGCGCCGTCGAACCAGGCAGGCTGCACGTCACCATTGTTCCATTGGTAAAGGTAGCCAACCAGATTTTCAGATGTCTTGCAGAGGATGCGCATGATCGGTTCGCCAGTCAGGCGGGGCTTCATATTCATAATGCGTTCCTCCTAAATGGACCTCGCAACTCGTCACTACTGAGGTCTGAAATTCCTGTTAGCTGGTGTTAGGACTAGGTTTCTGCAACTGCAAGATGAACCGTTCCGGGTGGGCGAAAATCCACCGTCGAAATGCAAGTTATCTTTTCATATAGGTATCTTAGGGTTCATGCGGCGATGCAGCACGAACAGCAATTTCTTCCAAGATTTTGTCGATCTCGCCCCATATGCGTGGTTCCACCTGACCGCGGATCAGAGCCCATTTACTCAAGACGTCGAGGGGGTCGTGGTCCCGGAGGAGGACACCCAGGCTGGCCGCATCTACTGCCAGAGATGTACGGGCCTGCCACTGCGTGTTTCGAGTGCGCCGCTCCTCCGCGACTGGCGCGAAGACGGGCGACAGTTGCCAGCCTTTGACTGCACGGCGCAGGGCGGCACGCACCACATGTGCTGGCTCAACACCACAAGTCTGGAGCGCTGCTTCCTGTCGTTCGAGTGCGTTGACCCTGATGTCGATTTTCCGGGTCGGGCTCAAAGCGCGCGCCGATACGGGAGCTCTCAGGCTGGTATGCGGGTCAGAGCTTTCCGCGGTGACTTGGTGCGGCGCCACGGTACCTTCCGGCACACGCTCTGACTCGTGCCGATCAACGTCAGCGGCTGGGGTGCCTGTCTTTGTTGCTGTGACCTGTGCCGCATCTTCCTTCCCGGGAATCTCGCGGTCACCCTGTTGCAGGGTGGCGGCGTAGGCTGGGTCGGGCCTGGTGATGGTCGGGATCTTCTTGCGCAATCGACTGTCCTCACGCAGCAAGAATGTTGTTGAGGATGTCCGTCGCCTCCTCGAGCGCCTCGACGACATGACGTACATGTGGACGCATCAGAGGGTTTGGATCCGATTGCTTTTCCAGCGCCAAGGCGTGGAGAAGCCCCTTCTGATCCATCTCCTTGTAAGTGTTTCGCCGCATCATGACGGTCTCAATCACCGGAAAACGGGTGAGCGCTTCTTCAATCAGGGCGGCGTCAGCACGGGTCGTTTTCGGGTCGACCATGTTGAGGACGACGTGGTGGCGCGGAAGGCTGGAGGGGTCGTCAACGCGGGATTTCAGTTTCTCAAACCAATCAGCTGTCTGCGCTCCGACATCGAAATCAGACGTCGACAGCATGACGGGCGTCACGATGTGGTCCGCAAGCACCGCGATGCCGTCTGACCATTCGGCACCGACCCCTGCGGTATCGATAAAGATGAAGTCTGCCGTGCCTGCCATGTAGACCTGATCGATCTGATCCTCGACACCCGCCACGCTTTCGACGGTGGCCGAGCAGAGAAGCGGCGAACTCAGCCCACCGGCTTCCGCCCGAGCATGCCAGGCCCCGAGTACCCTCGTGCTGTCCGTGTCGATCAACATCACTCTGCGTCCGGCGGCGATCGCGGCACTGATCAAGGCGCGCGAAAGCGTCGTTTTTCCACTGCCCCCTTTCCGGGCCATTGCTGCGACCACCACAAGATTTTCGTTCGGCATTCTGATCCTCCGCAAAAATAGTGAATCGCAACGATAATACCAAAATGTCGCTAAACGCATGAGGCGGAGGGGTCAAGCAGAAGTCGGGATGCGACCCGCGTCTGGCATGCTGCGGACGGCGTTTTGCAATGACCGTGCGACGTCTGCCGTGGCGCCGTCAGCATTCGTCGCGGGGCACGACACACCCTCCAAATGTCGGGATGCGCTTGGCGATGTACTGCGGACGGAATGCAGGTGCCGGATAGCGCGCTCCAGACGACGGGAGGCAGTCTCGCGTATGTCGTTCCGCGGGTGACGCGAGACGGTTAGCACGCGGCAAAACCCGTCTTGCGGGGTGCAAGAGACGGGGCGCAAAAGACGCGATGCGCGATGCGGAGACCGCATCGCGTGGTGCAATGAGCGCGAAGCGCGATCCATTTGACAAAGGACGGGAAATCGCCCCTGCAGGGCGATTTTCTATATTGAGTACAAGCCCTTATGGCTGACTCCACTTGCGTTGGGAGTCGGCGGGCTTGTACGAAGTTGGCAAGAAATAGGAACGTTAACTTCAAAATGCCCCGCCGTCGTAGACTGTCAGAGATCGAGCGATCGACCATCGCCCAGGACCGCCGGAACGGCGTCTCCGCGGCGTCGTTGGCCGCCCACTACGATGTTAGCCTTAAGACGATCTACAACGTGGTGAACCACCGGGATGAGCTGTCAGACAGCGAACGGCAGCCGATCGCGGGTTGTGGGGATCCGGGTCTCGGACGACGACCTGCGCCGGTTCGACGCGGCGCTGTCGCGGCGCGGGATTGCGCACCGCTCGGATGCCATGCGCCGCCTGATGCTGGCGGCCGAAGGTGTCTTCTTGCCCGACGACGAGATGTGTGACGAGTTGCGCAGCCTCGGCGCCGCGCTCAACCGGGTCGGCAACAACGTGAACCAGATCGCGCGACGTCTGAACGAGGCTAAGGTGCGGGGCGAGAGACAGTCCTACCCGGCCTCAAGTCACCGTGACGTCCGCGCCCTTGCCGGTCTGGTCTTCGATCTGGCCGACCAGGTTCAGGAGATGTCGCGTGCGCGGCGCAGCGTGCTGGATCTTGAGATCAGCTCTGCCCTGGCGGGCCTCGCTGAGAGGAATGAGAATGGCGCGGAGTGACCGGATCCGTGGCATCGACCCGGCGCTATTTGACCGCGGCTGGAGCCGAGTTTCGGGATCCTGGCAGGGGCTTCCAGGGGCGCGCAGATGGTTCGGGCCGCGCGCGGCTATTCGCCAGCGATCTTCAAGGCTATCTCGAAAGGGGGCTGCCACACCGGGGCGCAGCTACGGGCGCAGCTCACATATCTCACGACAAAGTCGACCCATATCCTCGACAGTCGCGGCACCCATGACGGGAAGAAGCAGCTCTCGGAAGCCGAGATCAACCGAGTGGCGCGGCGATTCGAGAACCAGTGGAACGAGCGCTACAGCCCCAAGCTTGGCCATACGTCGCATCTGCTGATGGCATTCACGGTTGGAACCAGCGGCGAGGAGGTGCGCGATATCACCCAGGCGGTCTGCGAGAAGTTCTTTCAAGGTGAGGGATCGCAATTCGACTATATTGCTGCAATACACCAAGATCGCGCGCATCCACATGCGCATATCGTTCTGAACCGCCGCAGCAAGGATGGCGAAATGTTCTTTCTCGGGAAGGATCATCACTTCAACTACGACGCCTTTCGCGAGGCGATGGTCGAGGCGGCCCAAGTTCATGGGATCCGCCTTGAGGCGACGCGCCGTCTGGATCGCGGCGTCACGACCTACCGCGCCGAGATTGATGAAATCTACAAGGCTCGCGACGAAGGTCGGCCCCCAGTCGAGCGCCAGCGAACCGGCGCTGACCTGGCGGCCGCTCTGGAAACCGTCAGGCACAACGCGTTGATATACCGCGGGCTCGCGGCGGAGGCGTCACGCTCGAATTTCGAAGACGTGTCCGAGGCGCTCGAGAGGGCCAGCACCATCCTTGCCAGTGGCGGTCAGATTCAATCTGACGGAGCCATCTACATGTCCCAAGACGAAGCAGCGTTCGACACGCTGATCACCGAGTTTTCTCAGAACATTCGCCAGATCGAGGCGGCGATCGACAGGGCGCCGGCGGCCGAGAGGCCGGTGATCGAGCGCAAGCTGACCGACGTTCTGGCCTCGGTCGCGCATTTGAACCCACTCGGGGATCGCTCCGCCGCCCTGGTCGATGCCCCATCCCGGGACGGCATCTATGCAAGGCCGAACTTAAGTGAAGAACACCTCGCGCGTCTTGACGATGGAGAGGTGGCACCAAAGCTGGCCGAGGCGTTGCAAGGCACGGGCATTGATGCCGAGGCTGTGGCCGCGCGCCTGCGGGAGGGGGCAGGCAATGCCGCATTGGAGCGCCAGTGGCTGGCACAGGATCTGCAGGGGATTGCCAAAGCAAGCGACCTCGATCTGGAGAAATCTGCGGACCGGGAAGAAGCGCTCGACCGGCTGGAAGCCGTGCATGTTCGGCTAGGCGATGTTTTGACCGATGTACGCGTCCTGCGCGCGCCAACCGAGGTCGACGAGGTGGATAACGCTGAGGCAGCGCTTGATGAGCGGTTGACGACATCTGGGAGTGATCTCGCGCAAGATGGGTCCGACAACTTTGCCCCATCGGAGCGGCAGGCGTTCAGAGCGCTGGTGGCGCAGTTCCGCCGGACAGATTTCGATCATCCGTTCTCCGACGACCCGTCCGTCCGGCGGGCAGGCGCCGTGGAGGTTGAAGAGGCCCGCGCCGCGTTCGACGCCTACGCGCAGAAATCGCCGCAACATGCCGAACTGGCCTCAATGGCCTGGGAACAGATCACCGACAGTCGAATGCCGCCGCAATATGCGGTATCGGAGCAGGACCGCACGCTTCATGCTGGCGACATGGACCTCGCCTTGCGGGATCCTTCGGATCATCTCGGTCCGATCACCGAAGAGCTCCACACCCTCACCCGCTATCGCACGGAGATGCCGGATGATGAATTCGGGAAGGCCGTCCAGGACGAAATCAACCACCTTCGTTCGCTCGGCGCGTCGCGTACCTATATCAGCGAGCGCAGTTTCGAGATCGAGGACCAGGCGCGACAAGACTACGCCGAGCGCCGGTATCTGGAAGAGACAGCGCCAACCGTCATCGCCTTTGTGCGCAACGCCGACGCCGGGGATCCGATATCCGAAGCAGAGCGACATGACATCGTCCGGCAGGTCAACGAACGGCTAAGCCCCGACGCAATCGACGCACTGCGGGCCGGTAACGCGGACGTCCTCGACAAATTCACCGAGGATCCGCTGCGACAGCTGGAACTTGCCAAGACCTATCTCCAGAGCAGCGAGGTCACTGCGCATGGCCCGGCCATGGAGCGCGTTCTCGATGCATTGGCGGAAGAACAGATAGAGGCGCAGCGCGCACGCCACGCTGCGGCAGATGGCGAGAAGGGGATCACCCATGGATAAAGGCAAGATCGCCATCGGTGTGTTGAGCCTCGTGCTGGTCGGCCTCGCCATGGGCTATGTTGTGGCGACCGGCTTTGTCATGTTTCGCTATGGGCTTTCACCCAAGCATTTCGACGTCACCCTGCTTGCCCGCGAATATCGGGGTCTGTCTCAGTCTGCACCGAAAGACTTCCTCTGGGTGAACCTCATCCTGGGCGGCTTCGGCCTGGCATCGCTGATGCTGAGCGTCACGCTTCTGGGGGATGCATTGACCCGCTTCGGGACGACGCATTGGCAGACTCGCAGCGAGATGAAGAGGAACGGTTTCTTTGCCAAGCCCGGCGGCGGCTTCCTTCTGGGCAAGCTCGGCTCCCCGAAATCCAAGCGCCCGTTCCTAGTCTCAAAAACCTTCCCCCACGCGCTGATCGTGGCGCCGACAGGCCGGGGCAAGGGCGTGGGGTTCGTGATCCCGAACCTGCTGACCTACAAGGGCTCCGCCGTGGTGCTCGACGTGAAAGGCGAGAACTTCCGCGAGACCTCGCGCTTCCGCGCCAGCATGGGGGACAAGGTTTTCCGCTTCGCGCCGACCGACTGGGACCGACCGACACATCGCTATAATCCGCTGGCGCGCATTGCTGCCATGACCAACCCCGACCGGCAGCAGATGGAGCTTAAACTCACCGCGAAGCTCTTCCTGCAGACCGACAATGAAAAGCTGAGCGGGCTTTTGGCCGGGGGTATCGATCTCTTCGTGGCGGCCGGCCTTCTGGCCTTCGAGCGCGGCGTGCCGACCATCGGCGAGATCTATCGCATCACAGCCTCGGGGGGCGACAAGCAGAAGGAATATCTGAAGCGTTCGCAGGAAGTGAAGAACACCTCGGCCAAACTGATCTTCGAGCGTATGGCATCGACCAACAACGACACCCTCACTTCCTACCTCTCCCTCCTGATGACATCGGGTCTCGACACTTGGGACAACCGCGCGATCGACGCGGCCACCGCGACCTCTGACTTCTCCTTCCGGGATATCCGCCGCCGCCCGCATGCGATCTATCTTGTAGTGGAGTCAGAGATGATCCGCCCGCTGGCTCCGCTGATCCGTCTCTTTTTCTCGGACCTGATTGCCTCGATGCAGGCGCAGGAACCCGGCGATGACGAGCCTTGGCCGGTCATGATCATGCTCGACGAGTTCGACCGGCTAGGCAAAATGCCGATCGTCGCCGAGAGCATCAAGACGCTGCGTTCCTTCGGCGGTAACCTCGGCATCGTGACCCAGACCATCCCCGCGCTGGACGAGATCTATGGAGAAAACACCCGCAGGTCGCTGCAGGGCGGCGCCGGGGTAAAGCTCTACCTCACCCCGTCCGAGCAGAAGACCATCGAGGAATTGAGCCAGGCTGTCGGCAAGACCACCAAGCGTGTGGTGACCCGCTCCCGTGCTGTTGGACGCAATCCATTCGAAGGGCGCAGCGTCTCGGAGAGGACAGAAGATACCCCGCTCCTGACCGAGGATGAGGCCCGGCGCATGGACCTAGACGAGGTCATCCTCGTGATCGACGCGCAGATGCCGATCCGGGCAAGAAGGGTGAAGTATTTCGAGGACCCTGCCCTGAAGGTGCTGCACGCCGGCCAATCAGGAAGCTTCCCATATCCCGACGAGGACGGGCTGCGGCGGGATCGGCAGATGTCTGAGACCCGGGAAACGGTGGAGAGGTTGAAGCAAGAACTCCAGGAAGTGCGGGCGGCTGCGGGACCGCGGGAAGTCGGCCACAATGCGCCTAACGCATCGAAAACTGACCCTGTCAGCGCAGCGAAGGCCCGCGGCCGCGCAGCTGCAAGCGGAGGTGGCCAAGGTCAACTGGCGCTGAATTTTGAAGGATTGGGGATCACGAGCGCGGACCGAACGATGCTGGCTTCGGCAGTTCAGACCACGAGGGCGATCATCGCCGAACACCGTTAAATTCTCTACAGCGGACCTTCGCGCAAGGCGTGGCGAATAACGGTTCCGAGCCCAAGGCAGCCATTGCATTTCTCGCTGCGCGCGCACGCAGCACTGATTTTTCTGCACAAGCACAAAGTTTTGTGCCGTGTTGCGGCGAAAAACCGACCCTTCATGCAGTCCGCAGCAAACCTGAAACCTCGTATTTACACAGTGCGAGTCAAATCCGAACTTGGACTTTATGTATGCTGCTATCATTGAAAGCTATCGTGGTCACAGAATCGAGGCTGCTGTGCCAAAGACAACTTCACCAGATCTGTCTTTCGTGTGGGTCGCTTCATCCTGGTTTCAAACAGCCGGTGGATAGAAGGTAAAGCCAGCGCAATTTCAATCAAACTGTCGCATTGCACGCGTGTGAACTGAAGACTGTCCGTCGTTCAGAATTTCTGGCAAGTGAAATTTGATAATAAGCGTCATCTGCGCATTGCAAAGCGCCAAATGCATCAACAGGAATTGGATAGATTTCAATGCGCCACGCCGTCGCTTCGGCGCACCAGGTCGAAGAGTCGTTTTAACGCGTGCTCATCCAATGTCCTCATCATTTCAACGGGGCCTTTTGCGAAAGCGAAAGCCTTCCGCGCTCCAAGATCAATTGCTTCAGGCTCTGCGATTTCCTCGTTCAGTTCCTCTTGCACGGCCAGAAACACCGCGCCTTTGAGGCGGTCGGAAATTTGCCTGCACGCGGTCTCGGACAGAGGCGTGCCGCAATCGGACAGATCCCAGTATTGGTCACCATCACCGCATCTCTGCAGGCTGACCGCTGGTGCATAGAATGGGCCGAGTGAGGCCAGGCTGCGCACCGCTGCGAGGTTGATTCTGGGTTTGACAATGTTCATGACGAAGAAGGGCCCTACAGGCACGCCAAAAACCTCTTTTGCGACCGCGTCAATCTGGGCGGGCGATCCGAGCCCATCATCCAGGCAACGCGCAGCTTCATTCGTGTAGGGGCAGAAGAACCGGTTGAGGGCAAAGCCATGGTGATCCTTGCATTTGATCGCCTCTTTTTTGCACTGCGTCAGGAAGGGCAAAACTGCGGCCACGGTATCGGGCACGGTGTATTCGGCCCTGATAACTTCGACAACCGGGTTGACCTCGGCGGGGCTGAAGTAGTGCATGCCACAAAGTCGTTCGGGATGCGCCATTTCGGATCCGATATCGGCGACCTTCAGGGCAGAGGTATTGGTGGCGAGGAATGTCGTCGGGGCGACGGCCTGTTCGATCTCGGCAAAGACGGATTGCTTGACATCTAGATCCTCGAACACCGCTTCGATCACCAGATCAGATCCCGCAGCTTCCTGCAGGGCAGTGGAGGTGGCCAGACGGCCCAGGGCAGCAGAGGCCGCTTTCTCGGTCATCTTCTGCTTTTCAACCTGACGGGTCAGGTATTTCCGAACGCGCGCCAGGGCATTGTTCAGTGAAAGCTGAGACGTATCGACCAGGATCACGTCAACACCGCTACAGATGGCCGAGATAGCAATTCCACCCCCCATCGTGCCGGCACCGATAACGGCGATGCGTTTGATATGACTCATCTATCGGCCTCCGGGTTTTCGATGATCATGGCAATTCCTTGCCCTCCGCCGATACACATCGTGGCCAGGCCGTAGTGCCCACCAATACGGCGCAACTCGTAAATCAGCTTGATCAGGATGATTGCGCCGGATGCGCCTATCGGATGGCCAAGCGCGATAGCGCCCCCGTTCGGGTTGGTGATGTCAGGTGGGAACCCCAATTCTGCCGACACGGCACACGCTTGCGCAGCAAATGCTTCGTTTGACTCAATACAGGCCATGTCAGCGATGCGCAGCCCGGCGCGCGTCAACGCGGTGGTGACGGCTGGCACCGGCCCCATGCCCATAACTCTGGGTGCGACGCCACCAAGGGCCGTGGCGCGAATGATCGCCAGTTTAGTTAGCCCTCTTGCGTTTGCATGTTCCTCTGCCGCCAGTACAAGGGCGGCTGCCCCGTCATTGATGCCCGACGCATTACCGGGCGTAACCGAGCCGTCCTTTTTGAATGCGGGGCGCAGCTTTTCGAGATCCGCCAACACCACATCACGGCGGACATGCTCATCAGTATCGAATTTGATGTCCTTGCGGCCCTGTTTGACCCGGATCGGCAAGATCTGATCCTCGAAGCGGCCCGCTTCGACTGCAGCAGATGCGCGCTGGTGGCTTTGCAGAGCAAGCCTATCCTGCATTACGCGGGTGATATCGCTTGCTTGTGCCACGTTTTCAGCCGTCATCCCCATGTGCCCGTTTCCAAACGGGTCGGTCAGGGCGCCGGTCATCATGTCGGTTGCGCTGGTGTCTCCCATCCTGGCGCCAAAGCGTGCCGCGTGCATCATATGCCCGACGCGGCTCATGTTTTCTGCGCCTCCGGTCAGAACCACATTGGCATGGCCCAGCATGATCTGTTCAGCGCCAGAGACCACCGCCTGCAATCCACTGCCGCAAAGCCGGTTCAGTGTGAGCGCAGGCGCGGTCTCGGGCACACCAGAGCCGATTGCAGCGACGCGTGACAGGTACATGTCGCGCGGTTCCGTGTGGATCACATGTCCGAAGACAGACTGTTCCACCGACGAAGGTGCAACGCCTGCGCGTAGGATCGCCTCACGCGCGACCGATGTGGCCAGTTCGCAAGGTGGGGTTTCGGCGAGCGCTCCGCCAAAGCTGCCAATGGCTGTGCGGACGCCTGAACAAATGACTACATCTCTCATGTATCGGTCCTGCTCAGCGGGCCGCCAGCTTTTGTCCAGGCGGCGATGCCGCCGCTGAGGTTGAGGACCGGCGTGAGGCCCATGTCCATCGCCACCTGCGCTGCCATCGCGGATCGTCCGCCGGAGGCGCAGTAGAAGACATAGGTCTTGTCCTGGTTGAATTCCGGCTTGTGGGCGGGGCTTTCCGGGTCGATGTGGAATTCCATCATGCCGCGGGACGAAGCGACGGCGCCGGGGATGCGCCCGGTTTTCGCCTGTTCGGTTCCGTCGCGCAGGTCGACGAAGACATGGGTCTCGCTGGTCACCAGCGGCAGCGCCACTTCGACGCTGATGGCGGGCACGGCGGCCAGCGCCTCCCGGACGATATCCTTTGCGTTTTTCGTGATGGTTTGACCCATTGTCTCATCCTCTCGTTTCAGGAACCGGCGCAGCGTTCCAAGCAACGCCTCCAGTGGCCAGTCGACCGGCATTGCCCCGGCGCAGCAGCAGCCGTGCAGCGGGCGTTCCGTCATATTTTCAGGTCCAGCCTTGGTTTCCAGAAGGGTCGGAACAGCTCGATCTTGGGGCAGCGGTTCATGACGACTTTTAGGCCGGCATTCTCGGCAAGGCGCGCGGCCGCGTCGTCGTAGACGCCGATCTGGCCCCACAGAACCTTGGCGCCGATGGCGATGGCCTGTTCGGCGATGCCGTAAAGCTCTTCCTTGGGGCGGAAGACCTCGACCATGTCGACGGGGCGGTCAATCTCCTGCAAGGAGTGGTAGACCCTGATCCCCCTGATCTCTGTGACCTTCGGGTTGGGGTTGACCGGGATCATGTCATAGCCGGTTTCGTGCAGGACGCGCAGCACCCCATAGCTGAACTTGGTCTTGTCAGCGCTGGCGCCCACCATGGCGATGGATTTCACCGATTTCAGGATCCCGGCCAGATAGGCCGGGTCATAGTCGTAAAGATCGTCGAGGGCGGTTGCGGGCATGGGTTCTAGCCTTCCTTCGGTGTAGCGATATCCGCCTTGAGTTCGTGGGGTTTGAGCGGGTCGAGGAACGGATTGCGGTAGAGCCTGTCATGGCTTTCGACACCGATTTCCAGCGTGATGTCGGATATGGGCCGGGCGACGCAGAGGATCACGTAGCCATTGGCGATCTGCCGGTTGTTGAGGGCAACCTGGCGGCGCTGATCGACCTCGCCCGTGGTCAGCTTGGCCGCACAGGTGATGCAGCCGCCGTATTTGCAGCCATAAGGCAGATCGACCCCCTGATCGCGTAAGGAGTCCAGGAGCGGGCGGCGGGCGTCGACCACGTATGTTGCGTTGTCGCGGTTGGCGATGGTGACAGTATGCGTGGTCATTTTCCAACGCGTCCCGGGTTTGGTCCGGGACCTCCTGTCACCCTCGGGCAGAGGCCCCGGGTCAGGCCCGGGGCGGGGGTTTCCCGTGTCCGCCTCACAGCCAGATATCCGATGTGCAGTCGCCACCGGGATAGCGCATTTCGTGGCAGCGCGCGGGGCCGCCCGGTTCCTGGCCGAAATCGACGATGAACTCCTCGTTGATCTTCATGCCGCCGTTTTCCGGATCGCAGTCGATCATCACCATCACGCCACCCTTTTCGCGGATCTCGGGGTAGAACTGATTGTCCCATGTGGAAAACAGACTGGTGGTCACGTAAAGCCTGCGCCCGTCGAGGCTGAGCTGGAACATCTGCGGCCCGCCCGCCATCGTCACGCCGTTGACCACCGGCGCGCGGCCCAGAAGCCCGCCCATCCAGACCTGACCGGTGAGTTTCGGGTTATGCGGGTCCGAGATATCGTATTGGCGCATGTCGCCGTGCAGCCAGTTGTTGAGATAGAGGTATTTGTCATCCATCGACACCAGAATGGCCGACATCACGCCGGGCACCGGGATCGGCCATTCGGGATGCGGTTCGTTTTCCACATCGATGATCTTTTCCCACTGCCATTTGCCGGCATCGTCCTTCCACCAGTGGATGACGTTGGAACTGAGCGCGGCGCCGCAGAAGCCGTGGGTGCTGTCTGGGTCGTGATGGAACTTGACCTCGAGCGGGATGAGCCCGTCTTCGCCCAGATACATGCTCTCGATCGGCTCGCGTTTCTCGAAATCCCAGAAGTGCAGCTCGCGCCCGTATTTGAGGTGGCCCACCTCTTCCAGATCGAACCCGGGCATGAAGGTGTTAGGGGCGGCCCATTCCGAGCTTACCATCACATTATGACGCGGCTGGTACCAGAAATCATAGCCAAACTTGATGTCGCCCATGGAGTTTTCCCAGCGGCCGACAATCTCGAAATCCTTGTTCAGGTGCAGATAGCCACCGGGCGCCTCGCCCCTGGCGTCGCCGAGGAAGGAGATGATGATCTCGGAGCCCAGGCAATGCACCGTATGCGGGCCGCTGAGGTTAGCCTTGGCCTTTATCTCGGCCCCGTCGACGATCTTGTGCAGCCGCGGCGCGCGCGGGTCGGTGGCGGTGTCGACGATATGCAGGTTGTTCGAGCGCACGCCGGGCAGGATCAGGTATTTGCGCGCCATCGAGCTGTCGTCATGGCAGCTTGAACAGGCATTCCAGCCCATATGGTGCAGCTCATCCCCGATGCCGGGCATTTCCAGCCGGTGAATGACCTGAGAATAGGTCGGGCTCTCGGGGTCCACATCGACCGTCGCCAGATAGTCGGGCTGCTGAATGCCCGTGCCCGTATAGATCGCGATCGTATAGAGCAGCTTCTCGCGCGGGGCCCTGATCGCCTCCGCTGGCGACGCATAGCCCGGTCCGCAACAGTCCATTTCCTATCCTCCCAATGCGCGCCAATGCGGCGGGCGTTTTTCGATAAATGCGCTGATGCCCTCTGCGGCATCCGGTTTCATCATATTGGCGACCATGACCTGCGACGCGTAGCCGTAGGCGTCTTGCAGCGTCATCTCGGCCTGTTTGTAAAAGGCCTCTTTCCCGATCCGCAGGGTTACTGGGGATTTCGAGGCGATCTTTTGGGCCAGGGCGTTAACTTCGGCTGCAAGCACGGCAGGTTCTACAATTTTGTTCAACAATCCAAATTCGGCAGCCTGGCCTGCGGAGATCAAGTCGCCGGTCAACAGCATTTCCATCGCGCGCTTGCGCGACACATTGCGGCTGAGCGCGACCATCGGCGTTGAACAGAAGAGGCCGATATTCACACCAGGTGTGGCAAAACGCGTATCACTTGCCGCAACGGCCAGATCGCAACTTGCGACAAGTTGACAGCCAGCAGCGGTTGCGATGCCATGAACCTGAGCAATCACCGGTTTCGGACAGGTCACGATGGCCTGCATCAGAAGCGAACAGGCGTTCATTGTCTTTTCAAAGAACACCTGCCCTCCATCGTCAAAGGCTCTGGCCGCCGTCAATTCTTTCAGATCATGACCCGCACAAAAGGCGGGCCCGTTGCCTGCAATAACGATGGCATGAATGTTATCATCGGCGCCGAGTGCGTATATTGCACTATGCAACCGTTCCAGCATTGCCATGGACAAGCTGTTACGCGCTCCGGGTCTGTTCATTGTCACCCGCGCAACCTTGTCGGAGGTTTCGCAAAGCAAGATGTCGCTTCCAAATTCCATGATCAGTCCCTCAACAATCCACGCGCGATCACCAGCTTCATGATCTCGTTTGTGCCCGCGTAGATTCGCTCGATCCGGTTGTCGCGATACATCCGCTCAAGCGGGTATTCTGCCATCACCCCATAGCCGCCGAACAGCTGAAGGCAGCGGTCGATGATCTTTCCTTGCAGATCGGTCAGCCAGTATTTCGCCATCGAGGCTTTTTCCGTGCTGAGTTTGCCTTCGAGATGTTCGGCAATGCAGGCGTCAAGGAAGGTTTTGGCAATCGTGGCCTCGGTCGCGCATTCGGCCAGAACGAACTGGGTGTTTTGGAAGTCGGCGAGTTTTTTTCCAAAAGCCGATCGCTCGGCAACGTAATCCAGGGAGACCCGCAGGGCGCGCTCAATCCGCGCCACCGCATAGACGCCGATCAACAGACGTTCCTGCGGAAGTTCCCGCATCATCTGCACAAACCCCTGACCTTCCTCCGTGCCCAGAAGGGCCGAGGCAGGCACGCGCATTTCATCAAAGAAAAGCTCTGATGTGTCGTTCGATTTCATTCCCAGCTTGTCCAGGTTGCGCCCGCGCCGGAACCCTTCCAGCCCGTCGGTCTCGACCAGGAACAGCGAAATACCCCGCCCGCCCGCTTTCGGGTCCGTTTTGGCGGCAACGATGACAAGGTTGGCCAGAGTGCCATTGGTGATGAAGGTCTTGGACCCGGAAATCTTGTAGCCGCTCCCCTCTTTGACTGCTGTGGTCTTGATGTTTTGCAGATCTGATCCGGCGCCAGGTTCGGTCATCGCGATGGCGCCGATCAGATCGCCCGAGATCATGCGCGGGAGGAGGCGCGTTTTCTGATCCTCGGAACCGTAGTGAATGAGATAAGGGATCACGATCGAGTTGTGCAGCCCGCTACCCCAGCCATCAATCCCGGCCAGGTTACCCTGATAGGCGATCACCGCATCATGTGCGAAGCTGCCGCCCAAGCCGCCATATTGTTCAGGCACTTCCGCACCCAGCAAGCCCATTTCACCCGCCTTCAGCCACAAGTCGCGCGGAAAAGATCCTCTCGCTTCCCATGCCTCGTAATGCGGCAAACATTCCCGTTCGTAGAACTGGGCGCAGGCATCTGCCAGCATTGTCAGTTCTTCATCCATCCAGGGTGACGATGGCAAGTCCAGTTGTGGCATTGGGGAACACTCATTGATCCTGTGGTTTGCGGAAAAGCTAGCCAGCCATTGATGGCACAACAAATTCAATTTGATCTGCAATTCATTTGAAAATGAAATGAGTGGCGGGACTTCATAGAAATTCCGGTTGAGTTCGATCTAGCCGGTGCTAATCTTTAGGCGCACGAGAAACGGGGAAAACCGTTTGAATTTACGCCAGCTTGAAGCCTTTCGCGCGACGATGCGGTCGGGGTCGATCACGGAAGCCGCCGAGATGATGCATATCTCTCAGCCCAGTGTCAGCCGGCTGATCTCGGATCTTGAGCGATCCGTGGGCTTTCCACTTTTCTTGCGGGTCGGGCGGGGTCTGACACCAACGGTTGAAGCAAATACATTCTATCACGGCGTCGAGGGCATGTTTATCGGGGTTGACCGGCTACAGAAACTGGCAAACTCAATCCGGACATCCGGTGGCGGGGTTATCTCGATCGGGACCATTCAGTCCGTTTCAACATTTGAATTACCGAAGGCCATAAACACACTTTATCAGCGTTATGATGATATCCGGTTCATGGTACATACGCGAAACACGCCTGCAATTCTGGACGAGATTCAAATGCGCCAGCTGGATCTCGGCATCGTCGGCCGGCAACCGCCTTACGAGGGCGTGGAGACGATGTATCAGGCGGCGGCACCCTATGTCTGCCTGATGCCGGAAGAGCACCCGCTGGTCGGCCAGCCCGGTGCCGTCGATCTGGAAGAACTGGCCGAGACGGAAACCTTTGTCACCTTTGGCGGTGCGTTTCCGGATGACATGATGTCGATCGACAGCACCTTGTCGCAGCGGCTTCAGGAAGCGTCCAGACTGTCGGCAACCAATATGCATGTTGCCGCTGCAATGGTCAGGGAAATCGGTGTGTTTGCCGTTGCCGATCCGTTTACCGCAGAACAGGCTGTGCGTATCGGCGGCGTTGCTTTTCGCCCAATTCAGCAGGATCTGACCTACTATATATCGCTTGTGTCACCGGGGCGGGAACACCTGTCGCGCTATGCTCTTGAGTTGGTCTCTATCCTGTCCGAGCGCCTCTCGAGGCGGGTCGCCGCGGTAGAAAATTTTATGCGCTAAGCAACCTCTCGGCGTCGCCATCTCTCATAGCCAATCTCTACGATAAAATCTGACTCATTTGATTTCAGAATGAGTGGCTAAGCAATTGGTATTTGTTCGGCCTCAAGATCTTCGGAAATACTGAACTGAATAAGCCTGCAAGAAGGCCGGTAATCAGCATTGACCGACCCGGGCAAAAAATCACGTCTCGTTCGAAAGAGACGATAGTCAACCCAAGGGAGGCAGCTATGAAGAAAACGTTTGGACTGACGGTAGCGGCACTGCTTGCCGCTTCTGTCGCAAGCGCCGAGCCAAGCGGAACGTTCCGCCAAGCGCATGAATACGGGTTTGGAGCGCAATCTAGCCTGGACCCGATTTCAAAAGGCCGGGTGTTCCAGATCACCGAGAAAATCATGAACCGGCTGGTGCGGCCTGGGCTGGATGGCAAGCCATCGCCCGATCTTGCCGTCAGCTGGTCGTCGAATGATGATGCGACTGAATGGACGTTCACTCTGCGCGAAGGTGTGTCGTTTCACGATGGCAGCGCCTTTGACGCTGCAGATGTGCTTTATTCACTGAACCGTGTCCTTGATCCGGAGCTGGAATCGCCCGCCCGTTCGGCGGTCAAAATGGTGCAAACGGTCGAGATGATCGACGACATGACCGTGAAACTCAACCTGGATACGCCCTTTGCCGACATGCCGCTGCAACTGATGGATTACCGGTTGCGCATGATCCCGGAAGGTTCTGGCGACGATATTGCAGCCACTGGCATCGGCACCGGCCCGTTCAAAGTTGAAACCTTCGATGCCGAAGGCACCACGGTACTGGTCGCCAACGCCGATTACTGGGAAGGCGAACCCGGTGTCGCTCGGATGGAGGTTATCGGCATTCCGGATGGTCAGGCACGCCTTCAGGCACTTCTGGGTGGCCAGATCGACATGGAACGCGGCATTACCGCACAACAGAAGGTAATGCTGTCCGGCAGTGAAAAGTTCAATGTCCAGGAAATTCCGACCGGCAACTGGCGCGGCCTCGTGTTCCGTACCGATGTCGAGCCTTATAGCGACCCGCGCGTGCGCAAGGCGCTGAGGATGGTGGCAGACAGACAGGCGCTGGTGGATCTGGTCCTGGGGGGCGGAGGTGTTGTTGCCTGTGACGCGCCGGTCGAACCCAACGACCAGTATCGCGCAGATCTTACCTGCGAGCAGGATATCGAGGGGGCCAAGGCGCTGCTGGCCGAAGCGGGCTATCCCGACGGGCTGGAAATTGATGTACATGTCGCCACGCTGGAGCCGACATGGCCCACTT
Source organism: Phaeobacter sp. JH20_26 (assembly GCF_048056275.1). Lineage (NCBI taxonomy): Bacteria > Pseudomonadati > Pseudomonadota > Alphaproteobacteria > Rhodobacterales > Roseobacteraceae > Phaeobacter > Phaeobacter sp. JH20_26. The sequence goes on along the minus strand of NZ_JAYMWL010000010.1, from coordinate 42,981 downwards.
TGGCGGTGGCCTATCAGGCACAGGCCGCCGAGGCAGGTATCCGGGTTAACGTGGTGCAGACGCCAACCGATGGATATTGGAGCCAGGTCTGGATGCAGAAGGATATCTATGCCACTCGCTGGAACGAGCGTCCCGCCGATCAGGTCCTTCATGAGGTCTATCTGAGCACCGCAAAGTGGAACGAATCCTATTTCAAGGATGCCGCCTTCGATCAGATGCTGGCGGACGCCCGGCGCGAACTGGACTTCGAAAAGCGCCGTGCACTCTACGTCGCCGCGCAGGAATACCTGCAGGAAAACGGCGGGACGCTCATCCCTTACCATGTGACCCGCACCGTTGGCGTCGGATCGCGTGTCAAGAACCTGGACAACGTGAAAAACGACGCGGTGCGCTGGCACCTGATCACCGTCGAATAACACAAGTCCACCTCCCAGGTGCTCTGCCTGGCGCTGGTCTAGGCAGGGCATTCCCATTCCACGAGGTCTTTCCCGATGCTGGGCATGCTCTTAAGACGGTTGTTTCTAGGCGGTATCACCGTGGCCATCGTGTCGATGATCATCTTTGCCGGTGTTGAAATCCTGCCCGGCGATGCCTGCACTGCGTTTCTGGAACGCGAGGCTCATGGCAAATTGCTTGAGAATTGCCGCGAAGATCTGGGTCTGAACCGGCCCGCGATCGAGCGCTATCTTGACTGGTCGCTGAATGCTCTACAGGGAGACCTGGGCATTTCAGCCAATGGCAAGGACAGTATCGCTCAGCTGGTCGGCGCTCGTCTTGGGAATTCGCTTTTGCTGGCCTTCTGCGCCCTGGGTGTTGGTGTGCCGTTGGCCATCATTCTGGGGGTCATTGCTGGCCTCACGCGGGACAAGCCGATAGATCTTTTTGTCTCGACATCTGCGATTTTCGCCATGACGATCCCCGAATTTGTGTCCGCCACAGTTCTGATCCTGATCTTCTCGGCCTGGCTGGGCTGGCTGCCGGGGATCGTGCTCGTTTCCGCAAGCGCACCCGCCAGCGCCTTTTTCCCCGAAATCATCCTGCCGGTGATCGTGCTCTCGATGGTCATGACCGCGCATATCCTGCGCATGGTCCGCTCGTCCGTGATCGACGTCATGAGCAGCGACTACATTCAAATGGCCACGCTCAAGGGTGTACCATTCTGGCATATGATCTTTCGGCACGCATTGCCCAATGCGCTACTGCCCGCAATCAATGTCGTTGCTTTGACGATCGCCTGGCTTTTGGGCGGTGTAGTCGTGATCGAGGTCGTTTTCAATTTCCCCGGGCTGGGCCGGATGATGATCGATTCGATCTCTGACCGCGACCTGCCTGTAGTACAGGCGCTCGCGCTGATCGTGGCCTCTGTCTATGTCGGCGTGAACCTGTCAGCTGACATTCTCACCATGATCGCCAACCCGCGCCTGCGTACAATGTATACAAGGAAATAAGTTTCGTGACCGTCACAACCGCAATCCCTCAAAATACCGCCATGGGGCGATTTCGCAGCGTGCTGCGCGATGTGCTCTCGCGCCCGTCCGGCGCGGTCGGTCTGTTTCTGGTTGTCTTTCATGTCGTGCTTGCCCTGACAAGCCCCTACATCGCACCTTATGATTTTAAGGAAATGAATTCGACGATGATGCTGACCGGACCAGAGGCCAGCCACTGGCTGGGAACCGACCATCTGGGCCGCGATGTCTTTAGCCGCACGATCCAGGGCGGGCGCGAAGCGATGCTTGTGACCAGCATCGCGACGCCGGTTGCCGTGCTCTGGGGCGGAATGCTGGGCATTTTTTTCGGGCTGATCGGGGGGCGCACGGATGAAGTCCTGATGCGGGTTGTGGATGCGTTCCTGTCCTTGCCGTGGATCCTGAAAATGCTGGTACTAATTGTGACCTTTGGTACTGGTATCGAGGTCCTGATCCCGACATTGGCGTTTTTTTACGGCATCCCCGTCATCCGCATTGCCCGCGCAGCAACCCACGATGTGGTTGCGCGCGATTTCGTTTCGGCCGCACGCGCGCGTGGCCAGACGCGTTTGACCATCATGCGCAAAGAGATCTTGCCCAACGTTCTGGACAGCCTGATGGTCGAGGGCGCCATGCGCTGGTCCTGGATGCTGCTGGCCTTTTCGTCCCTCTCGTTTCTTGGATTTGGCGTCTCTCCCCCGACCCCCGACTGGGGGCTGATGATCGCAGATGCCCGGGGTTTCATGTCCTTTGCGCCCTGGGGTGTGCTGGGGCCGGTCATCGCGCTCTCTTCGCTCATCATCGGCATCAATCTAACGGCGGACGCGCTCGCAAAGGCACTTGGTATAGACCGCACACAGAAAGCTCCGGTGTAAGATGACACACACTCCTATCATCAAAATCAGCGATCTTTCGATCGGCTTCACCGGCCGTTCCGGGCAAACGCTTCCGGTATTGCGGAATATTGATCTGTCGGTGCGGCCCGGCGAAACCGTGGGATTGGTCGGCGAGAGCGGATCGGGCAAGAGCACATTGGCGCTTGCGGCCATGGGATACCTCAAACGGGGTCTGCGCGTGCTGGGCGGCAACTGCCATTTTGAGGACCGCGACCTGTTCACGCTCAACCGAACCGAACTTGAAGGGTTGCGTGGTGGCAAGCTGGGCCTTGTCCCGCAGAATTCCGGGCAATCTTTGACCCCGACTTTGCGGATTGGCACGCAGTTGACAGAAGCCCTGCGGCTGCACAGCAAAGTTGATCCAACGGCCCACCGTGACCGGGTCCTGCAATTGCTGGCACAGGTACGCCTGCCAGACCCGGAAGCAATTTTCACCCGCTACCCGCATGAGCTATCGGGCGGCCAACAACAACGCGCTGCCATCGCAATGGCCCTGGCCGGAGAACCCGCAGCATTGCTGCTGGACGAACCGACGACCGGACTGGATGTAACAACGCAGGCGCATATCCTGGAATTGTTGCGGGATCTGGCCGCCGACACCGGTATGGCGATGGTTTATGTCAGCCACGATCTGGGTGCCATCGCCCAGGTTTGTGACCGCGTGGTCGTGATGTATGCCGGCGAGGTTGCGCTGGAAGGAACAACCCGGCAGGTGCTGAAGACACCGACCCACCCCTATGCCCGTGGCTTGCTTAGCTCAATCCCCAAACTGAGCGATCCGCATCTGCCGACCGCGCTGCACGGTCGTCCGCCCGCACCTGGGGGTGCCGGAAGCGGTTGTGCCTTCGTCGATCGCTGTGGCATTGCCAGTGACTTGTGCCGAACCGCCCGCCCATCGCTTGACGAGGGGCCCGGCGGGGCCTTGGTCAGATGCCATCACGCCGACCAGTCGCACAAGCTGTCGATGATGTCGGGCGGCAAGGCGTCCAGCGCCGCCGATCCGGATGCGGACCCGGTATTGCGCTTGGGCGATGTCGCGATCCGCTATGATAAACCGGGGCTCTTTGATCGCTGGCGTGGACGTGCCCATGGCAAACCCGCTACCGTGGATGACATTTCAATATCACTCAGGAAGGGCGAAACGCTTGGACTTGTGGGGGAAAGCGGCAGTGGCAAATCAACGATCCTGAAAACCGTTGCGGGGTTGTTGCCCCCTGCAGAAGGTGCACTCGAATTTGGCGATGGTGACGCGCTTCCGCCGGAGGTCGAAAAGCGCGGCTCCGATCACCTGCGTCGCATTCAGCTAATCTTCCAGAACCCAGATGAAAGCCTGAATCCGCGCCACACCATTGCCGAGATACTTGAACAACCGCTGAAGCTTTATTTCGGCCTCACGGGTCAGGCGCTCCATGATCGCAGTGCCGAGTTGCTGGAGCGCGTTCGGCTTGGCGCGCATTATCTTGATCGCTTGCCCAGCCAATTGTCAGGGGGCGAAAAGCAGCGTGTTGCCGTTGCACGTGCCTTTGCGGCCGAGCCGGAGCTGGTGCTTTGTGACGAGGTCACTTCGGCACTGGATGTTTCGGTTCAGGCGGCGGTTCTGGACCTTCTGAATGATCTGAAGCAGGACCAGGGTACGACATATATCTTTGTCTCCCATGATCTTGCAGTCGTGCGCGCCCTGTCGGACCGGGTTGCGGTGCTTTATCAGGGGCGTTTGTGCGAAATTGGCCCGGCAGCGGATGTCTACGCAATGCCATCGCACCCTTACACCGAGGTATTGCTGGGCGCCGTTCTGGAACCGGACCCCGATGTCAGGCCAAAACTGAGCGCCGATGATGTTGTCGAACTGGCTCCGCCCGCGCAGGGATGCCCGTTTCAGCGCCGCTGTCCGCATAAACTCGGAGCGATTTGCCATACTGACACACCCCCCTGGCAGCAAAAAGAAAACAGCCATGCCATCCGTTGTCATATCACTCTGGAACAACTCGAAAAAATGCAGCGCGACGATCTCATGAAAGAGACAATAAGTGCCTAGGTCAGAGCTTCACAAACCGGAAGAACCCCGGCGTCTCATAGCATTTCCAAATGGATGGCGGATCAATTTCGATTGGAGACTGAATCTTCGTTCAGAATACAATGGCCACACGTTGCGCCCTAGCCCTCAAGGATAGACCGATTTCGCAGAATACCGACATAAATCCGTGCCTCAGCAGGCGTATTTTCTCGACGGAGGACGCGAGATTCCTGGCGGCACGGCGGCAGCCGAAAGTCATCTTCGACTTCATCGAAGGTGCTGCCGGAAGAGAAGTGGCAACGTCCCGTAACCAGTCGCGTTTTGACGAAATAACGCTTCAGCCAAGGGTCATGGAAAATGTCGGGGACCGGCGCCTGGGAAAACCATTTCTTGGGCAGAAATTCGACCTTCCTTTCGGGATTGCCCCCATGGGAATGTGTGACTTGTCGTGGCCAGGAGCTGACCGCGCGATCGCCCAAGCGGCTAATATTTTCAATATTCCTGTGTGCTTGTCTTCGGCGGCTTCAAGCTCGATCGAAGACATGCGCGACTGGGCCGGAGAGAATGCCTGGTTCCAGCTCTACGTGGGTGGCCCAGTCGAACAGGCATTCGAGATGGTGGAGCGCGCGCGGGCCGCTGGCTACAACAAACTGATCCTGACCGTGGATGTACCGGAAGTTTCGCGCCGGGTACGGGATCTGAGAAACGGATTTGCCATGCCGTTTCGCATCGGCCCGAAACTATTTTGGGACTTTGCCAGCCATCCTGTGTGGTCCTTGTCCACGCTCTGGAACGGAGTGCCGGAACCGAAGAATTTTGCGTCGGGCAAAAATGGCAACAGATTTGACCGCAGTGCCAGCCGAGCCGGGGCGGATTGGGAATTCCTTGACCGGTTGCGGAACAGATGGGCCGGAAAACTGATCGTTAAGGGTGTCACATCTGCAGAGGATGCCTTGCGCATAAAGCTGATCGGGGTGGACGCGATCCACGTGTCCAACCACGGCGGCCGGCAGTTAGACAGTGCTCCGGCGGCGATTGATCTGCTCCCGGTTATCCGCAACGCTGTGGGGCCGGACTATCCGCTTCTGTTCGACAGCGGCGTCCGCAACGGCGAGGATATTGTCAAGGCGCTGGCGATGGGGGCCGACTTTGTCATGATCGGTCGGCCAATGCTGTATGCACTGGGGGCGGATGGTGCCAGGGGTTTGAACTCCATCATCAAAATCCTTGCCCAAGACGCCAGCTTGACGCTCGCGCAAACCGGCCTGAACGATATTAATGCGGTGTCGGGAAGTATTCTCTACAGCAGCGATCCCGGTAACGGGAATGAACAAGTCCCCCGGATAAAATCAGTAACATAAAACTTCGAAAGCCTGAGGAGGCCAAACCAGCGATGAATGCACAATCAAAAATCAGAGGCGGCGCCATATTGGCGCGCGCATTCAAGGAAAAAGGTGTCGAGCACGCTTTCACCCTTGCGGGCGGCTTCTGCAACCCGGCGCTTGAGGGGTTCATGGAATGCCAGATGCCGGTGATCAATTGCCCGCATGAGCAGGTGGCAGGCCATCTGGCGGACGGTCATACGCGGATCACCCGCAAACCATCGCTCTGTCTGGTCGGGCCGGAAGGGTTTGCCAATGCCGTCCCAGCGATGCTGGAAGCCTGGGGCGAACGCTCGCCCGTGATCTTTGTCACCGGTTCCTCCACTCTCAAACGTCAGGGATCCGGCGGGTTCAAGGAGATCGACGACGTTGCGATCGCAGCACCGCTTTGCAAATACTCCGAACAGATCGTGGATGGAGAACGGATCAGCGAATTTGTCGATCGCGCCTGGACAGCTGCCACAACCGGTTATCCGGGTCCGGTGCATCTGGCGCTGCCTGTGGACATCATGTTTTCATCGTTCGAGGAAGACGCGGGGCGTCAGGAACGCCCGTTCGATCGCTCGGACCGCGCGGTGCCACGTGCCTGGCCTGATCCCACAGCGCTTGCGACCGTTCTGGACACGATCAAAAACGCCAAACGCCCCCTGATCATTGCAGGCCACGGCGTCTGGTGGTCGAGATCAGAAGCGAAGCTCGATGCGGCCGGAACCGCGCTGCGGATGCCGGTCTATAACGTTCCCTATCACACCAAAAACCTGGGCGAGGCCTCGGAATGCTATATGGGGCTTGCGGATTTCCACCAATACCACCCATCGAAACCTGCAATCCATGAGGCCGACGTGGTGGTCATGGTCGGGTGCCGCCTGGACAACCAGATGAATTTCGGCAACCCACCGTTCATTCCTGAACGCACCAAACTGATCTGCGTGAATGGCAGCCATGAGGAGCTGGAATATAACTTCGGCGCCGACATACAGCTTCTGTCGGACCCGGGCGCGTTTCTGGATGCATTGTCCGGTATCGGCAAGACCTGGGGCAACTGGTTTGACCTGCAGATCCAGCGTCGCAAGGACTGGGTGCAGGAATGGAGCGATCATCTGGAAGCCGAAGCCGCAATCGATCTGTCCGAGGGGCGCAAGATGCACCCGCTGCAACTGGGTGTCGATGTTCAGGCCGAAATGAAGGATGGCGACTGGCTGGTCTTTGACGGCGGCAACACCCATTTCTGGAACGAGATCGCCACCAATATCGCCGCCTCCCGCGGTCTGAAACTGGGCGGCATCATGCATCCGGGAAACTACAGCCTGTTGGGTGTCGGTGTGTCCTTTGCACTCTCGGCCAAGAATGTGCATCCGGACAAGACGGTGGTTCTGGTCTCGGGCGACGGGGCCTTCCTGTCAGGTGGCCTGTCAATCGAGGCCTGTTTTCAGGAAAACCGCCCCATTGTCGTTGTCATCGACAACAATGGCGGTCTGGATTGCATCAGCCAGCAGCAGGAAAAACTGTTTTCGAACGGACAGCATTATGCCACCGATTTTCGGGACATTCCATTTCACGCCATGTTCGAAGGCATGGGCGGCCATGGCGAACTGGTTACAAAGCGCGAAGACCTCTCGGGCGCCATCCAACGCGCCATCGCCAGCGGCAAGACTGCCTGCGTCAACGTCAAGGCACGGGGCGTGATCAGCCCGATCGTGGCGGCCACCGCGGACAAGCGCGACAAGGCGTCGATCGAATAATGGCATTGATCAGCTCTCATACTCTGAACGGCACCGACGGCACTCATGCCGGCGGTATCGCAGTGCGCCTGACACGAATGGGCGACGAAACCCCTCTTTTTTCCACCCGGATGGATGACGGCGGGCGCCTGTCGCAAGAGGTCGATCTGTCTGCGGCGGATCAGAACACCATCTACGAACTGACGTTTCAGACCGCGCCCTATTGGGCCGCGCGCGGCCTGCCCCAGGGGGATGAACGGATCATCGGCGAGATCGTGCTGCGGTTTTCAATGCCGGATCCGGGCGGCAAGTACCATATGCCGGTCATCCTCAACCCCAACAGCTACTCTACCTGGGCGTCCAGCTAAAACAGAAAGAACGATTATGGCCGATGGTCTCAACATGTCACGCCGCATTCGCCGTACGCCCTATACCGACCGTGTGGAGCAGGCCGGTGTGCGCGGGTTTTCGGTGGTCAATCACATGCTTCTTCCCAAGGCGTTCCAGCCATCGGTTGAAGAGGATTACTGGCACCTGCGCGAACACGCGCAGATCTGGGATGTATCCTGCCAACGGCAGGTGCAAATTTCCGGGCCGGACGCGGAACGGCTGGTGCAACTGATGACGCCCCGCAATATTGTCACGGCGAAAGTGGGCGATTGCTATTACATTCCGATAGTCGATCATCGGGGCGGCATGATCAACGATCCGGTCATGTTGAAAATTGCCGATGATTGCTTTTGGCTGTCGATTGCCGACAGTGACGTCCTGCTCTACGCCATGGGTCTGGCTATTGGGATGGAGCTGGACGCCGAAATTGACGAGCCCGATGTCTCACCGCTTGCGGTGCAGGGCCCAAAGGCCGAAGCACTGCTGTCCACCATATTTGGCGATGAAATTTGCGACATTGGTTTCTTCAAATACGCTCGTTTCGAGTTCGAGGGCACCAGCCAGGTGATCGCCCGTTCAGGCTATTCACGTCAGGGAGGCTTTGAAATTTATCTGAATGGCAGCTCTCTTGGCCCCGCGCTGTGGGATACGATCTGGGAGGCCGGGCAGGCCTTCAATATCACTCCCGGCTGCCCAAATCTGATCGAGCGGATCGAAGGCGGGCTGTTTTCCTTTGGTAACGAAATGACCCGTGAAAACAATCCGCTGGAACTGGGGTTGGGCAAGTTCTGCAAACTGGATGGAAGCGTTAATTTCGTTGGCCTGAAAGCGTTGCAGAAGATTCAGAACGACGGTGTATCCCGGGAAATACGGGGCCTGAAATTCGGAGGCACCCGCGTTCCGACCTGCTCGGTTCCGTGGCCGGTCTTTGCCGGGAATAAGCAGGTCGGCCAAATCACGTCTGGCATCTGGTCTCCGCGTCTTAATGCAAATATCGGCCTGTCGATGATAGATCGCGGTTTCTGGGATATCGGGCAGGATGTCCGGATCGAAACACCGGACGGCGAAACGCGCACGGGACAGATCGTGGCCTTACCGATGGTCTAAGCCGACGAACAGGGATGAAAATCCCCGAAACGCTTAACCCCATGGTGGTCGCACCATGCTCTATTTGGGTACCACTCCAAGCTCTCGGGCCAGGTCTTCGATCGCGTTCCAGGTTTGTCGCGGTATCCTCAGAGGCTTCCCTTGCGCCGCTGTGTACAGATCCCGTTCGCGCTCGCCGGGCACCAGCACCGCATTGTGGCCTTCGGCTGGGGTCGATGCACGGATTTCAGACAGGATTTCCTCGGCGGCGGTCCGCATGTGCGGGGCGGTGTTGTATCGGCGACAATCAAGCGCCAGAACGAGCCAGTTGATCTCGCCTGCCAGCACCGGGCCCAGCATGGCCTCACCGACCAGCTCAGCGACCAGCGCCAGACCATATCCCAATGGTCCGCCCTTTGGCAGGATCGCCCCGCCGTCGAAGTAATCCTCGGGATCGCGTGATGGCTTGCCTTTGTTATCCACGATCAAACCTTCGGGCAGTTTGACGCCAGCGGCGCGGGCGGCATAGATCCACCCCCCGGCCGCCTGCGATGTGGCGATATCAATTACGACGGGCCCTCGGTCACCACCTGGAATGGCGATGCAATAGGGGTTGGTGGGCAACACTGCGTTGCATGCGCCATACGGAGCAACCATGCGCCAGCGCTTACGGTTTCCACCACCGAGCGCGATGGAAAGACATCCCTTTTCCGCAGCTATCTCACCGAATGCCCCAAGGCGTCCGGTATGTCCGGCCCCCAACAGCTCAACAGCGGCAATACCGGTTTCAACGGCAGTTTCCGCCGCGATTTCATGGGCGATACGCATCGCTGGAATTCCAATACCACCGTTTGCCTGGACAGACAGGCGGCACGTGTCATGCCGGTGGATTTCAGGCCTTGCCCGAGGCTTCAAAGCGCCATCCAGCATCTCTCGCGTGTATTGCAGGATGCGCATTACGCCGTGGGATTCAGTTCCGCACTGTTCAGCCTCCACGAGGTGACCTGCCACTTCATGAGCGATATCCGGAGCAGCGCCGGCGGCCTCAAACAGGGCACATGCCAGTGCCATCGCCTGTTCAGGATCAACGTCCACCCGGTCGTCGACGCTCAGTCTTCCCACAGCGTCCCTTTCATCGTTCAGCCTGACCACCAGCCATTTTCGATCAAGGCAATGTCATCGTGATATCCTGATTGCAGCAATTACTGTGTCAACCGAAAAGGCGTTTTGGAAGTAGCCAAATTTTCATAGATGAATGACCGCAATAGGGAAATCCTCTGCGGCGCCACAAATGGCGTGCTGCAGATGAGTAGGGTTTCTGCGTCAGCAAAAGCGGCGTGGGCAAAAGGCGGCAATGTCCGCATCTTTCGAGTTCAAGCATGGTGCGGCGAAAGGCTGCTTTCTCATTTCTACTCTCGCAAACGTTTTGCCCGTTCCGCCATTCTGACCACCTGCGCGCTTGCCGTTGCCGCGGCGCTCCGCACAGCGGCCGGCGTCTGCACCGCGCCTCGCCCGATCACTTCGCCTGTCGTGAGCGCACCGATCCGCGCTCGGCCCTTCACGCCGTCGGTATTGAAGACCCCCCGCATGATCCCGGCCGATCCCGCAACGACAGCGGGCGCGGCCGCCACCATCAGGTTTCCAGAGATGCCGCGAACAATCAGAGGTGTTGCGGCAACGAATCCCTTGGCCAGGAACACCATGACGAAGAACGGCACGAGCGATCCGATGTTGGTGGCCGAGTTCGGATCACCGAGTTGGGCGAGCAGCGAATTCGCCATGCCGACGACGGTCGAAAACATGGCTGCGATGACGATGGGGTAGAAGGCATAGCTGACTGTCGTCGAGACCCATCTGTGGAAGAAATCCTTCGTCGCATCGAAAAGCGACAGTGCGATCATGATCGGAGCAAGGCCGAGCATGAGGGTCAGCATCATCTTGGCGAATATGAGGACGATTCCGGTCATGAAGCCAAGGAGGCTCAAAAGAATAAGCCCGATGCCGCCTAGGATCGCGCCCGTCATCCAGTTCAGGTTGCTGCCGATGGCATTCAGGTACTGGCTGAATTTTTCGATCAGGATGTCGAATTCGCCGGCAAAGTGTGTGGCTCCGGCTCCTCCGCCGCCAACCGAAGACACCAGTGCGCCAGCGACGTAGTCCAAGCCTCCAATGACGGCGTTTGCTACTGCATTGAAGTTGGCCCAGTTGAAGGCGAACAGACCGATAAGGGTCAGCTTGATCAGGTACCAAAAGAAGCTGGCCCCATCCATGCTGCGGAACTGGAATGCCATGTTGATGCAGACGCCGATTAGCGAAAGCGTAACCATCAGTAGGACGATCGTGCCGGTATTGCTTGCCACGGCCCCGAACTGGGACTCAGCCGCATCGACAAGGAACGCGTCTACCGTTCCGACCATCCAGCTGACGACGCCCATTACCAGTTGCCTTGAGCTTCGCAGATTGTACGCACTCTCGGCTCGAGTTGCTTCCTTACTTCAATCCAGGTGCGGCGAAACGCTGAATGCTCGGCTTGGCTAAGGCCTGCATACCTTTCATGATATTCGCCATCGGAGCTATCCCAAGCAGGAAAGCGGGTTTCACAGCCGCAGTCGCCAGATTCTGCAATCTCCTCCCAGGCCCGAATTTCGTACAACTCCATCAAAGCTGCTGCCTTGTAGGCTTCACGCGGATTTATTTCGTCCATCCAAGTCGGTCGCGCCGGACGATCGTTGCAAATCCGGTACTTTTGAGGCGACGTATCGACTGTGAGATCGTTTGAAACCTGAGGCGAAGTCTGCGCCACAAGGGGGCCCGCCAAGGCGGCAAGCATGAGTGCGAGAATTGGTTTTCGCATCTGGGGGGTTCCTTTTTTACTCAGTGGCAACGGAGGGGCTCTTGTTGCCTCTGCCGTCGACCGTGTCGAGGTTCAAATCTGTGGTTTGACCCGGCAGGAAGAACTCGGTGATTCCGCGCGCGCCTTCATGGCGGCCTGCCTGAATGATCACGTCGATTGAGCCCTCGATATAATCGATCATGTCGGCATAGGTCATCGGCACATCGGTTTTCAGGGCGGCGATGGCGAGGCGGCGAACAGCAAGTTGTGGGGTCTCGGCATGCAGCGTGGTCAGCGATCCACCGTGGCCGGTGTTGATTGCCTCGAGAAATGTCATCGCCTCGCGACCGCGGACTTCGCCTAGGACAATCCGGTCGGGTCGCATGCGAAGCGTTGAGGCCAAGAGCACATCGGCACTGCGGGCATCCGTGTCCCGGTCCGCGATCAACGTCACGGCATTGGGCTGCTCGGGGCGCAGCTCGGCCGCCTCCTCGATGGTGATGATCCGCTCTTCGGGCGGAATCAGCGAAAGGATCTTGCGCGCCGCGACCGTCTTGCCGGTCGATGTACCGCCCGAAACGATCATGTTGAGCTTGTTCTCGACGCAGAAGCGCAGCGCGGCGTCGATGTCGCCGGAGGCAACCACATTGCGCAGCGCGGCGTTTCGTTCGCGCCGCAGACCTTCGAGGCTGCGCTCCTTTCCATAGAGGAAGCCGAGCCGGATTGCCTCCAGCGGCAGGGAGGAGAAGAACCGCAACGATATTGAAAACCCGCCCTCGACTGCCGGCGGCTGGATCACCTGAGCGCGGATCGGGCGATTTCGATATAGGATCGAGACCGAGACAATGGGCTTCTTCGTGCTGAGCGTCGTCGAGGCGGCCGAGGCGATCTGGTTGCCGAGGTCCTTGATCTCGGTCTGGCTCAGCGGGCTGCCGAGACCTCGCATGAAGTGATCGCCCTGGAATTCGCCCCAGACTTGTCCGTCGGGATTGATGCAGATCTCGATCGTGTCGTCGCGCAGGACTTCGGGGCCGAAACGGTCGAGCGACGCTTCCAGATAACTTGCAGCCATGTCAGAAAATCTCGAGGTCACGATCAACCATGACCGTGATCCGTGTACCCTGATCGACATGTATCACTGGCCGGATCGCCAGATAGTCCTGCATCACGCTTTGCGTACTATCGCGCAGGTCGGTGCCGGCATCACTCGCAACATCGGCCGCCGCCTCGCTGTCGATTTGACCCGCTGCAGCCGCAGGCAGGGCGCCGATCAAGGAGATCAGCGCGGCGGAGCCGAAGCGTTGCGCGAAACGGGTGTCGACAAACCCGGTGGTGCCAGTACGGCCGAGTTCGTCTCCACCGAAGGCGCTGATCTGCACGGTCTGATTATCGGGCAAGATGATCCGGTCCCATGCCACCATGACGCGCGATTGGGCAAGTGCGACATCGGAGCGGTAGCGCCCGATCAGCCGCGCGCCGCGCGGGATCAGGATACGCGTTCCATCGAAAGAATGGACGTCTTCCGAGACGATGGCGCGGATCGCGCCGGGCAGTGTGCTGTCGAGGGCCGTCTCTGTCACAGCCTGAATCATGGTGCCCTGAACAACCGTGTTCGATGGGTTCGCGATCACTTCGGCACGTGTCACCTGCGCAGGTTGTGCGCCCGAACGAACAAAGGCTTCATCTGCATTCAAACGTGCGGCTTCCAGCGTGTTCTCCCTATCCGCACCCGCGCCCATCCCGGAGAAGGCGATCATAGGAGACGCGATGCGCTCTGCACGGGCCTCAGCTTCGGCTGCGCGCCGCCTTTCGAGTTCGGCCAGCCGCAATTCTTCTTCACTTGGTCCCAATGAGGTCGGCTCTGGTGGGGTAAGCCGTGCAAGCTCCAAGTCCATGCGGAGCTGATCCAATTCGCGATCCCGCTCGGTCAGCTGCCGCTCGAGGGCACGCTGAGCCTCGGCGGATGCTTCCTGTAAGGTGGCAATGTGTGCCGTCAGGTCCGCAATCGCCTGCTCCGCCCCGCTATCCGCGGCCTCGGCCGGTCTTACGCGCAGGTCCTCGAGTTCCGCTCTCAATGTCGCAAGACTTTCCATCAGCGCGAGTTCAGACTCGCTCGGACCTGTGTCCGCAGGCGGGGCTTGGCTGGGCTCCGGGGCAGAAATCGGCGCCAGATCTCCGAATCCGGGGCCGCTGCTCTGGAACTCCTCCGGCGCGGCGGTCGCCATTGGTGCTTCTGCCGACGGCTGTAGGGCAGCCCATGCCAGACCGCCTGCTGCCGCGATGCCGACGACCCCAAGGATCGCGGCAAGCGGTGCAGGCCGCTTGTTTGCCTTCGCTTTGCCTGTCGAACCTTCGAGAGCCGCGAGGCGCGCGGCGAGGTCTTCCGTACCTTCGGTCATGATGTGGCCTGTCCTGCGTCCTGGACGCAAATCACCTCTTCGCCAAGGCGAAGGACCCATTGTCGGTTGACGCCGGACACGCGGATGACGCCGTCACTCAAGGCCTGGCTGTTCACCGCGCGTTCCCTGCCGTTCGAATATCGGAAGATGGCGGGCACCGGCGCATTCCGTGCGAACCGGAAATAGGTGAAGGTACCATCATCCCAGATGGCCGTCGGCGTGAACTCTTCTCGGGCACTGACCGCATAGTTCGCGTTCGGCGCATCGGCTGCAACCGCCCTGGTGGGTTGCACGCGGTTTTCAGGATAGCGGAACTGCACGACATAATGCGGCGTCTCCCGGGCTTCGACGACATGGAAGTAGTAGGAGCGACGGTTGGTGTAGACGGTGATGTTGGTGGCGACGCCAGATGCTGTCGGCTTGATGGCGAAGGCACGGCCACCCGGGACACCGTCGAATTGAAACCCGACCGTATCGCCGGCGATGATCGAGCGGATGGTTTCACCCTCACCGAATTCGACTGTGGTTACGCGGGTCAGAGTCGTGACGACACGGTAGACCTGGCCTTCAGTCCAGGTCGCCACGCGCACGCGATTGTCATGAGAACCTGGGCGGGGCGTGGTTTCGGCCAAGGCAGTTGTTCCCGCGAACGCGAGAATACTGGCGGCCAGCAGCGCAGAGATTGGAGTGCGAGTCATTCGGAGCGGTCCGATCGGATGGCATATTGGGTGACGGTGAAACCGAAAGGGTTTTGCCAGACATCGTCGATCGCGCGGGTCCGCTCTGGCCGGAATTCGAACATCAACGTGGCAGTGAACGATCCATCCTGTACCCCCTGCGGGCTTGTCAGGCGCTTTCTGAGCCGCACCTGGGCGCGGTTCTCGCCAATAAGGGTGATCGATGCGATCTCAACGGCCATCTCGGCCGCAGCCCCGTAACGCGTCGGCGGATAGCTCTCCTGCCCCGATGTCCACATCGCGCGCATGTTGGCCTCGGCCGATCCGGAAGACTGTGCGAGGACACGGCGGACACGAAGATCGTTGTCGAGCTGGTTGTAGGTTTCGCGGTCGAGAATGTAGCGGTAGATTTGCGCTTCGATCACGGCAGGGCGTTCGGCGAGCGACACGGTTTCAACCGTGGCATTGGGGAGCGCCATCCCGGTCGCGGGATCGTAGGGCACAACCACGGGAGGCGGCGTCTCGACCATCAGCGCGACAGCCGCAGCCGTCAAACAGCCGAATACGCCAAAGCCTGCCCCGGAAATGCCGATCATCCGCCAAAGCTGTTCCCGGCGCAGGGCACCGTAGACAAGTTCCTCTTCCACGAGCTCGCGCGAAGACATCACTCCTACCCCACTCACGGCTCAAGATCCGGCAAAGTGAAGTCCATGTAGCGGCGTTCTTCAGCAACGGTGGCGGCGTCAACCACGCCTGCATTGCCAGCGCCTAGGGTTTGGATCGCTTCCAGTTCCCACATCCGGGTCATGGCGATGGCGAGTTCCGCCGTGACGCGTGTGTTATGATCCATCGAGGCTTTGAGATCTTCCATGTCCGGGATCATCTCGACCAGACGTTCCACCCGTTCGAGAGACTGTTCCGCCTCTGCGTGGCTGTTCTGCGCCGCCGCCGACATCACAGCACCTGTGGTTGCCCGCGTGGCCACGCCTTCAGCGCCCGGATTGCCGCTGGTGGCGATCTCGCGGAGTGAATCCTCGTCGAACCCGGCGCTTGCCAGCGCCTGTTCCATCTGCGTGCGCATGGGCCCGGCATTGGGCCCGATGAGAGCGCTCCAATCGCCCGCCTGGATGCCTCGGATCAGGCCGGGGATGTCTTCGAAGTTGGCCTCAAGCAAGGTGTCGAGGTCCCCGCCCATGGCAAGTCCGAGGATGCTGCGCGGCCCGGTGAGCGAGGCATACATCTCGTTCAGCTGATCGAGTTGGCTTTGCAGCATGTCCAGTTGCTCCAACGCATTGTCCAGAAGATCCGTCTGGATCCCGAAATCCTGCAGCATCTGTTGAAGCTGGCGGATTTCCTGAGCAATGTTCTGAGTGTCCACCGTGGGCACACCCTGTGCCGCGACAGGTCCGGTGACATTGAGGGCAAGCGCGAGAGCGATGCTACCGGCGAAAAGGGAGCGGGGCAGGCGCAGGTTCAACGCAAATCCTCCTGACTGAAATCCATGAATTGCCGCTCGGCAGCCTGGGCCGCCGCCAAGGCGATCTGCTCGGCGCTGAGTGGCTCGGTTCGGGCGGCCTTGATCCGGGTTCGGATTGCGACCAGTCGGGCAAGTTCTGCCCGGGCATAGGTGTTGAGCGCGATGGCCTCGTAGAGATCCTCGGTCTCACCAATGCGGGTGATGATGTCCTGAACCCGCAGGGCGGCGGCGCGGACCGAGACCAGCGAATAGTCGCCATAGACCCCTGCGCCGTGGGCCGAGAGGCTGAAACTCGCGTTGGCGAGCAGCACAGGGTCGATGGTGCCGAGCGCGTCGATGCCCCCTACGGCCGCGAGGTAGCTGTTGTACTGCTGCGGGATCACCACGACATAATGCTGGGTTTCCGCGAAGGGTGGCACACCGCCATAATCCTGCACATTGCCCGGCCCGGCGTTATAGGCGGCGAGCGCATGGATAATGTTGCCATCGAACATGTTCAGCATTTGTGCGAGGTATCGCGCACCGCCGGTGACCTGCAGATAGGGATCGTCGTAATAGGCCGGGTAGATCCCGAGATCGCCCGCGGTACCGGGCATGATCTGGGTAAGTCCGAAGGCCCCCACGGGTGAGCGTGCCCCAATCTGGAAACGGCTTTCCTGCCAGATCAGCGCCTGTAAGAGACAGCGCCATTGCACGAGCGAAAGACCCGCGCGGGGCCGACCCCGGACAGACTATGGGTGTCGCGTGCTGCGCGGATGATCAGCTCCTCGATCCCCTCCCGGGCATCGCCGAACATCCGTGCAGCCGCTGGATTGGTGTCCTCGGGCGCATAAAGACTGGCGGACGCGCTTTCGACGTCGTCAACCGCCCCCTGCCCCGCCTCGAGCCCCGCCACGGTTCCGGCCACGTCTCCAGCGCCAAGCGACATGGCATCCATCAGCCCTTCGAGGGAGGCGAGTTGCTGGCGCTCGATTTCGGCCAGTTCCTCCTCGCGGCTTAGCCGGTCCTGCTGTAGTGCCAGGTCCCGATTGGTCTGCTCAAGGATGGCCTGCCGCTCTGCGAAGAGGCGCAGATCGAAGGTCGGCACGCCTTGGGCGACCGCTGGCCCCGCCGTGGGACCTGCCAGTGCAAAGCCGATCATCGAGAGAGGAAGCCAGGTCCGCATTGGCTCAGCCGCCTGCCCCCAAGAGGACGAAATCGCAGGCCGTGTCGCGGCGCGTGACCTCCGCCCCCATGGTCGAGATCGTGGCGGTGGCGGTTCCTGCCTGCGCAGGAGCCTCGCGAAAATTGAAGCAGTTGGCTTGCGGGGGGTTATGCTGTGCACAGGCTGTCAGGGTCAGGCCAAGGCCAAGCAGCACGACGCTGCGACTGATGGTACGGGTCATGTCACTCTCCAGAAATCAGGACGGTCGCGATAATCGGCGCCGACAAGCGCTTCGCCCTTCTCCATTCCGCCAAGGATGGTCACGAGCGGGCCGAGCGCGCTGAGATCGGCATCGATCACGGCGGAACCACGGTCGTCGCGTACAAGCGCGAGCCGCGAGGCCGAGCCGACGCCCAGAAGCACGTCGAGCTCTTTCTCGGTCAGGCCGAGCATCGCGTAGTCAGCGGCGGAAGCACGAATGTTGGGCAAGAGCACCTGCGTCGGCACCGCTTCCACGATGGTCTTGCCGGTGCGCGTGCGCTCGAGCTGGCTGGCATATTGCGTCATCATCACGACGACGGCGTTCTGCTTGCGGGCGGTCACCAGCCAGTTGCTGAGTCGCTCCGCAAAGTAGGCGTTGTCGAGGGCTTTCCATGCTTCGTCAATGACGATGATGGTGGGCTTGCGGTCCTCGATCACCCGCTCGACCCGGCGGAAGAGGTAGGACAGGACCGCCATGCGTTCCCGCTCGCTCTCGGAATCGAGGATGCCGGTGAGGTCAAAGCCCGCGACGTCTCCATCGATGCTGAAACTGTCCTCGGCATTCGCCCCGAAGATCCAGCCGTAGCGGCCCTCGGCGGTCCATTCCTGCATCCGCTCGAAGAGATCGCCCTCGTCATCGGTCGAGACCAGCAGCGAGGCGAAATCCGACCAGTTCCGTAGGCCCGCATGTCCTGCGCTCGCGTTCTGGCGCACGACTTCCTGCAGTCGGTTGGTCTGAACCGGGGTTAGCGGTCGATCGCGCCGCTCCAAGAGGCTCGCGAGCCAATCAGCAAGCCATGCCTGGCCCCGCACGTCGATCTCGGTCTGGAGCGGATTGAGGCCCGTTGGGCGCCCCGCCCGCACGGTCGAATAGCTGCCGCCGAGCGCGCGGACGGCCATCTCCATGCCCGCGCGATAGTCGAATACGAAGACCCGCGCACCTGCCCGCCGTGCCATGGTCATCAGGAAAGCCGCCAGGACGGATTTGCCGGAGCCGGGACGGCCCAGGATCAGCGTGTGGCCTCCTGTGGGTTCGCGATCCGGCGCGCCCTGTTCGTGGAAGTTGAAGCGAAAACCGCTGCGCTCGGGCGTCGGGAAGAGTGTGATCGGCACGCCCCACGGCACTTCCCTACCAGTCTTTCCGAGCGGGGTGCGGTGGAAGGTAGCGAGATCGGCGAAGTTGTGGTTCGTGATCGCAGCCTTGCGGCTGCGCGCCCCAGTGTTCCCGGGATGCTGCGCCATAAAATGCGCCCGCGCCCCGAAGGCTTCGGAGATCAGGTTGATGCCGGAAGTCGCGGAGATGTTGCGGATCTCGGCCGCGATATCGTCGAGCGCGGCTTGGCTGCGCGCATAGACCGCCACCGTCATGTGGTGCTCGCCGAAGATCAGGCGTTTCGATTCCAGATCGTCCTGGGCGAGTTCCAGTTCCTGAGCGAGGCTGACGGCCCCGTCATTGGCGGCTTGCATCAGGCGCAGCTGCCGTTTGATCCGGCCCGCCATGATGTTGGCGTTGATCGGCACAAAGGAGTGGGTGACCACCATGTCGACGGGCAGGTTCAGCTCGTCGAGCATCAGACTGTCAGTTTTGGCGGGATAGTTCTTCACCGCAAAGATCGCGCCGAGCTTGTTGCCGACAGCGCCGTCAGAGAGGGCGATGGTCGTGCCGCGGAAGGTGACGCGGGTATTGGCTACGTCCTCGGCGATCACACCGAGGCGCGACCGGGGGAAGAGCGGGTGCTCCTCGCCTGTGTTGAGTGAACCGAGGAAGCCCAGAAGCTCGCCGGTGCTTGCGGCCAGCAGGCGGGGCTTCAGCACGGTCAGGGTCAGCGTCTTGTCGCGCAAGCCCGCGCGGCCGAGATGCGCGTGCCATCGTTTGTCGACGGCGGCAGCAAACCCCTCGCCCGGTATGGGCGGTAGGGTCACATCGACCGCTTTCGAGACCTTGTGCAGGTAGAATGAGAACTCGGTCCCGACCTGCGCCACGATGCCAGCCAGCAACCCTCCGATCCGGTCGAGATGCCCGTCCTCGCTCGTGGTGCTGTTCACCCCTTCGAGCCTGATGCACTGCATCAGTTCGTTGCCGCGTGTCCGGATCGTCCGGTCGGTCACGAGGCTCACGTAGGGCAGCATCGACGAGAGCCGCTTCTCGCCCTTGACCCATGCGGGCAGCGCAGTCAGCGGATCGAGCGCCTCTGCGACGTCATTGGCAAGTCCATCACGGGGCATAGCTGTCGCCTCCGTGCAGCTTGCGGTTCGTGGTCGGCGGGGTTTCCTGCAGGGTGATCACCAGGACGTCGAGGAAGTTCGGATCCCAGTCTGCGGCTTTCCAAAGCGCCGGCCAGGCCAGCCCCGCGAACACGGTCACCACCCAGCTCTGCACCCAGAGGAACAGGAGCGTCGAGCCGAAGAGCCAGACCATGGCGTACATGATCGGCAAGCCCATCAGCTTGGGTGGCCTGAGAAGGCCGATGAACACGCGGGACTGGTCAGCCATGGACGGAGCTCAGGTGGTCCAGATGGCGGCGACGATGGTGGGTGCTGCGGCGATGCCCGCGATTGCAACCACGACCCAGAGCGCCTGACGGAAGTCGAGGATGCCAAAGAGCCAGGAAAGGAACACCCCGATCAGCGCAAGCGTTCCGATCACGATTCCCAAGGGGCCGGTGATCGCATCGACAATGCCTTGAAGCAGGGTCTGTACCGGCGAGAGGTCGATGCTCTGTGCAAGCGCTGGACCCGCCAGCACGATAAGGGTCATCGCGCCGAGCGCGGCGATCGCCCGCGTGCGGAGCACGCTTTGACGTTTTCTCGATGTCATGAAAGATCTCCTCTGAGCCGCTCAAACACGGCAGTCACACGGGCCACATGCCCTTGGGTTTCTCGAAAAGGGGGGATGCCGCCGTGGCGTGTGACCGCCTCAGGGCCAGCGTTGTACGCCGCAAGGGCCAGAGAGCCCTCGCCGAACTGGTCGAGCATCATCAGCAAGTAGCGGGCTGATCCGTCGAGGTTCTGCGCAATGTCATGTGGGTCCACGCCGAGATCGCGGGCGGTATCCGGCATAAGCTGCCCGAGGCCTATGGCACCGACAGGGCTGCGTGCAGCCGGATTGTATGCGCTCTCGACTTCGATGTTGGCCCGGTAAAGGAGCGCCCAATCAGTTACTGAAAGCCCGGCGCGACGCAGCGCACCATGCCCGGCATACCGTAGAGCCGTGGTCTCGATCGCATGGAGGATTTCTGGGGTGGCGCGGGCGGCGGATCGAGCCGGGATCGCTGTCTCGCTCGTTGCGTCAGGAACGCGAGGTTCTGCGAAGAGAAAAAGGCGCCCGTTTGCCTCTTGAGAAGAGGAAATCAATTGGCCGTCTGGGCCAACCGAAAAGATGAAACCGTCGGCCAGGGCCGGGGGCGCGGAACAAACGCCTGTACCCAAAGCAACGATGAGCGCAGTCGCGCGGTCAGCTGCCTTTGACCGGAGGCGCGGCGTGGCGTTCGCGGCCACCTTCTTCAAGTGGGATGCTAGCGGTCGTACAGCCCATGTCGGCCAGGAAACTGACAAGGCCAACGATGGTTTTGAAGTCGCGGAGCTTGAGGACGCTTCGGCTGGTGACGAGCATTTTATCGTCACGCCCATCAGTGGCGACGGCGCGGATGACCCACGAGCCGTACCAGCTGTTATGGCGCTTCTCCGCTCGCTCCTTGCAGACCACCTCAATGAGGTAGCCCTCGGCGAGCAAGCCGCGCAGTCCGTCTTCGGTGACCACATTCGGTGCTTCTTCTATCATGACCTCCCCTGGGCCCTCCTCATCGTGAGTATCGGCCCGCGGGGACATTTCCACACGGGCGATACAAGACAACATAATTGACTGCAAGACGATTTATTTGAGTTGACGAACCGTCTTTGGCTGCAATAGGTAGCTACCGCACGAAACCATGAATTTGAAGTGGCAAAGGAGTTTTGCCCTGCGCATGTTTTGTGCATTTCGATACGGTTTGCTTGGTCTTGTTGTGCCACTCGCGTCGATTGGCCAAATCGCCATTGCATGTACCGCACCGGAACGGCCCTTCCTGCCTGAGCGGTCCGAAGACATTCGAGAATATGCCGATCTGCTCCGCTCTGATTTCGAGGGCTACATCGCCGACATACAAGAATACTTCCGCTGCTTGGACGCCGAGCGCCAACGCGCCTTTCACGAGGCACAGGAGGTTAGCCGGGACTATGGAAGGCTGGTCGAGATATTGGAATGACTCTTCAAAGTCTCCATGTTGGAGACTTTGAAAGCAGACACTATATGCATTTAATGTCTGCATAAGCATACATTAAAGCGCCAAAGCCTTCTCCAGATCGTCGTGCTCGAAAGCACTTTCCAGATAGTCGAGCTCGCGTGCCGGAGCCCCGACCTGATGCGCAATTTCGCGCCACGTCGCTGTCGCTTTTGCCACTTCAGCGACGATTTCCCGGGCGTGTTGAGTGCGGAGGCCGAATTCAGGTGCCACAGCCAACACAAGGTCAATGTCACAGGTCCCGTCGTCGAAATCGATCCGTGTCTGCAGGACACGCGGTTTTTCCAACTGAGACGTCGGGTTGATGTCGAACGCCGGCGACAGCCGCCATCCAGCTGGCCCATCCCAAAGAAACCCGTGATTGCGCATATGGTCGTCCGTATTCGACACCAGAACAGTGAAGACAAGGCGGCGATAGAGTTCTTCACGATCCCTGGCAGCCTGGCTGCCAGTCCTGGTGATCGCGTCTACGATCTCGAGATAGCTGCCAGATACGCCATCCCGGTTCTGGGTCATGGTCATGGCTGACATATACGGGATGCGTTCGCCTGCTGCGCGTCGGTCAAACCGGGCGCTCAGATAGACCGGCCGATCGCCGATTTTTGCCAGAGAGTGGTCAGCCATAGTCAGGCCGGCCCGATCTGCCAATCGCGCGGCGACTTCCTCCCAGCGTTCCTTGCTGTAATCGTCGTCAGCCTTGGGAAACTTGGCGATCGAGAGCTTGCCCTGCACATCATAGACCGAGCATTTTGGGCGTGCACCGCCAAGCGATGCCCCGGGCGCAAAAATGAGATCGAGGTCCTCGTCTCGTTCCTCGCCAGCTTCGAAACGCCCGACTGCGTCGAGAAGACGCTGGAGCGCGATGTACCCTGGAACGCCATCTTGGATGGGTGCTGCATAGTCGGCATCGCCACGCCATCGCAGCCGCAAGGCTCCGATGCGGCTGACATCGGAGACACCCATAAGATAATCCGTCTCGAACAAGGTTCGAACCGGACGTTCCTCCCGCACAGAGCGGCGCCGTTCCCGACGCCGCATCAAGGCACGACCCCAGTTGTCTGGGGCACTGTCGCCAAGGGCTGGAAACATCTCTCCGTTGCCTGAAGGCACAAACGGTCCGGGCGAGAGAGGCACGCCCTGATCAATAGCAAACCGCTCTGGCCGGTTCAGCCAGTCGTCCGAGTATTCGAAAACGACGGTTTCGCGCGCCCGGGATGGCACACAACGCATGGTGCCGACAGGCACCATCGCTCCATCGAGCTCAATGTCGATTTCGACGACCCGTTCTGCCATGGCCTAGCTGCTCTCCTTGGAGCCAGACTTCTTGCGCGCAAGAACCGCGCGTTTCGGCAAGCGCTCAAGAGCTGCATGTGCACCTTGGGGATCGTTCCTGGCATCAGCGAGATCTTCAAATCCATCCAT
Organism: Phaeobacter sp. JH20_26; assembly: GCF_048056275.1. Taxonomy (NCBI): domain Bacteria; kingdom Pseudomonadati; phylum Pseudomonadota; class Alphaproteobacteria; order Rhodobacterales; family Roseobacteraceae; genus Phaeobacter; species Phaeobacter sp. JH20_26. The sequence continues at coordinate 19,533 of NZ_JAYMWL010000010.1, read as the reverse complement.
CAGGTTCAATGCTTGCAGCACAGCCGCATAGATGCCGATGGACACGCCAGCATCACCTTTTTCGATCTTGTGGTAGGTTGATCGCGCAATACCCGCCCGCTCGGCGACAACAGACGCCGGCAAGCCGCGGCGCAAACGTGCGTCACGGATATCGGATCCGAGCTTGCGGATCGCCCGCTTGGCTGCGGGGGGCGGAAGGTATGACGCAGGCAATGCTTCTATCCTCGGTCTTGTTATTACCTTTATGTATGTATAAGAAGACATAAGGCAAGTGATTGAGTCTCGCTGACTGGCTTCTCCGAGCAATTGCCGCATCCAAACCATAGATCCTGAGCCTTCGAGCCGGATATCCCAATCAAAGAAATCCGATTGCTGTCAATCGTGTTGTATTGTATTCGCGCGAATAGTTTTGTGGGGAGTCGATACATGAGACGCCATATCGTGCGGCTGGCGATGGCCGCGACATTGACGCTTCCGGGCCAAGTTCCTCTTGCGACGCCCGCAAGTGCCTACCAAGGGGACTGTTGCATTAGTTTTCTGCTGCCAGGTTGGCGTCTGTTCGTTGCGCTGGGTCACGCTGCTCCGAAGAGCTGCGCGATGAACTGGATCTCCCCCGCGACGCCTTGTTGCTTGTGATCGACGTGGCCACGTTTGATGGTTCGGATCGTTTCGATGCCACTGAGGGTCGCCTTGGCGGTTTGCAATGACCGGAAGCTTTGCCGATATCCGAGCAGCCGTTTCATGGCCGCATGGTCGCTCTCGATCAGATTGTTCCGCCACTTTCGATCAATATGCCGAATGCTGTCGAAGTGCGGGTCGTATCTGTGATTGATCTCACGGATGACGCGCCGATAGCTATGCGCCTTGTCGGTCACGATTGTCACCGGTCGGTGCAGCCGCACGCGTTCGATCGCCTTGTTGAGAAAGGCCCTTGCAGCCTTTGCATCCCGCCGCGCCGTCAGACGGAAATCCACCATCTGCCCGTTTGCATCGACAGCACGCCACAGATATCGCCATTTGCCGCCGACACGAATATAAGTCTCATCGACATGCCAATCGACACTCGCGCGGCGCAGATGCTTCTCGGTTCGCTTCGTCAACTCAGGACCGAATTTCTGTACCCATCGGAACACCGTGGATCGATCCACCGCGATGCTGCGCTCCGCCAAGAGATCCACGACATCTTGATAAGACAGCGGATAACGAAGGTACCAACGCACCGCGCATAGAATGATCTCACGGGGAAAGCGGTGGTGTTTGAACGGAGATTTAGCTGGCATACTGTCCTCAAAAGCCAGAAGATCGCCAAAGGGCTCACATAATGCAACAGTCCCCTTTGACCCGGGGCAGGGTGAGCGGGTCGTTGCGATCGGTCCGCTCGACGGTCAGGGCGGTCGCCGTCGCCCCCGTCGCCTCATGCTCGAAAATCACCTTACGATCGACAATTTCGAATTTCTCGGCCTTGAGCGTCTCAAGGCCCACATCGAGCGTGCCTGCCTGGCGCGCATCTTCGATGATCGCCGAAAGAAACCCACCGAAAGCCTCGAAGATCGCGTCCTGCATGTCGATGCGGAGCGCGAGACAGCGGTTCAGGAACTGCTGGATCGGCGGCAGGTTTTCTTTCATGGTGCCATCCGCCTCGTCGAGCGTCAGCCCGGTCATCTCCTGAAAGCGGGCATAGGAGCAGGCGTCGATCTTGCCGGCACGCAGCTTGTAGAAGAACTGCCGCAGCGCCGCGCGTGCGTAGGGGCTTTCGAGATTGTCCTCGGCGCGAAACATGTTCTGCCCGCCAGTCTCGCGTTGGCCTTTCGTGATCGCCCCGAGCGTGTCGAGACGCCGCGCGATTGTGGAGAGAAACCGCTTCTCGCCTTTCACATTGGTCGCCACCGGCCGAAAGAGCGGCGGCTGCGATTGGTTGGTCCGATTGGTGCGCCCCAGCCCCTGGATCGCATTGTCGGCCTTCCAGCCGGGCTCCAGGAGGTAATGCACCCGGAGGCGCTGGTTCTTTGCCCCAAGATCAGCGTGATAGCTGCGCCCGGTGCCTCCCGCATCGGAGAAGATCAGGATGCGCTTGGCATCATCCATGAAGGCTCGGGTTTCTCCGAGGTTGGAGGAGGCAGGGCGGTTCTCGACCTTGAGCCGAGAGGCTGTGACCAACGGCAGTTTTGAGCTGGTTCAGAATGCTGCACGGGCGAAGCGCGGCATCCAGTTCAAGTCCGGTGTAGGCACGTACGAAAACCTCGCAGTGCTACGCTGTGCCTGGCTACCAAAATTTAATATTCGCAGCAGGGTACAGTTCTTCTCCACCCGGTATAGTGGAGCGGAAACCCTCATCCTTCAGGTGTAAACGGCTCTGGATGACGCCTCTGCCTCAACTTCCCAGCATTCAAATTCTCAATGTCATTCATCAGCGGCAACAATGAAGCTGCCTGTGCTGGCTTGGAAGATCGAGTGCCGCCACAGTTAGGCAGTTCTGAAGAATTGCCAAATTTCCATGTGCTGGGAGGCTAGGTCTGGAGGAAATGGTAGCTGGGGGTTCTCCCCTTTCTTCAGCGAATGCTCAACGGGAGGAAGACATGAGCCCCAACAATCAAACTGGTGAACGAACCGGCAAGCCATTACCAGAACATGTTCTGAAAGCCGCTGGCCATGCACGTCGAGGCGGTGACATGGACCGGAGGGAGTTTCTGGCACTGGCCAGCGTGTTCGGCGCAACCGCAGCAACCGCCTATGGCATGCTGGGCATGGCTGCACCGGCACAGGCAGCCACGCCCAAACGCGGCGGAACCTTGCGGCTTGAAGTAGGCGTGCATGCGTTGAAGGACACCCGTACGATGGATTTCGCGGCGATGTCGATGGTCGCCTCCAATTGGCTGGAATATCTGGTCGAATACAACAACGACGGAACTTTCAAGCCGCGGCTGCTGGAAAGCTGGGAAGTCAACAGCGACGCCACCGAGTATACGCTGAAAATCCGCAAGGGAGCGACGTGGAACAATGGTGATCCGTTCACCGCGCAAGACGTCGCCCGCAATATCGAACGCTGGTGCGACGCTGAGGTCGAGGGCAACTCGATGGCGTCGCGCATGAATTCCCTGGTCGACCCGGAAACCAAGAAAGCGGCAGCCGGAGCTATCACTGTCGTCAATGGTGAAACCGTCAAGTTGAAATGCCGTTCTTCTGACATCACGATCATTCCCGGCTTGGCAGATTACCCCGCCCTGGTAGTGCATGAAAGCTATACGCCGGAAACAATGCTGACCAACCCGGTTGGGACCGGTCCTTACAAACCGGTCGAGTTTCAGGTTGGCGTCCGCGCAGCTGTGGAACGCAACACGGATCATACCTGGTGGGGCGAAGGTACCGGTGCCTGGCTCGACCGGATTGAATTCCTCGACTACGGCACCGACGCCTCTGCGGTTCTTTCTGCTGTTGAGGCGGATGAGATTGACGTGACCTACAACACGTCGGGCGAGTATCTGGAACTAATCGAAGCGTTGGGCTGGCAAACATCCGAAATCGCAACGGGCTCTACGGTTGTTATCCGCGCCAACCAGCAGGCCGAGGTGAACGGGCAGAAACCTTATGCTGACGTCCGGGTCCGCAAAGCACTGCAGAAGGCAGTCGACAATAACGTTGTGCTGGAACTTGGGTTCAACAACAACGGCAAGGTTGCACAGAACCATCATGTTGCGCCGGTGCATCCGGAATACGCCAACATTGGCGACCCAGTGCATGATCCGGCGGGCGCCAAAGCCTTGATGGACGAGGCTGGCATGGCCGATTTTGAGCATGAACTGATCTCGATTGATGGCGGCTTCCGCAGAGACACTGCTGATGTTGTTGCCATTCAGCTCCGTGACGCCGGGATCAAGGTGAAGCGCACCATCATGCCGGGTTCCACCTTCTGGAACGACTGGACGAAATATCCGTTCAGCATCACTGATTGGAACCACCGCCCGCTGGGGGTGCAACTCTACGGCATCTGCTACCGCAGCGGTCAGAAATGGAATGAATCCGGCTTTGCCAATGCTGAGTTCGATGCGCTCCTCGATCAAGCAGTCGCAGTAGCTGATCCGGCAAAACGCAGCGAGATCACGGCAAAGATGGAACAGATCATGGTGGATGAGGCCGTGATCATCCAGCCCTATTGGCGCTCCCTTTTCCGTCAGTCGCGTGAAGGCGTCCTGAACGCCGAGCCGCATATTTCCTTCCTGCCTCAGCTGTACAAGTGGGGCTGGGCCTAAACCCTAGCGTTTAGGCACGGCAGGCTGCGGACCTGTGCTCCCCCCGTGGCCTGCCTGAACACTCGGAGTTACCATGCGACACTTCATTCTGCGGCGGTTCGGCGTCATGGTTTTGACGGCGGCTTGCCTGACCTTTGTGGTCTTCTTCCTGACCAATCTAATGCCCAATCTTGAGAAGCTGGCCAAGACTGAGGCCAATGCCCGTATGAGCGACGCCGAAGTCCTCTCATGGCTGGCAGACCGCGGCTATACACAGGACATCTTTTCCAAGTACGGAGAATGGCTTGGGGTCATCCCATCCGCACGGCTGACCGATGCGGACGGAGATATGCACACCCGCTGTTCGAGGCCAGTGCGTCCTGCGGAAGCGGCTCCGCAGTACTGCGGCGTGCTTCAGGGGGAGTTCGGCTTCTCCACGGTATTCAAGGAAGAGGTCAGCACCGTCATCGCCAAACGGCTAGGCACCACCGGTTATCTGATGCTTGCGGTGCTCTGTGTCATGGTGCCGCTATCTCTGCTAATCGGAGTTCTGGCCGGCATGCACGAAGGTTCTTGGGCCGACCGGCTGCTCTCCACGTTCTCGATCATTACCACCTCCACCCCGGAGTATGTATCTGCGGTGGTGCTGATATCCTTTTTCGCTTCGAAAAATGCCGGGATTTCACCGCTCCTGGCAGACTGGGGCCTGATTGACGGCCCAACCCTGTTCAAAGCCTCTGCCGCCACGGCGATGAAGGGCATCACCTTTGCCAACTTCACCCTGCCTGTCCTGGCGCTGACATTCTACGGTATGGGCTACATCGCCCGGATGACCCGCGCCTCGATGACCGAGGTGATGACCGCGCAGTACATCCGCACCGCCCGCCTGAAAGGGGTGAGCTTCCGTTCGATTGTGCTGAAACACGCGCTCAGGAATGCAATGATTACCCCTTTTACCGTGATCATGCTGCAAATTCCCTGGCTGCTGACCGGTGTTGTGATCGTGGAAACGATCTTCAATTACAAGGGTTTCGGCTGGGCGCTGGTTCAGGCCGCAGGCAACAATGACATCGAACTGCTGATGGGCATTTCTGTAGTTGCGGTAATCGTGGTGCTGCTGACCCAGCTCATCTCCGACATCGGCTATGTCTTCCTCAACCCGCGCATCCGCGTCAACTAAGGATCCGGGACCATGACTGATCTCACAACTCCCGAACTTCTCCTGCAGCTGAGCCTGCGTTTTCTGCCCGTCTGGGCCTGCATGGCAGTTATCCTGACCGGATCCATTGCCACACGCCGCAAAACCGGCCTCTATGGCCAGATCTTTGACAGCCCTATTGGAGTCGCTGGTTTCTCCCTGGTGCTGTTCTGGGTTCTGACTGCACTCTTTGCAAATCAGATAATCACGCACGACCCCTATGGCCAGTTCTCCGGCATGAAAAACGCTCTGCCTGGCAGCGCCATTCCCGGGGCGGATGAAGATACCTATAGCTGGTATCTGCTGGGCGGTGACAATCTGGCGCGGGACGTGTTCTCGCGGATGGTTTCCGGCAGCCGCATCGTGCTGACCGTCTCCCCCATTGCGACAGTCTTTGCGTTCCTGGTGGGGATCACTCTGGGCCTGCCCGCTGGCTACTATGGCGGCCGCATGGACACGGCCCTGACCTTTGCGGCCAACCTGATTATCGCATTCCCGGTCATCCTGCTGTTCTACCTGCTGGTAACACCGGAAATCCGCGCAGGTGGCCCTGCCATCAGCTTTGGTGCCGGGCATGTCTGGCAGGCATCTGTTCCCAATGTTCTGGCGGCAATCGTCTTCATCTTCCCGATGATCTTCTTCTGCCTGTTCTGGCACTCCCGTTTCTATGTGCGCCCTGTTCTGCGCAACGTGCTGGTCGGCACCACGCTGGGCATTGGCGCCTGGGTTTATCTTGGAACTGCCTTTGACTATGACCCCACGGGAATTTTCCTGATCGAGCCTGGGCTCAAGAACATCTTCGCCATCATCGCGGTGGTTGGTGCGCCGGCCAAGTTTCGTATCGTGCGCGGACAGGTTCTGGACATCAAGACGCGTGATTTTGTTGCAGCTGCCCAGACCCGCGGCGAGCGTCCCTGGTACATCATGCTCTGGGAAATCCTGCCCAACGCGCGCGGGCCGCTGATCGTCGATTTCTGCCTGCGCATCGGTTACACCGCGATCCTATTGGGAGCCTTGGGTTTCTTTGGTCTCGGCCTGACCCCGGAAAGCCCGGACTGGGGCACTACCATCAACGAAGGCCGGAAGTTCCTGGCGCTGTATACTCATCCCGCTTTGGCGCCTGCCTTGGCCCTCATGAGCCTTGTTCTGGGCCTGAATCTGCTGGGGGACACCCTGCGCGAAGAATCCCTGAAAGACTGATGGAGGCGGATATGAACAAACTGGCAGATTACGACGGCCCGATCCTCGAGATTAACAAGCTGTCGATCTCCTTCTTCACCCGCCTGCGCGAAATTCCCGCGGTGATGGATTTCTCGGTCACTGTGCAGCCCGGCGAGGCCGTTGGCCTGGTGGGGGAGTCCGGCTGCGGCAAATCCACCGTGGCGCTTGGCGTCATGCAGGACCTTGGCAAGAATGGCCGCATCGTCGGCGGCACCATCAAGTTCAAGGGCCGCGATCTGGCGGAGATGAGCGCGGAAGAACTGCGCGACATCCGCGGCAATGAAATCGCGATGATCTATCAGGAGCCAATGGCCTCGCTCAATCCGGCGATGCGGATCGGCAAGCAACTGATGGAAGTGCCGATGATCCACGAGGGCGTCAGCGAAAAGGAAGCCTACGCCCGCGCGCTGGAAGTGGTCACCGACGTGCGCCTGCCCGACCCGGAGCGGATGCTGAACTCCTTCCCGCACCAGCTGTCGGGCGGCCAGCAGCAGCGGATCGTGATTGCGATGGCGCTGATGTCCAAGCCGTCGCTTCTGATCCTGGACGAGCCCACCACCGCGCTCGACGTGACGGTAGAGGCCGCGGTGGTTGAGCTGGTCAAGGACCTGGGCAAGAAATACGGCACCTCGATGCTGTTCATCAGCCACAACCTCGGCCTGGTTCTGGAAACCTGCGACCGGCTTTGCGTCATGTATTCCGGCGAGGCGGTCGAGCGCGGCTCGATCCACGACGTGTTTGACGAGATGCAGCACCCCTACACCCAGGCGCTGTTCCGCTCGATCCCGCTGCCCGGTGCCGACAAGAACGCGCGCCCGCTGGTGGCGATCCCCGGCAACTTCCCGCTGCCCCATGAACGCCCGCCGGGCTGCAACTTCGGCCCGCGCTGCGATTATTTCGAAGAGGGCCGCTGCGACGCCGATCAGGTCATTCCGATGTCGCCGGTGCACGGCAACGACCGGCACGAAACCCGCTGCCTGAAGTTCCAGGAAATCGACTGGAACGCGCCGATCACGGTGGGCGAGCAGAAGGAAAAGGCCGCCCCCGGCCAGGTCGTCCTGAAGATAGAAAACCTCAAGAAATATTATGAGGTGGCCGCCAACGCCCTGTTCGGCGGCGGCGACACCAAGGTGGTGAAGGCCAATGAAACCCTGAGCTTCGAGGCCCGCGAGTCCGAAACACTGGCCATCGTCGGCGAGAGCGGCTGCGGCAAGTCCACCTTTGCCAAGGTGCTGATGGGGCTGGAAACCGCCACCGAGGGCCAGATCCTGCTCGACAACCGCAACATCGAGCAGATCCCGATTGAGGAACGCGACACCAGGACCGTTTCCGACGTGCAGATGGTGTTCCAGAACCCGTTTGACACGCTGAACCCCTCGATGACCGTCGGCCGCCAGATCATTCGGGCGCTGGAAATCTTCGGCATCGGCAATTCCGAAGCAGAACGGCGCAAGCGGATGCTGGAGCTTCTTGATCTGGTGAAACTGCCCCGCGCCTTTGCCGAGCGGATGCCGCGGCAGCTGTCAGGCGGCCAGAAGCAGCGCGTCGGCATCGCCCGCGCCTTTGCCGGCGGCGCGCGCATCGTGGTGGCGGATGAACCCGTCTCGGCGCTGGATGTGTCAGTGCAGGCCGCTGTCACCGACCTCCTGATGGAGATTCAGCGCAAGGAGAAGACGACGCTCCTGTTCATCTCCCACGACCTCAGCATCGTGCGCTATCTCTCCGACCGGGTGATGGTGATGTATCTCGGCCATGTGGTGGAGCTGGGCACCACCGACCAGGTGTTTGCACCGCCCTACCACCCCTATACCGAGGCGCTGCTCAGCGCGGTGCCGATCGCCGACACGTCCGTGGAGAAAGAGCACATCGTTCTGGAGGGCGACATCCCCTCGGCGATGAACCCGCCGCCGGGCTGCCCGTTCCAGACCCGCTGCCGCTGGAAATCCGAAGTGCCGAGCGGTTTGTGCGAGAAGGACGTCCCGCCGGTGCGCACATTGGACGGCGGCCACCAGATCAAATGCCACCTCAGCGACGATGTGCTGGAGCGCATGAAGCCGGTGATTAAGGTCGCAGCCGAGTAAGGCAAACCGCGCAAGAAGCGCTCAGAAGCAAACCGATTCAATTGACCAAGGAAGAACATGACCGAAATTCTGATTGTAGAATCCAGTTCCCCCAATCTTGCCAGCAGCCGACGTCAGCAAGGACGGGCCGCGCCGCAAAACTTTGCCCGGGTGTTCTCAGCAGTCATACCAGGTATTAAAATCCGTGTCGCCGAGCCCTACAAGACCGAGATGACACGCGCAGATTTTGAAGGCTTGGACGGCATCGTCATGACTGGGGCCGGCGACGAGTGGCCAGCAGACGACGAATTGGCCCGCCCTATTCGGGCAGCATGCGACCTTGCTTTCGAAACCGGGCGCCCTGTGCTTGGTGTGTGCTACGGTCTGCAGATCGGCACTGTCTGCCTGGGCGGCGAAATCGCCGCCTGCCCAAAGGGCAAAGAAACCGGGCTTGCTTTGAATGTTGAACTAACGGAAGAAGGCGTGAAACACCCGATGATGGAGGGCCGCCGGTCAGGTTTCAGTGTTGCTTGTGCTCACCGTGACGAAGTCACCCGCATTCCCGACGGCGGTGACTGCCTGGCCTTCAACGCGCATAGCGCTGTCCAGGCAATGGCAGTGCGCCAAAGCGGTGCAGACTTCTGGGGGCTGCAATACCATCCTGAAATTTCACCCTCGATCGTGGCCAATGCGATCCGTGAGAACGGCAGCCTGTTTTTCAACACCGGTGTTGCTGTCGAGGATTTGCTGATGGTTGAAAGCGATCTGGAAACCGCAAATCGGCTGGGCTGTTCGGTCGATGATTTTGAAATCAGTACCCGGACCCGGGAACTGACAAATTGGATTCAGTATGTTTCAGGCCAGGAAGCGCTATCGGTTTGACCACTTAGCCGTCTGGCAGCGGCGTATCCGGGTCAGAAAAGATATCCGGGTTCGCCAGTCTCAAGTAACTTGCGGCCTCAGGCGACATTGTTTGCCAGGGGCCGTCCACCAGCTCTTTGAACACCTTGACCAGCCGTTGGTTCACGTCTTGGGACAGCTCCTGCATTTCTTCAGTGCGGCTAAGGAGCATCAGCGTGCGGCATGCTTCCGGCGGCGCAGGGAAAATCGAGAGATCACGTAAAGCTGCAGGTGTCTGATAAAGACATAGGACAGAAGTTACGGCCCAGCCATAACCGACCTGAACAAAGCGCAGCAGGCTCTGGCTTGAATCAAAGCTGAAGGCAGGCTCGGTATCCGCTCCCAATTGCCGTGCAATCCTGGCCGCGCGCACTCCGAACTTTGTGGTCGGCGCATAGGCGATCTGAGGGTCGGTGACGACAAAGTCTTCCGGCCGCTTGCGGGGCAGCGAGGCGGGGTAGACCAGGACATAAGGATCTATGAAGATTTTGGCCGGGTTCACATAGCCAAGCGTGTCATAGGGCGGGGTGTCGACCATAAGATCGAAGCTGCGCCCCAATAGCGCGTCATCCGCCCACGGAGAGATCCCTGCACTCAACTCCACCGACGCTGCAAGAGAGGTCGCGACTGAAAGGAATTCAGCCCCCATTGTGCAGGACATGCTGTCCGGCATAGCAATCCTCAGCTTCTTGCGGCTGACATTCGGTGTCGAGCGTACGTGTTCGACCAGTCTCACCAAATCCTGCAACTGGCTGGGCAATCCTTCCGCAAGGCGCTTTCCTGCCCGGGTCAGCCGGATCGGCCGGGTGTTCCGCTCCATCAGCAAAACACCCAGAGCTGCTTCGAGCCGCTGCAGTTGCTGGGAAAGCGCGGGTTGAGATAAGTCGCATTTTGCGGCCGCTTCGGTGAGACTGGCTGAACCGGCAATGACACAGAAATTCCGCAGGAGCGAAAAATCCGGAAGCTGGTCCGAGGGTTTGCTGCGGCTCATCTGTCTACCCCGTGAATGATCATCCTTGCTGAAGCACCGGCAACGGTTTCTGAAACACGCTCCTCAAAGGATCTCAGAACAGAGCAGGCCAGTCCGGCCATTCTGTGCCATGCAGCAGTTATAGGATCTGGCTCAGAAACTCTCTAGTACGCGGATCTTTGGCGTTGTCAAAGAACGTTTCAGGCGAGCCGTGTTCGACGATCACCCCTTTATCGGTGAAATAGATGTGGTCAGCCACTTCACGGGCAAACCCCATTTCATGCGTTACCAGGATGCAGGTCATCCCATCCGCGGCCAGATCCTTAATAGTAACCAGCACTTCCTTCACGGTTTCCGGGTCCAGCGCTGCGGTCACCTCGTCAAACAGCATCACATCCGGACGCATCGCCAGACTGCGCGCGATGGCAACCCGCTGCTGCTGGCCACCCGACAGCTCGCCCGGATAACTGTGTTCCTTGCCTTCCAAGCGCACCTTTTTCAGCAATGCACGCGCGCGTTCCTCAACTTTGATCTTGTCTTCCTTCAGCACTTTTACCGGTGCCATCATTACGTTTTCCAACGCGGTTTTGTGGGGGAACAGATTGTATTGCTGAAACACCATGCCGACTTTTTTACGCAGCTGCAGCCGGTCGAGCTGTGCGTCATGCACTTCCTGGCCTTCAACAGTTATGGAACCGCCCTGAATGTCGTTCAGGGCATTGATGCAGCGGATCAGCGTCGACTTGCCGGACCCGGACGGGCCGATGATGCAGATCACCTCTCCTTTCATGATGTCCATGCTGACACCTTTGAGGACTTCAATTTGCCCAAAGGATTTGCGCACATCCCGGATGGAGATTATCGGCTGATCAGATGTCCAAGTATTCATCGTCCGGACCTTTCAGAGTTTGACGGCATAGCGCTTTTCCAGCGCGATTGTGATGCGGGCGATCGGGTAGCAATAGGCAAAGAACAGAACCAGCGCGTACCCGAAGAACGGCACCAGAAGCTCAGGCCGGTTGTTTTCGGCCTCCATTGCCTGGCGCGAAAAGGTGATGATTTCACCGACACCCAGCAGCGAGCACAACGGGGTTGCCATTGTCAAAATGGCGTACCAGTTCATCCAGGGCGGGATCATCCGCTTGAAGCATTGCGGCAGGATGATCTGCCAAAGAGTCTGTGTTCTTGAGAAGGACAGCGCTTCGGCCGCTTCCCATTGTGCCGACGGTACAGACATGACAGCTCCGCGCACAATTTCGGAGATGTTCGCCATGATCGGAAGGGACAATCCGATGACGGCCTTCATCCAGGCTGGGACGGGGATCACCAGGCCGAAGATTTCGATCTCAAACGGAAAGGCCAGCAGCACGATGAACAGGATCACCAGCCAGGGGGCATTGCGGAACAGCTGGGTGACGCCCCAGCTCAGCCGCCGCAGCCAAAGGCGCTGCGAAATCTGCCCCAGCCCCAGCGCGGCCCCGGCAAAGGTTCCGATCAGCATCGAAAAGACCGAAATCACGATGTTGAACACAAAGCCCTGCAATGTCAGGAAAGGTATCCAGCGCCACAATGCGGCAAAGGCATCCCCCATGGTGTAGCTTGCGGACTGGGCGTAGGCGCAGGCAGGCCAGGCCACCAGCAGCACCAGTATGAATTGCGGCGGAATGTTCCCCAGCCACCGGACCAGGAACATCTCGTCATAGGTGCCGCCTGTCAGAGTATAGGGTTTCAAAACCGGCAGATCAGTGCGGGCCGGGCCGGTGATGCCCGGAAGGTTGTTACTGGCCATAGCCCGGTATCCTCATCTTGCGTTCCCAGGAGTTCATGCCAAAGACCAGCACTCCAACGAGGCCCAGATAGACAACGAAAAGAAGCAGCATTGTCGGGTTTTGTGCTGATGGAAAATCGTTCCAGACAGAAACGCTTTCATATAGCAGCTCGGGCACGGCGATGGCGAAAGCCTGGGTGGTGGTCTTCACCAGATTCACAAGGTTGTTGTTCAATGCAGGAATCGAAACCCGCAATGCCAGAGGGAAGACCACATTGGTGAAGGTCTGTGTCCGGCTCATCCCCAGCGCTTCCGCAGCTTCACGGGTTGAATGCGGTACAGCTTCGATCCCGGCGCGGAAGATTTCAACGTTGAATGCTCCCGCAAAAAACGACAGCGAAATGATAGCCCAGCCCGCAGCTGAGATAACTGGAACTTCGGTCCAGCCGTCAGGGCCGGTCACTACAGGGGTAAACTGGCCCAATGCGAAGTAGAAAAACAGCAGTTGCACAAGCGGAGGTGTATTTCGGAAGAACTGGATGTAACCCTGAACACCCGCACGCAGGATACGGTTGCTTGCCCCTTGCAGCCAGGCTCCTGCTATGCCGATCAGCAGTGAGAGCAGCACACAGGCAAAGCTGAGCTTCACCGTCATCCACAGGCCGGACAATATCCGACCGGCCTGTTTCTCGTCATAAAGCCAGATGAAATTCCAGCGTGGGAAATCCTCGGCAAGCTGCACAAAAAAAGCTTCGAAACCTGTCATGCCGACGGTCTCCCCTATGGCTAATGCTTATTCTGCGACCGGGTCCGCCAGCTTGGCGTTCAGATCCTGCAGGTAGGCCGTCGGTTTGATGCCCCATTTGGCTTCCCACTCGATCAGGCTGCCATCCTGGTGCCAACCATACTGCATACCGGTCATAAACCGGCCAAAGACACAGCTATCTTCGCCCTTTGGAACCGCCAGGCCCCAAGGGCTGTCATCCTCGGATGCCAGCGGCATTTCGAAGTCTTCCCACTCGCCAGAAGCGATTGCCGAGCCGATGGAGGAATCGTCATAGACAAATGCAACGCACTTCTTGTCACGCAGTGCCTGGCGAGCCTCAGCAGAACCTCCAAAGGCCACGATTTGAGCGCCATATTTGTCTTCAACGATCTGATTGTAGAACGCGCCTTGCACACCACAGACGGGTTTGCCGCTCAGTTCACCCCAGGATGTGAACCCCAATGCCTTCGGGGCCAGGATGTTCGTACCGGACGTATAGTAGTTCGGGCCGACGATGCCGACGATTTCGCGGCGGTCGGCGCGGTCGGTCATGGTGGCAATCATCAGATCAATCTGACCCTGCTCCAGAAACTGCATCCGGTTCGAAGCGACAACTGGGGTCAGTTCCAGTTCAACGCCAAGTGTCTCAGCAACATCCTGAGCCATGTCGATTTCCATGCCGACAATCGACCCGTCGGTGTCCCGGAAACCCCAGGGCTTGTAGTCTGCCTTGACGCCGACAACGATCTTGCCGCGCTCCTGAATACGGTTCCAAGTGTCATTGGTGCATTCCGCGGCAGCGGATGCGATCGGTGCCAGAACAAAGCTGGCCAGGGCTGTGGTGGCAATCAAGTGTTTCATGTTTCTCTCCCTTTCTCGTCTGCCGGATGGTTTACAGCCAGGAACTGTTCAGCGTGAGAGACGAAAAAGTTCCCCTGTCACCGGAACTTTTTTGACAGGCTGCCTGCTTGCCTGACCTATGCGCGCACGGATACTCTGGCACTGGCGCGTAACCAGCGGTGGATGACTGATGAACCGGCTCTTGCAGATCGTGACGGCTATCTGCCTACTTGGCATCATGATGCACCCTGTCCGGGCAGAAACCTGGGTGGTCGGATCCATGGAAGGCTTTGCGCCCTTCAACTACTCAATCGAAGGCGAGTATTCGGGCATTGACGTGCAGATCCTGAATGAGGCTGCAGAACGGATCGGGGTTAGGCTGGACCACAGGCCGTTGCCTTGGAAGCGCGCCTTGCTGGATTTCGAGACCGGCCAGCTTGATGCCGTCTTTCAGCTGGCGCCGACGCCTGAGCGTTTTCAGAAATGGAACATGGTCGGCCCCCTGCGCCGGACGCGTACAGTTTTTGTGACTTTGAAAGATTCCCCGATCCAGGATGTCCATACGCTTTCGGACCTGGACGGCCTGGTTGTAGGTGTGGTTTCAGGCTTCACATACGAGGCGCGCTTTGACCACTACCAGCCGCTGCAACGCGAAGCCTCGCTGGATGATTTCACTAATCTTCGCAAGCTGCTTCTCGGCCGTTCTGATCTGATTGTCGGCGGCTACGAGACACTGCATTATGTGGCCAGCGAACTGAATGCGCTGGACAAGTTGAAGTTTCTGCCGACCCCTTTGGCGGAGCACGCCCGCTATATCGGCTTTCACCGCTCTCCAAAAGGCGATGATATGGCCCGCCGCCTACAGATCGAACTGGAAAGGATGCAGGCCAATCATATCCCACCTGAATACCTGCGCTATTACTTCTCGCGATGAGGCTAAAGCTAAAACCCGCAGGCATCACACGTAAAATCGCGCTCGCTGCTGCATTGCTAGGGGTTTTGTCCGGACTGTTACTGGGGCTGTATACCCTCTTGGCGGAACATTCCCTCAGAATTGGTGCAGCCCGCCTAAATGCCGACCGTATCATTCGGGCGACACTGCCACAGATTGCCGGGGCGTATTGGGAGGTGGACGTTCCCGCTGTCCGTGCCATTTTGAACGGCCTGCTTGAAGATCCGGTGATCCTGAGCGCACGTATTGACGACCCGCTTCTGACCGACGCGCAGCGCGACAGCAGCGGCTTGATCGACCTGTCCGTATCGCGACAGCCATCGCCTACGCCGCCGTGGCTGAGCATCCTGTTTCAGCCCACTAGCCAACCGGAGAAACCTGCCTACATATTGACCAACCCGCGGGACGGCAGTGAGATCGGTCGGCTGGCACTTGAACTTTCTTTCCGTCCTGTCGAAAAGGATATGGTTGCCCGCAGCTATGTCGTGCTTGGCTCAAGCATTCTGCAGACGCTATTAGTGACTGCGGTCATTTTTCTGATTGTGCAGTTGATTGTTATTCGCCCACTTGCGCGGCTACAGGCGGCTGCCCTCAGGGTGCGGGATGGGCACTCGTTCCGGCTGAAGGGGCGCGACCAACGAATGTTCGATGTAAGAAGGCAGGACGAGATTTCCCGTCTGGCCCGTGCATTCCGGCGCACGGTGACTGAACTTGAGGCCAGCCGTGATAATCTTCAGGAGCTTGTGGACGAACGTACCCGCGAACTGCTGGTCGCGCGCAACGAAGCAGTTGAAGCCTCCCAGGCAAAATCAATCTTTCTTGCCAACATGAGCCATGAGCTGCGTACACCTCTTAATGCGATTATCGGGTTGTCGGGGATGCTTCTGCGGGAAGGTAAAGGCAACTCCAATACGCGCAACCTGACTGATCTTAGCGCCGCTGCTGCGCAGCTTTCAGAGAACATCGACAGCATTTTGGATCTCTCCAAAATTGAGGCCGGAGAGTTGGTGCTGGAGCAAGTGTGGTTCCGGCTGGATGACCTTCTGGACGATGTGCTGCTACAGACAAGAGCGCTGATGGCAGGCAAACCGGTGCTGCTGACTTGGGACTACGCTGCGGATTTGCCCGAAGAGGTTTGCGCGGACCCTCTGCGTCTGCGACAAATCATGGTCAACTTTGCCTCTAACGCGGTGAAATTCACAAACGAGGGCGAGATCTGCATACAAGCTGGATTTCAGAACGGCGCTTTGCGCCTTGGCGTGAGAGACACCGGAATTGGCATCTCTCCAGAACAGATCGAAGGCATTTTCAAAGCTTTTGGACAAGCCGATAGCTCAACCACCCGCCAGTACGGGGGCACCGGTCTCGGGCTTTCAATTGCACAAAGGCTTGCAGACAGGATGCAAGGCGAGCTTCAGGTGAACAGTGAACCTGAAAAAGGGTCTGAGTTTGCACTGATCTTACGCCCGCCAATCCAGCCCATCCCCCCAAAAAATGAAACTACTGATATTATCAAGGTTGAGGGCGCGGAAGGACCGGTCCGGCAGGTTCAGGTAATGGCAAATCGGGCATTGGCCACAACTACTGCTCCGATACCGCCTGTCATGGTCACAGTCACAACGGCACATGCTGCGTTCTCTCTCAGGTCTTCCAGCGGCAAGGTCAGCAGGAGGCACCTAGCACTTCCAATCACGCATAGGGAGTTTTCCGCAGCTCTATCAGAATTAAAAACAGGTACCGGCCCGAAACTGCAAAAAGATGAACTTCTCGCAGGCCGTGATGTGCTGGTGGTGGAGGATAACCCCGTCAACCTGTACGTCTTTGTTTCGCTGGTTGAGGCGCTTGGCGCCAAAGTGCGCACTGCGGTGAACGGTATTGAGGCACTCGAACAGGCGACTGCGGCGATGCCGGACGTAATCCTAATGGATCTGCATATGCCCTTAATGGACGGGTATCGCGCCCTGGAGAATCTTCAGGGCAGATTTCAGGGAAGTTTGGCACCTGTAGTTGCTGCCACGGCCAACGCCACGCAGGAAGAAGCCGAACGTTGTAAATTTTCCGGTTTTTCCGGTTTTATCCCTAAGCCAATCGACCCATCGCAGTTGCGCAGTCTTCTTGCCGACCTTTGCGGCAACAATCAACTTCCGGGAGTAGATCAAGAAAAGGGGCTGTTTTATGCAGGCGGCAACCGGCAGCACTATGAAGCTTCCCTGCGCCGGTTTCATGCCGGTTTGCGTGAATGGTCCGCAGGTCTGGCGGCCCTGACTGACAGGCCGGAAGGCCCGGTCAAGGCCAATCTCCTTCATGTCATCAAAGGGGCGGCCGGCACGGTGGGGGCCGACAGGCTGGCGGAACTTGCGGCGGGCGCTGAAAAGGGCAGCACTTCTATCAAAACAGTGGAACAAGCCATGTCCCAGCTGCTTGAGCAGTTCGACGCCCGCAGCCCTCTTTCTGCAGATGAATTGCCGTTCACCCCGGACAGGTTGGAGAGGATTAGGGCACTTATCAGCAAGCGTGACATTCAGGCCATTGAAGAAGTACAGAATACGGGATCAGGGGAACTTCCGGAAACTGCCAAGGCGAAACTTCAAAGCCTTAAGACGGCTTTGAAAGTGCTGGACTTCGAAACGGCTGATCAAATTGTAGAACAGCTAGCGGGCTCTCTTCACGAGGACTGAAACTGTCCGATGTCTGAACACATCCGGGCCAGTAACTGCTCAGCTTTCCCGAGCCGGTCTGCCCGCCGTGCCAGCAGTTTTTCCAAGGCCGTTTTTGCCTGGCGGAGTTCAATATGGCTGCGGATCCGGGCACGCAGAACAGCGGGCACAATCGGCCGGGTAATAAAATCGCAGGCGCCCATTTCCAGGCCTTTGGTTTCATCCATCGGATCATCAAGACTGGTCAGGAATATCACCGGTACATCAGCAAGGCTTGCCGTGGATTTGATTTGCCGGCACACCTCGTAGCCATCCATATCCGGCATCCGGATATCCAGCAGGACCAGGTCTGCCAGCTCCCCCGCGAGAAAAGACAGGGCTGCTTTGCCGGAGGTTTGCGGAATAATCCGGTAAGCGTCCCTTAGCAGGCCGTGCAGGTGGTGAATATTTTGCGGTGTGTCATCAACTACAAGGATCGACGGCAGATCCTCTTCATCTCCCGAAGGTGCCGCGCTATCCAATTCAGGAACATTGCTGACCTCTCCTGCCAGTTCTTTCGCCGCAACTGCAATGGCGGTAAGATTGGGTGACACTGTTGCAAAGAAATGTGCTCCGGCCGCTCCCATGAGCGCCCGGTTTGCGTCCCTCTCAAACAGAGAAATTCCAAGATGGCTCTCCAGTGTCCGGATCTGCCGGCTGACAGCCTCTCGGGAGACATTCAACTCTTCCGCCGCAGCGGTAAAGCTGCCAAGGCGGGCAGCAGCTTCAAACGCAAGCAGAGAAGTCAGAGGCGGCAAATGGCGTTTGAGTTGTTTCATGCTTTGCGTTCCGGAATGCTACGCATCTTGGACCGGAGGTTACGGCCGCTGTTTCATTTGTTACCGTGTAAGACTGGTCATTGAACAGGTGTTGCAGAAATATCCTGCCTGTTGATGCTATCAATTGGCCGCTCAGCCACGCTCACAAAGATCTTGCTCGCGGTGGTTGAACAAACTGCAAGTGATGTGAGCAAGACCGATCTCAGTTCCCTACCCAGAGGAAAAAATAAGAGTCGAAAAAGTGAAAGACTGGTGCGAGTGTGGGCTTTCCACGGGCATAAAATCAATGGCTTATTGATGTCTAGATGGCAAAACCTTTCCTTCTTCGTGTCTCCAACATCCCTGCTCGCGCCTCCTGTTCCGCCAATGGCGAAGCCTTCCCTGATTTTCTCTTCGGAAGACCTCGTGTCTTCCGGAGGGTAAAGCAGGGCGAACGACTGGCTTCCACGCCGTGCAGCGGCGCTGAAAATGATGCAGTCGCGGCAATTCTGCTGCTGTGAGCGCGCGCAGCACGAATTTAACACTTCCGCTGTGGGCTCTTGGACTAAGCCGCTCTCGCGGCAATTGCGCTTGTTGCTGAGGTAGCGAGCCGAACAAGATATAGGCGTATTTTGCGATGTAGCTGTCCTGCCTGAAGATTGAGGTTTCTCAATCGGACAGGAGGTTCCCATGGCAAATGAGAAGATGAGCCCGCTGCGTGCGCGGATGATTGAAGACATGCGTATTCGCGGTATGGCGGGGAAGTCGCAGCAGGCGCATATCCGGGCGCTAAAGAATTTCACCGCCTTTCTTGGGCGTTCACCGGATTCTGCCAGCCCAGATGAGCTGCGCGCCTATCAGCTTCATATGACAGACACCGATGTGACGCCGTCGGTGTATAACGCCCGGATCACAGCACTGCGCTTCTTCTTCGGCATGACCTGCAATCGGGAAGATATGAAGAAGTACATGCAGTTCCGCACGGAGCCGCGGAAGTTGCCGATCGTGCTCAGCTTTGAGGAAGTCTCTGCGGTTTTGTCTGCGGCTCCTGGGCCTGGCCTTAAATACCGCGCGGCCCTCGGCATTGGCTATGGCGCGGGATTGCGCGCCTCCGAGGTGACCAACCTGAAGGTGCGGGACATCGACAGTGACCGCATGCTGATCCATGTAGAGCGCGG
>NZ_JAYMWL010000009.1:0-225796 GCF_048056275.1 Phaeobacter sp. JH20_26 | reverse complement strand
ATTTTTCTCGATGCTTGATCAAGCCTTTGGCGTGTTATTGCGCCTGCGCGATGACGTACCGTCAGAGTAGACAGCCCCCGTAAAAACAGCGCTCATCCTCTGGCAGCTGGGGAGAGCTGTTCGTGCTGGACATGGGGGAGAGCGTGATGGAGGCGGATTATGTGATCGTCGGCGGAGGCTCTGCGGGATCGACGCTGGCTGCCCGACTAAGCGAAGATCCAACCGTCACGGTCTGCCTGCTGGAAGCCGGCGGGCGCGGTGACGGGCTTTTGGTTCGCGCTCCTGCCGCTGTGGTCGCGATGCTACCGGGACGCCCCAAAATCAACAATTGGGCCTATGAAACCGTGCCGCAACCGGGGTTGAACGGGCGACGCGGATATCAGCCGCGCGGTAAAGGCCTGGGCGGCTCCAGTGCGATCAATGCTATGCTTTATATTCGCGGCCACGCCAGCGATTACGATGAGTGGGCCGCATTGGGATGTCCCGGTTGGGATTGGAACTCGGTGCTGCCCTATTTCCGAAAAGCCGAAAACAACGAACGCGGCGGCGATGATCTGCATGGTGCAGCCGGCCCCTTGCAGGTCAGCAACCAGAAATCTCCCCGCCCGATCACCGATGCCTTCATCAAGGCCGGCCAATCCCTGCAGATCCGACACTGCGAGGATTTCAACACAGGCGACAACGAGGGCATCGGCCTTTATCAGGTGACGCAATTCCACAGAGCTGACCGCAACGGGGAGCGCTGCTCGGCGGCGGCGGCCTATCTACACCCGGTGATGGACCGCGCGAATCTGAAGGTGATCACGCGGGCGCAGGCATCCCGGATCATATTCGACGGCAAACGTGCGGTTGGCGTCAGCTACCGGCTGCGCGGCACTGAGCATAGTGTCCGCGCCCGCCGCGAGGTGGTGCTCTGCGGTGGAGCGTTCAACTCGCCGCAGCTGCTGCAACTCTCCGGCGTTGGTCGACCCGAGGATATCCGCCCGCACGGGATCGACATGGTCCATGAGCTGCCCGGGGTGGGGCAGAATCTGCAGGATCATCTGGACTTTACACTGGCTTATAAATCCAAGGATCGCGACAATTTCGGCATTTCCCTGCCCGGCAGTATCTCACTGTTGCGCCACATATGGAACTGGCGGAAAACCGGGCGTGGTATGATTGCGACTCCCTTTGCGGAAGGGGCCGCGTTCCTGAAAACGGACCCATCCCAAGAGCGTGCCGATGTGCAGCTGCATTTTGTGATTTCCATCGTGGATGATCACGCCCGGAAGCTGCACATGGGGCATGGGTTCAGCTGCCATATCTGCGTGCTGAGGCCAAAATCGCGCGGCACGGTCGGCCTGACCAGTGCCGATCCCACATCACCGCCACGGATTGATCCGCAATTTCTCGCTGATCCCGATGATCTGGCCGTGCTTATCAGGGGGGTGCGCAAAACCCGGCAAATCATGGCGGCAGAACCGCTGGCGGGCTATATTCACAAGGAGCTGTTTATCGACGGCGAGGTCGATGACGCCGCATTGGAACAGCATATACGCGCGCGGGCAGATACGATTTATCATCCGGTTGGCACCTGCAAAATGGGAACCGACCCGCTTGCGGTGGTGGATCCCGCGCTCCGGGTCCATGGTTTGGAGGGGCTGCGGGTGGTTGATGCGTCGATCATGCCGCGCCTGATTGGCGGCAACACCAATGCGCCAACCATCATGATCGCGGAGAAAGCGGCAGATATTATACGCGGTGCCCTGGCCCGCGCCTGACATTTCAATTCGGAGAAGACAAAGATGCTTGGCAAGATGATGCACAAACAGCTGACCATAGGCTCGCTGATAGAACATGCAGGGCGGTTCCATAGCGGGACCACGGTCACATCTGTCGAGACTTCGGGCGAAACCGTGCATGTCACCTGGGGAGACATCGACGCCAACGCTCGCAAGCTGGCGGCCGCCCTGGGGCGGCTGGGCATCGCGCAGGGCGCCCGTTGCGGCACCATCGCCTGGAACAATCGTCGCCACCTCGAAATCTATTTCGGCGTCTCCGGGGGTGGGTTTGTCTGCCACACGATCAACCCGCGACTGACACCGGAGCAGCTGATCTACATCATAAACCACGCAGAGGATCAGGTCCTGTTCATCGACACCACCTTTGTTCCGGCTGTGGCACAGCTGCGCGCGCATCTGACCACCGTGCAGAATATCGTGGTGATGGGGCCGCCGGACGCCGAGATCGCAGCCCAGATCGAAGACGTGCTGTTCTACGATGCGCTCCTGGACATGGAAACAACCCCGTACTCCTGGCCTGATCTGGATGAAAACCTGCCATCGAGCCTGTGTTACACCTCCGGCACGACTGGCAATCCCAAGGGGGTTGAATACACCCATCGCACCAGCGTTCTGCATACGCTTGGCGGCAACCAGCCCGACGGTATCGCCCTGCGGGCGCGGGACACCGTTCTGGCAGTTGTTCCGATGTTCCACGTGAATGCCTGGGGGACGCCCTACATGACCGCGGCGGTTGGGGCAAAGCTGGTACTGCCCGGGCCGCATCTGGATGGGGCGAGCCTGGCCAAGCTGATTGATGCGGAAAAGGTCACCGTGGCGCTGGGTGTTCCCACCATCTGGATGGGTTTGCTGAAAGGGCTGGAGGAGACCGGATGCACCGCCGAGAGCCTGGAACGCACCATTGTCGGCGGCTCTGCCCTGCCAACGGTCATGATCCCCACATTTCGTGACAAATACGGCGTTGATCTGGTGCATGCCTGGGGCATGACGGAAACAAGCCCAATCGGAACGCTGAACCAGCTGCTTCAGAAACACAATGAGCTGGACGCCGAGCAGCAGGCGAAGCTGCGCGAAGGACAGGGCCGCCCCATGTATGGTGTCGATCTGCGCATCGTAGACGACAGCGGCGCTGTTCTGCCTCATGACGGACAGACGCAGGGCAATTTGCAGATCTGCGGTCATTGGGTGATCGACAGCTATTTTCGCGCCGAGGATACAGCGCTGACGGCAGATGGATGGTTCGATACCGGTGACGTCGCCACAATTGATGCCGATGGCTATATGATCATTCGTGATCGCTCCAAGGACATCATCAAGTCTGGCGGCGAATGGATCTCGACCGTCGAGCTGGAGGATATCGCGATGTCCCATCCCGGTATCGCTCAGGCAGCGGCAATCGCAGCCAGACACCCCAAATGGGACGAACGTCCGGTGGTGATCGCTGTAAAACGCTCCCCCGACGTGACCGAGGACGATCTGCGCGAGTATTACCAGGGCAAGGTAGCAAGCTGGCAGATCCCCGACCGTGTCATCTTTGTCGATGCGCTGCCGCTAGGTGGCACCGGAAAGGTGCTGAAAAACAAGCTCCGCGACTCTTACGACGCGATTCTGCTAGAGGCCTGATGCACTGCACCGCCGCCAATATTGCATCTGGTGGCGGTGCCCATTTCACGAAATGGGCGCGGAATCCGTCCGAATTACGGGTAAAAGAGGGGCTTTGGCGGCCATAACTGCCGGCAAATTTATCTGTTAAGCCTCACTTAAGACACCGCCTGATATCCCGGTAGTGGGTGAAAATAGGTGGTGGATTATGAGCGCACAAGGAAATGTGGCGCCCATTATCATCAAGAAGAAAAAGTCAGGTGGTGCCCATGGTCACCACGGTGGAGCCTGGAAGGTCGCCTATGCGGACTTCGTGACGGCTATGATGGCGTTCTTCATGTTGATGTGGCTGCTCAATGCAACGACTGAGAAACAACGCAAAGGGTTGGCGGATTATTTCTCGCCATCCATTCCGCTGAGCCGGGTCTCCGGCGGCGGCAACGGGGCGTTCAGCGGGGACAGCATGTTCACCGAGGAAATCCAGCCCCAGAACGGTACCGGTGCGACCGATGTGAACCCCGCAGACGCCCAGCAGGCCAAGGGTGACTCCGGCGTCGAACAGGACAAGGACCGCGAGGCTGCCGATGAGCAGTTCCGAGCCCTGGAAGAGCAGCTGAAGGGGCGTGGCGGCGAAAGCATGGTCTCGATCGAGATGGCGCAGCACATCATTACCCGCGTCACCGACGAAGGCCTTGTAGTCGAACTCTTCGACACCGAGGATTCGCCGCTGTTCAAAGATGGTACAGCCGAACCGACCCTCCTGTTCCGCGACATCGTGAAGATGGTTTCACGCGTCACCGGCGTTGTTGAAAACAACATCGCGATCGGCGGTCACATCAGATCACATGCGGTCGTTGTCGCCAATAATCCGGTCTGGGAACTGTCCCATGCACGGGCTGACGCGACCCGGGTGATGCTCGAATCAGGTGGAACGAAGTCCAAGCGCATGCACCGGGTGACGGGACATGCCGATCGGAAACTGGCGGATAGCAATCCGATGGCAGCGCGAAACAATCGGGTCGAAATCATCCTTCTGCGCAAATAACCCATGGATCCCCAAAAATGGGCGGCGAACAGATCAGACAATTTTATCTGTTAGCCGCCCGTTAATGGGCAATCGGCTAGCTGTTGCATCAAGAAAGATTCGATGCAGCAGAAAGGCGTATCCATGACGATTTCTTCCTCGCTTAATGCCGGTGTTGCCGGGCTTACCGCGAATGCCAGCCGACTGGCCTCCATTTCCGACAACATCGCAAACTCCTCAACCGCCGGCTACAAGCGGGTCCAGACCGATTTCCACTCGATGGTCATGAGCTCGTCTGGCGGCACCTATTCGGCCGGGGGCGTGCGGACAACCAACGTCCGCCTGATTGATGAGCGGGGCCCGCTGGTGTCGACCAGCAATGCGACTGACCTCGCGGTCCGAGGCCGCGGTATGCTGCCGGTGACATCCATGAACGAGGTCGAGACAGGCGCTGCGAACCCGCAGATGATGCTGACCACCACTGCATCGTTCCGGACCAACGCCGATGGCCTGCTGGCCACTGAATCCGGTCTCGTCCTGATGGGCTGGCCCGCACAGTCCGATGGTACGATCCCACCCTACCCGCGCGATACCTCCGATGCGCTTGAACCGGTTCGTTTCAATGTAAACAAACTGTCTGGTGAGCCGACAACCGAGATGTCTCTGGGTGTCAACCTGCCTGCGACCGCAACCGAATCCACGTCGGCTGGCACCAGCGAAAACCTGTCGATCGAGTATTATGACAACCTCGGCAAGTCGGAGAGTCTGCAGATCGAATTTGTTCCCACCGTTCCCGCAACAGGCGAGTCGAACGAGTGGACGATGATCATTACCGATACTGCTATCGGCGCCACTGTGATCGGTGAATATACGCTGACCTTTGATGACAACCGGACCTCCGGCGGCGCTCTCAATGCTGTCACGGCAACGACAGGTGGGGCCTATGACCCGGCAACCGGCTCGATCATCGTGTCTGTTGCAGGCGGCCCGATGGAGATCAATATCGGCACCTTGGGGGATGACAACGGCCTTACCCAATTGTCGGATACCTTCGCACCCGCCTCCATTTCAAAGGACGGCGCCCCGGTCGGTAACTTCACCGGCGTGGAAATCGACGAAGCCGGATATGTGCATGCCAATTATGACACCGGCGTCAGCCGAGTGGTCTATCAGGTGCCTCTTGTCGATCTGCCCAATCCCAACGGTATGATCGCAATGGATCGCCAGACCTATATGCCATCCAGCGAAAGCGGCTCCTATTTCCTGTGGAATGCAGGTGAGGGTCCGACAGGCGATATCCTGGGCTATGCGCGTGAAGAGTCCGCAACCGATGTTGCGGGGGAACTGACCAACATGATCCAGACCCAGCGCGCCTATTCGTCGAACGCAAAGGTCATTCAGACCGTGGATGAGATGTTGCAGGAAACCACCAACATCAAGCGCTGATAAGCGCCTTCTCCTTTGATCCACATTCGCGCAAAGGCTGGATGATCCATGTCCATTACAAGTGCTCTCAATTCCGCAATGACCGGGCTGACGGCGGCTGGCCGCTCAACCTCGGTTGTTTCCGAAAACCTGTCGAATGTCCTGACACCAGGATATTCACGCCGGAGTCTGGCGCTCACCAGCGCCGGCGACGGTTTCAGCGGGGTGAAGGTCGGCAACGTCCAGCGGATCAACGATCCGGC
Source organism: Phaeobacter sp. JH20_26 (assembly GCF_048056275.1). Taxonomy (NCBI): domain Bacteria; kingdom Pseudomonadati; phylum Pseudomonadota; class Alphaproteobacteria; order Rhodobacterales; family Roseobacteraceae; genus Phaeobacter; species Phaeobacter sp. JH20_26. Next base: position 219,698 of record NZ_JAYMWL010000009.1, on the reverse strand, counting down.
GTTGCAGTCCAGCGTGCGATCCGCCAATTCAGAGGTCGGCGTTGCCGAGGTGAAATCCGCCTTCTTTGGTCGTATGACCGAGCTGGTGGGCAGCGCCGACGACCCCTATTCCATCACACAGCGGCTGACCGACTTTGACTCCGGTCTGATCGAGGTGATTTCCCGTCCGGATTCAGGGCCGCGCTTGAACGATCTTGCGATCCAGGCTGAAGAATTGGTGCGGTCGATTTCCGATGCGGCCGAAGGGCTGCGCAATCGGCGCACAGCCGCCGACAGGGCCATCGACGTGCAAGTTGATACCGTCAATCAATCGCTGGAAAAGCTGCAAAGACTGAACGCAAAAATTGCAGTCAGTCAGTCCACCGGATCCGATTCCGCATCGCTTCTCGATCAGCGTGATCTGTTGATCGACGAGGTGAACCAGATTATCCCGGTCAAGGTTGTGAACCGTGACCGTGGGCAGGTCGCCCTGTTCTCAGAAGGCGGCGCCGTGCTTCTGGATGGTCAGGCCGCTGAGCTGAGTTTTGATGGCAAGGCCGATACCCTGCCTTACATGACCCTCGGCAACGGGTTGCTCTCCGGTCTGCAAATCAACGGTATCGACGTTGCAACCGGCCCCGGCGGGCCAATTCGCGGCGGGACTCTGGCGGCCCATTTCGAGGTGCGCGACGTTCTGACCGTGGAAGCTCAGGAAGATCTTGATGCGATGGCAAAAGATCTCGTCGAACGCTTCCAGGATCCAACCTTGGATCCGACTTTGGGCGCCACCGATCCCGGGATTTTCACCGATCAAGGTGCGTTCTTTGACCCTGCCAATACTGTTGGCATCGCCAACCGTATTGAATTGAACGACAAGATCGCGATGCAGGGACAGGCTGAAACCTGGCGGTTGCGGGATGGTCTCAATGCAGCGGCGCCCGGGAATGCCGGCGATGCAACGCTTCTGCGCGGATATGCCGATGCGCTCGACGCCAAGCGCTTGGTATCGTCCGTCGGCCTCGGCACCGCAAATCTGGATGCCAGCACGCTGAGCGCGAATCTGCTGTCGCGTTTTGCACAGAGTGAAAATTCCGCAGAACAGAATGTCGCCTTCGCGGCGGCAACCTATACCGAAATGTATCAGCGCGAATTGGCGCAGGGCGTCGACAGTGATGCTGAACTGCAAAACCTTATCGTGATTGAAAAAGTCTATCAGGCCAACGCCAGAATGATCTCCGTCGTTGATGAGCTGATGGAAACGCTTCTGAGGATTTAACGAATGATTATGAACTCATATGGGGACATGGCTCAGCATCTGTTCCTGCGCAATCGGTCGGTGGGTCTGAAGAACGACATCTCGACCCTGACGCAGGAATTGAGTTCGGGTAAAACCTCGCAGCTGACACAGAAACTAGGTGGCGATCTCACCTATCTGTCCGACGTCGAACGAAGCCTTGACCGGCTCAAGTCCTTTCAGGTGGCAAATACCGAGGCCGCGCTGTTCGCATCCTCGATGCAGAACAATATTGAGCTGATCTCCGATAACGTCATCACGCTGACCGGTGACATCTTCTCCGTCACCACCTCGCCGAATGACGAAACGTCGAAGCAATTGTCCAACCAGGCAGAGGTGTTCCTGACGGAAGCCATCCGGTCGCTGAACGGAGAAGCGGCCGGCCGCAGCCTGTTTGCCGGCAATGATACCGAAGCCAAGCCTCTCGCCGACCTCAACACCTTGATGTCCTCACTGGTGACCGAGGTATCCCTGCTGAGCACCGCCCCGGATATCGTGCAGGCCGTCAAGGACTGGTTTGCCGATCCTCTGGGATTTGATGCCGTGATGTACCAGGGCTCTTCGGATTTGATGGACCCGGTGAGAATCGGGCCCAACGAAGAGGTCACGGTCTCTCTGAAGGCCAATGATGCTGCGTTCAAACAGACATTGCAGAGCCTCGCGATTGCGACACTGGTAAATGAACCCGGCCTGAGCCTCAGCTCGGACGTGAAATTCGAACTGTTGCGTAGCACCGGGGTAGAGCTGCGTGAAAGCCAGGTTCAACTGACGCAGATGCAATCGGATCTTGGTTTTGTTGAAGGGCGCATCGAGCAGACGGCAACACGCAATGGCGCGGCGCAGACCAGCCTGAGCCTGGTGTTCAATGAACTCGTCCAAGCCGACCCATATGAGACCGCAACCCGTCTCGACGAGGCGCAGTTCCAACTGGAAAGCCTGTTTACTGTCACCGCGCGAACATCACAGCTGTCTCTGATGAGGTTCCTGTCATGATGCAGCTCATTCGACTTCTGCTGACGGTGCTGATGCTGCCTGCGATGGCACAGGCCAATGCCATCCGGCTGAAGGACCTGGTCGAGTTTGACGGCGTTCGTGGCAATGATCTGGTCGGCTACGGTCTTGTGGTTGGTCTGAACGGGACCGGCGACGGTCTGCGCAACTCACCGTTTACCGAAGAGATCATGTCGAACATCCTCGAAAGGCTGGGCGTCAATGTCACCGGTGAGCAGTTTCGGCCCAAGAATGTTGCGGCGGTGTTTGTCACCGCGACTTTACCGCCTTTTGCCCGTGTTGGCGGCACCGTCGATGTGACGGTGTCCGCAATTGGCGATTCGAAAAGCCTACTGGGCGGGACGCTGGTCATGACGCCGCTGAATGCCGCCGATGGTCAGATCTATGCCGTTGCCCAAGGGACCATTCTGGCTGGTGGCGCGGTCGCGGAGGGTGAAGGTGCCTCTGTCACCCAGGGGGTGCCGACCGCCGGTGTTATTCCATCGGGGGCCAGGGTCGAGCGCGAGATCGACTTTGATCTCTCGTCACTGACGTCCATGCGCCTTGCCCTGCGGGAGCCAGATTTCACCACCGCTGGCCGTATCGAGCGGGCGATCAATGCGGAATTTGGTCGAAACGTCGCTCTGATGCGGGATTCCGGGACCGTGGAAATTGACGTGCAGCGCACCAATAGCCGGTCAACGGCCCATGCAGTTGGTCGGATCGAGAATATCCTGGTCGAACCGCAGCGCAAGGCGCGTGTGGTTGTGGATCAACGCTCCGGCACCATTGTAATGGGCAGCGATGTCCGTATTTCACGTGTCGCGGTTGCGCAAGGCAATCTGACCCTGCGAATCGAGGAAACACCCCTCGTGGTTCAGCCCAATCCATTTGCAGATGGCGAAACGGTTGTCGTCCCACGCACCGGTGCCGCCATTGAAGAGGAGGAGGGCATACAGCTGGCGGAAGTTCCGGAAACAACCTCCTTGTCCGAAGTGGTCGCCGGGCTAAACGCCCTGGGCGTATCGCCGCGGGACATGATCGATATCCTCAAGAGCCTGAAGGCAGCCGGTGCCCTGCATGCCGAATTTGTAGTTCGATAGCAGCGAGGCCCCAATATAGACAAGACCAGCACCCCCTGAAGCCACGTGGCTTCGGGGGGTGCTTCGTCGTAAGGGAGCTGTTGCGGATCCGCGATTTGCAGATGCGCTGTCACTGAACTCTACCTTCGTGATTGTCACAACCTGGAGGTCTGGGAGATGCGGTCCTGGACATTTCAGCGCATTGCCCGAGATGACAGCACGGCTCGCTCTCCGCGCATTACATCAGCGGGGCCGGAGATCCAGATCACTAAATCTAAGGGAGAGGGAGAGGAAAGCCCGGTCATCAACCCTCAAGGATGTGCTGAAGGATGAGGGCGACCGCGGTATATGGCAGCGCTCAGGGTGATGGCACAGAAAAACCCCCGGCCGCAATGACGACCGGGGGATTAGGAAGGCGATATCCAACTACGGGAAGTAGCTGCGCACCAAAGCACTCGCGATAAGGCTCCAGCCGTCGGCAACGACAAAGAACGCGAGTTTGAACGGCATGGACACAACGGCCGGTGGGACCATCATCATACCCATCGACATCAGAACCGCCGCGACCACCAGGTCGATCACCAGAAATGGCAGAAAGACAAGAAAGCCGACCTGAAACGCGCGGGCGATTTCTGACAGCATGAAGCTGGACACCAAGGTCGACAGCGGCGCATCGGCGGTTGGGTCAATACCCGCAGTGGCCGGGCGTAGATCCGCTATCGCGTAGAATGTATCGGGATCAAGGCGCGCCGCCATGAAGACACGGAACGGCTGCAAAGCACGTTCAAGCGCGGTTTCAACATCCAGCCGTTCCTCGATCAGCGGATTGATCCCGGTGGTCCAGGCCTCGGTAAAGACAGGCTCCATGACGAAATAGGTTAGAAACAGCGCGAGGCTGATCATCAACATATTCGGCGGCGCCTGCTGCAAACCGATGGCCTGCCGCAGGATCGACAAGACCGTCACAAGAAACGGAAAGCATGTGATCATGATCAGCAGCCCCGGCGCGAGGCTGAGGACGGTGATCAGCAGGATCAGCTGGATCGAACGGGCGGAGATTGACTGACCATCGCCCAATGACAGGCTGAGATCCTGCGCGCTTGCAGGGTCCGGCAGACCGAGGGCCAGCATAGCCGCCAGCGCGACGGCAAAAAGGGCAGTGCGTGTCATCCCAGGCCGCTTTGCAAATCCGCGATTTCCGTCAGGCGCACAGCCAGTTGACCTGCTTGCTCGCCTTCCAGCTCTTCCAATTGGCCTCTGGCGACCAGGCGGTCGCCGACATAGAGATCCACGGGATCCTCCACCCGTTTGTCGAGCGTCAGAATCGCGTTCTCGCCCAGGTTGACAAGATCACGGATCAACGGCCGCGCCTTGCCGACCGATACGACGACCTCAACGGGTACCGACACAAACGGATTGCCTGCATCGCCAGATTTCCGGTTCATTTCAGCAGACTTATCCATATTTGCTGTCCTCTGTTATGTGAAAGGAGAAGGCCTCGATCGAATCCTGGATAGAGTCGATCAGGGCCGAGCTGTTGATTTCCCGCTCAATGCCGCCGACCTTGAGATAGGCTTGACCCGGGCTCAGGATGACATCCTCGCGCACCTGAACCGGTACAGCAAAACTCTTGGTCAGAAGCGCACGCACCGTCGCCCCCTCGCCGGGGGAGACGACAATATTGATCGCTTGATCCGCCTGGCTCTTGGCCATGTCGGTGAGCTGATCAACTATGTGATGTCCAAAGCTCGCAGCCATTGCGTCGGGCAGGACAGCGCTTGTCAGAACCTTGAACATCGGATCCAGCGATTCGAGCAGTTGCGTCTGCGCCTCGTGGAAGGTGAAGCTGAGATCTTCGAGCGAACTGGCCAGTTCCGAGGAGACATGCTTGCTCTCCTTGTCCTTGGCTGTCACCGCATCATCCCAACCGGCGCTGTAGCCCTTTTCGTAGGATTCCAGACGCTGTTCTTCCAACAATTCCTCGTTGACTTCGACAACCGGCACCGCCGGTGTATCCATGGCAAAATCTTCAAGAAGATGGGCAATGGTCATCAGGCTCTCTCCTCATTTTCTTCCAGCCAGCCGCGCAGAATCTGAACAGTTTCCTCCTGGCGTTCGCCAATCATCGAGCGCAGGCGATCAACGGGGTTGTCGCTGCCACCGCCAAGGGCAGGCAGGCCACCCATATCGCCCAATCCGCTCATGTCACCCATGCCCATGCCGCTGCCCATGCCCATGCCACCCATGGGTTCGAACTGGCCGGTTTCATTGTTCTCGATCTCACCATCCAGCGCGAGATCGGCGCCGAGGTTCGGATTGGACATGAAACCGCCTCCGCCAAGTGCCGGCAATTCGTCCATGGCGTCGCCTGTCGGTGCCCCCAGGGCCGGAACGCTGGCCTGGTTCGAAAGGATCGGACGAATGACAAAGAGACCAAGGATCAGCGTCACCAGTGCCAAGGCAGCCATCTGGATAAGCGACATTGCATCCAGATAGATGTTGTCAAAGATGGAGGCGCTGACAACGGTTCCTTGCGGCTCTACCGTAGGCATTTCCATCGATTTCAGCGTAATGACATCCCCGCGCTCCTCGCTGAAGCCAACCGCGGCAGAGATCAGCTCGCGCAGCGCGCCAAGCTCTTCTTCCGGGCGGGGTTCCATCACTGTTTCGCCGGTTGCCGTGGTTGTCTGGACGCCATTCAGCAATACAGCAACGGTCAGTCGTTTAATCGCACCCGGTCCACGCAGAATCTCTTTTTCTGTCTCAGAGATTTCATAGTTGACCCGTTCACGAGTGGCACTGGTGCTGGCTTTCGACCCGTCGCCAGAGGCCCCGTCTCCGTCCGGGATATTTGACGCAACCGTCACTTCGCCAGATTGGTTCTGAGACGAATCCGCGCGTTCTTCCACGTCGGTGCTGATTGCGACACGGCTTTCGGGATCAATGCGCTTTTCCCGGATGGATTCGGTATCTGTTACCGTTTCGACGCTGACTTCGACCACAGCATTACCATGACCAACGCGCGCTTCGACCAGGCGCATGACCCGTTCGCGAATCGACTGCGAGCGATCATCCGTACCCGCGCCAACAGCTGCGGCGGCCTCGGGCGAGCCGATCAGGGCGCCATTGGCATCGATCACCGCAACATTCTCCACCGCGAGACCTGTCACGGCAGAGGAAATCAGAAACCGAATCGCATTCGCCTGGGCCGGCGTGATGGGCGAGCCCATCGGGACAACCGACACAGAGGCAGTCGGTTCGGCCGTGCGCTGGAACGGGTTCGAGCCCGTATTGGCAATATGCACCCTTGCCTGGGTCACATGCGGGCTGGCCACAATCGTACGGGCCAATTCCCCTTCTTTTGCGCGCCAATAGGCGGCGTCAAACATCTGTGATGTTGTTCCGAAGCCGCTGAGCGAATCGAGCAGCTCATATCCGCGTCCGCCGTTTGCCGGCAGGCCTTCGCTTGCCAGTGTCATGCGAAGTTCGTCGCGCGCAGAGGCCGCAACGTAAATTGACCCCCCGCGGACTTCATATTCTGTGCCGCGCTGTTCAAGCGCGCGCACCACATCCCCAGCCGAGCCGCTTTCCAGCCCGGCGTACAATAATTGCATCGTGGGTGTATTCGCCACACGGGACATCGCCAGGACGCTGAGAATCACGATCACCGTGGCCCCCACGGCAATCAGGCGCTTTCGCGTGTCCAAACCTGCCCAGACATTCTTGATCTGCTGCACATTAACCTCCGTAGCACCGGCATTCTGTCCGATGTGCAACCCTTTTGCCGGATTGCCCTTAACATTCGGTTAGTGTCCGCAAGCTAAGAAGATGAGGCACGACGTATTAGGGATAGTCATGACAGACGCTGTAGTAGACACAGAACAGGACGCCCCGGCCAACAAGAGCAAGCTGCCCCTTATCATTGGGGTTGTTCTTGCGCTTGCTGGTGCCGGTGGGGGATTCTTCGCTGTCCAGTCAGGCCTTCTTCCCTTTGGTCAGAGCGCAGCCCCAGAAGGGGTGGATGCGACCGAAGTGGCGCCAGAAGGCGTGGACAACGGTGAGACGGCGGAGGATATCGCCAATCTCGCCTTTATCGAAATGGAACCGATTGTGATCACCTTGCGCAAGGCAAGTGGGCTAAAACACCTTCGATTCCGCTCTCAGCTGGAGGTTGATCTCGCCCATCGGGCCGAGGTCGAAAAAATCCTCCCGCGTGTTGTCGATGTTCTCAACAGCTATCTCAGGGCACTGGAACTGGAGGATCTGACCGATCCGATGGCCTTGCCGAAACTGCGCGCACAGATGCTGCGGCGGATCAATATCGCAACCGGCCAGGGCCGGGTGCGTGATCTGCTGATTATGGACTTCGTATTGAACTAGGAGAACGGGATGGAACTGATTGCAGATATCCTGCTTGCGGCCGGGGCCATGGGGGCAGGCTTTTATTGCCTGGTGCTCTCGCGACGGCTGAAGCGTTTCAACGACCTGGAGAAAGGTGTGGGAGGAGCGGTTGCCGTGCTCTCCGCCCAGGTCGATGACCTGAATAAATCACTGCTGGCAGCACGCCATGTATCGGATGGATCGAGCAAGGCTCTGGACCAGCTGACCGGCCGGGCCGAATCGGTTGCACAACGCCTGGAACTGATGATGGCATCCATGCACGACATGCCCGAAGTTGCGGCGCCTGAGCCTAAGGCACAGGCACCCGAACCCGCAGCTGCCGAAGAAAACGACGCGCTCGCCGCCGCTTATCAAGCCGACGCCGAGCCAGAAGCGGCACCGGAACCTGAGCCTGCAAAACCTGCAGGGCTGATGTTTGTCCGCCACAACCGTTCGCAGGGCCGGGTAGCATAATGGCCAAGACAGCACAGACCAAAGCCCCGAAGGCAAAACCAAAAAAAGCAACGCGCATGAAGCGGACACGCAGCGGTGCGCTCATGATGCTGGCCTTCTTGCTGATGGGATCCGCTATTGTGCGCCTCGGGCTGGAGGCAGGACCGGCGATCGCCCGGGAAGTTGCAAACCTGCAGGACGAATCGACTCTGAAGGATGAGCCGAAAGGCACCTTGAACGGTAAGTCGATGCCGTCATCGGCAGAGCTCCAGAACATGCTGGCGGCCTTTCAGGAGCGCGAAGCTGCACTGTCTGCGCGCGAGGCCGAGATTGAAGATCGCATGAAGGCGCTCGAGATCGCAGATGATGCAATCGAACAGAAGCTTGTTGCGCTGGAACAGGCGGAGGAAGAGCTGAAATCGACACTGGCTCTCGCCGATGGTGCAACAGAAGGGGATCTGACGCGTCTGACTGCGGTCTACGAGCAGATGAAACCCAAGGAATCAGCAGCGCTGTTTGAGGAGATGGATCCGGCATTTGCAGCTGGTTTCCTCGCGCGCATGCGCCCTGAGGCAGCCGCAGGCATCATGGCCGGGCTCAGCCCGCAGGCAGCCTATACAATCAGCGTGGTCCTGGCGGGTCGCAACGGGTCTGTTCCAAAGGAGTAAGCAAGCGCTGCTCCTCAGGCTTTTTTAACGTGAATCGCCTAAACTTGTAGAAACAAACGAAATTCGGAGTGGACCTAATGCTCGGTATTGTAGGCATCGTGGTTATCTTTGTCATGGTGTTCGGGGGATATCTCCTGGCCGGTGGTAAGATGACAATTATCATCAAGGCCCTGCCGTTTGAATTCATGATGATCGGCGGCGCCGGTATCGGGGCCTTTCTGATCAGCAATGACATCGGCGGCGTAAAACACACGCTGAAGGACATGGGCAAAGTGTTCAAGGGTCCCAAGTGGAAGGCCGACGACTATCGCGATCTTCTGTGTCTCTTGTTCTCTCTGATCCGGATCGCGCGGGCCAATCCCGTTGAGGTCGAACAACATATCGAGGATCCCGAGAACTCATCGGTCTTCAACCGGTATCCCAAGATTCTCGCCGACAAAGAGGCGGTGAACCTGATCAGTGATACCATGCGGTCCGCCTCGATGAACTATGACGACCCCCATCAGGTGGAAGAGGTTCTGGAAAAGCGCATCGAGGCAAATCTTCATCACGCGCTGCATTCCAGCCATGCGCTTCAGACACTTGCAGACGGGCTGCCCGCGCTTGGGATTGTTGCGGCGGTTCTCGGGATCATCAAGACGATGGGCTCGATCGACCAGCCCCCGGAAGTCCTGGGTAAGCTGATTGGTGGCGCGCTTGTCGGGACATTCCTTGGCGTTTTCCTGGCCTACGGTCTGGTTGGCCCCTTCGCCGGCAAGGTGAAGTCGGTAACCGAGGAAGATGCGCATTTCTACTCCCTCATCCGAGAAGTTCTGGTGGCAAATCTGCACAATCATGCCGCAGCGATCTGCATCGAAGTCGGACGTCAGAACACCCCGTCGCATATTCGCCCCGGCTTCTCTGAGCTGGAAGACGCGTTGAAGTCGGTGAAACAGGACGCAGCATGATGTGGCGCGCGCTGACCCTTGCAGCATTTACCCTGGCTGCGGCATCTGTGGATGCCCAGACGGTGGTCGCCCGTTCGGGAGAGCATGACGGGTTTTCCCGGCTGGTCATGCGGCTTCCAAATGGCGCGCCATGGTCGCTGCGTCAGTCAGGCCAATCGGCGCAGGTGGTCATTGAAACGCCAACAGTGGTGTTTGATACATCCCGAATCTTCGATCTTATTCCGCGGACGCGCCTGCAATCTGTGTCGCAGGCCGACCCCGGACAACCGCTAAACCTACAGCTTGGTTGCGCATGTGAGGTGACCTCCTTCGTGCAGAAGGACGGGTATCTGGTGATCGATATCGCCGATGGCCCCGCCGGGGCCGAGCGGCGTGTCATCGCAGGCTCGCCCTTGCCTCTGTTGCCCGGCACGTTCAACAGCGCAGGCTATCGCTTCAATCTAGCGGCGCGCGCCGCTGCTGATGCACGCGCCGCACTCGATCTGGCCGGCGTCACGTCCGGCAGCTCGGCCCGGCCCAATCCGGTACAGCGCCTCCCCGTGGCTGTGGCGGACGCCCCATCAGCCGTGGTGCTGCCCCTTAATCTGAACCGGACACCCCGCACAAACACTGAAGCAAATCCTGCCGGGGGCACAAGTGTTGCCGCCGCGCCAGCCCCGGAACCAACACCGGTCCCGGTACAGGTTGATACCGATATGCTGCTCGACCTGTCAGAAACGGAGCGCGCAGCCACAGTCAACGAATCTGAACAGCGGCTGTTGCAACAGATCAGCCGGGCAACCAATCAGGGCCTTCTGGAGCTTGTTGGTGTAGAAGTTCACGATGGTCCCGCCGGACATATCCTTGACCCGCTGAGCAGCCGTGATCGCCCTCTTAATCCGCTGGACCAGATCTCTGTCACGTCCTCCGTGGATCGCGAAACCGGCCTGGTTGCGCGCCGCTCAGGCGATTCCAATCAGCCGACACACTGCTTGTCGAGCACACAGCTTGCCATCCATGAATGGGGCACTGATGAGCCATTCTCTGACCAGATATCACCGCTTCGGGCTGAACTGGTGCGTGAATTCGACGATGTCGATCCGGCTGCCGTCCTAACCTTGGCGCGGGCCTATCTCTTTTTCGGGTTCGGTGCTGAGGCACAGGCGATCTTGCGTATGATGCCGTCTGGCGCAGCGGAACATGATGATGCCGTCGCGCTGACCGCGATGGGGGCTGTGCTGGACGGTCAGGACCTTGGCGTAAACCACGCCTTCGCCGGGCAACAGGTCTGCGACAGCGAAGTGGCGCTCTGGGCAGCGCTGGCCGATGGCACGATCAAGAAAAACGCAAAGACGGATGCAATCCAGCAGGCCTTTGCCAAGCTGCCACCACATTTGCGGGTCCAGGTCGGTCCGCGGGTCAGCACACTTTTTGCAAAGGCCGGTGACCCTCATCTGGCGGGCGCCACGCTGCGTTCGGTTGATCGTACCGGCGTCGACCACGTGCCCGAAATCAATCTGGCCGAAGCCGAAATCGCCAAATTGGAAGGTGACGTCGAAACCGTGGCTCAGGAGCTGACGGAGGAGGTCGCGGAGCGGACGGAAAACGCCCCCCGTGCCTTGATTGAGCTGATTGATCTCAGCTTTGCCGAGCGCTCTGCGCTGTCGCCGGATGTCCCGGATCTTGCCGCGTCCTATGAGGTCGAGAATCGCGATAGCCCACTGGGCATGGACTTGCGCCGCGCCGTGGTCTCGGCATTGGCCCTGACCGGCCAGTTCCATGACAGCTTCAACGAATTGGATGCCTTGAGCAGACGTGATGGTCCTGCAGCGCGCACTGCCGCGCTGGAACCGCTTCTGACATTGCTGACGGAACGCGCAGATGATGTGACATTCCTGCAGTATGCGCTGGTCATTGCGGCCAATGGTACCCCGGCCGAGGTAGCTCCGATTGCCGATATCGTGGCTCAGCGGCTGCTTGATCTCGGGTTTGCACAGCAGGCACAGTCGATCCTGAAGAAGCTCGCCATGGAACCCGGCAACGCCAAACGACGCCTGCTTCTGGCCAAGGCAGCACTCGCGATGGACAAACCGCACTCCGCGCTGGTGGAGCTGATGGGGCTGTCCGGGTCTGAAGCAAATAAGCTGCGCGCCGAAGCGCTGTGGCGAAACGGTGAATATGCAAGAGCTGGCGAATATCTTCTTGAAGAAGACGAAGAGGATGCGGCGGCGCGCGGTTTCTGGCACTCGGAAGATCGCGAGAATCTTGCAACCATTGATGCTGATGTTGCGCAGCAGTTTGGCGGAGTCGCGCGGGTGACGACACAGATCGAAGAAACTGCAAAAGAACCAAGTGGTTTGCCGCCCCTAGCTCATGCGAGGGCCCTGGTCGAAAGCAGCGAGGGAACACGCGGCGGTATTGCCGATCTGCTGCAGAAGGTGACGCGGCAGCCAGAGCTTTCCGAAGACGGATCATAGCTGACAACGATCTTTTCTGCCACGCTGACAGATACCAGGACCGCCTCACCGGCGGTCTTGGCGCATCTGATGATAACGGTTTGTCAATGCTCTGGTCTTAGGCTCGGACTTAGGGTGAATCCTCATTTGGACAGGCAGAATGCCGAAATTGAGCTTTCTTTTCAGACAACAGCGGCGATGTGCCCGCTGCACAGTCAGTTTGCCAGTATGGTCTGCGCTTTTTTGTGCGGCGCTGGGGCTATTGGTGTTTTTGAAACCGCAGACCGGACATGCGTCCTCGCCGCAGGTTTCGGCGTTATGTGATCTCGCCGCACGGCGCGCGGCACGTGATCAGGGCGTGCCACTGGACGTTCTGCGCGCGATTACCAGAACGGAAACCGGTCGTGGCGGCAAACAAGGGCTTCAGCCATGGCCGTGGACGGTCAATATGGAAGGCGCCGGTAAGTGGTTTCAGACTGAAGATGAGGCGAGAGCCTATGTCTTCTCGCACTTCAAGCGCGGCGCGCGCAGCTTTGATGTCGGGTGTTTCCAGATCAACTTCAAATGGCATGGTCAGGCGTTCGACTCGATTGACCAAATGTTCGATCCACTTGCCAATGCGCAATATGCGGCGCGCTTCCTGCGCGAACTGCATGATGAATTCGGCGATTGGTCCCAGGCGGCCGGCGCCTATCACTCGCGCACGCCGACCTATGCAAATCGCTATACAGCACGTTTCGATCGAGTTCGGGCTGATCTGAAGCCAGTCGAGACCGTTGCCGCGCTGCCGGTGGAGCGCAAACGGGCCACCTTCTCCGCCCCGCAACCGCTCGCCATGCTTCACAATCCCTCACCGCTGATCACCCAAGGCGCAGCGCCCTCCGGCGAAGCTCGATTGGGCTCACTGGTCCCATTAACGGGCAGCGGCGCATCCGCGCAGGCTCTCATTGTACTGAAATAAGGGCTGAATTTCCGTGCCAAATATTGATATACAAAAACTGTTCAGCCCCACCGTGCTGCTCGCACTCGCGCTGATGGCGATTATCGTGATGATGATTCTGCCGATGCCAGCCTGGGTTCTGGATATCGGTCTCGCGGCTTCCTTCGGGCTTGCGATCCTGATTTTCACAATCACCTTGTTTATCGAGCGGCCTCTGGATTTCTCATCATTCCCGACGATCCTGCTGGCCTCTCTGATGCTGCGGTTGTCGCTGAATGTATCATCGACAAAACTGATTATCGGTCAGGGCCATACCGGCACCGATGCCGCAGGCGGGGTGATCGAGGGATTCGCCCAGTTCGTCATGGGGGGCAGTGTATTCCTTGGCCTCGTTGTCTTTGGGGTGCTGTTGATCGTGAACTTCATGGTCATTACCAAAGGTGCAGCGCGGATGGCCGAGGTCGGCGCCCGCTTTGCACTGGACGGGATGCCAGGCAAGCAGCTGGCAATCGACAGCGACATGTCGGCCGGCGCCATTGATCACGCCACAGCGCGCGAGCGTCGCGAGGTGGAACAACGCGAAACAACATTCTTCGGCTCTCTGGACGGTGCGTCCAAATTCGTAAAAGGCGACGCAATCGCCGGCCTGCTGATCACCCTGTTGAACCTGATCATGGGCCTGATCATGGGCGTGCTTGTTCACGACATGCCGGTTGTTTCCGCATTTGAAACCTATGCGATCCTGACGGTTGGCGATGGTCTGGTCTCTCAGATCCCCTCGGTCATCATCTCGATTGCGGCAGCTCTCTTGCTGGCCCGCGGCGGCGCGACGGGCTCGACCGATATCGCGCTGGCCGATCAACTGGGCAAACATCCGGCCGCTCTGGCGACAGTTGCCGTGCTCATGTCGCTGTTTGCGCTGGTTCCGGGTCTGCCGTTTATCCCCTTCATGGTGGGCGGCGCTGTACTGGGATACACCGCCTATAAGATGAGCAAGAACATGAAGGACCGCGAAGAAGCGGATATGGACGAGCGGATCGAAGAAGTCATGGAGCCGAAGGAAAACCGGGCGCTGGGTGACATCCTCGATCTGGACGACCTGCACCTTGAATTCGCACCGGATCTGGTGAGCATGGTTCTGGATGCCGGGACCGGGCTGGATGCCCGCATTGCCAATATGCGGACGCATGTGGCAACCACCTTTGGGCTTATCCTGCCGGAGATCCGCCTGACGGATGAGCCTGAGCTGATGACCGGCACCTATGTGATCAAAGTGCAAGGGGTGGAACAGGTGCGCGGCATTCTGCATCCCGAAATGGTGCTCGCGTTGATGCCCGACAATCACGCAGCCCTGCCGCCCGGCACCGATGTGACAGAACCTGTCTATGGTGCACCTGCGCGTTGGATATCTTCGAAGAGCCAGGAAGATGCAGCGCTCTCAGGAGCCACAATCGTCACCGCACCGGAAATTCTGGCCACCCATTTGCTGGAAGTGATCAAGCAGAACTTCCCGCGTCTGCTGACGCTGAAATCCCTGCGCCGTCTGCTGAACGAAATGACCGAGCTGACAGATGATTTCCGCGCCGAGGCAAATCGCAAACTGCTGGACGAACTGGTGCCGGACAAGGTGCCGATGGACACGTTGCACAGCGTCTTGCGTCTGCTTCTGGAGGAGCGGGTGTCCATCCGCAACATGCCTCTCATTCTCGAATCGATTGCCGAGGCACGCCTCCATACCAACCAGCCCGAGATCATCTGTGAGCATGTGCGCCAACGTCTCGGTTTCCAGCTGGTTGGTGAGATGAAGCGCGAGGATGGAACCATTCCGCTGATCCAGCTGGCCCCGGAATGGGAAGAGACCTTCTCTACCTACCAGATCGACGCTCAGGGTGGCGCCGTCGATATCGCGCTGCCGCCGGATCAGTTCAACCGACTGGCCGAGGGGCTGAGCGACCGACTGAACAGCACGACCGAACAGGGTGTTTTTGCAGCGGTTGTTACCTCGACCCGGCGTCGTCGATACCTACGGACAATCCTGAAATCACGCGGCATCCTCAATCCGGTTTTGTCTTTCGAGGAAATCGGACTTGAGGCCAGACCTGCCTTGGTAGGCATGGTTCCGGCATGAGCATTGGCTTTCTGCCGCCTGAGTTGGTCGCCCTTCTGGGCGCCGGCTTTTGGCATGGGGCCATCGTCTTTCTGCGGGTTGCGGCCATGGTGTCCGTACTACCCGCCTTTGGCGAAAAATATGTCCCGGTGCGGATCAAACTGGCCATTTCGCTGGCGTTCACATTTATCGTGGCGCCGGCCTTGCCGTTGCTGCCGGAACCGGCCAGCCCGCTGCATTACGCCAGTCTCGCGCTGAGTGAAGCCGTTGTTGGTCTGGCCCTCGGGGTCGCGATCCGCATGTTTGTTCATGCAATCCAGATCGCCGGAACAATTGCCGCGCAGTCGACGTCTCTCGCACAGGTTCTGGGCGGTATCGGTGCCGAGCCAATGCCCGCTATTGGTGCCGTCCTGTTGATCTCGGGATTGGCGCTGGCGGTCATGTTGGGTCTTCATATCCGTGTGGCTGAATTCATAATCTACAGCTACATGATGTTCCCGGTGGGTGAATTCCCGGCGGCATCCGGCCTGTCGGATTGGGGTGTACACCGTGTTTCGCGCGCCTTTGCGATGGGGTTCTCTCTCGCTGCACCGTTCCTGATCGGCTCGATGGTCTACAATCTGACACTGGGTGTCATCAACCGCGCCATGCCCGCGCTGATGGTGGCCTTTGTCGGTGCGCCGGTGGTTACCTTCGGAGGTCTCGCAATCCTGATGGTTGCCAGCCCAATGATCTTGGATATCTGGAGCACCGCGCTTATGAGCTTCTTTGCCAATCCGGGTGAGGGGATGCCATGAGCGACGACGACTCAGACAAGTCATATGAACCAACACCGCAGAAGCTTGAGAAAGCACGGAAAAAAGGTGAAGTTCCAAAATCTACCGACCTGTCGGTGGCGGCGTCCTATCTCGGGCTGATCATCGCGATTTACGTGTCGGGGGCAGACGTTGTCGCCGAAATCGGCACGATATTGATGTCGTTTCTCGATCAACCCGACCGGCTGGCAGAATTATTCTTCAACGGCGCCGGCACCGTGCCGGTTGGCGGGATCATGATGGCTGTCGGGACCTCAAGTCTGCCGATCTTTATCGTCCCTATGGCCGCTGTTTTCCTGTCCATTGTCGCCCAGCGGGCCCTGGTTTTTGCTCCCAGCAAGCTGGAGCCAAAACTCTCAAAGATCTCGATCATTTCCAACGCCAAGAATAAATTCGGGCGTTCGGGCCTTTTTGAGTTCTTCAAGAGCACCGTAAAGCTGATCCTCTACTCGGTCTGCATGGGTGTCTACCTGAACTATCGGCTGCCGGATATGATCGCGTCTTCTGCCACCGGCGCTTTTGTCGTCGTGATGATGATGGCGCAGCTGGCATTGGAGTTTCTCATCCTCGCGCTGATCATCGCGCTGGGTATTGGTGTCATCGATGCCGCGTTTCAGCAGGCAGAGCACAATCGGAAAAACATGATGTCCCGCCAGGAAATCATGGACGAAAGCAAAGAGTCCGAAGGCGACCCGCATCTAAAGGGCGCCCGCCGACAAAAGGCCCATCAGATTGCCATGGGCCAGGGCGTCGCAGATGTGGCAAAGGCAGATGTCGTTATCGTCAACCCGACTCATTACGCTGTCGCATTGAAATGGGACCGCGCACCAGGACAGGCGCCTGTCTGTGTGGCCAAGGGGGTGGATGAAGTCGCTGCTATCATTCGCGAAGTTGCAAATGAGAATGGTGTCCCGATCCATAGCGATCCGCCGACCGCGCGCGCCCTGCATGCCGCGGTTCAGATCGGCGAGGAAATTCACGAAGAGCATTATGCGCCGGTTGCCGCCGCGATCCGCTTTGCGGAGAACATGCGCCAACGGGCCAAGGGGATGGTGTGATGAAGCAGAAAATGCTCGATCAGATGGCCGATGTGACCGAAGCCCTGTATCTGCAGGAACATGCCAAGGTAAAGCCGGTTCTGGATGCGGAAGCCCGCGTGCGCGGCCAGCTGACTAAGCTGGACCAGCAGATCAAAGACAGCCGCGATCTGGCCAGCTCCGACCATGCAATGAAAGCGCTTGGTGCCGATCTTCTGTGGCAAGGCTGGCATACCCGCGCCCGTCGAGAGTTGAATATGGAACTGGCGCAGATCACGGCACAGAAACTGCGGGCAATGGACAATCTGCGCAAGGCATTCGGTCGCAAACACGCGGTGGAGACAATGGCGATCGAAGAGCGCCTGAGGATCAAGAAAGACAAGGCGCAAAAACTGCACAATCGCCTGATGAATATGGACTGAGCCACCTGACACAGGATGGCATCCAAGAGAAAGGCCGGTTCAAAATGAACCGGCCTTTCTCTTTTCGGTAGTGCATTGGTCAGACGTCTTGTCGCGACATCTCTACAATCAGGACGTCATAGATATCTTTGCCCAGTTGTTTCTGCGCGGCCTCACGCAGCGCGGTCCGCAGCGGTGTCAACATGTCGGATCGGGTGAAGGCCCCGCGAAAGCCACCCATATTGGCATGATCGAACAGAACCTGCAGAAAGATATCCCGCAACTTGGGTTCATAAGCGTGGATCTTCTCGTTCATGCCAGCCTTGGTTTCCAGGCTGAGCGACACCACCACCAGCGAGGACAGCTGTTCGCGCTCGACAACGGGAACCACGAACTGGTTCGCCATCTTGATGTATTCGCGCTGCTCTTCCTCATCACCCGGCAGCTCCGGAGTGATATCCTCGGCATGTTCGCCGCTATCCTCAGCGTGATCTTCTGGGGCCGGTGCCGGAGCCATCATGATCCCGGCGCCGATACCTCCGGCAGTTCCGACCAGCAGTAGAATGACAGGCAGTAGTTTTGACAGCATGTGCAGGCCTCAGAATGGCAGGATCACGTCCAGCACCTGCTGGCCGTAACGCGGTTGTTGGACATCAGTGATCTGGCCGCGGCCACCATATGAGACCCGCGCGGACGCGATCTTGTCGTAGGTGATCTCATTTTGACGGCTGATATCGTCGGGGCGGACATAACCGGTCACCAGCAATTCGCGCATCTCAAAGTTGACGCGCAGCTCCTGCGTACCGTTGATGGAGAGAACACCGTTCGGCAGGACATCGACCACAGTCGCGGCAACCCGCAGTTCCAGTTTCTCACTCCGTTTCACGGACCCTTTGCCACCCGAGCTGCTGCTGCTGCCGATATCGACGGCATCAGCCATCGTGGCACCGTCCGGCAATTTCCGGTCAATCCGCTGCGGCAGGCCCAGCAGCTGCGGCAGCGCCAGGCTCTCGGACCCGGAGCGGGACCGTTTGGTGTCGTTTGAAATTTCGGCCTCTTCGTCAATCTCGATGACGACCGTCAGGATATCGCCCCGTTTGGTTGCCCGCCGATCCCCAAGCAGCGACTGACGCGAGCCGCTCCAGAGCGAGGCCTGGTCGACCGGACGCTGTGTCTGGGTATCGACCGGCAGCCCCTGAAACAGCATGGCGACATGCTCGGGCGATTCATTTGCCGGGCTGAACGTGGGAGGCTTGCCAACATGGTCGAGCCGTCCGCAGGCGCTGAGCATGATCACACCAGCAAGGGCGGATTTTGCCAAATAAATTCTATTTTTCATCAGTTTACCTCAACTGTTCCATCTGCGGCGATCCGCCCGCTGATGGTTGTGCGTGACGACAAATTCATGACACGTATGGCCTCTCCATCTGCGCCACGGCCAAGCGAGCGGCCCTCGGCGAGGATGGTAAGTCCACCACGTTTGAAACGAATGGTGACCAGATCATTGCGATCGACGATGGCCGGAGGGCCGACATCACCGGGACGCATCGGCCGCCCCGCATAGAGTGCCACGCGCGCCTCCTGCCCGATCACGAGAGCAGGATCTGAGATCGCGCCCAGCACCTCGGCCTGTTTCAGAACCAGATCCTCGGCCGTCACGATTTCCTTGGCGCG
Organism: Phaeobacter sp. JH20_26; assembly: GCF_048056275.1. Classification (NCBI taxonomy): domain Bacteria; kingdom Pseudomonadati; phylum Pseudomonadota; class Alphaproteobacteria; order Rhodobacterales; family Roseobacteraceae; genus Phaeobacter; species Phaeobacter sp. JH20_26. The sequence goes on along the minus strand of NZ_JAYMWL010000009.1, from coordinate 200,496 downwards.
GATGGTGCGCACGGGGACCAGTATATCGGCCCAGACAGGCTGGGCGCAGAGCAGCATCATAATGGCGAGGATCGGTTTCATCAGCGGACCTGTGTGGTTGCGCCCATCATCTGATCGACGGCAGAGATGACCTTGGCATTCATTTCATAGCCGCGCTGCGCTTCGATCAGCTCGGTGACCTCGCGCACGGCATCGACGGAACTGGCCTCCAGGTAGCCCTGGCGCAGAGTACCAAGACCATTCTCGCCGGGCGTCGCCACGCTGGCTGCGCCGGAGGCTTCGGTTTCGACAAAGAGGTTGCTGCCCAGCGCTTCGAGACCCTTGGGATTGGAAAAGCCGGCAAGTGTCAGCTGTCCCATCAACTGGCCTTCGGCGGCCTCGTCGAAATAGGCGTAGACCTCGCCCTCGGCATTGATCGACACATTGCGTGCATCGGTCGGGATGGTGATATCCGGCGACACGGTGAACCCGTCGGAGGTGACAATCAACCCTTCGGCCGACCGTTTGAGCGCGCCATCACGGGTGTAGGCGGATTGGCCGGACGGCAGGGTAACCTCCAGATAGCCCTTCCCGTCAATTGCGACGTCCAGATCGTTGCCGGTCTGGGTCAGGGCACCCTGGGCCAGGTGAATGGAAATCGCCGAGGCACGCACACCAAGACCGACCTGCACACCGGTTGGCAGCACGGTTCCATCAGAGGCATTTACCGTGCCGGCCCGCGTCACCTGCTGATAGTGCAGGTCCGCAAACTCCGCACGCCGTGCGTTGTAACCAGTGGTATTCATATTGGCGAGGTTGTTCGAAATCGTCTCTACACGCAGTTGCTGCGCGGTCATTCCGGTTGCGGCGATCTTGAGGGCGCGCATGGGGGTACTCCTACGACTTAGTCAGGTTTTTGATGGCGTTGCGGACACGTTCGTGTTCGGTCTCAAGAAAGCTCTGGCCCATTTCATAGGCACGCTGAATCTCGACCATGCGGGCCAGCTGAGAGATGGCATTGACGTTGGAGCCTTCGAGAAAGCCCTGAAGCACGCGCGCTTCTCCGGCCACTTCGATTTCTCCATCAACACGGAACATGACCCCGTCTTCACGGACCATCTGGTAATTCTCTTCCGGCTTGAAAATGCCGATCTGTCCAAGGGCGCGACCGTCCGCGCTCAGCGTGCCATCGGCGCCGAATTTGATCGACTTGGCATCCCCCGGAATGAAGACCGGCGCCCGGCCCGCATCCAGAACCCGATGGCCATCCATAGTGACGAGATCGCCTTCGGCGTTGGTTGAAAACGCCCCCGACCGGGTCAGGCGCTCACCCATCGGAGTTTCGACCATGAAGTAACCGTCGCCTTCAATAGCGAGATCGAGGTCACCGCCGGATTGGGTCAGCGCCCCCTGTGCCATGGAGGTGTTACGGATGTTGGCCCGCCCCATCGACAGGGATTCCTGGCCGGGGGCAGACTGGATGAACTCCGAGAAGATCAAGCCTTCAGCCCGGTAGCCGGTGGTGGCGGAATTGGCGATATTGTTTGCCACAACACGCATTTCGCGCATCAGACCGGATTGGCGGGACAAGGTGGTGTAACCGGTGTCTCCCATTACAGACCTCCTGAAATCAGCGGCACAACGTGCCCATCAAAAAAGGCGACCAGGGTTTGCGTCATGAACCCCATGGTCATCCAGAAAACGACAAGAATGGCGGTAAGCTTCGGGACAAAGGTCAGGGTCATTTCCTGCACCGATGTCAGAGCCTGAAACAGGCCGATCGCGAGGCCGACGACCAGCGCGACCAGCAGAACCGGCGTCGACATCATGACCGCAGCCCAGAGAGCCTGGCGCAGAGTGTCGTAGAAAAGCCCTTCGCTCATCATCGGCTTACACCGGCATCCGCAGGATTTCCTGATAGGCTTCGACGACCTTGTTGCGCACGGTCACTGCGGTTTCCACGGCAAGCTCCGTCTGTGCCAGTGCCTGTACCAGGGCATGCGGATCGCCGTTGCCGGTCATGGCGTTGACCGAGACCTGCTCGCTTTGTTGGAGCGTGCCGGCAAATTCCTCAAAGCTGGCCTTGATCCGGGCTTCGGCGCTTGTTGGCGCGTGCTCGGGGTCAACTTTGGTTGCGGGACGCGCTGCGGCATAGCCGTTTGTGGCGGAAAGACTGCGAATATCCATTCTGGATCTCCAAGTATGTCAGTGTGTTTCAGAAAATTTCGATGTTATCTGCGCAGCAGTTCCATCAGCGAGGACGACATCTGCCGCCCCTGTTCGAACATCTTGAGGTTGGCCTCGTAGCTGCGCTGAGCTTCACGGGCGTCGGCAATCTCGATCATCAGATCGACGTTGGACCCTTCGTAATGACCGCTGTCGTCAGCCAGCGGATGCGAGGGATCGAAGATCTGCTCCAGGTCTGACCGGTCCAGACGCACCGGACCAACTTCGACCTTCTCGACATCCGTGCGCAGATCTCGCACCGCTTCGAACGGGACGGTCTTCCGGCGATAACCGGGCGTGTCCGCATTGGAAATATTCTCCGACACGTGGCGCAGACGGCTTGCCTGTGCCTTCAGTGCGCTTGCGGAAACGGAAAGGGACTTGGAAAACTCGCTCATGATCTAACCTCCTCAGTTCCGGCCAAGGCTGCTGCGCAAAACGTTCATCGACGATTTGTATATCGCCAAAGCACGATCATGCTGCCGCTTCACCTCGACCCCTTTCAGGATTTCGGTTTCGATCGAGACGGAATTATCGTTGGGGTCAGTGCTGTTGTTGGTCTGGGTCACAGCCCAGTCCATCCCATTGCCTGAGGCACCGTTCAGATGGTTGGAGCGGCTGGCGATCATGTCGCCGGGGCGCGAACCCTGAGCGTATACCTCTTTGAAAGGCTTGATATCCTTGGCATGGTAGCCTGGCGTGTCGGCATTGGCGATGTTCTGTGACACCAATGCCTGGCGCTTCCCTGCGTGGGTCGCCATTGAGTAGGCAATCTTAAAGACGTTCAGTTCTTTAAACACCGGGGCTTCTCCCTCGATCAATTTCAATCAAGGCTTAACCCCAATTCCTTTAGAAATTGTTTTCAGGAACAGTTGGAGACACCAGAACATGATCTCAGCCATCAACGCATTGACTCAGGATTTGGCGAACAAAAGACTGTCTTCGGCGGTGGGTCGGGTGTCGGAAATATCAGGTGGTGCAATCACGGTATCGGGGTTGAACGGCCAGGCACGTATCGGTGACCGCCTGATTCTGCGCAGAGCCGGAAGCGACCCGTTGCAGGGCGAAGTCATGAGAATTTCAGGTAGTGAAGTCAGCATGTTACCTGATACAGCGCCAGATCGCGTGGCGATTGGCGATGCTGTACTTCTGCATCCGACGCCGGATTTTGCGCCCTCTGACAGCTGGATCGGCCGGGTGATTGATCCCTTTGGTGCAGCATTGGACGGACGTCCTCTCATGCGCGGCGAAGCCACGCGGGATCTGATGGCTTCGCCGCCCAAAGCCGCCTCACGTCGCCCGATGGGAGAACGACTCGCCACTGGGCTGGCGGTGTTCAATACGATTCTGCCGATTGTCAAAGGTCAGCGTGTCGGACTTTTTGCCGGATCCGGTGTGGGGAAATCCACGCTGCTGTCAACATTGGCGCAGAATATGGAAGCTGATGTGGTTGTCATTGCGCTCATTGGCGAGCGCGGACGCGAGGTCAACCACTTCGTCAAGGACGTGCTGGGTGCCGAGGGGATGAAGCGTGCGGTGGTCGTCGCGGCCACATCGGATCAGTCGGCGCTGGTTCGCCGTCGCTGCGCCTGGTCGGCTATGGCGGTTGCTGAACACTTTCGCGACCAGGGGAAAAATGTCTTGTTCCTGGCAGATTCGGTGACCCGGTTTGCCGAGGCACATAGAGAAATTGCCGTTTCATCCGGCGAGGCTCCGGCACTGCGTGGATACCCGCCTTCGGTCACTCCGCTGATCACCGGCCTCTGCGAACGAGCCGGTCCCGGGAACGAGAATCAGGGGGATATCACAGCTATTTTCAGTGTTCTGGTTGCAGGCTCCGATATGGATGAGCCGATTGCCGATATTCTGCGAGGCGTCCTTGATGGTCACATCGTGCTCAACCGCGAAATCGCGGAGCGGGGGCGGTTTCCGGCTGTCGACGTTTCGCGTTCCGTCTCCCGTAGCCTGCCCGCCGCTGCATCGCCTGACGAGAATGCAGCAATTCTGGATGTTCGCAAATACCTGGGCGCCTATGAGCAATCCGAAGTTATGATTCGCGCAGGCCTTTACTCCGAGGGCAACGACGTCACGCTTGATCAGGCCGTAAAGCTCTGGCCTGAGTTGGATTCCTTTTTCGGTAGAGCAGACCCGGAAGGGATACAGAGCAGTTTCAACCGCCTGATGCTGATGATGCGACGCGCCGTGGCGATCCGATAGGGCAATCTTGTACCCCGGTTTCTATCGACGGACGCCAGCAGTACGACCGCATAGTCAAGACGACGTCCTGCGAGCAGATGCAGATTGTGAGCAGACTGACGTATGGAGAGGTTTGTGATCCGCACAGGCCGCGCCGGGTTCTGACGGGACGGAGCAGCAGCTTCTCCAGCTGGTTGAAAACTGCGCCAATGCCTCATGTCAGGGATATCGAACCTGCTTCAGACGCCGCGCACGGTCCAGAACAGGGCGCATAGCTATCCTGTGTGCACGCGCTCCAACCAGAAATCTATCCAAGGCGAAGTGATCAGCATCACAGCAATCTGTCGCAGATCAAAGGCCGCCGACATCTGCCATATCGATCAAGCATTTGGAAAAATCCGCCCCGCCGCTACAGATAAGAATGGCGACATTGAGGTGGTCTGGGCGGGCCGCTGCACCACGCAAGTGATCTCATTGATGCTGATGCCGTTAGATGCTGCGTCTGCCAATCGATCCGAGGGACGAGCAATTCGCTCTGAGCCAGCGGATCTGATCGGGATGTCTGCCGTTTGACAGGGGTGTCTGCCGTTATCACCTTATGTACAAGAGGCGAGGCAGAATATTCAAACTCAAGCTCTGTGTGAGACGCCCGCTTTGACGCCCACACCTGGATTGTGCTTCACAGGCCCAAGGCGGCCTGATCATTCTCTGTGATGACAATTCCAGCCGACGATGCCGTTTCCGGCATGATCGGCTGAGAACTCACGATGGGCGCACTGCCATCAACCGGTCTTCGCGTGGCAAGAGGGTGCGCAACGCTTTCAAGCACCGATAATGGTTGTCGGAGAGAACCGCATCAGTGGCCTCTGCCAGCGAGGCGCGACTGTCCGGATCGGTGAAGACCTGGCTCAGCTCTTCAATCCGGCGCAACATCTGCAAGCGATCTTCCTCGCCGTCAACATCGCCAGACAGGACCAGCTGCGCGGCGTAGCAGACGCGACGTACCGGCGTGTTGGCTTCTTCGGGGTGGATGGCATCGCGCAGGCGCAGGATGTTTGCATCCGGAGTTACGATCGACAACCGGCTGCGCCGATCCCCGTTTTCAATTACTGCACCATTCACCAATACCCGCTCTTTCGGGGCAAGTTTCAGGACCAATCCGCTCATATTCAGGACGCTCCGCTGCGAAGGCCACGCATAATGGCCGTGTTGATTTCGACCAGCAGCCGCACGTCCGCTTTGCGGGCCAAGACTTTACTGGTGTGTTGATGGGTAAATTCCCCAAGCGAGAGCAACTGAGCTTTTAGTTCATCCGGGAGTGGGTTCCCTGGACTTGCAACCTCGATTGAAAAGATCGACCAGAGTTTACGGTTATCGGTGAGCGCTGCGGCAAGTTCGGTAAACCCAGGCTTACCTTTCTGTGCGGCCGCAACCATGCGACGTGTTACTCGGGCAATGACTTCATATTCGAGGTTCTTTGCAGTTCGGGTCGGGGCCTTCGCCGCCGAATAGGCGCTCTTCGCCTTTAGAAGGGCATTCACGTGTTATCCTAACATGTAATCTACAGATTCTCTGCGATAGGGGATCTGGGGCGCGCAACAGCGCCCCAGATCAAGCCGTCATTAACGGAACAGCTGCATCAGGGTCTGTGGCGCCTGGTTTGCAATCGACAATGATTGCACCGCCAGCTGCTGCTGGGTTTGCAGCGCCTTCAGCCTTGCAGAGGATTCCTCCATATTCGTGTCGGTCATGGTGCTGACGCCCATTGTCAGGGAGTCGGACAGTTTCGACACAAACATGCCCTGGTCGGACAGACGGTTGGAGTCCGCACCCAGCTGAGCTGCCGCATCAATCGCGTTGCCCAACATAGTTTCGATATCGGTCAGAGCAGTAGCCGCGGTGGCAACGTCGGTAATGGTGGTGATACCGGCTGTGCTGATGTTTGCTGCCGAGTCGATCGAGGTCACAGTGATTGTATCTGCGGTCGGATCCAGTCCACCCAGAACAGTCAGTGCAGTGGTGACCGTATCATCGAGCAGGTTGGCCCCGTTGAATTCAGCAGAGTCGATGATCGATTCGATCTGCGCCGCCTTCTTGGCAATGCTGTCCTGAATCTTAGCATGGTCAACGTTTTCCGAGTTCGCGGAAATCGCCAGCTGCTTCATCTCGGTCAGAGTTTCAACGATCTGCTCGGCACCGGACAGAGCAACAGCAACAGTTGCCTCACCAACGCCCAGGGATTCCTGTACCGACTTGTAGCCGGCGATGTCGGAGTCCATGGTCTTGGAGATCGCCCAAACGGCCGCGTTGTCTTTGGCCGAACCGATACGCTTACCGGTCGAAATCTGGCTCTGCGTTTCGTCAAGGCTGTTGTTCACGGACTGCAGGGTCTGCAGTGCAACCATTGCGCCGTTGTTAGTCAGAATGCTGGACATAGCATGTATTCCTTTGATTAGAGGCGTTTTGACCTCTGGTTTCCCTGCCCCGAAGGGCGCTCTCTGACGTCTTTCTGACTATGCGTTCCGCCGTCCGGCTTCCGCGCCACCCTCTTTGGAAGGTGCAAAGTGACATTGGCCTACTATGTGCTAAAGGAGTGCTAATGCCGGAAATTCCATTGCTAGAATTTTCCCTAAATTGGGCTGGTTATGCCCGTTTTTCCAAGCTGGGTGTGCCCCCGGTCGCAAAGCGGGTTTTCCGCCCCGACTGATCGTAGACATCCAGCCCCTTGCGCACACGACGGAGTTCGGCCATCCGGGCAGCCACCGCCCGAATACCTTCCATCGCGCTATCGAGCAGTACCTGATTGCGCGAAACCTTGCCCTGGACATGCTCCAGAGCCTCGCGCTCCAGATCGGCTGTCATATTCAGCGTCGTGATGATTGCCTCTTTTTTTGCAAGCAGCGGCTCCAGCGCCTGCAGATTGCCACTGACCAATGCCGCGCGTTCGGCATCAAGCAGGGAATCGAGTTCCTCAATCAGTTGTTGCGGTGTCTGATCAGTCATTGGTCTGTGCCTCTTTCAATGCGTGATAAAGTGATTCTGCCAGGCCGATACCGCCTGCTTTGGAGATCTGCTCCGCCTGTGCGCGCACAAGAAAACTGGAAAACTGATCTTCGCCCGCGCCGCCGCCCATGGTTTCGCGGCTTTCGCCAAGGCCTGCGGATTTCAACATTTCTGTAAGAAAGGTCGCCTCAAGTTCCTGAGCTGCTTTGCGCAGCGGGTCTTGTGGCGGTTTGATCGCTTGGGGGCGCTGTAGCGCCGGTAGTTGAGCAATCTGTTCCATGATGTACCTCATTCTGAGACGTCGAAATTGCTTCGATTTTTTCTATTTTGGCGGATGATCGGTTAAAATTGCCGTAACCGATTGGCGTTAAGGTGCATGGATCGAGATAGAATGTCTGGAAGCCAATGTTTATCAACGCACTTACGACTCCCACCTCTGGTGGAGCGCAGGGATCGGAGAAGATCCAGCAAGGCGAATCGGCAAAATCGCGTAAAGGCGCAAGCTTTGACGCGGTTATGGCAGAGACTGCAAAATCTTCGGATAGCGCAGAAACCGCGGTGACCGAGGTTGAGGAACTCGCAGAACAGCAGACCTCAGCGTCCGGCGCTTCGGAAAAAGCGAATCAAACCGTACAGGATGGTGACGCAGAGGCGCCCATCGACGAAGCCCGGCAAGATACGTCGAGCGAAGAACAGATTTCTGAAGACCCCAAAATCGTGATGGTTCAGCCGGAAACGACAGCTGAACAGCATGAGGTGCCCAACGCGCATCCTGCGCCGGTGGCGATCGGCCAGAGCGGCAATCAGACCGATGGATCATCTGATCCCGATGCCGAAAGCGGCAAGCAGGCGATGCAATCCGAAAGAACGGTTGACGGCGCGTCGGATGATAAGGCTGCTAACCTTAAAGCAGCCTCGGATGCTGCAAAAACTGCCGGATCCGCTGCGATGATCCAACAATCTGAAGCTGGGGCACAGGCGGTGGGTGATCCCCGCAACGGAGGGCTTCAAGGGGCGCAGTCTGAGACAGCCAGCATGCCGGAACGCGCCGCGGCAGAGGCGAATCAAAAGCTTGCGCTGAAGGGCGATCCGACAAGCGCCGAAGCCAAGGCGGATCGACAATTGACCGGTGATCACCGCACAGCGACGCCCGAGGTGCCTGGCACCGGTGCAGGGTTGAACCGCCAGCCTGCAGGCACTGATGCCCTTGCGCAGTCCACAGCACGTACTCAGGCGGAGCAAAAAACCGCGCAGTCGCTGGCTGCAACGGCACCGCAGTCTGAAGCGGCAAAGGAGGCGGTTAAACCCCCTTCGGCGCAGCAGACCCAGCCCGTCGAGCAACAGCGGACGGCAACACCGATCCCGGTAGAGGCAGCACCGCCGCCCGTACGAGAGAAATTTGAAGCCCGGCGCGCCGCGTCTGAACAGATACAGCAGAACACAGCCGCTCAGACCGCTGCACATATCCCGCAGGGCACCTATTCGACGGCCCGCTTCGGCCTTGGTGCCGGGGCCCTGACTGCCGCGATGCCTAGCGCCAACGCCACTTCGGCGCTAGCGCTTGATTCGCTGACCTCAGCAGAGGCCGGAGGGGCCAAGGTCACAGGCGGCAGCACAGGAATGGAACTACCAGGCCTGGCGCAATTGCTGACCGAGGCAACCGTGAGCCCGGGAACCGTTCACAAGCCGGAAACCCCTCGTCTGATTGCGAATCAGATGGCCGAAGCCCTCGCGATGAAAGGGGATCGCAACGTTGACGTTGCTCTAAATCCCAAGGAGCTGGGGCATGTGAATATGCGTGTTTCAGTCACGGATACCGGCGTCAGCGTCATGATCCAGACCGAACGCGCCGAAACCGGCGATCTGATGCGCCGCCATATCAACGAACTGGCGGATGAATTCCGGCGCATGGGATTTGAGGATATCTCGTTCCAGTTCTCAGGCGGTGAGACCTCCAATCAGGGCGGTGGCCATGACGCCTCCCATACCCCAGCGGGTCGATCCGCAGGGCGTGGCGACGAAGAGATGGCTGATCTCCCCGTAGAACCGATGACACAATCACTCAACCTCGGTGAGGTTGGGCTTGATATGAGGATGTAAGACGATGACAACTGTATCGGGTGCTGCGGCACCGCAACAGCAACAGGCAGCGACCGCCGCGCCGGAACCGAAAAAAGCCACCGGAATTGCCTCTGACTTTGAGACGTTTCTGAAGATGCTCACGGCGCAGGCGCGATATCAGGACCCTTTGGAACCCATTGATTCGACAGAGTACTCTGCGCAGCTGGCACAGTTTTCCATGGTCGAGCAGCAGGTTCAGGGCAATGAGGTTCTGGAAGGTATCCAGGCCCAATTGGGTCTCGCCAATATGGCAGCTATGTCGGGCTGGGTCGGTATGGAAACCCGGTCTGCGGCGCCTGCCTATTTTGACGGGACCAATCCTGTCACCGTGTCGCCCAATCCAGCCCAGATCGCGGACACTGTTCACCTGGTGGTCAAGGATGATAGCGGCAAGGAAGTTCAGCGGATCAGCCTACCGGTCACTGCCGAGCCGTATCAGTGGCAGGGTATTGACGATGACGGGTACGCGTTTGATGCTGGCAGCTATAGTTTCACGCTGGAAAGCCAGAAAAACGGTGAAATCGTTCTCTCCGATACTGCTGAGACCTATACAAGGGTGAAAGAAACTCAGATGCGGGGCAACGAAGTGGCCTTGATCCTTGAGGGCGGCTCGGCGATTTTGGCGTCATCGGTGACAGCATTGCGTGAACCTACGGCACCTGCAGTCTGACGCATAATGGCACCGAAGACCTGGACTGTGTGGTAACACAGACCATAGCGACGGAGCCTGACCTGCAACATCATCGGACACAGTTCGAAACACGTTTTCTTGCGCATCTCGCTGGCCTCGGCCTGAGCGACGCTGCGCCATGTCCGCTGCTGGGCGGTCGCTCCAACCGGGTCTGGCGGTTGGGCGGTATTGTTGTGAAGCTCTATGGCAGAGGCAATGCCAACCCGCTGTTTGCCAATGATCCCTCACGCGAGCAGGCGGCACTCAGCGCGCTTTACCGCACTGGCATGGTGCCGTCTCCGCTGGCCGCGGGTCAGTTCGAAGGGCGCGACTGGCTGGCCTATCAACACTCGCCCGGGGTGACCTGGTCATCCGGTACCACCCGTGTGGCAGAACTACTGGGACGTCTGCACACACAGCCTGTCATTCCAAATCTACCAAACGGCATATCCGGCAGCGCAGAGATTGCCGCCCAGACCCGCACCATTCTGGGCCATTGTCGCATGGGCAATGACCTGTTGCGGATTGAACCCACGAGACCTGTCGCACCGCTTGGCGTCCCTAGCCTCATCCACGGGGATCCGGTTCCTGGCAACATAGTGACCTGCGATGGGCAGCTGACATTGATCGACTGGCAATGCCCACAGATCGGGGATCCGGCAGAGGACGTCGCGCTATTTCTGTCTCCGGCAATGCAGCAAGTCTATCGCGGTGCACCGTTATCGGCAGTTGAGGAGGCGGCATTCCTGGCGGCCTACCCTGATCCGCAGGTCGTGGCGCGCTACCTGGAGCTGAAACCCTGGTTCCACTGGCGCATGGTGGCCTATTGCCGGTGGCGCGACGAACGCGACGGTGAGGCGGACAGCCGCGCCTATCGGCTGGAACGGGCGGCTCTGGACGCGTGCCTCGCAGCCGCCTGAGGGGCTTTGCGAGAGCCATTTCGCAACAACACCGTCAATCCCAAATTCATTGTTTCCAAATAGCTTACATGGCATATTGTGCGGAATGTCGCTGGCGGTGATGCGGTCGAGTTGACGACAGTCCGACACGGCACCTTTGCAACCGGGGATGGAAGCAGTCTTGAGCCTTTGGGAGTCTTATCGCATGCGGCTGCGGCGGAAACGCCGGATCCTGCGTGCCATGCGCAAGTCCCGCGAATTGTCAGCGGTTCAGGATCAGACCGATCAGATCCGGCCCGGTGACATACTGCTGGTGACAACCCTGCGCAATGAACAGATCCGGCTGCCATATTTCCTCGATTACTATCGCAAACTGGGCGTCAATCATTTCCTCGTCGTAGACAATGGATCGGTCGACGGCACGCGCGAATATCTGCAAGGCCAGCCCGATGTCTCGGTCTGGCACACAGTGGCCAGTTACAAACGTGCCGGTTTCGGCATTGATTGGATGAACCATCTGAAACGTCGCTACGCCCATGGTCACTGGGTGCTGGTCGTCGACCCGGATGAGCTGTTCATCTACCCGTTCTGCGACAGTCGTCCGCTGCGGGCACTGACCGACTGGCTCGACAATTCTGCGATCCGTAGTTTCTCGGCCATGCTGATTGACGTCTATCCAAAAGGGAAACTGGATGCCGTTCCCTATCGCGCCGGACAGGATCCGCTCGAAATCGCCAATTGGTTCGACAGCGGCAACTACTCGATCAAGCGCAATCCGATCTATGGCAACCTGTGGATCCAGGGAGGGCCGCGGGCGCGTGTTTTTTTTGCCGATCAACCAAAGAAAGCACCGGCGCTGAACAAGATCCCGCTGGTGAAATGGGATCGCCGCTATACCTATGTCAGCTCGACCCATGCCTTGCTGCCACGCGGCCTCAATCAGGTCTATGAAACGGATGGTGGTGAAAAGGCCAGCGGCGCCTTGCTGCACACAAAATTCCTCCACACGTTTGTGACCAAGGCCGAGGAAGAGATGCTGCGTGAACAGCATTATGCGGGATCGGCCGAATACAAAGCCTACGCCAAGGCCGTAGAGGATCAGCCAGAACTCTGGTGCAAGTGGAGCGAGAAATATATCAACTGGCGCCAGCTGGAGATCCTTGGCCTGATGTCCAAGGGCAACTGGGCATGAGCACGGTTGGCATCGTCTTGCTGGTCCATACGGCACTGGACCGGGCCGAACAGGTCGCGCGCCATTGGGTCGCAGGCGGGTGCCCCGTTGTTCTGCACGTTGATAAGAAGGTCCCTCAGGCAACATATTCTGCCTTCAAGGCCGCATTTGCAGGTGATCCAATGGTGCGGTTTTCGCGGCGGCATCGCTGCGAATGGGGGACCTGGGGCATCGTCGCAGCCTCTCAATCCGCATCCGGGCTGATGCTGGCAAAATATCCCTCGGTGCGGCATGTGTTTCTTGCTTCGGGGTCCTGCCTGCCGCTGCGCCCGGTGTCTGACCTGGTGGACTATCTTGCCGCTCGTCCCCGCACCGACTTCATCGAAAGCGCGACCACTGCCGATGTGCCATGGATTGTCGGCGGGCTAGATGTGGAACGGTTCACGCTGCGCTTTCCCTTCTCGTGGAAGAAACGCCGATACCTTTTTGACAAATATGTCTCGCTTCAGCGCAAGCTGGGCATCAAGCGCAGGATCCCCGACGGGCTGGTGCCTCATATGGGCAGTCAGTGGTGGTGCCTGACGCGGCAGACACTCTCGGCGATTCTGGAAGACCCAGACCGGCCGCGCTACGACCGGTATTTTCGCAAGGTCTGGATCCCGGATGAGAGCTATTACCAAACCCTCGTTCGGCTCTATTCCAGCAATATCGAAAGCCGGTCACTGACCCTGTCCAAGTTCGATTTTCAGGGCAAGCCGCATAATTTCTACGACGACCATCTGCAACTGCTGCGCCGGTCCGACTGCTTTGTCGCGCGGAAAATCTGGCCTCATGCGGATCGGCTCTATTCGACGTTTCTGGGCGATCAGCCGGATCTGATGAAAACCTCGGAACCCAATCCGGGCAAGATAGACCGGATTTTCTCCAAGGCGGTTGAGCGGCGCACCCGCGGTCGTCCCGGCCTTTATATGCAAAGCCGCCTTCCGGCCAACGGGCTGGAGAATGGCATCACCTGCAACCCCTACTCGATGTTTCAGGGTTTTACAGAGCTGTTCGAAAATTTTGAGGAGTGGTTGACCCAGGTCACCGGCGCAAAGGTTCATGGGCATCTTTTTGCCCCCGAACGGGTGGAATTTGCTGACCGCCAGACGCTGATGAACGGAGGTCTGAGCGACAGTGCCAAGCTACGGGATTATCATCCCAAGGGGTTTCTGACCAATCTGATCTGGAACACCCGTGGTGAACGGCAATGTTTTCAGTTTGGACCGCAGGACAATCAGAGTATCAATTGGCTGGTAGCGCGCGACCCCAATGCACAGGTTTCGGTGATTTCCGGTGCCTGGGCGGTGCCCCTGTTCCGGTCCAACAGGAATTTCTCCGACCTGCGACGTGAAGCGGCACGATTGCAGCAGATCGAGGCAAAACATATCGAAATTCTCCGCTCCAAATACGTAAAGGCGCGTGTGCGGATCTGGTCGATGGCCGAATTTGTCGAATCTCCGATGGAGCCCCTACAAACCATTCTGGATGAATTCGGAGCACAGGCGCAGCGCCATCTGACGACGGCGCCAAGGATGGTGGATCTGGCGGGATTTGGTCAGTTTCTGCAAAATCTAAAGAACCAGGGGATGCACCCTTATCTGATGGGCGATTTCCCGGCGGAACAGGGGCCGTTGAACATGCCGAAGACGCCGCGCAAACCCTATTTGGTGCAATAGCGAACCATGACCCAAGACTTTGACTACTTTGTTGTGTTTGCGGAGATGCGGACCGGGTCCAATTTTCTCGAAGCCAATCTGAACGCTCTTGAGGGCGTCACCTGTCACGGCGAGGCCTTTAACCCCTATTTTATCAGCTATCCCAACCGCGAGACGACGCTGGGCTGGACACAAGCACAGCGCGACAGTGACGTTCTGGGATTTCTGTCGCAGATCCGCGACGCCGAGGGCGCGTTGAACGGTTTTCGCTACTTCCACGACCATGACCCGCGCGTTCTGGACGCGCTGCTTGACGATCCACGTTGTGCCAAAATCATCCTGACTCGGAACCCGGCAGACAGCTATGTCTCGCATAAGATCGCGCGCAGTACCGGCCAGTGGAAATTGACAAACGTGAAACGCCGCAAGGACGGGCTGGCGACGGTCGATGCGGAGGAATTTGCCCATCACGTTGCCGAGCTGCAGGGTTTTCAGCTTACATTGCTGAACCGGCTGCAAAGGTCTGGCCAGACAGCCTTTTATCTGGCCTATGAGGATCTTCAGGATCTGGAAGTGATCAACGGTCTGGCAAAGTGGCTGGGTGTCGATGCCCGGCTGGCGCAGCTTGACGATAGTCTCAAACCGCAAAACCCCGCTGCGCTGGAAGAGAAGGTCGCCAATCCTTCGGAGCTTGACCGTGCGATGGCGCGGCTGGATCGTTTCAACCTCTCTCGGACCCCGAATTTCGAACCTCGGCGCGGCCCGGCAGTGCCTGATTACATCGCGGGGCAGCAGCTGCCGCTATTGTATCTGCCGATCAGCGGTGGTCCGACGGATGTCATACGCAGCTGGATGGCCGGGCAGGAACCAGACGGCGATGGCGCCTTGATTGAGGGGATGAACCAAAAGCAGCTGCGGCAATGGAAGCGCGGCCATCCCGGGTTCCGCAGCCTCACCGTTCTGCGTCATCCGGCGGCCCGGCTGCATCATGTCTTTTGCACGCGCATTCTCGGGTCAGAGACAGGAACATTGCGCCAGATCCGTAATCTGCTGCGCAAACAGTTCAAGGTTCCGCTGCCCAAGGACCCTGCACATGGATCCTATACCCGCGAACACCATCGAACGGCTTTTGCAGGTTTTGTCGAGGTGATTGGTGCCAATCTTTCAGGGCAGACCGGGTTTCGCACCGATGCCTGCTGGGCCACTCAGGCGCAGACAATTGCGGGGTTTTCAGCTGTACAATCGCCAGATCTGATCCTACGCGAAGAGGATCTGGCCACGACTTTGCCTGATCTTGCCCGGTGGCTTGGCCAATCCAAAGCCAGCGCCCCGGACGCACCCGGGGTCGACCAGCCGTATAGTCTTCAGGATATTTATGACGACACGCTGGAGGCGCAGATCGCAACTGTCTACCAGCGCGATTACATATTGTTCGGGTTTGACGCCTGGGCGCGCTGACACGCCCGCCCGCGCGTGTGCGACGTCAGGCCGCCTGAACCGACTGATCCTCGGTCAGGATGGTATGAAGCGTCGCCGGGTCAGGGTTGGCCCGCAGCTTGGTGCAAAAGCTCTGTTCACGAAGCGTGCGCGATACCAGTGCCAGCGCTTTGAGATGTTCAACGCCGGCATCCTCCGGTGCAAAGAGCGCGAAGGCGATATCAATCGGCTGGCGATCCACCGCACCAAATTCCAGCGGAGTCTCCAGCAGCAGGAATACACTGACAACCTTGTCCAGACCATCAAGGCGCGCGTGTGGCAGGGCAACACCGTGCCCCACACCGGTGGGGCCAAGGCTTTCGCGATCCAGCAAAGCCTCGACCGTTGGTTGCGCGGGGAGCCCGTAGGCGAGTTGAGCAACATCTGCAATTTCTTGAAACAGACGCTTCTTGCTGGATGCAGCGCCAAAGACACGTACGGCCTCAGGCTTCAGGATGTTAGAGATCTGCATACTTCAATAGCTCCGCTCAACTCACGTAAAACGCCGTGACAGGTTACGGATCGATCCACCCGATATTCCCGTCTTCACGACGATAGACGACGTTCAGGCCGTCCTTGCCTTCTTTGCGAAACACCAGAACCGGGGCGCCCGCCAGTTCCATTTGCATCACGGCCTCACCAACCGAAAGGGATGGAATTTGCGTTTCCATCTCGGCGACGATGATAGGCTGCAATGATTCTGGTTCAGACTCGGTGCCGGTGTCTTCAGAGGCGAGGATATAAGAGCTTGCGCCAAAGAGTTCAACCGGCTCGCTCCGATCACGGTGATGGTCCTTCAGCCGACGCTTGTAGCGACGCAGCTGCTTCTCCATCTTTTCGCAGCAATCCTCAAATGCGGCATAGATTTCAGTGGCATGCGCTTTTGCTTGCGCGGTCAGACCAGTGGACAGGTGCACGGTCGTTTCACAAACATATTCATGCGCAGACCGCGAGAAGACGACATTGGCGTCCGTCGGGCGTTCAGCATATTTCGCGACCGCCACGCCAAGCTCCGATTGCACATGGGACTGCAACGCTTCGCCAATGTCGATCTGTTTTCCGCTGATTTGGTAACGCATGTGATCTCCTTCACAAATAGACCCTCAAAACCCAGCTCGGGCCAAGCCCGGCTGCTCTCGCTTCAGTTCTGAAAGTGGGATTTAGGCAAGACAGTCGATTGCATTCGTCTGGGCCTTGTTAACAAGGCTGGAGCGAGGACAGCATCGGACTGCGGGTTTGCCATGATTCAATTCGATGACAACCAGGCGAGAGAGTCAATGCAAATCGGCGTCAAACGGTTACCCATTTATGAGTAGGCGGCGGGTTTCCACCTGTTCTCAAATGGTTGACGACGCGCTGCTGTCAACGGCGTGCGGCAAGGCGCCGACCGGGCATGTCACTGTGCAGCTGGACCGTGTCAGTAGGGATCAAGAGATCCGAAAATTGTCCCCGAGATAGACGCGGCGCACATTTTCGTTTTCGACCACTTCGGACGGTGTGCCGGACATCAGCACCTTGCCATCATGCAGGATATAGGCGCGGTCCACGATCTCCAGTGTTTCGCGGACATTGTGGTCGGTGATCAGCACGCCGATACCGCGTTTTTTCAGATCACCAACCAGATGGCGAATATCCCCGACCGAGATCGGGTCGACCCCGGCAAAAGGTTCATCGAGAAGCAGATATTTCGGATCCGCAGCCAGACAGCGGGCGATTTCGACGCGGCGACGCTCACCACCAGACAGCGCCAGCGCCGGCGCCCGGCGCAGATGCTCAATCGAGAAGTCAGACAGCAGTTCTTCCAGACGCTCGCGGCGTTTGTGGGCGTGTTTCACCGCAATATCGAGCACGGAGGAGATATTATCTTCCACCGACAGGCCGCGAAAGATCGACATTTCCTGCGGCAGGTAGCCAATGCCCATACGCGCACGACGGTACATCGGCAGCGTGGTTGCATTCTGCCCATCGATGGTAACCGAGCCAGCCTCAGGGAATACCAGACCAGCAATCGCGTAGAAGCTGGTGGTTTTACCTGAGCCGTTCGGCCCGAGCAGTGCAACGACCTCGCCCCGGTCCAATGACATGGAGACGTCGCGGATGACGACCTTCTTGCTGTAGGATTTACGCAGCTTTTCGATGCGCAGACCTGAGCTGCCGTCGGTGACTGTCAATGCGGGCGCGGCCATCAGTCGCCGCCGCCGTTCAGAATGGTTTTCACCCGGCCAGATAGGCTGGCGGTGCCAGTAGTCAGATTCACAACAAGGCGATTGGACGTCAGCGTCCCGGTGGACTGACTGAGCAATACATTGCCCGTCATCACCACGGTTCCGGAGTCGATGGTGTATTCGGCTCTCTCCGCCTCTGCCGCGTCGGGACCGTTTACAAGGATGACATTGCCGGTGGCTTCCAGCCGTTCGACGCCTGTTTTGCCAGTTTCGTCCTGCTTGTAGATCACCAGAACGTTGTCGGCCGACAATCGCATAACACCCTGAACGATCACAACGTCGCCGACAAACCGAGCTGACCCGTCAGCCTGATTCACGTCCAATGTCTCTGCGGTGACTTCCACCGGTTGCGACGGATCAGCCTTGATCGAGCCGAATGCGATGGACGCGGACTGCGCCGACACCCCCGTTGAGAACAGGGCGACCGGCAGGCAGAACATCAATACACGCAGATACAACACAGGTTATCTTTCTGATTGTTGCGGGTCATATAGCAGCTTGACCCCTTTGTTGAAAACCATATGTACCGGCCCGCCCTCGGTTTTTGTGTCGATCTGCATAGCGCCTGCGGTCAGATCGCCCATCGCACCACTGGCCTGAACGGGTCCTGGGCTGTCCGCCTGCACACCATTGAGAGCGGCGTTTAATTCCTGCGTGATGACCCGCAAACCGTCGCTCGACAGGATTTCAACATCTCCGCGAAAGTTTGCCATATTCTTATCCGGGCGCAAGGCGCCTGTGTCCGAACTCAGCAGGAAGCGGCCGCCACTGGTCATCCTGATCTCGGCTTCGAGGTTCACTGCGGTTGCTGGCGCGTCTGGGCCACCGGGGCGAGCCAGGGCGGCGGTTACCATGATTTCATCACCCTGCGCGGTGGTTCCCGAAAAGAACGGCGCGGTGATCTGCTGTCCGCGGGTGCGATCCTTAAGATCTTCTTGGGCGAAGGGGATCACCGCATCTGTTTCGACGCCGCGTGAAATCAGGAACATGGTCGACATCAGCGCCAGGGCCATCAGCGGCAGCAAGACCTTCAGATAGGCCACAAGGCGGGAATAGCCATCCATGGTTCGCCGCGTCCCCCCTCAGCCAAGCCCGACGCGCAGGCAATCGTGGATATGCAGCAGTCCGACGGCCTTTGCCGTCTCTGCATCGGGATCGACGACAAACAGGCAGGTAATCTTGCGGTCATTCATGATTGCGACGGCTTCTTCCGCAAGCGAGCCGGGAGCAATGGTGGTCGGGTTGTGAGTCATGACATCGGCGGCGGATTTTTCCAGCAGCCCGTCCATATGCCGCCGCAAATCGCCATCGGTTATGATGCCCTGCAGCACACCGCCCGCATCAGTGACACCAGCAACGCCAAATCCTTTCTGGCTGATTTCGATCAGCGCGTCGGGCATTGGGGTTTCGGTGCTGACCAGCGGCAAGGCCGCCCCGTCGTGCATCAGGTCGTCAACCTTCGACAGCCGTGCGCCCAGCTTGCCACCAGGGTGGAAGGCGCGGAAATTTTCGGGTCGGAAATCCCTGTGCTTCATCAGGGCGATGGCCAGCGCATCGCCCATCGCCAGAGTGAGCGTCGTCGAAATCGAGGGCACCATGCCAAAACCGCAGGCCTCGCCCATGGCGGGGATTTGCAGATGCACATCGGCCTCTTTCATCAGGGTGCTGTCCATCCGGCTGGACAGTCCGATCAGCGGGATGCCAAAGCGACGCGTGAACGAAAGCAGATTTGCCAGCTCAGGCGCTTCACCAGAGTTGGAAATCGCCAGCACCACATCACCTTTGGACAGCATGCCGAGGTCGCCGTGGCTGGCTTCGGCGGGGTGGACGAAATAAGCGGGCGTCCCGGTAGATGCCAGGGTCGCGGCGATCTTGTGCCCGATATGACCGGATTTACCGATACCGCTGACGATGATCCGCCCTTCGGCCTGAAGCACGAGGTCTACGGCCTCGGCAAAACGTTCATCCAGACTGTCCGCCAGCGCATCCAGAGCACGGGCTTCGTCGGTGATCACCTGTCGCGCGGTGGCGAGGAATGTCTCTGCGCTGCTCATGAGTGTGCAAAGATATCGGTTTCGGGCCAGCCGTCGAGATCCAGCTTGGCACGCATCGGCAGAAAATCGAAACAGGCCTGCGCCATTTCGCTGCGACCTTCCCGATCCAGACGCTTGTCCAGCGCCGCGCGCAGCCGGTGCAGATACAGGACATCGGACGCGGCATAGTCGAGCTGCGCATCGGTCAGTTGCGGCGCCCCCCAGTCGCTCATCTGCTGTTGCTTGGAAATATCGACACCGATCAGGTCCTGAGTCAGGTTCTTCAACCCGTGGCGATCCGTGTAAGTGCGGACCAGGCGGCTGGCAATCTTGGTGCAATACACCGGTGCCGCCAGCGCTCCAAACGCGTGATACATGGCCGCAATATCAAAGCGGCCAAAATGGAACAGTTTCAGCACGTTGGGATCCTTGAGCATCCGGCAGAGATTGGGGGCTTCGGACTGCCCCTTGGAGACCTGCAAGATATGCGCGTTGCCGTCACCGCCTGACATCTGAATAACGCAAAGCCGGTCCCGATGCGGGTTGAGACCCATCGTCTCGCAGTCGATCGCAACGACTGGCCCGAGATCAAGCCCGTCGGGCAGGTCGTTCTGGTAAAGGTGATTGGCCAAGAGACGCGATCCTTTGTCTGGCAGGTACAACGGGTTTGGCCCCGAGATAGGGGTTTCGGCAGGCAAACTCAACTCTGGCACCGGCAATTGGCTCCGCTTTGGCGTGGAGCAGGCCCAATGCAACAGGGGGTCTCGCAGATATCTGCGGTCTTTTGATTGATCGCGGCTATAGATCGGCCACCGATATTAAGTCGGACGATCCTGCCGCGATGATCTTTTGCCGGTGGTGGTATGGTGCCGCTGAAGGGACTCGAACCCCCGACCCCATCATTACGAATGACGTGCTCTACCATCTGAGCTACAGCGGCGACCAGCGCGGGTCAGGGCCCGCAGCGGTCTGTGCGGCGCGCTTTAGCATTGGCGCGCCGCTTGGAAAAGATCTATTTCGCGCCTTGGAATTTCCCCTTGGGTTCTTCGGAAGCGTCGGATGCTGGGCTGTCTGGATCCGGTACCGCCGCCGGATCGTCACTTTCCAGCAATTCGACCTCGGGGATGTCACTTGTATCAGGTCCGGCGGCCCCTTCCGGCGTGCCTGTGATCAAGGGCAGCACCTGCGCACCAGTGGCGCCGACAATCTCGGGGGCCTCGGGGCGGCGCCAGCTGAGTGTGTCGAAGCTAGAACAGTTTTCACAGACCGGCGCCCATTCCGCGTGGATATGATTGCAGGTATCACAGACCCACTGTGGTCCGCGTGGCGCATTCAACGCCCGTGCCAGCCAGCCCTGGATTACCGCGTCCGAGGCACCCTCGCCCTTCTCGATGGCCGCCATCAAGGTCAGCGCCCGTGCATCGGGATTTCGTTCGACCAAATCGCCCAGCGCACGACGGGCCTCTGGAAAATCCTCCGCGACGATATGCAGCTCGGCCATCACCAGCCGGGTTTCATCATGCTGCGGCGCCAGCCGCGACAGTTGAGCAAAGCGTTTGACCCGCTCCGCGGCGGTTTCATTCGGCTCGACCTCGGCAAAGGCATGTGCCAGATCCGGGTGCGGCTGCGCTTCCCAGGCTTTTTTGAGAACCCGGATGGCGTAGCGCTTCTTGTCGCGCGCCAGATAGGCACGGGCCGCCATGGCCGCCGCGGGGACCAGATCCGGCGAAAGCCGGTTGGCCTCGATCGCCTGTTCCTGCTGTTCGACGGTCGCCCCGTCTTCGACAATCGCGCGAGAGGCGGACAGGGCCAGCACCGCATCGCGGCGCTTGTAGACGTCACGCGGCAGGGTGCCGGTCTTCAACTTCGTCGTTAGCGTCTTGCGCGCACCAGCCCAATCCTGCGCCCGCGCCTGAAGTGTCAGCAGCGTATCCTGCACCTCTTCGTGTTTGGGCCGCAGAGCAAGCGCCTTCTCGGCCAGTTGACGCGCCGTATCGGTATCCCCTTCGGAGAGCTTCTGTTTCATGATGCCGCGCACCCCGACAAAGCGGGTGGACTGGTTGCTCACCAGCCGCTTATAGGCCTCCGCTGCCTTCTTGGTGTCGCCTGCCAGTTCCGCAGCCTGCGCTGTCAGCAGGTCCGTCAGCTCCGGCTTTTCAAGATATTTCTCCGCGCGCGCAGCCTTGGCCATTGCCAACCGCCCTTCGCCAGAAGCCAGCGCCATCAACCCGTCTGATAGCGCCTGATAGCCCTTGCGCTCGCGCCCCTTGTCGAAATAGCGCGAAATCGCGGTTTCATCGCCATTAAGGAACCGTAGCGTCGCCAGAAGAAGTGAGAGAAGTTTGAATGCAACCCAAACGGCAAAAACCAGAACTGCAAGCGCAATGACCGACTGCAATGCGCTCAGGGTGTATTCGGTGCCGGCAACCGTGATCTGAACGCCGCCAGCGGTTTCCGTCAGCAATGTGGCACCAAAGGCGAGCACCGCCACGATGGCGACGAAAACGAGAATCTTCAACAATGACCAGAGCATGGCAGCTTCCTTATTTGGCGTTCAGGCTTTGGGCCAGTTCATTCACGGCAGCAACCGCCGAGAGGCGCGCGCGTGCAGCAGCCTGCCAATCAGCGAGCGGCGCAAGCGCGGTTTCGGGCAGGGCCTCAAGTTCCATCAGTGCGTCCTGCAGATTGCCATTCTGGACGGCTGCCTCGGCACGGGACAGAACGGCATCAGGATCATCCCCTTCGCGCGGTGCGACCGAACGTGCCCCAAGCTGACGCCGCATATAGGCGGCGATACCGCCGGTTCCCTTGGCTTCCTGACGTGCCGCAGCCAGCGCCTCACGTGCAGCCGGGGCAAACCCATCGCGCAGGCTGGAGCGGGTACTGACGCCAGCCTCTGCAGAGCCTGCCAGCGCCTCTGGCGGCGTCACACCAACCGCCCGCAGCTCATCCAGCAGACCGCTGAAGCTCGTCCCCGCATCAAGCGCCGAGCGCAGCCGCGCGACAATTGTTTGCGCACTGGCGATTCGGGCGGCCTCGGCGCTGGCTGCATCCATTGCACGCGCCTCATCGACCATTTTTTCGACCTCGGCCCGCTGTGCAGCCAAGCTGTCCTGAAGCTTGTTCAGTTCCGCCTCAAAGGCAGCAACAGCCTCTGGGCTAGCCGCGTCCGTGATCGGACGGCTTTCCAGCGCATCAACGCGGATCGCCAGACTATCCAGCGCGTCCGCGAGACCGGTATCACCTGCGGCGGTCGCTCCGGATTGCAGCGCGGCCACCTCCTGCTTCAGCGTATCCAGCTGTTCCGCCAGCGGTGCAATATTCAGATCGGCAGCGGTGGCGGCAATCCGGTCTTCCAGCTCGGAAATCCTTGTGTTCAGGCTCTCCTGAAGCTCCTCCAGAGCCGTGGCATCAACCGAAGGGGCGGTGCGCCACGACGGGGGCAGGAAGCCGTCCAGCACATTCGACTGCCCGGCCACAAACCCAAGCCCAGCCGCCACGACCCCTCCCAGAACCGCTGCGCCAAAACCGCCGCGTCTCTCTACGATACGCTCAACCTCGGGCGCCGGTGGGGTGAAGGGGGGCAGATCATCTGCACTGCGCTCCGTAGCGGCGGTCTCCACAGTCGAGGCTTCGGCCAGTTCGGCAGTTTCTGCCTGCTGCGGGTCAAGTTGATCGCGCTGATCATCAGAGACAGCGCCGGTTTCAGCATTTACCGGCTCGCTTGGCTGCACGTCTTCGGCCTCTGAATCCACCTCGGATTTGGAGTCCTCAGCTTGCGTCGCTTCGACCAGCTCGGACGGATCGTCGCCTGCTGCGGTTTCGTCGATGTCCAGCTTGGAGACAGACGACTGGCCCCTCTCGGCCTGCGTCTCATCGGATGTTTTCTTGTCAGCCACGCCGACATCCCCCTCGATTCTAAAAATCTCATAACATCAACTCGGCAATAAACTTACTGTGCCGATGGTCCACCCTCAACCCGCGCCAGACCAGCTGCGGCATCACGCACCAATGCGCACATATCCTTCGCCGTTGGAGAGTTACATATCTGTAAGTCTTTGCATTTCAATACGTTCAAAGGCTCGGCCACTGCTTTGCTGAAGGCGATCAGATGGAGTTCTGCGCGATATGGTGCCAATTTGACGAATTGCAGCGCAGTGCGCGGTGAAAAAAGCGGCACGATCAGCGAGGCTTGCGCATCCAGCGCCGCACGGGCCTGATCGTCGTAGCGCAGCAGAACCTGATCGTAGATCACATGTTCCTGGCAGTTGATACCGGCCTGACAAAGCCGCTTTGCGATATCACCGCGACTGTGGACACCGCGAAGATGAACGAGTGGGGTTTCGGGTGATAACTCTGTCACCGTCCGGACCAGCTGATCGGCATCCTGCCCGCAGCATTTCGCCTGCCACCCTTTTGCTCTGGCGACGTCGGTCGTGCGGTCTCCGATACAATAGGCCCGCTGACCTGACTGAGGCTTAGGGGCAAACCGGACTGCATTGGCGGAAGAAAAAACCACATCCCTAGTATAGAGATCGGTTACGGGCGAAGTCAGTTGCACATCAACGGGCTGCGCATCAAGCAATGGTGCGTAGATCACCTGCATCGTCGAGCGGGTGGATGCCGGAAGATCCGCAACGAACCGTTCCGCCGCCGCGCGGGGGCGTGTCATCAATAGGCCGACCATCACACGCCCCTCGGGATTGTTCGCCACTGCCATAGGTGGTAGCCCCAGCGGGGATATGATGCAACGGTAACGCCATGACACGAGACCTCACCCTGCTGGGATTGGAAAGCAGCTGCGATGATACGGCGGCAGCGGTAGTGCGCCATCCGGGACACGGCCCGGCGGAGGTGCTGTCTTCCATCGTTTTCGGCCAGACCGAGCTTCACAGTGCCTTTGGAGGCGTCGTGCCGGAGATCGCGGCCCGCGCTCATGCTGAAAAACTTGATCATTGCGTTCGGGATGCGCTGGCTGCCGCCGACCTGAGATTGTCGGATATGGATGCCATCGCGGTCACCGCAGGTCCCGGGCTGATTGGCGGCGTCATCTCCGGGGTCATGTGCGCAAAGGGGTTGGCCGCCGCGAGCGGGCTGCCCCTGATTGGCGTGAACCATCTTGCCGGTCATGCGCTGACTCCACGGCTGACCGATGCGGTCCCTTACCCCTATCTGATGCTTCTGGTGTCCGGCGGCCATTGTCAGTACCTGATCGTTCGTGGGCCTGCCGATTTCAGACGGCTTGGCGGCACCATTGACGACGCTCCGGGTGAGGCTTTCGATAAAACCGCCCGCCTTCTGGGTCTGCCGCAACCGGGTGGACCATCCGTACAGGCTGAGGCGGAGACCGGTGATCCTCGTCGTTTCCGCTTCCCCCGCCCTTTGCTGGATCGTCCAGATTGTAACCTGTCCTTCTCCGGCCTCAAGACTGCGCTGATGCGGATGCGCGATCAGGTTGTGGCCGAAAAAGGCGGTCTGACACGTCAGGATCGGGCCGATCTCTGCGCCGGATTTCAGGCAGCTGTCACCGATGTTCTGGCCGAGAAGACGCGCCGGGCGATCCGGCTCTACCTCGAGGAGATCCCCGACACGCGCACGGTTGCCGTTGCCGGAGGTGTCGCGGCCAATACCTCCATTAGAGCCGCGTTAGAGACAGTTTGTGCCGAGTTCGACGCCCGGTTCGTAGCCCCGCCGCTGGCACTTTGTACCGACAATGCCGCGATGATTGCCTATGCCGGACTGGAACGGTTTCGCAATGGCGAGCGCGACGGCATGGACCTTGCCGCGCGACCACGCTGGCCACTGGACCAAAGCAGCCCTGCCATGTTGGGCAGCGGCAAGAAAGGAGCAAAGGCATGAGTGTTTCCGTGCTCGGATCCGGTGCCTTTGGCACTGCTCTGGCGATATCGCTGGCAGCCAACGGGCCGGTCACCCTCTGGGCGCGCGACGCCGACCAGGCGCTGCAGATGCAGGAAACCCGCCGCAACAGTCGGCGCCTGCCAGATGCTGCGCTGCCGGACAAGCTGACGGTGACAAACGATCTGGAACGCGCCGCACAGGCCGAAACGGTGCTGCTTGCGGTGCCAATGCAGACGCTGCGCGGGTTCATAACCGCTCACGCCGCTTTACTGCGCGACCGCGGGCTTGTGGCCTGCTGCAAAGGGATGGAGCTCAAAACCGGGCTTGGTCCATTGGCGGTGATCCGTGACTGCCTGCCCGAGGCCCGAACGGCGCTGCTGACCGGCCCCAGTTTCGCCGCTGACATCGCACGGGGCCTGCCAACGGCCCTTACGCTGGCCTGTGGCAACGCAGAGACCGGCAGGGAATTACAACAACAGCTGACCACCAAGACCCTACGGCTCTATCGCACCACAGATACGATTGGCGCAGAGATTGGCGGTGCGCTGAAAAATGTTATCGCAATTGCCTGCGGCGCCGTGATTGGTGCCGGTCTGGGCGATAGCGCCCGCGCCGCGCTGATGACCCGGGGATATGCCGAGATGCAGCGTATGGCGCTGGCCACAGGGGCCCGCCCCGAGACACTGGCCGGTCTCTCCGGTTTTGGCGATCTGACGCTCACATGCAGCTCTGATCTGTCGCGAAACTACCGCCTGGGGCTTGCCATCGGCCGCGGCGAGGCTTTCGATCCAAATATCACAGTCGAAGGCGCCGCCACGGCACGCGCGGTTCATGCCGCGGCCACGGCGCGGCAACTGGACATGCCTATCACCGCTATCGTCGTCGCCCTGCTCGATCAGCGCTTGACGATTGCCGATGCCACCGCTCAACTGCTTTCAAGACCACTAAAAGAGGAATGACATGCTGATTGCCCTGATCGCGCGCGATAAACCTGATCATTTGCAGACCCGGATGGACAACCGTGCCGCGCATCTGGCCTATATCGAGGAGACCGGCGTTGTTGCGCAGGCGGGACCGCTACTGGATCAAGACGGCGGCATGGTCGGCTCGCTGATCATCCTTGATGTCGAAGACATGGCTGCGGGCCAGGCTTGGGCGGATAGCGACCCCTATGCAAAGGCCGGACTGTTTGAAGCGGTTGAGCTGATCACCTGGAAAAAGGTCGTCGGCTGATGGCCTATTGGCTGTTCAAATCCGAACCCTCCACCTGGGGCTGGGCTGATCAGCTAGCCAAAGGTGGCGCGGGTGAGGAGTGGGACGGCGTCCGCAACTACCAGGCGCGCAACTTCATGCGCGACATGGAAATCGGCGACCTCGGGTTCTTTTATCACTCGATGAAGGAGAAATCTGTGGTCGGGATCGTCGAAATCTGTGCCGAGGCCCACCCAGACAGCACCACGGATGACCCGCGCTGGGAATGCGTCAATATCAAATCGGTGCGCAGCTTCTCTAAACCGGTGACACTTGATCAGATAAAAGCCGATCCGCGGCTTGAAAACATGGTTCTGGTCAAGAACTCCCGCCTCTCGGTACAACCTGTCACCGCTGAAGAATGGGCCCATATCTGCGCGTTGGGGGAGACAGATCCCGGTTGATCTGACAGAATTCTCAGGCTGGCGCTGGTATCAGGGAGAGTGCAATGGAAATACTGAATGTTATCGCAGCCGCGATTGCCGGCTTTGTTCTGGGCGCGGTCTGGTATGGCGTGCTGGCTGAGCCTTGGATGCAGGCGGCAAAGGTGCCTCGCGATGAAAACGGCAAACCGACAGGTGGGCAAACACCGGCGGTTTTTGTTGCTACCTTTGTGCTTCAGCTCATTGTTGCGGGCATGATGCGCCATGTCTTTGCCCTGTCGGGGATTGATACCGTGGGCGGTGGCCTCGTCGGTGGGCTGGGCGTAGGGCTGTTTTTCATCACCCCATGGATCATGATCAATAACCTCTACGCTGTCAGACCGCTGCGCCTGTCAATGATTGATGGCGGCTACGCTACGCTGGCCTGCGGTGCGATTGGTATCGTGCTGACGTTGTTCTGACGCCCTTCGCTGGCGAAACGCTATGCACAAAAAAGGGAAGATCCGATCATATGACAGGATCTTCCCTTTCACCCCACGTGCTCCAATTCCACCACACGTGTTCGTAAATCTGTGATCCTGGCCATCCTGACCGGTATCTAGAAGATAGGCCGACCAGCGGTGATTCCGCAAAGGCAATACAGGTAAAATGCAATACATGTACAACCGGGGCATGTTCCGTGTCGCCGTGATGTCGGTTAATCCCGGTGTCTCCACGAACCAATGACACAACGACTTAGAAGAAGCCGCCCCACCGTACATCATGATATACGAAAAGCGCCCGCCGGGGGTTTCCGACGGGCGATCCTCAGCGGTCTTCAGGCAATCTGATCAGCCGTAGACGGATTCTTTCCCGAAGTGCTTGGTCAGCATATAGTAGACGACTGCGCGGTATTTGTTCCGCTCAGACTTCCCGTAGGTCTCGATCACGCTATCGATTGCAGACATCAGCTCGGGCCCATCGGACAGGCCCAATTTCTTGATCAGGAAGTTATTTTTGACGGTCTCCAGCTCTGCCGGCTGGCTGGAGGCTACGGTGGATGCGTCGGCGTCATAGATGGCCGGACCACAGCCGATGGTGACCTTGGTGAGCAGGTCCATATCCGGATCCATGCCACATTTGGTTTTCAGATCACTTGCATATTGCTCGATCAGATCGTCGCGTTTTCCCAAAACTCTCTCTCCCATGTTACTCAGCGGAACTACTGGTATCGCCAGGCACTGCGCCTGATCAGTTCTTATTCCAGCAGCTTAGTCGCAGAACGGAACAGGGCAACCGGGAATTTCGGCGGTAAACTCTCATTTCTGTGCGAAACGACGAACAATCGCCGAACACGACAGAAATGGCGCCCCTCGGATGAGGGGCGCCAAAGCCATCTCACAACACCTCAATCAGGTGCCGATTCAATGTGGCAGAGTCGCGTTATACGCGGTCACCGATGAGACGATCATCCTGCAGCGGCTTGATCATGTTTTCGTCGATTTCCGGCATCGAGCGCAGAGCCGCCTCGGTGCGTGTGCTCAGCTTCAGCTGACCGTTGCGGGTGAAATCCATGTCGGACAACGGCACGGCAACGGTGTATTCATTCAGGCCAAGGAAACCGCCGACGCCGATCACACCTGCGATCTTACCGTCCTGTTCGATCACATAGTCGATCTCACCGACATTCTCGCCGGTCGCGGAGAAGACGTTTTTGCCGACCAGATCAGCGACGGTCATCTCATCCAGTGGCGGCAGAGGTTCACCAGCGGCATCCGAAGCATCATATTCCCCGCGCGGGATGGTGGTGGAAGCGTCAGAGCTTACATTGACGTTTTCATCGCCATCCGCCGGAGTTTGGCCGTTCACGGTCTCAACGCCGCTATCTACCTTGTATTCACCACGCGGAACGGTGGTGCCTTCGGTGGTGTCGAGCGACACGCTGCCGGTTGTTTCCTGGCCACCAACAGTTTCGATCTGGGTGTCGGCCTTGCTTTCGCCACGCGGCACCGAGGTGCCAGCCTGCGCAATACCAGCGCCAGCCATCAGGGCAGCAGCAGTCACACCAGCAAGAATACGGGTTTTGGTTTTCAGTTCGGTCATGTCGTTTTCTCCTTCGTTTGAAGTACGGAAATCAAACGTCATGCCGCTCGAATACGTTCCCGGATTTTTCCGGAATCTCGACATTAAATTATTGGAACTTTTGAGCGCGAAACAACGTTTTCGCGCGCGGTGCGTGCTAGGTCAGACCTATTAAAAGGCAAATAAAAATCAGTCACATAAAAGAAAGCACCCCACCGATGGCGGGGTGTTCTGTACGTTTACTTCATTCCGAAAATCAGAAGGAAGATAGGATCAGTAGCGATAGTGCTCAGGCTTGAACGGGCCCTCGGGTTTGACGCCGATATAGGCCGCTTGTTCGGGGGCCAGTTTCGACAGTTTCACACCGATCCGGTCCAGGTGCAGACGAGCAACTTTTTCGTCCAGGTGCTTGGGCAGGATGTAGACATCGTTCTTGTAGGCCTCACCACGGGTCCACAGCTCGATCTGCGCCAGCACCTGGTTGGTGAAGGAGGCCGACATCACGAAAGACGGGTGACCCGTCGCGTTGCCAAGGTTCAAGAGGCGGCCTTCGGAGAGCAGGATCAGACGGTTGCCCGAGGGCATCTCGATCATGTCGACCTGTTCCTTGATGTTGGTCCACTTGTGGTTTTTGAGGTTGGCGACCTGGATCTCGTTGTCGAAGTGGCCAATATTGCCAACAATCGCCATATCCTTCATCTCGCGCATATGCTCGATGCGGATGACATCCTTGTTGCCGGTGGTGGTGATGAAGATGTCGGCGCTGTCCACTACATCTTCCAGCAGGACCACTTCGAAACCGTCCATCGCGGCCTGCAGGGCGCAGATCGGGTCCACTTCGGTGACCTTGACCCGGGCACCGGCGCCGCGCAGGGAGGCAGCTGAGCCCTTGCCCACATCGCCGTAACCGCAAACTACGGCGACCTTGCCTGCCATCATCGTATCGGTGGCACGACGGATACCATCGACCAGCGATTCCTTGCAGCCGTATTTGTTGTCGAACTTCGACTTGGTGACCGAATCGTTCACGTTGATCGCCGGGAAGGGCAGCTGCCCTTCTTTCACCAGCTCATAAAGACGGTGAACGCCGGTGGTGGTTTCCTCGGAAACGCCTTTGATCGCCTCACGGGTTTTGGTGAACCAGCCCGGGCTTTCGGCCATACGCTTTTTGATCTGGTTGAAGATCGCTTCTTCCTCTTCGGAGGTCGGAACTTCGATCAGATTGGTTTCGCCAGCCTCTACGCGCGCGCCAAGCAGCACGTAAAGCGTTGCATCGCCACCATCATCCAGAATGAGGTTTGCGCCTTCAGGGAACTGGAACGAGCGATCCAGATAATCCCAATGTTCTACAAGGGTCTGGCCCTTGATCGCAAAGACAGGCGTGCCGCCTGCCGCGATTGCGGCCGCAGCGTGGTCCTGGGTCGAGAAGATGTTGCAGGAGGCCCAGCGCACATCCGCGCCCAGCGCCACCAGCGTTTCGATCAGAACCGCAGTCTGGATGGTCATGTGAAGCGACCCGACAATCCGGGCCCCTTTCAGCGGCTTGCTGTCGCCATATTCGTCACGCAGGGCCATCAGCCCCGGCATTTCGGTCTCAGCGATGTCGAGTTCCTTGCGGCCAAACTCGGCCAGCGCGATGTCCTTGACGATATAATCCCCGGCCATTGCGTGCTCCATTCCGGTTACATTTTGTCTACCGCAGCAGGTAACACCGCAATGGTTTATAAGCAACGAAGATGCCCGAAAGCGCCGGGGCGCAGCGACCGGAGGTCGTGCGCCCCGACCTTCCCAACGGTCCGGGGGGACAGGTCAGCTGGGGGTGCCTTGCGGCCTGGGGTCTTCCGTCAATTGGAAAAACCCGGTGCCGGAGGCCACCACACAGCTCAACCCGTTGGGATGGGAAACCAGCACGGTGAAAGTGCCGGTTGTTGCTGAAGCCCAGAATTCGATCACGGTGGAAACGGGCTGGCTGGCTTGCAGCCCGCCAGCAGTCAACCGCTCGGCGTATGAGGATTGCAAACGATCCACCAGGTGATCGCGGGGACTGCAGCCAGCGGCAAGCACCGGCGGCGCAGTCGCAAGCATCCCAAAGATAAGCGAGGTGCAGGCAAGACGTTTAAACATGACAATCTCCTTTCGCATGTGCCTAAGCGACGAAAGAGGCTTGCCAAGGGGGCAAGAGCCCCTGTCGTACCTATAAATATGGGGCCAGAACCGGCCGGTATCAAATCCCGGCCGGTCAACTGTTCGTGGTGTCCATGTGTGCTCAGCAGGTGATCCTGCCACCACATAGGCTCGAGAACACCGTTGGCGGCCTGCCTTAGGCGCCGTGCCGGCAATTGCGCTGCACGCACTCACCGGCTAGTCAGAACCCACCGCCAAAGGAAGAGACTGACCATGCCCCCCAAACCTCCGCGCGCCTGGCAAAGGATGCTCTCCGGTCGCCGCCTTGACCTGCTTGATCCGACTCCGGTCGATGTCGAAATCGAGGATATTGCCCATGGGCTGGCCTTTGTGGCGCGCTGGAATGGCCAGACCATTGGTGATTTTGCCTATTCCGTGGCAGAGCATTCGCTTCTGGTGGAGACGATCTACGGTCGCCTGAACACGAAGGCGCCGGTGCGATGGAAGCTGGCGGCCCTGCTGCACGACGCGCCGGAATATGTCATCGGAGACATGATTTCGCCGGTAAAGAATGCCGTTGGCCCAAGTTACGGCGAATTGGACCAGCGGTTGACGACGGCGATTCATATCCGCTTTGGTCTGCCTGCCGTATTACCTAAAACGGTCAAGGCCCAGATCAAGAAAGCAGATCGGATCAGCGCCTGGATGGAAGCAATCGAGATCGCCGGATTTTCCCGCAGCGAAGCCGACCGCCTGTTTGGAAAGCCGGATCAAACGCTTATGGAAGGGCTTTCCATCCGCCTGCGACCACCGGTCGAGGTCCGCAAAGATTACATCACCCGGCACGCCGATCTCTTGGCACTGCTCTGATCCCAAGAAAAAAGCCTCTCCCGATCTGGAGAGGCTTTCGCTTCACTTGGGGCTGCGTTTGGCGAGAATGCGCTGAAGCGTGCGCCGGTGCATGTTCAGCCGTCGCGCGGTTTCCGATACATTCCGGTCGCATAGTTCGTAGACCCGCTGAATATGCTCCCACCGCACACGATCCGCACTCATTGGATTTTCCGGCGGCGGCGGCAGCTCTTCTTCATTGGCGAGCAGCGCGTTCATGATGTCCGACGCATCAGCAGGTTTTGACAGGTAATCCGTCGCACCAATCTTCACCGCTGCAACGGCTGTCGCAATGGCACCATATCCAGTCAGAACAACCACTCGGCTGTCGGGGCGGCGCTCTCGCAGGATCTCCACCACATCAAGCCCGTTGCCGTCCTCTAGCCGCAGATCGACCACCGCAAAGGCTGGAGGGCGGGCTGTGGCTATGGCGCTGCCTGCTGCGACAGATCCTGCTGTCTCCACCTCAAAGCCACGTTTTTCCATGGCCTTGGCCAAGCGCCGCAGAAAGGGCTCGTCATCATCGACCAGCAAGAGCGTCTTGTCCGGTCCTATTTCCTGCATAGCAGCTTCGCCCATGCTGTCGGTCTCCCCCGCAATGTTATCAGGTCGTGAGGCTTGATATTACGTCTCGCCTCCGAAACGTCAAACCTTCATCAGGATTACAGGTTTTCCAGAAAGCAGCCGACCTTGTCAGCAACCTGTTCCGGTGTCTCGTCACGGCGAAAGAACTCCACAAATCCCTGCTCGGGCAAAACCAGATAGGAAAAGGTCGAGTGATCAACAAGATAGTAGTCTTCGTCGCCGTCATGTTTCTTGTAGTAGGTCTTGTAGGCGCGGCTGGCGGCCTTAACCTGTTCGTGTGATCCCGTCAGACCAATCATCCGTTCATGCAGATTGGCGGCAAAATCACCCACCACCTCAGGTGTGTCGCGATCCGGGTCGATGGAGATGAACACCGGTGTCACGTCCTGTCCACGCTCATCCAGCAGATCGATGACCTCGGCATTGCGGGCAACATCCAGAGGGCAGACATCAGGGCAGAACGTATAGCCGAAATAGACCAGCGACGGCTTGGTGATCACATCCTTATCCGTCACCGTCTCACCCTTGGCGTTCAGCAGCTCAAACGGTCCGCCGATTGTATCGGACCCTCCGGCAATCTGACTGGCGCGGCATTCGGCGAAGTCATCACCCGCGCCTCCTCCGCGTGTGGCAAACCAGGCTCCCCCTACCAGGGCAGCGACAACAACGGCAGCAAGGATGGCATAGAGACGGGTCATGAGATCACACTTTGCGCAAGAATTAGATGGGTCATCAGGCTGCGCCAGACCTACCAAGAATCTCAGGCGATGCAACGGGCGGAGCGAAGCAGCCGCCGCGCATCGGCCAGAAGTGGTCCAGCGATCCTGCACGGGGGTCGACCTATCGCAGGCCTTACCCCAATGACCAGACGGACAAATCAGCGCAGCCGCGGGCGATCCCGGCGACAGTCACCGTATAAGGAGGCCATCGCCAAAGCAGATCAATTGTCTGTCTGCGCCAGGAATGCGAGGATACTAAGACAGTCTGGTTTCGTCTTGTTCCAGAGCAGGCCATATGTCAGCCAGATCCCGACCGGGGCCAAACAAAATGGCTCCATCCCCTCGGCACGGAGTGCGGTATGAGCGCGACAAATATTGACCTGCTGAGCGGGCAGGAACGGAGCCACTGGATTCGCCTGCGCACGTTGATCCTGCTGCGCTGGGTGGCGATAGCTGGTCAGGTCTCTGCCATCACCGTGGCACAGCAGCTCTATAATCTGCAGCTGGAGCTCGTGCTTTGCTATATCGCGATTGGTGTTTCGGTTCTGGGCAACCTTATTGCGATCATTCTGTTCCCGCAGAACAAACGCCTCTCGGAATTCGAGAACTTCCTGATGGTTCTCTTTGACCTCCTGCAGCTGAACTTCCTGCTCTATCTGACCGGTGGATTGAACAACCCCTTCGCGCTACTGGTGCTGGGGCCGGTGACGATTTCCGCCTCGATGATGCGGCTGCGCTCGACCCTGATTATCGGTGCCACCGCGATCATCCTGGTAACACTGCTTGCGGAATTTCATCTGCCGCTGCGCACGCCGCAGGGGTTTGTGCTGCGGGTGCCGGATATCTTTGTCTTTGGCAACTGGACTGCCATCGTGATCGCGGTCTTGTTCATTGGCGCCTATTCCTACCGGATTAGCGCCGAGATCCGCTCGATGTCGGATGCGCTGGCCGCGACCCAGATGGCCCTGTCGCGCGAACAGAAGCTTACCGATCTGGGCGGCGTTGTGGCCGCTGCGGCCCATGAGTTGGGCACACCGCTGGCCACGATCAAACTGGCCAGCGCAGAGTTGATCGACGAATTGGATGACCGGCCCGACCTGCGCGAAGATGCCGCCCTGATCCGTGAACAGGCGGACCGGTGTCGCGATATTCTCAGAGGCATGGGGCGCGCGGGTAAGGATGATCTGCATCTGCGCCAGGCCCCGCTTTCCACCGTGATAAACGAGGCGGCAGAACCGCATATGTACCGGGGCAAAACCGTGATCTTCGAGGAAGCCCCGGAAAGCGATGGCGATCCCCAGCATCCGACCATCCTGCGCCAGCCGGAAATCATTCACGGCCTGCGCAATCTCGTGCAGAACGCGGTGGATTTTGCCCGAACAACAGTCTGGATCGATGCCAGCTGGAACGATGAGACGATTACCCTGCGCATCAGCGACGATGGTCGGGGCTACCCGTCACATCTGCTGGGCCGGATCGGCGACCCCTTCGTGCGGCGGCGTCGTAGCGACAGCGACCGGCGCCAGCGTCCCGAGTATGAGGGCATGGGTCTGGGACTGTTCATCGCCAAGACATTGCTGGAACGCAGCGGCGCTCAGCTGATTTTCGCAAATGGATCCGATCCCAATCAGACCTTGACCCGTGATCCGGAACGTTGTGGCGCATTGGTGCAGGTCAGCTGGCCCCGAAGCAAGATTGACGCTCTGACAGGCGAAAATGCCGTTCCCATCGGGGAAAATAAACGTATAGAAATTTAACTATTCACTTTTAGGCAACCAATTAAACTTCATTTAACCATTATCGGGAAACATCGGTCGGGAGAGTAAAACACTTGTGGGTAACGGAC
This sequence comes from Phaeobacter sp. JH20_26, assembly GCF_048056275.1. Taxonomy (NCBI): domain Bacteria; kingdom Pseudomonadati; phylum Pseudomonadota; class Alphaproteobacteria; order Rhodobacterales; family Roseobacteraceae; genus Phaeobacter; species Phaeobacter sp. JH20_26. Next base: position 165,084 of record NZ_JAYMWL010000009.1, on the reverse strand, counting down.
ATCATGCAGCAGATCCTATCGACCGACTGGCTTGTATTGGCAACGCTTTGTGCGGCTACGGCCGCGGCAGCTGTCTGGTGGCTGTCTCCGAATCCCAAACCCAAGGGCTTTGAGCAGGATCTGCTGCAGGGCGATGGGCGCTCTGATGCGGTGTTTCTCTTTGATGACACGACGCTGATCGGCTGGTCCTCCGGCGCGCGCCGGTTCGTGGGCGAACAGGCGGAGAGCTTCAGCTGGGCCAACCTGCGAGAACAATTGGCCCGCAGCTATCCGGGCCTGCCGCAGTCTCCCGGCTTTCTGAAGGATGTCGGACCGCTGGTGCTCTCGGGAACTGCAAATGCCGAAAGCCGCGAGGCGCTCTGCGAATGGATTGATGGTGTCACCCGGGTACAGCTTCGCAGCACGACATCCGAGGAGCATAATCACAGCATCGACCAGGAGCTTACGACCCTGCGTTCAGCCGTGCATCAGGCGCCCTACCCTGTCTGGCTGCAATCCGATGACGGTGCGGTTACCTGGTCCAATCTTGCCTATGACGATCTCAGCCAGAAGCTCCGTGGCCGCAACGTCGATTTCTCGGAACCGCTGTTCACCAATCTTGATGACCCGATGGCCAGCGGCAAACCTGAACGGATTTCGATCCCCATGCCCGAGAGCAAGAAGAAGCTCTGGTACAATATCTCGACCACCGAAACCGAAGCCGGCTGGTTGTGCCACGCGGTGGATGTGAATGCGGTTGTTGACGCCGAAATCGCTCAGCGCAACTTCGTCCAGACATTGGCAAAGACATTTGCCCAGCTTTCTATCGGTCTTGCGATTTTTGACCGGAATCGTCAGCTGGTACTGTTCAATCCGGTGCTGATCGACCTGACCGCCCTGCCCGCCAATTTCCTCAGCTCGCGGCCGAACCTGCTGACCTTCTTTGACCGGCTGCGCGATCAACGCATGATGCCGGAACCCAAGAATTACTCCAGCTGGCGCCATCAGATGGCCGACCTTCTGGAAGCCGCAGCCGAGGGCCGCTATCAGGAAACATGGTCGCTGCCATCGGGGTCAGTCTACTCCGTCTCTGGCCGCCCGCACCCGGATGGGGCGATTGCCTTCCTGTTTGAGGATATCACCGCCGAGATCACCCTGACCCGCCAGTTCCGTTCCGAGCTTGAAATGGGTCAGTCGATCATGGATCAGATGGACGAAGCCATCGCCGTTTTTGCAAATGACGGTACCATGACCTTCTCCAACGCCGCCTATCACGATCTGTGGCAGATGGATCCCGACGGCAGCTTTGCCAAAATCACCATCATGGACTCCAGTCGGGTATGGCAGGACATGTGCGCCGCAACACCGGCCTGGGGAGAAGTTCGCGATTTCGTTGCAGGTAGCGACAGCCGCACCCCCTGGTGGGCAAACGTGCAGCTGCGCAACGGCACCCCGCTGATCTGCAAGGTGACCGCCATCCAGAACGGGGCAACCATGGTCAGCTTCCGCTCCCCCGACCCGGCGCCGACTCCGGTGGACCAACAGCGGTTTGCGATTACCAAGCAGGAAAAATAGCGCTGTAGGCAGCCCTTCGATCAGCAGGAAAGCCCGGTTCGATACCGGGCTTTTTCGATCCGGCTTGCAGCCTTGCGCGCGTGGCGGCATTGTCGCCCCATGACAACCCAGACGCTCGTAATCCCTCTCGCCTCACCCGACCACACCGCCGTGCTTGCCGCCCGTATTGGTGCCCAGCTGCATGGTGGCGATTGCCTGCTGCTGGAAGGCGTCATCGGCGCCGGTAAAACCCATTTTGCCCGCAGCCTGATCCAATCTCAGATGACCGTGCCCGAGGATGTCCCCTCGCCCACATTCACTCTGGTTCAGACCTATGAGCTGCCCGGCGGAGAGCTCTGGCATGCCGATCTTTACCGTCTGTCAGCCCTCGATGAAATCGAAGAGCTGGGTCTGATTGCGGCTTTTGAAACAGCTATTTGCCTGATTGAATGGCCGGACCGCCTAGAGGAACTCACGCCAAGCGACGCGCTGCATGTTTCGTTGGCGCTGGACCCAGACCATGACGATGCCCGCACCGCCACCCTGCGATGGAGCGATCCGCGCTGGGACACCCTGATGAAGCAGATTTCCACATGACCGACCGAAACCATCTCATCTCAACCTTTCTGAGTGATACCCCCTGGCAAGACTGGACGCGCGAGCCGCTGGCCGGCGATGCGTCCAACCGGCGCTATGAACGGCTGCGCCATCACGATGGCACCTCTGTTGTGCTGATGGATGCCCCGCCTGATCAGGGCGAGGATGTTGCTCCATTTGTGGAGATTGCGACCTACCTGCGCGACCAGGGACTGAGCGCACCAGAGATTCTGGCCGAAGACCGCACAAACGGGTTCCTGATCATCGAAGATCTGGGCGATGCGCTCTTTGCGCGTGTGATGCGCGATGATCCGGCACAGGAACGCGCGCTATATGAGGCCGCTACTGATGTTCTGATTGCCCTGCATGACGCCCCGATGCCAGAGCTGGAGCCGCTGGGACCCAGACTGATGGCAGAACTATCCGGCCTCGCATTTGAAAAATACCGGGATGTGATCCGTGAGGAGACGTCGACTGAGCATCTTGCCCGCTTCACCGACCAGTTCGAGGATATCCTGCGCCGCACGATCAAAGGTGACGTTGTTTTGGTTCAGCGGGACTATCACGCGGAAAACCTGATCTGGCTGCCCGAGCGCACCGGCGTCGCAAAAGTCGGATTGCTGGATTTCCAGGCCGCCCGTGCGGGTCATCGGGCCTACGATCTCGTGTCTCTGTTACAGGACGCCCGCAGGGATGTGCCTGCCGCCATCGAGATGCAGATGATGGATCGCTACGTCACCGCGACCGGTGTCGACGAAGGCAGCTTTCGCGCGGCGTATACCGTGCTGGGTGTGCAGCGAAATATGCGCATTCTGGGTGTTTTTGCGCGTTTGGGCAGGGATTATGGCAAACCGCAATACGTCGATCTGATCCCGCGTGTGTGGGATCATTTTCATCGGGGCCTCGACCACCCGGCAATGGCACCGCTTGCGGAGTTCCTGCATCGTGAAATGCCGGTGCCCACCCCTGAGGTCCTCGACCGGTTGCGCGGCTGATGGCAGACCCCAGATATCCCGTCATGATCTTCGCCGCGGGCTTTGGCACCCGGATGCGCCATCTGACCGCAGATCAGCCAAAACCGATGATCCCGGTCGCTGGCCGTCCTTTGATCGATCGCGCTCTGGACATGGCACGAGAGGTTGCACCGACGGTGATAGTGGCCAACAGCCACTATAAGGGCGACATTCTGGCCCGCCACCTTGCCGACAGTGAAGTGGTGATCAGCCCCGAACAGCCACAAATCCTTGATACCGGGGGTGGACTGCGACAGGCCTTGCCGCTGCTCGGCGCACCGGACGGGCCGGTCTATACCGTGAATCCCGATGTGGTCTGGCGCGGGCCAAACCCGTTGCGCCTGCTAAGAGCTGCCTGGGATCCGGAACGCATGGACGCGCTGCTGGCCTGTATTCCCATTGCTCGTACCATAGGGCGCATCGGTGTTGGCGACTTTCATACCGATGGTGACGGGCGCCTGCAGCGGGGCGGCGATCTGGTCTATGGCGGCGTACAACTTCTGCGCACCAACCGATTGGCAGAGATCGAAGAAACCGTCTTCTCACTGAACACACTTTGGGATCTGATGGCACAGGAGGACCGCCTGTTTGCGCTGGAATATCCCGGTCATTGGTGCGATGTCGGCACCCCCGAGGGGATCCCCCTGGCCGAGGAACTGATAGCCCAAGATGAGATTTGAGCCGCAAGACACGCCACGCCTCTTTGCCGTTCCCTGCGGCGTCGATTTCCCGCGCGCCCTTGTTGAGGGGCTAATCACACGCAGCCGAGCCGCACCACCGGAAGCGCTGGCGAAGGTGGAGCTGATCGTCAACACCTCCCGTATGGCGCGCCGGGTGCGGGATCTGTTTGACCAAGGGCCAGCGCTGTTGCTGCCCAAGATTTCTCTGCTCACGGATCTTGATATGCGCGCGACACTTCGTGGTCTGCCGCCAGCATTGCCGCCGCTGCGGCGGCGACTTGAGCTGTCGCAGCTCATCGCCAAATTGCTGGATGCCCAGCCGGATCTGGCTGCGCGATCCTCGCTTTACGATCTCTCCGACAGTCTGGCAGCACTGTTCGACGAAATGCAGGGCGAAGGGGTCAGCCCTGACACCATTCGATCACTCGATGTCTCCGATATGTCGGGCCATTGGGCGCGTGCGCAGCAGTTCATCGCTATCGCAGATGAATTCGCAGAAACCCATGCAAACGCGATGGACGCGCAGGCCCGCCAGCGGCAGGTTGTGCTGGATCTGATCGAAGACTGGCAGGAGCAGCCGCCCGAACACCCTGTCATCCTCGCAGGTTCCACCGGATCGCGCGGCACCACACTGATGCTGATGGAGGCCATTGCGCGGCTGCCGCAGGGCGCCGTGATCCTGCCAGGATTTGATGACCAGCAGCCCCGGCATGTCTGGGAGCATCTTGATGACCCGCTGATGTCCGAGGATCATCCGCAATATCGGTTCTTCAAGATCATGCGCGATCTGGACATGACTGCGGATGATGTTCTCCCATGGGTCGCAACATCACCAGCCGCCGTTGCCCGTAACAGATTGGTATCCTTGGCGTTGCGCCCAGCGCCGGTCACAGATGCCTGGATGCGCGAAGGACCGGAACTGCGCGACATCGACCGGGCCACCGCCGAGATGACCCTGGTCGAAGCGCCCAACCCGCGTGCGGAGGCACTAGCCATCGCGCTGCGCCTGCGCCAAGCCGCCGAGGATGGTCAGACCGCCGCCCTCATCACACCGGATCGTATGTTGACCAGACAGGTGGCCGCAGCGCTGGATCGCTGGGATATTCTGCCGGATGATTCCGCCGGTCAGCCCTTGCAACTGTCGCCGCCGGGCCGTTTTCTGCGCCATATTGCCGAGCTGTTCTGTAAACCGCTTACCTGCGATGCGCTGCTGACCCTGCTGAAGCATCCTCTCTGCCACGATGGGGCAGGGCGCGGCGATCACCTGCGCCACACCCGCGAGTTGGAACTGCGCTTGCGCCGCTACGGACCTCCCTTCCCGGATGCCGACAGCTTTGCCGCATTTGAAGTCGGGCGCGACCTGATGCCCGGATGGACCGGTTGGCTGTCCCAGTGCTTTGCCGACAAACCCATCAGCGGAACGCAGCCACTGTCCCGGTGGGTCGATACCCTGCGGCAGCTGGCAGAGGCGGTAAGTCTGGGCAGTCAGGACGCTGCAAGCGGTGGCCTGTGGGACAAGAAAGCCGGCCGCAAGGCGCTGGAAATCATGGACAACCTGCGCGCCGAGGCTGGATATGGCGGCGAAATGACAGCTCGGGACTTTGCCGATCTCCTGCGGGCGCTGCTGTCGCAAGGTGAGGTCCGCGACCGGGATGCACCCTATGGCTCCATCCTGATCTGGGGCACGCTGGAGGCACGGGTGCAGGGCGCCGATCTGGTGATCCTCGGTGGCCTCAATGAAGGCAGCTGGCCAGAGGCAGCCACCCCCGATCCTTGGCTCAACCGCCAGCTTCGCCATCAGGCGGGCCTGCTGCTTCCTGAGCGGCGTATCGGACTGTCAGCCCATGATTTTCAACAGGCGGTCGCCGCCCCTCAGGTCTGGATGACCCGCGCCGAACGGTCGGATGAGGCGGATACGGTGCCGTCGCGCTGGCTCAACCGAATGACCAATCTGTTGTCCGGGCTGCCGGGGCAGGGCGGCCCGGCGGCACTGGCGGAGATGCGGGCACGCGGGCAGGAATGGCTCGGCTGGGCCGACGCGCTTGAGGCACCGGTACCGACAGATCCCGCAAAACGTCCAGCACCGCGCCCACCCGTTGCTGCCCGCCCGCGGCGCCTGACCATCACTGAAATCCCTCGGCTGATCCGCGATCCATACGCGATATATGCCAAGCATGTGCTGAAGCTGCGCCCACTCGATCCATTGGTACAGGAACCCGACGCCCTGCTGCGCGGCATCGTTCTGCACAAGATCCTGGAAGATTTCATCAAGGCCACTGTTGCCGACCCAAGCCAGCTGACGGTGCCAAATTTTCTCGCAATCGCCGCCTCCCATCTGGAAGCCAAGGTGCCCTGGGCCATCGCGCGCAGCCTCTGGCTGGCCCGGCTGGAACGTATCGCTGACGATTTCATCAATGGTGAGCGCCAGCGGCAGGCCAACGCACGCCCCTCCGGGTTCGAGGTCTCTGGTGCGGTACGGGTGGCACCGTTTGATTTTGAAATTGCTGGCACAGCAGATCGGATTGATGTGGATGAACGTGGAGGCCTGCATCTTTTTGACTATAAGACCGGCGATCCACCATCCGAGAACCAACAGAAAGCGTTCGAGAAACAGCTGCTGATTGAAGCTGCGATGGCGGAACGCGGCGCCTTTGATCGCTATGGTGAGGGCAGGGTGGAGCGCGCCATATTCCTTGGTCTCAAAAGCCCTCTGAAAGAGGTCGCAGCCCCACTTCTGGACGAACCTCCCGGCAAGGTTTGGGAGGAACTGAGCAAGTTGATCGGTGCATATTTTAAGCCTGATCAAGGATATAGCAGCCGTCGCATGGTGTTTCAGGACACTCAGACCGGCGATTATGACCATCTGGCGCGCTACGGCGAATGGGACCGAAGCGCAACGCCGGAACCGGAGATTCTGACATGACCGCCCGCGATGCCGCCTCCGAAGCGCAGTTCCGGGCCGCCCGCCCGGACGCCTCAACCTGGCTGGCTGCAAACGCCGGATCAGGCAAGACCAAGGTGCTGACCGACCGGGTGGCGCGCCTGTTGCTGCGCGGCGTGCAACCCCAGCATATCCTCTGTCTGACCTATACCAAAGCCGCCGCCAGCGAGATGCAGAACCGGCTGTTCAAGCGGCTTGGTGAATGGGCCATGCTCGGCGATGAGGCGTTGACCACGGCGCTTACGGAGCTGGGTGCGCAGGATGTAATCTCTGCGGAGGGAATGGCGCAGGCCCGCACCCTGTTCGCGCGCGCAATCGAGACACCCGGTGGACTGAAGATCCAGACAATCCACTCCTTCTGCGCCTCATTGCTGCGGCGTTTTCCGCTGGAGGCAGGCGTCAGTCCGCAGTTTTCAGAGATGGATGACCGAGCGGCGGTGCTGCTGCGGGCCGAGGTTGTGGAGGCGATCGCAGAAAGCGCCGATCGGTTTGAGGCTGATCTGATTGGTAAGCTGGCCCGGCAAGTGACAGACAGCGATTTCGAGACTCTGACCGCTGCCATATGCCAACGCCGGTCTGATTTTGATGCGCCGCTCGATCGAGCGGGGCTTTTGACGCTGTTTGATCTGCCTGAAGGATTTGACACTGGTGCGTTGGAAGACGGCGTGTTTCTCGGGGGTGAAGGGGATCTTCTGGCGCGAACCTGCACCATGCTGGAGCAAGGCAGCAGCACGGATATCAAGGCAGCAGCCAAGCTGCGCAAGATAACGGAGCCAACCTGTGCGGACCTGCCGATTCTTGAGTCAGTTTTTCTGACGGGGGCGTCAGCCAAAGCGCCCTTCAGTGCCAAGATCGACGCCTTTCCCACTAAGAAGCTGCGCGAAAACAACGTTGCGCTGATGGATCAGCTGGAACCGCTGATGCGACGTGTCGAGGCCGCACGCGCCCAGCGTCTTGCCTTGGCTGCGGTCGATAAATCGCTGGTTTTGCACGATTTTGCTGCGGTATTCCTGCCTGAATATGATCGCCGCAAACAGCTGCGCGGCTGGCTGGATTTCGACGATCTGATCCTGAAGGCCCGGCAGCTGTTGAATGATCCGGCTGTTGCGGCCTGGGTTCTTTACCGATTGGACGGCGGGATTGACCACATCCTCGTCGATGAGGCTCAGGACACCAGCCCGGTGCAATGGGATGTCATCGAAAAACTGGCCCAAGAGTTCACCGCCGGCGAGGGCGCACGATCCGACGTCGAGCGAACCATTTTTGTTGTCGGTGACAAGAAACAATCAATCTACTCATTCCAGGGGGCCGATCCTGACGCCTTCGACCGAATGCAGGCTGAGTTTGCCGACCGGCTAGCGGAAACCGGCAGCGCATTGCAGAATGCAGCGCTGGAGTTCTCCTTTCGCTCCTCCGCAGCGATCCTGGGGCTGGTCGATCTGGTGTTCAAGGACAGCCCTGGCGCAGGTTTTCACCGTGACGCGCTGCACCGCGCGTTCAAATCAGAACTGCCAGGACGGGTCGACCTCTGGCCCGTCGTCGACAAGATCGACACAGAGGAAGAGCGTGACTGGACCGATCCCGTAGATCGCCCCGGCGCCCGCCACCACACGGTCATTCTGGCCGAGCAGATCGCCAATACCATCAAGGAGATGATGGACAACAAGGTCACGCTACCCGAGGATGGCCCTGAGCGCGGCAGCTTTCAGCGCCGCCCTGTACAGGCAGGTGACTTTCTCATTCTGGTGCAGCGCCGGTCCGAATTATTTTCGGAGATCATCCGTGCCTGCAAGAAGGCTGAACTGCCTATTGCCGGTGCCGACCGACTGAAAATCGGGGCCGAGCTGGCGGTAAAGGATCTGGCCGCTTTGCTGTCATTTCTCGCCACGCCAGAGGATTCGCTGTCACTGGCCGCCGCCCTCAAATCACCTTTGTTTGGTTGGAACGAACAGGCCCTGTTCGATCTGGCTCACCGTCGTGAGGGCGGCAGCTACCTCTGGACCGCTCTGCGCGACCGGGCGGCGGAATATCCAGACACGATGGCAATTTTGGACGACCTGCGCGGCCAGACCGATTTTCTGCGCCCTTATGACCTGATCGAACGTATCCTGACGCGCCACGGTGGTCGTCAGCGCCTGCTCGGCCGATTGGGGCCCGAGGCGGAGGATGGCATCAACGCCCTGCTCAGCCAGGCACTCGCCTACGAGCGCACCGATATCCCGAGCCTCACCGGGTTTCTGGTTTGGATGCAGGCCGATGATCTGGAAATCAAACGCCAGATGGGGGCGGCGGGCAATATGATCCGGGTGATGTCAGTGCATGGATCCAAGGGGCTGGAAGCGCCGATCGTGATCCTGCCCGACACAGCCAAACGCAAGCCGCCACGCGACGATGAAATCATGCGCGCCGAGGCCGGGCCGATGTGGAAACTGCCCAGCGCCCTGATGCCGCAAGTGATGCACCGCGCCCGTGAAACGGCGCAAGACAAGGCCAGAAACGAACGGCTGCGACTGCTCTATGTGGCGCTGACACGGGCCGAAAAATGGCTGATCGTCGCCGCTGCCGGCGAGCTGTCCAAAGACGGTGACAGCTGGTACCAGATGGTTGAGCGCGCGTTGAGAGAGGCAGGTGCCAGCCCTTGTCAGACCAGCTATGGTGAGGGGCTGCGCCTGCAACACGGCGATTGGGACGGGCTGCCGTTTCATTCTGCAGCGCCGGTCGTCCCTCTCCAGCCGCAGCTGCCGGATGTGTTCCGACATGCACCCCCCCCTTACACGCCGCCCGTGCCAACGCTAAGCCCATCGGATCTCGGCGGAGCGAAGGCCTTACCGGGCGATCTGGGACAGGATGAAGAAGCGGCCAAGGCGCGCGGCAGCCGACTCCACAGATTGCTGGAACATCTGCCCGGCACCAGCAAGGAGATCTGGCCGCAACTGGCTGAGACGCTGCTGGCAGGTCACGAAGACACCGCTGAACTATTGGCTGAGGCGACGCGGGTCCTGACCACACCGGAATTGCAGGAGATCTTTGCCCCGGATACCCTGGCAGAGGTCGCCGTATCAGCGGATCTGGATGGTCGCCGGATCCACGGTGTGATTGATCGGCTGATTGTCACCCCAAAACGTGTGCTGGCAATTGATTTCAAATCGAATGCCACTGTGCCGAGCCGTCCTGAGACCTGCCCGGAGGGGCTGTTGCGGCAGATGGGGGCCTACGCCCATACTCTGGCCACGCTCTATCCGGATCGGCAGATCGAGACGGCTTTGCTCTGGACCCGCACTGCGTCGCTGATGGCCTTGCCACACGATATTGTGTCATCCGCCCTTAAGCGCCGCGAGATACCTTGACGATCCGTTAAGCCGTTCATAGGTTCACAGCCGAACTGCCACACTCTTAGGGAGACATGCCCATGTCCACCGTCGCCGTAACCGATGCCACTTTTGACGCCGAAGTGAAAAATTCCGAAGTCCCCGTTGTGGTGGATTTCTGGGCCGAATGGTGCGGTCCCTGCAAACAAATCGGCCCCGCTCTGGAAGAGCTGGCCGCTGAGTATGGCGACAAGGTGAAGATCGCCAAGGTCGATGTAGACAGCAACCCGAACTCCGCAGCGGCCATGGGCGTGCGCGGTATTCCTGCGCTGTTCATCTTCAAGGACGGTCAGGTCGTGTCCAACCGCTCAGGTGCAGCGCCCAAGGCTGCTTTGCAGAGCTGGATCGACGAGTCGATCTAAGACCGCCGGTAGGCCGAAGAGATCAGAGGCGTCCCATCGGGGCGCCTTTTTTATGGTTAGGTTTCAACCCAATGGACAGGAGCCGCATCATGGCTGAAACACGGGTACTGGTCGAATTTGGCATGGGCACGTCGCTGCGGCGAAATGACTATACCGAGGCCGCCAAACGAGCAATCAGAGACGCGCTCTGGCATAACTCCGTCAATGTTGCGGAGCTATTCGATTTCCCTAAGGAAGCAATGCGAATCCGCGCTGAAATCGGCGTGCAGAACCCTGAGGCCGTAGATCGGGCGGCGCTTTGTGAGATCTTTCCTTATGGTACACCAGACATCCACGTGAGCGAGGGAGGGCTTGATATTGACAAGCCGGGCGGCGGCCAGACCGTCATCGCCAACGCCGCCATCATCGTTTCATTTGATATGGAGCCGATTGCATGACTGAGAAACGCATTATTCTGGAGATGGGAACCGGCAACGATCTCTACGGGCAGGACTATACCAAAGCCGCCCGGCGCGCCGTGCAGGACGCGCTGCACCACTCATCAATCACGCTATTTGCCAAATTGGGCATTGATCATGCCGAAATGCGTGTCGAGGTTACCATCGGCGTTCAGGAACCGGATAAGGTATATTGCGATCTGGTGGCAGGCGATCTGCCCCGCGGGCGTGCGACAGTGCGCGCCGTACACGGAGGGCTGGATGTGGTTGATGATGCCGATGGCGGCAAACACGTTATTGCAACCGCCGCTATTGAGGCTTGGCTCCCGGATCAGGCAGGGCGCTACCGGCTACGCTCCTGATGGCCTAGTGATCCTACGCAAAAGAAAAAGCCGCCCTGGAAGGAGCGGCCAAATCATCTTTGTGACTGAGGATGAGCGTCCTCAGATCTTTGCGATATCCGCGCGGGTCAGACCGATGTCTTCCAGCTGCGTATCGGTCAGCGCGGACAGAGCCTTGCGGGTGTCACGTGCTTCTTTCCAAGCCACGATCGAAGACTTGGCGTTGTAGACTGCGTCCACCAGGCGGAGTACGGTGACTGCTCCGAGCGGCGCATGGATGTTTGCGGTGGTAGCCATTTGCGCATTCCTTATGAGAACCAGCCGACACCATGTCGGTTGTGAGCCTCATGTAGGGTGGCCTGCCGAGTCCCACAATTGCCGGTTCGACAGCTCCGAATTGCAGTTTTTGCATAGCATGAATTTCGGGCGCTTGGCACAGATAAAGGCAACTCTCCCAGCGCGTTCCAGTCGTGACGAACACCTGTTCCATTTCACCTGAACAAAATACCCGCATCAGGGCGCAAATTGTCGGCTCTGCGATGATCATCAGATGACCACTTGTGAAAACCGTCCGGTCGGTCGTTGCAAGAAGATCATAGCCAGGGCGCGGGCAGGGCGCCTATTCGCTTGATCCCCGGCACCCGCAGCGGATAGCACCCGGTTGAGGTACAAAAGACCAGTGCCCATATAGGCCTGGAAACAAGGAGAACACGATGGCAGACGATCAATTCCCGGGCTGGCACGGTACGACAATCATCGGCGTGAAGAAGGATGGCGAGGTCGTCATTGCCGGCGACGGGCAAGTTTCCCTTGGGCAGACCGTGATCAAGGGAACGGCGCGCAAGGTCCGCCGCCTGTCGCCAGGAGGTTTCGATGTCGTCGCGGGTTTTGCCGGCTCCACTGCCGATGCCTTCACCTTGCTTGAGCGGCTTGAAGCCAAGCTTGAGGCCACCCCCGGTCAACTCGCACGTGCCAGCGTGGAATTGGCCAAGGCCTGGCGCACCGACAAATATCTCCAGAAATTGGAAGCGATGCTGATCGTGACCGACGGGGCAGATATGTTTGTGATCACCGGCGCCGGGGATGTGCTGGAGCCAGAACATGATGTTGCCGCCATCGGATCGGGTGGAAATTTCGCGCTGGCCGCTGCCCGCGGCATGATGGACAGTGACCGCAACGCCGAAGCCGTGGCCCGTGACGCAATGGCCATCGCGGCTGATATCTGCGTTTACACCAATGGACGTCTGACAGTCGAACGGATCAGCCAGAAGGACTGATATGAGCCATATTGATCAAAACGACATTCGGGCTGCGGTTGGTGCCGGCCTTCTCAGCGAGGCGCAGGCCGCCTCGCTTATGGCGCTGGCCCACAGCAGACGCGGTGCGCGTGAAAATCTGGCACCGGGCGATGAGCCGTTTGAGCTGTTCAAAGGGTTCAATGAGATCTTCATCGTGATCGGTTTGATCATTCTGTCGACGGGCTGGGCCGCTGTTACCGGTATCTCCATGGCCGAAGGGTTGGGCGGGCTGGTTGAGAAAGCCACCATGTCCTCCATCATCGGCGCGGTCGTGCTTTGGCTGCTGAGCGAATATTTCATCCGTCGTCGTCGCATGGTGGCGCCGGCGATTGCACTGTCGATCCTCTGGGCGCTGAATGCAGGCGTCGGACTTACGGCTGAATTTTCGCAGGTGTTCATGGTCATGCAAGGTGACTATGGCAGCCTGCCCTTGCCCCTCGGGCTGACAACGGTTGCCATCGCGGTCTACTGGCTGCGCTTTCGGGTCCCTTTTGCCATGGCTCTGATCGCTCTTGGTGTCTTTGCGCTGGCCCTAATGCTGGCCGCAAATCAGTCGGGCAGCCTGACGGGCATTGGCGATCTCTTCCTGCTTTCTGCGTCAGGCCCGTTTGCCTGGGTGACATTGCTGGTTGGTCTCGCTGTGTTTGCCGTCGCGATGATGTTTGACCTGAGCGACCCGCATCGGGTCACACGACGCTCTGCGCAGGGCTTCTGGCTGCATGTTGTTGCGGCGCCGGCGCTGGTTAATACGATCGCGCTCAGCCTGCTTAACAGCGGCACCTCCGAGGCCAATCTGGCGCTGATGGCAGTGCTGTTTGCATTTGCCGTGGTCGCGATCATCATTGACCGGCGCTCATTTCTGATTGCGGCCATCGGCTATAGCGTCACCCTCGCGGCGACAGTGTTTGACGGCGATGGCGCTGCGACCACCATTCTCGTGCTGGGCCTGTTCCTGGTGATCCTCGGCGCGTTCTGGGCGCGGATCCGGGCCCTGCTGATTTCCCCCCTCTCACGGGTGCTGCCGCTTGACCGGCTGCCGCCCGCCCACTGAAACGGACCCCTCATGACTGATCTCACCCCTCGCGAAATCGTTTCCGAACTTGATCGCTTTATCATCGGCCAGACCGATGCAAAGCGTGCCGTTGCCGTCGCGCTGCGCAATCGCTGGCGTCGCAAGCAGCTGGGCGATGATCTTCGGGATGAAGTCTATCCCAAGAACATCCTGATGATCGGGCCCACCGGCGTCGGCAAAACGGAGATTTCCCGTCGTCTGGCCAAACTGGCCCGCGCGCCGTTTATCAAGGTCGAGGCGACAAAGTTCACCGAGGTCGGTTACGTCGGCCGCGACGTAGAGCAGATCATCCGTGATCTGGTGGATATCGCCATTGTTCAGACCCGCGAACACATGCGTGAGGACGTCAAGGCCAAGGCCCGCCAAGCGGCGGAGGAGCGAGTCATCCAGGCCATCGCCGGCGAGGATGCCCGCGACGCCACCCGCGAGATGTTCCGTAAAAAGCTTAAAGCCGGCGAGCTGGACGATACTGTCATCGAATTGGATGTCGCTGACAGCTCGAACCCGATGGGTTCCATGTTCGAAATCCCCGGTCAGCCCGGTGGCAACATGGGGATGATGAACCTTGGCGATCTGTTCGGCAAAGCTATGGGTGGTCGGACGACCCGCAAGAAAATGACCGTCGCAGACAGCTACGACATCCTGATTGGTGAGGAAGCGGACAAGCTGCTTGACGACGAAACCCTCACCAAGGCGGCGTTGGAGTCCGTTGAACAGAACGGGATCGTCTTCCTGGATGAGATCGACAAGGTCTGCGCACGTCAGGATGCGAGGGGCGGCGATGTCAGCCGAGAAGGTGTGCAACGTGACCTGCTACCGCTGATCGAGGGAACGATCGTTTCGACCAAACATGGCCCGGTGAAGACCGACCATATCCTGTTCATTGCCTCCGGTGCGTTTCACATCGCGAAACCCTCCGACCTGCTGCCAGAATTGCAGGGCCGACTGCCAATCCGCGTGAACCTGCGTGCCCTGAGCGAGAAAGACTTCGTCCGCATTCTGACCGAAACCGACAATGCGCTCACTCTGCAATATACGGCGCTTCTGGGGACAGAGGATGTCAACGTGAGCTTCACCGACGATGGCATCGCATCACTCGCCAAGATCGCGGCCGAGGTGAATCAGACGGTCGAGAACATCGGGGCGCGGCGACTCTATACCGTGATCGAACGTGTCTTTGAGGAGCTGTCTTTCAGCGCGCCGGATCGGTCGGGTGAAACGGTCATTGTAGATGCTGCTTTTGTCCGCAAGAACCTCGGTGAATTGACCAAATCGGCTGATGTCAGCCGCTATGTGCTCTAACGGTCGTCAGGGCATCTGCCCGATCTGTGGACATAGCGGCAGGCCGCCAGTAGCCTGCCGCTATTGTTAATAGATGGCCCCTCGCATGAATTTTTCACGAGTCCTGTTCAGCATCAGCATGGTTCTGATCGTGGCAGCAGGCTGCACCGACAGATCCTTTACCCCAACTGTGCCGGAAGCCTTGGAAATCGGCAAAGCCAAGACCATTTTTGGCGCAACGACACGCCGGCCCCTTCCAAATGGAACCTATGGCGCGGAGCGATCCGATACGCTGCGCCTACTGGAACTGACGGTCTCAATCCCGCCGAACCATTCACCGGGACAGCTGGATTTTGCCTATGCTGAACCCGATCCCGAAACGCAATTCACCATGGCGGGCCGGGAAGAGGTTGCCGATATGGCGGAACTGAACAATCGCGTCTCGCGGGAGCTGGATAACTACCCGGTTGGGGAGCGTGATATCACCGTATTTGTGCATGGGTTCAACTCCACCCAGGCTGAAACCGCGTTCCGGGCTGCTCAGCTGAGCAATGATATCAATATCCCCGGCGCCACGATCATCTATTCCTGGCCCAGCCAAGGAAACCCGCTGGGCTACGCCTATGATGGCGATAGCGTGTTGTTTGCACGTGACGGGTTGGAGCAGCTCCTGCGCAATCTGAAGCCTGGTGCGTCAAACCGCGTCGTTCTAGTCGCCCACTCTATGGGATCGCAGCTGGTGATGGAAACCATGCGCCAGATGGAAATCAAAACACCAGGCTGGAGCAGCAAGAACCTCGGCGCGGTGATCCTGATGTCCCCGGATCTCGACGTTGAGGTTTTCCGCAGTCAGATGCGCCGCATTGACCCGGTGCCACAGCCCTTCGTCGTCATGGTTTCGCGCAAGGATAACGTATTGAACCTGTCGCAGCGACTGCGCGGAACACATAACCGCGGTCGGCTTGGCAATCTGAAATCACTGGACGATGTCTCTGAGCTGCCGATCGAAGTGGTCGACACCACCGCCTATGCCGATACGGCGGAATCCGGGCATTTCGTAGCCGCGACCTCGCCGGCAGTGCTGTCGATCTTGAATTCAGCCCGCCAGACCGCAGCAGCCTTTGACCGTGACGCCGTGTCGATTCAGCGGCTGTTCCCCGGTCGTTTGGTTGTCGAAAAGGAAGACAACGCGGTCGAAATCACGCTTTCGGAAAACTATCAGGCCAATGTGTATCGCGGTGAGGATCGCTGAGGCAGTCCACCAATCAGCGATGTCGCCGAAGATAGATGTAATAGGCACCGCCACCACCATGGCTGACATGGGCCGGCGTCACCTGAAGTACGACCTGCGACAGTGGCGGCAGTGACAGCCACTGCGGTACCTGATGACGCAGGACGCCACGCGGAACAGGCATCGGTCCGGGTTCATCTCGATCTTTGCCTTTTCCGGTGATCACCAGAACCAGCCGCTTGCCCGCAGAATGGGCTGACAGGACAAACCGAACCAGCGCAGGGTGGGCTGCATCGACCCGCATTCCATGCAAGTCCAGCTTCCCCTCCGGTTTCAGCTTGCCACGTTTCATCTTGCGGTAGGCTTTGCCATCCATCTGCATCGGCGCAGAAATCAGCCCCCTTGTC
Organism: Phaeobacter sp. JH20_26; assembly: GCF_048056275.1. Lineage (NCBI taxonomy): Bacteria > Pseudomonadati > Pseudomonadota > Alphaproteobacteria > Rhodobacterales > Roseobacteraceae > Phaeobacter > Phaeobacter sp. JH20_26. The sequence goes on along the minus strand of NZ_JAYMWL010000009.1, from coordinate 148,523 downwards.
ACACTGGGCTTAAGATCATGTCTGGTCGGCTGGGATATGGCTTTGGAACCCAGTTCAAACAGCTCTGGCGTGAACCTCTCCTGCGGTGGCAGAGGCGATTTGCTCGGCCTGGGCTTGGGCAGGGGAGCGGTGGCTGGCGCAGTACGTGTTTTAGGGTGCAGCCGCTCGGCCTGACGCGCCACCCGGTGCCAGAGGTCTATTTCTTCGGAGGTCAGTTTGCGGCGGCTCATCAGAAATCCCCCGGCAATAGCGCATAGGCTCGCTGGATCGGAAGCAGCACCACCATGCGACCGGGATCGCGTAGCTTGCCAGCTTCGATCCCCGCCTCATCCCCGCTGCCAAAGAACACATCGGCCCGCTGCGCGCCCTTTATGGCGGAGCCGGTGTCCTGCGCAATCATCAAGCGCCGCATAGGTTTAGCACCATCCTTTTCCAGCCAGACCGGTGCCCCCAGTGGCGTATATTTCGGATCAACAGCCAGGCTGCGCAATGTGGTCACCGACCGGTTCATCGCGCCCAGCGGGCCGGCAGAGGCTGGAATACGGCTCACCTCACGGAAGAACACATAGGAGGGGTTGTGCATCAGCAAATCCTCGCCGGCGAGCGGATTGCGCCGCACCCAGCGTTTGATCACCGCAGCGCTGACCTGATGGATATTATAAATCCCACGGCGAACCAATTCGGTGCCAATGGATCGATATTCATGACCATTGGCGCCGCCATAGCCAACCCGGATCGAGGAGCCATCCGACAGGCGAATTCGGCCGGATCCTTGGATTTGAAGAAAAAACAGCTCGACCGGATCATCGACCCAGGCGATCTCCAGCCCGCGCCCTTCCATGATGCCGCTTGTCAGAAGTTCGCGCCGTGTCAGCCATTGGCTGGAGTTGCGCGCCTCCGGCGGCTGCCGGTAGACCGGATACCGATACCGGGAGCTGGGCCTGCGCGCGCCTGACAGCTCAGGTTCGAAGTAACCGGTAAACAACGCCGGCGTGCCATCCTCGATCAGGACAGGGCGAAAAAGCAGCTGAAAGAACCCACGCGCAGATTGCGGATCCTGTTCACGCGCAAGCGCACAAAGCGCGCGCCAATCCGGATCGTCCAGATCCCGGCAGGTCTGCAGGAAGGCGCCGAGCGCCTCCTGATGATCGTCCTCCGCCCAGCCTTCAAGCTGAGCAAAGGACAACATTGTATAGGTCGTTTCTGCCTGCCCGCCCTGCGGGAACAAATATGCGCCAGCCCCAAGGGCCAGCGCACAGAGTGCCCGCCGGAGCCCGTGCATCATGCGTCCGTGGCGACCAGATGCCAGTTCGGATCCGCACTGCCCATGGTGCGGCCAAAGACCCAGGTGTCCTTCTGGCGTTTCAGGGCCTTGGGATCGCCCTCGACGATATCACCGCCACGGTCCCGCACGACGGAGGTCAGTTCCGCGACAAACCTCATGGTGATTTCTGCATTGCCTGTAGCCGGATCAAAGCTAGTATCGGTCAAGGTCGTTTCACGCACGCCGACAAATTCCGCCTCGATAGTCAGACCTTGATCTTCGCGGTGCGAAACAGCGGTGACAAAGCTCTCAAAGACATCGGGCGCGAGGAACGGTTCGATTTCGTCCAGATCCCCTCGTTCAAACGCCATCAGGATCATCTCGTAGGCACCGCGAGCGCCCTGCACAAAATCCCGTACCTCAAAGGAGGGTTCGGCTTTCTTCATTGCGGCAAGGTCTTTGGCCTGCGAACTATCCTCAGGGACATAGTCAATGATGTCATGGTCCGGCCCACCTTCGATTACCTCGAGCTCGGGACGGCGGCTCTGGCGATCTGACTGAGGCAGGGCCGGCTTTTCGAACCCTTCACGGGTGCCAAGAACGCTCTTCAGGCGCAGGATCAAAAACACGGCAATACCGGCCAAAACCAACAGCTGAATCACGGGCGACTCCATAACAACCTCTACGGTAGATGTTCATGCTTCGTTTGAAACTAAAGCGTTCCAACCTTATGTAGGTGACGGGTCGGCGCAAGTCCACCGTCCCGCGCAAGTTCTGAGGAAACCCCGCATGTATCTTTTTCTGGCCTTCCTGATGGTTCCGATCATCGAAATCGCACTTTTTATTCAGGTCGGTGGCGCGATTGGCCTGTGGCCCACGCTGGCCATTGTGGTCCTGACAGCGGTTTTGGGAACCTGGCTGGTGCGAACGCAGGGTAGGCTGGCATTGGGCCAATTGCGCACGTCTTTTGAACGGTTGAATGACCCCACGGAACCTCTCGCGCATGGTGCGATGATCCTCGTTGCCGGCGCGCTGTTGCTGACACCTGGATTTTTCACTGATGCAGTCGGCTTTGCATTGCTTGTCCCGCAAATCCGTATGGCCGTCTACCGGTACCTGCGTTCCAAAGTGACAGTTGCACGGTTCCAAATGGGTCCTGGGAGCATGCAGGGGCGCAATTACCCCGGCGGTCACTCCTCCGGTCGGCCCGGCGATATCATTGACGGCGACTACGAGGACGTCACTCGGGATAGACCGCGCAATGGCCCATCCGGTTGGGTCGATGACAAGAGGTAAGCGGCTCGCGTGACACCCCGTTGAGATACGTGCGCCAAGCTGCTAAGCACAGGCGAAACATAGTTTAGGAGTAGCTTCATGGCCGAAAACGGCGCAACAGAAGGCGTGCAGCAGCCGCAAGTCCAGATGAATATCCTGGGTCAATTCATCCGCGATATGTCGTTTGAAAACGTCATGGCGCAAAAAGGCGTCGGCGCCGACGCTAAGCCCGATGTGAGCGTACAGGTTGCGCTTGATGCAAAGAAGCGTCAGGCCGAAAATCAGTATGAAGTCATGACCAAGCTGAACATCGAATCCAAGGACAAGGAGGGCAATGCTGTCCTGTTCGTTCTGGAACTGGAATATGTCGGCATCTTCAACATTGTCGGCGTGCCGGAAGACCAGCTGCATCCGTTCCTGCTGATCGAATGCCCCCGCATGTTGTTCCCGTTTCTGCGCCGCATCGTCTCTGACGTGACCCGCGACGGTGGTTTCCCGCCGCTGAACCTCGACAATATCGACTTCGTCGCGATCTATCGCAACGAGTTGGCACGTCGTCAGGCCGACGCAGCTGCCGCCGACAAACCGCAGTAAGCATCATACAGCGGCGTCCTTGGCCCGCTGACAAAAAACGCCGCTGGGAAACCGCGGCGTTTTTTGGCTGGCAGTCGCGCGGGCGCGGGGGGTCAGCTGCCGGAGCTGTTCCACAGTGCTCCGTCACCCATCTTCGCAACAAACGCGTCATGCGCCTCCTGTTCTTCTGCGGTAAGTCGTGCGGGCAGGGGTGTCGGCCTTGCCGTAGGGCGCCAGTCCTCTGTTATCACAGTCCCGCTGCGCGCCTTATCGCTTGATGCTGAAAGGCCGAAATCGGGCTGCCGACCACCAATCAGTTCAAGATAGACATCTGCCAGAATCTCGGAGTCGAGCAGCGCGCCATGCAACGTACGATTGCTGTTGTCGATATTGAACCGACGGCAGAGCGCATCCAGTGTCGCCGGCGACCCAGGAAAGCGCTTGCGCGCTATGGCAAGCGTGTCAATTGCCTGATCCATCGGCAGTTTTGGCAGGCCCATCCAGTCCAGCTCGGCATTCAGGAATTTCATGTCGAATGCGGCGTTGTGGATGACCATTTTGGAATCCCGCACGAAATCCAGAAATTTCTGCCCGACTTTCGAAAATACCGGTTTGTCGCGCAATGTCACCGCACCGGGGCCGGGTTGTTGTGGCGGTTCAAGAAGATCCGGCCCGATGCCGTGCACCTTGAACGCGTCCTGCGGCATGGAACGTTCGGGGTTGATATAGACATGAAAGGTTTCGCCCGTTGGCATGTGATTGAGCAACTCAACCGCACCGATCTCGACGATGCGGTCGCCAGAAAACGGATCAAATCCTGTTGTCTCGGTATCAAGGACGATTTCACGCATCTGCAACCTGCTTTCTGATCTGGGCGAGGATGGCGCGCACCTGATCGCGCGCATGGTCGGGCGTATCGGTCTGGATCAGAAAATCCGACCGCGCTTTCTTTTCCTCTATCGGCATTTGTTTCTGAAGGATCTGTTCAAATTGCTCAACCGACATTGTGCCGCGCTCCATGACCCGGCTGCGCTGCGTCTCAGCGTCGATCCACACGCAGGCCACCGCATCCATACCTGCGTCACCCCCGGTTTCAAACAGCAGGGGAATATCGAAGACCAGAACATCATGCGACGACGATGCTCTGAAAGCCTCGCGGTCAGCGGCGACAAGCGGATGCACGATTGCTTCGATGCGGGGCAGGGCGCTTGCATCGCCGGCGATGATCTCACGCAGACGTGCCCGGTCCACCCGCCCGCCGGCGATGGCCGTCGGGAACAGCGCGCCAATCGGCGCAACCGCAGCTCCATCTGCATCGTATAGGCGATGAACGGCTGCGTCGGCATCCCAGACCGCACATCCTTCATCGGCAAAGATCTGCGCGGTTGCGCTCTTTCCCATTCCGATGGATCCGGTTAGCCCCAGTGCAAAGCTCATGCCAACGCGGCCTCACGTGTGGCTTCATCGACCTCCGGTCGTTTGCCAAACCACCGTTCGAACCCTGGTACAGCCTGATGCAACAGCATCCCCAAACCATCTACCGTGGTACAGCCGATATCCTCAGCCCATTGCAGCATTTCCGTCTTCAGCGGAGTATAGACCAGATCGGTCACAACCGTGCCGGGGCGCAGGCCATCCAGCGGCACCCGCAGGCGCGGCTTTCCAATCATTCCCAGTGAGGTCGTATTCACGAGCAGCGCGGCCTGTTCGACGACGTTGCCAACCTGCACCCAATCCACCACCTGGATCCGCGATCCGAACTCACTGCGAAACTGGTCTGCCCGCTCCCGCGTTCGATTGCTGAGCAGAATTTCGGGGACGCCAGCTTCCAACAGGGAGGCAATCACGGCACGGCTGGCGCCGCCAGCGCCAAAGACGACCGCCGGACCTGATGCTGGATCCCAGTCAGGAGCGGATTGATGCAGATTGGTAATGAAGCCGTATCCGTCTGTATTATCTGCCAGGATTGACCCATCGGGTCGGAAGATCAACGTATTGGCCGCGCCGATCAATGTCGCACGATCCGTCACCTGATCGGCGATATCCATGATTTTCTCTTTATGAGGAATTGTGACGTTGGCCCCAACAAATCCCATCATCGGCAGGCTGCGCACAACAGTTTCCAGCTGATCGGCTTCAACATGCAGCGGAACATAGTGACCGGCAATGCCATGCGTTCTAAGCCAATGGCCATGGACCAGTGGCGACCGCGAATGCGCCACTGGATTGCCAATCACACCAGCCAGAGGGATGCGTGCGTCGCTCATTGTTCTATCACTCCCTGCAGGGCCAAATAGTTGAGCAGCTCGAGGAGGGGTAACCCAAGAACATTGAAGTAGTCCCCTTCGATCGTGCTGAACAACCGCACCCCTTCTTCCTCAAGTTTATATCCGCCAACAGCATGGCGGATACTGTCCCAGTTACGCGCCACATAACCGCGAAGATAGGCATCCGAGCTGGACCGCATCCGCAATCGCACCTGCCCAACATGCCGCCACATCGGTTGACCATCGCGGTAGATGACCGCAGCGGACAGTAACATATGTCGCTGACCCCGCATTATTTTCAGCTGCGCAAAAGCTTCATCCGAATCTTTTGGTTTTGATAACAATTTTCCATCAAACTCGAGCACCTGATCACAGCCCAATACAAGGGCCCCGGGATACTTGGCACTGACTTTGCGCGCCTTCGCTTCTGCCAGCGTATCGGCGATGTCCCGCGGCTTTGCCTCCTCGGCCAGGAGCGCGGATTTGATGGCCTCCTCGTCGATGCGGGCGGCGGCAACCTCGAAAGGAACGCCGGCCTGTCGCAGGAGCTGGGCGCGAATTTGTGACCCAGAGGCCAGAACGATGTGGGTAGACATGTGGAAAACCCCGTGGGCAAGAGTGTGATGGGCCTTGGACGGTTTGTATGAAATTTCGGCCATTTCGCAAGCCGTGGAGAACCTCAAAATCCCCATTTGCTTGCCGGCAGATTCGCCCTGAGAGGATAGGGATAACTTCCAAATCGTGGATATCTCAGTTGCTCCGGTTTCACCCCAAGCTTATCCCCACATCAAACTTAGCTTACCGGCACAGTATTCCTGTTGTTTTTATGGCCTGCCGGCAAGAGTCATCATGTCGCTGGGGGTAAAGCTGGTAAGTTATCCAGAGCAGGGATAAGCCAGTGGATGAGTCAGTTATCCACCGTATTTCAGGTGCACTACTAAAACATCATCCTTTTAAAATACTTATATTTTAAGGGGAGAGAGGGAACCGAGAGGCCGACCATGGATCTGAGCGATCTACTGTTTGAAATTTACCCCTACGCCAAATCGCTGCACATCATGGCCGTGATCAGCTGGATGGCTGGTCTCTTCTATCTACCGCGTCTTTTTGTCTATCACGTGGAACAGGCGGAGAAGGTGCCAGAGAGCCTTCCGATTTTTGTCATGATGGAGGAGAAGCTGCTTCGTATCATCATGCGGCCCGCCATGTACGTCAGCTGGGCAGCAGGCCTCGTAATGGTGTTTACGCCGGGGTTGGTGGACTGGAGCGCTATCTGGCCCTGGAGCAAGGGCCTGAGCGTTCTGGGGATGACCTGGTTCCATCACTGGCTGTTGTTCCGTCACCGGGACTTCGCAAACGGGCAGAACACCCGAACCGGTCGCAGCTATAGAATGATGAATGAGGTCCCGACGCTGCTGATGGTGGTCATCGTCATATCAGTCATTTTCAAGTTCTGAGCGGGGGTTTGACTCAAACGGGATCACCCCTTATGTATGCGCCCTAACGGGCCCGTCCGGGCACTCGTGTCTTCCTTATACCTATGACACCGCTCCCCAGTTAACAGGGGGAGAATAAAGGCCGTATATATATGACCGTTCAATCCCTGAACCTTTCCGATCTGAAGGCAAAAAGCCCCAAGGATCTTCTATCCATGGCTGAAGAGCTTGAGATCGAAAACGCCTCCACGATGCGCAAGGGCGAGATGATGTTCCAGATCCTGCGTGAACGCGCAGATGAAGGCTGGGAAATCGCCGGCGATGGCGTGCTTGAGGTACTGCAAGACGGCTTTGGTTTCCTGCGCTCTCCTGAAGCGAATTACCTGCCGGGTCCTGATGACATTTATGTCTCGCCTGACATGATCCGTCAGTATGCGTTGCGGACGGGCGATACCGTTGAGGGTCAGATTAAGTCGCCGCTGGAAAACGAGCGCTATTTTGCGCTGACAAATGTTACCAAGATCAACTTTGAAGATCCCGAAAAAGCGCGCCACAAGATCGCCTTTGACAACCTGACGCCGCTCTATCCTGATGAACGGCTGAAGATGGAGATCGAAGACCCAACCATCAAGGACCGGTCTGCCCGTGTGATCGATCTGGTTTCGCCGATCGGTAAAGGTCAGCGTTCTCTTATCGTGGCACCGCCGCGGACCGGTAAAACGGTGATCCTGCAGAACATCGCGCATTCCATCGCGAAGAATCATCCTGAGTGTTACCTGATCGTTCTGCTGATCGACGAACGTCCGGAAGAAGTCACGGATATGCAGCGGTCGGTGAAAGGTGAGGTTGTCTCCTCAACCTTCGACGAACCAGCGACCCGGCATGTTGCCGTATCCGAGATGGTGATTGAAAAAGCGAAGCGTCTTGTTGAGCATAAACGAGATGTAGTTATTCTTCTGGACTCCATCACAAGACTTGGTAGGGCCTTTAACACTGTGGTGCCATCGTCTGGTAAGGTTCTGACCGGTGGTGTCGATGCAAACGCCCTGCAGCGCCCGAAACGATTCTTTGGTGCGGCGCGGAATATCGAAGAAGGCGGTTCGCTTACCATCATCGCCACCGCATTGATTGACACCGGCAGCCGTATGGACGAGGTGATCTTTGAAGAATTCAAAGGTACCGGTAACTCGGAAATCGTCCTTGATCGTAAGATTGCGGACAAACGCGTCTTCCCGGCAATTGATATTCTCAAGTCGGGTACTCGGAAAGAAGACCTCCTCGTTGATAAGGGTGACCTGGCCAAGACATTTGTCCTTCGCCGTATCCTCAACCCGATGGGGACCACTGACGCAATCGAGTTTCTGTTGTCTAAGTTGAAGCAAACAAAGACAAATTCTGAATTCTTCGACTCAATGAACACCTAATACCCGGGCCGGCACGAAAGGAAGGTTCCGATGGACACGATCTTTGCGCTGGCCTCCGCTCAGGGGAAGGCCGGCGTTTCGGTTATTCGATTGTCAGGTCCTCAGGCGATCAACACCGCTTCTGTTATCAGTGGCGGTGCTTTGCCGTGTCCTGGGCGTAGTCTGCGGGTGATTTCCGATCAGGCTGGCGCTCGGATTGATGAGGCATTGATCCTGACATTTGCCGGCCCCAACAGCTTTACCGGTGAGGATACGGTTGAATTCCAGGTTCATGGAAGTACAGCAGTTGTAACCGCGATGCTTGAGCTTCTGGGTAGGTTCGATGATGTGCGCCTTGCGGATCCGGGCGAATTCACTCGGCGTGCGCTCGAAAATGGTAAGCTTGACCTTTCTCAAGTTGAAGCGCTGGCGGATCTTATCGAGGCTGAGACGGATGCTCAGCGTGTCCAGGCGCAAGCCGTTCTCGCCGGCGGCTTGGCAGACCTGGCCGAGCGGTGGCGCAAGGATCTCATTCGCGCAGCCTCACTTATTGAAGTGACCATTGATTTCGCTGATGAAGATGTCCCTGTCGATGTAACCGCCGAGGTTGCGGGGCTGCTCGCCGGCGTAGCTGCTGATTTGCAGCCGCAGATTTCAGGTGTTCAAATTGCTGAACGTATTCGGAATGGATTCGAAGTTGCTATTGTCGGCGCGCCAAATGTCGGAAAATCGACTTTGCTCAATGCGCTCGCCGGCCGTGAGGCGGCCATTACTTCTGAATATGCGGGTACGACGCGTGATGTGATCGAGGTCCGGATGGATCTGGCGGGTCTCCCTGTGACGCTACTCGACACCGCCGGCTTGCGGGAGACTGACGACCATGTTGAAGGGATCGGCATCAAACTTGCAAAGAAGCGCGCTCAAGAAGCAGACCTTCGCGTGTTTCTGACCGACGATCCTGCTGCTATTGATATCGACATCGAGCCTGACGATATTGTGGTGGTTCCAAAAGCCGACCTGGCCGAAGAACATCAGGATGTGCTGGCGATATCTGGAAAAACCGGGCAGGGCGTCGAGGCTTTGATAGTGGCTATCACCGATATCCTACAGAACAGGGCCGGAAAAGCTGGTATTGCAACGCGTGCGCGTCACAAGGAAGCGATGCGAACCGCATCTGATCGTCTAAACTCGGCACAGATGATCTTAGCCGATGGACCTGAATACTATGATGTCGCAGCGGAGGATATCCGGTCTGCTATCCGTGCTTTGGAGATGCTTGTGGGACGGGTCGGTGTTGAGAACCTACTGGACGAAATATTCTCAAGTTTCTGCTTGGGGAAATGAGGAGTGTTTCACGTGAAACATCCAGATTATGATGTGATTGTTGTTGGCGGTGGTCATGCCGGCACGGAGGCTGCACATGCAGCAGCCCGCATGGGTGTGAGGACCGCACTCGTGACCCTGACGAAGGAGGGCATCGGTGTGATGTCCTGTAATCCCGCCATTGGCGGATTGGGGAAGGGGCATCTTGTCCGAGAGATAGACGCCCTTGATGGCGTCATGGGGCGTGTTGCAGATAAGGCCGGTATCCAGTTTCGACTGCTGAATAGACGTAAAGGCCCTGCGGTTCAGGGGCCGAGAGCGCAATCCGATCGTAAAATCTACCGCCTGCAAATGCTCGCCGAAACTCAGGATCAGTCCAATCTGGATATCGTCATCGGTGAAGTTATCGACTTTCTTATGACCGGTGACCGCATTCAGGGTGTGCGTCTCGCCGATGATAGTGAAATATTCAGCCAGGCCGTGATCCTGACTTCAGGTACGTTTTTAAGAGGCGTCATTCATATCGGGGACGTCTCCAGGCCCGGCGGCCGTATGGGGGATAAGCCCTCAGTGCGGCTTGCAGAGCGGCTGGACAGTTTTGATCTTCGCCTGGGAAGATTGAAAACCGGCACTCCGCCGCGACTGGATGGTCGGACAATCGCTTGGGATAGACTTGAAGGCCAGCCTGGAGATGAAGATCCCACTCTGTTCAGCTTTTTGAGTAAGTCAATTTCAGCGCCTCAAGTGGTGTGTGGAATCACACACACCAATGAAAACACACATGATATCATCCGGGGTAATCTTGCCAGATCTGCGATGTATGGTGGCCATATTGAAGGGGTAGGGCCCAGATATTGCCCATCCATCGAAGATAAAATTGTGCGCTTTGCCGATAAGACAAGCCATCAGATCTTTCTTGAGCCGGAAGGTGCAGATGATCATACCGTTTATCCAAACGGCATCTCAACGAGCCTGCCGGTAGATGTCCAAGAGCGCTACGTGCGCTCGATAGTCGGATTGGAAAAAACCGAAATACTCCAGCCAGGATATGCAATTGAGTATGACTATGTCGATCCTCGCGCGCTTGGGTTGGATCTGGCGCTGAAATCGCATCAAGGCTTGTATCTAGCCGGCCAGATCAATGGCACGACGGGTTATGAGGAAGCTGCAGCTCAAGGGCTAGTGGCTGGTCTGAACGCGGCGCGCTATGCCAAAGGAAACAATCCGGTCACATTCAGTCGCTCTGAAAGCTATATTGGCGTGATGATCGATGATCTGACAACCAATGGCGTAACTGAGCCTTATCGCATGTTCACATCGCGAGCTGAGTTTCGCCTTTCACTTCGCGCCGATAATGCTGATCAACGGCTGACAGGTATTGGCATCGAGTTGGGTTGCGTGGGAGAACGCCGCCACGCTGCCTTCTCCAAAAAAATGGAGAAGCTTGAGGCTGCGCGGGACGTGATGGATAGCCGTCAATTCACGCCAAAGGAGATCAACGAGGCCGGCGTAATTGTGAACCAGGACGGGAACCGGCGAACTGCCATGGATGTGCTGGCGTTCCCGAATGTCGTTTTTGAAGATATCCTGCGCTTGCTTCCCGAGTTGGAGCAGTGCGAGGAGCCTATTCGCCGACAGATCGAGCGGGACGCACTCTATGCGAATTATATCCTCCGTCAGAAGCGCGAGATCGAGGCGATGAAGCGCGACGAAGGATATCTTATTCCCGCTGATTTTACCTATGATTTCGAAGGGCTTTCGAACGAGTTGCGCGGAAAGTTGGAGCGATCAAGGCCTGAAACCCTCGCGCAGGCTGGTCGGGTGGATGGCATGACACCAGCTGCGCTTGCTTTGATCCTTGCCAGGCTCCGGCGTGGCAGTACTGTGACCCAGGGTAGGACCGCCTGAGATGATTGAAATGCAAATTGGAAAGTCATATGTTTCACGTGAAACATATGATCGCCTTAAGCATTATGAAAGTTTAGTAAAAAAGTGGTCTCCCAAGATCAATCTCGTAGCAAAATCCACTCTGGACAGTGTTTGGGACCGGCATATCGTCGACTCTATCCAGATTTGTGAGCTGACTGAGTTTCCGAAGACTTGGGTCGATATCGGCAGCGGCGGCGGCTTTCCTGGGGTGGTTGTGGCGATCATTGCAGCGGAGCGGGCGCCTGATTGTTCGATCACGCTGATTGAAAGCGATCAAAGGAAATGCGCCTTTCTGCGCACGGCTATTAGGGAATGCGGCGCGACGGCAAAAGTGGTTTCTGAGAGAATTGAAAAGGTTCCATCAATCGGCGCCGATGTCATGTCTGCCCGCGCTCTGGCTGATCTGACGACTCTTCTTGGTTTTGCCGAACATCATCTTCATCCCGGTGGAATTGCTTTGCTTTCCAAAGGAGTGCAATGGAAAAAAGAAGTGGATAACGCGAGGAGCCAATGGCAATTCGACCTGAAATCTACTAGTAGTTGGACTGAACCCGAGGCGGTTATACTAGAAATCAGGGGAGTGACGCGTGTCTGATTTGTCCCGGCCGGCTGGGCCTCGTATTATTGCAGTCGCCAACCAAAAGGGCGGAGTTGGCAAAACCACGACAGCAATCAATTTGGCGGCGGCCTTGGTAGAAACCGGCTACAGGGTTTTGGTGGTCGATCTTGATCCGCAAGGAAACGCGTCTACAGGTTTAGGTATCGAAGCAGCTGACCGAACCCATACGACATATGATCTTCTCGTTGATGATGTCGCATTGAGCGATGTCATTCGAGAGACTGAGATCGAAGATCTTTGCATTATTCCTGCTACCGTCGACCTGAGTTCGGCTGATATCGAGCTTTTCACCAATGAAAAGCGCAGCTTCCTTCTGCACGATGCACTTCGTCAGCCGGCAATGGATGAATACGACTGGGATTATATCCTGATCGACTGCCCACCATCGCTGAACCTATTGACGGTTAATGCTATGGTGGCTTCGGATTCGGTTCTCGTTCCTTTGCAGAGTGAGTTCTTTGCTCTGGAAGGGGTGTCTCAGCTGATGTTGACCATCCGTGAGGTGCGTCAAACCGCCAATCCCAATCTTCGTATTGAGGGGATTGTCCTTACCATGTTTGATCGCCGGAATAATCTGTCTCAGCAGGTTGAGCAAGACGCTCGCGGTCATTTGGGGGAGTTGGTATTCGAAACGAAGATCCCTCGTAACGTACGTGTCAGTGAGGCGCCGTCTTATGCGCTGCCGGTGCTGAACTACGACACAAACTCGCTTGGGGCGAATGCGTATCGCGCCCTTGCAGAAGAACTGATTGCGAGACATCAGAAACTCGCAGCCTGACCACAGCCGGAGGCGCAGTAATGTCAGAAAAGAAAAACAAACCCAGAGGATTGGGAAGAGGCTTGTCAGCTCTAATGGCGGATGTGAACCCGGAACCTGTTAGCACAGAAAAACAGGCAATCAGAAGCACCGAAGTCATGGTGCCGATCGAAAAAGTAATCGCGAACCCGGATCAGCCGCGTCGCCAGTTCCTACAGGAGGATTTGGACGATCTGACGGCGTCAATCAGGGAAAAGGGCGTACTGCAGCCGCTGATCGTGCGCCCGCGCCCAGGCGGTCAATACGAGATTGTTGCCGGCGAACGTCGTTGGCGTGCCGCGCAAGGCGCTCAGCTGCACGAGGTCCCAGTTATTATTCGGGATTACTCGGATGTCGAGATGATGGAAGTCGCCATTATCGAAAACATTCAGCGGTCCGACCTGAATGCGATGGAAGAGGCGCAGAGCTATAAACAGCTTATGGATAAATTTGGCCATACCCAGGAGAAAATGGCCGAGGCATTAGGGAAGAGCCGTAGTCACATTGCAAATCTCGTCCGGCTGTTGCATTTGCCGGATGATGTTCAGACCTTGGTTCAGGAGCGCCGCCTTTCGGCCGGTCATGCTCGTGCTCTGATCACCTCAGACAACGCGTCAGAGCTCGCCAAGAAAATCGTCAAGGGTGGTCTGTCGGTTCGCGCAACTGAGGCTCTGGTGAAGAAGGATGCAGCGGGTCTTCAGGCTGCGACCTCTCGCTCGGCGAAGAAGTCTGCAGAGAAGGATGCCGATACCCGTGCGTTGGAAGCTGATCTATCAGCTGCCTTGCGTATGAAGGTGTCGATTGACCATCGTGCTGGTGGCGAGAGCGGGGTTGTATCTATCAGCTACGCGTCTCTGGATGAGTTGGATGATCTTTGCGGACGTCTCAGCCGTTAGGGCGCGTCCAAATAAAGACCATCACTGCGCTTAGGACAATGGCCTGGATGATCAGGACATGTGAAGGGGCAGACAGTAGAATGGATAGGCTGAAAACGGCGGCAACCGATAGGGTTGCCGCTTTTTTTGCGGCCGGGCGAATCGCTCCTCTTTCGTGCCAGTCCTGAATCATGGGGCCGAATAAGCGGTGACTGATGATCCAGTCATGCAGGCGTTCGGAGGAGTTGGCAAAGAAGAAGCTTGCAAGAAGAAGGAAGGGGACTGTCGGCAGAAGTGGGAGGGCAACACCCAGTAGCGCCAGGCCAACACAGAGCATTCCGAGCGTGGCGTATAGAACCCTCATTCGATCACTCCACCAACAGTTCGCGGAGGACCGCATTCAAGACTGCACGACCGGAATCGGTTGCCCGCAGACGGTTGCCCGAAATCTCGATCATACCGATATCTGCCAAGTCGGAGATACGGTCAGCAGGAAGTGATCGGCCGGAGATTTCCTGAAAACGATCACTATCTAGCCCCTCGACAAGCCGCATGCCCATCATCATGTATTCGGCGCTAGACTCTTCTGATGTCAATTGCGTGCGGCTGGTCTCACCAGTTGTGCGTTCGGCTGCATTGAGCCAGGCACCGGGTTGAAGATAGGTTTCAGTAGCATATCGCTGACCTCCAATGGTGAGGCGTCCATGGGCGCCCGGACCAATACCAAGGTAATCACCATACCGCCAATAGATCAGATTGTGTCGGGACTCCGCACCGGGGCGTGCATGATTGGAGATTTCATAAGCGGGCAAGCCATGACTGTCGCAGATATCTTGTGTCGCTAGATACATGTCTGCTGCGTTGTCATCACTGGGAAGATCCCGCAGCTTGCCCTTGGCATAGCGATCCCCAAAGGCAGTGCCTTCCTCAATTGTCAGCTGGTAGAGAGACAGGTGATCAATGGCCATCGACAGGGCCCGATCAAGCTCCTGTCGCCAGTCGGTGAGTGTTTGGCCCTGTCGGGCATAGATCAGATCGAAACTGACTCTGTCAAAGCAGTTTCGAGCCACATCAAACGCCTTCTGCGCCTCGGCGACGTTGTGCAAACGCCCCAAGCGGCGTAGGTCATCGTCGTTAAGTGACTGAATACCCATAGAAATCCGATTGACCCCGGCATCTCGGTAGCCAGCAAAGCGACCGGCTTCGACCGAGGTCGGATTTGCTTCAAGCGATATCTCTATGTCATTGGAAAACGGCCATATTTCACGCGCCGTTTCGATGATGGAGGCGACAGTATCCGGATGCATCAGCGACGGCGTACCGCCTCCGAAGAAGATAGTGTTCAAGACACGACCAGAAAGCTCTGGAGCAGCGCGCAGCATCTCTGCGCGATAGGCGGCGGCCCATCTGGTTTGATCAATCTGCGCGGTGACATGGCTGTTGAAATCGCAGTAGGGGCATTTGGCCTGGCAGAACGGCCAGTGGATATAAAGCCCAAAACCCCCGTTGCGCCAATCATCCACCGAAACAAGCCTCGACGAATTTAGCAACGGCCTGGCCGCGGTGGCTGATCTTGTTCTTTGCCCAGCGATCCATTTCGGCGCAGGTCTGATCATGACCATCAGGTTGGAACATTGGGTCGTAGCCAAAGCCGTCCTTGCCCCGAATGGGCCAGACGAGTTGTCCGGGCATCACACCTTCAAATACCTCATCATGACCATCTGGCCAGGCCAGAACCAAAGTGCAGCGGAATTGGGCGAGCCGCGGGTGGGGGGCTTGTTTCGCTTCCAGTTCATTATGGGCGCGCGTCATTGCCATCATGAAATCGCGTCCGTCACCGGTTTCTGCCCAGTCGGCAGTATACACTCCGGGGGCGCCGTCGAGCGCATCAATGGTGATACCCGAGTCATCGGACAGGGCGGGTAGGCCGGTCGCCTTTGCGGCGGCATGGGCCTTGATCCGCGCATTTCCGACAAAGGTATCTTCTGTCTCGGCCGGCTCGGGCAGGTCCATTTCGCCGGCACCAATTACCGTGACGCCAAACGGCTGGAGGAGATGCTTCATCTCCTCCAGCTTGCCTTTGTTGTGTGTGGCGACAAGCAGGCGGTCGCCGGCAAACTTGCGTGTCATGCGCAGGCTGCCTTTTGCATCTCGGCCAGTTCAGCGGTGCCTTTGGTCGCCAAATCCATCAGGGTGTTCAATTGCTCACGGCTGAACATGGATCCTTCGGCGGACATCTGGACTTCGATCAACTGGCCCGATCCAGTCATGATGAAATTGCCATCGACGCCGGCTTCGGAATCCTCCGGGTAGTCGAGATCCAGGACAGGCTGGCCTGCATAGATACCGCAGGAAACGGCCGCGACGGGATCAACAAGCGGGTCTATCTTGACCTCACCTGTCTTCATCAGTTTGTTCACTGCAAGCCGCAATGCCACCCAACCACCGGTGATCGACGCACAGCGCGTGCCGCCGTCTGCCTGGAGGACATCGCAGTCGATGCTGATCTGCCGTTCGCCAAGCGCGACGCGGTCAACACCTGCGCGCAGGGCACGACCGATGAGGCGCTGGATTTCGACAGTGCGGCCACCCTGTTTGCCCATTGCGGCTTCACGGCGCATACGGGTGTTCGTGGCGCGGGGCAGCATCCCATATTCTGCGGTGACCCAGCCCAACCCGGTGCCTTTGATAAAGGGCGGAACGCGGTCCTCGATGGTTGCGGTACACAGCACATGGGTGTCGCCCATTTTGATAAGGCAGGACCCTTCGGCGTGTTTGGTGAAGCCTGTTTCGATGGAAACGGCGCGCATTTGGTTCAAGTCTCGTCCAGAGGGTCGCATGGGTCATCCTTTGTTTGCTTACCAATCGGGATAGCGCCCGCAGGGTTGACGATGCAAGCATGATTGACCTTTTGATGCTGCGCTCTTTAATGACAAGGGTAGGGGCGGGCGAAGCCTTGCGCAGAAACGGCAGCGACCACACATAGAGTGCGATGAACAGCAGTAGTGACATTCTGAAGGATATGAACGACCGGTCGCGGGACGTGTTCCGCGCTGTTGTGGAATCCTATCTTGAGACGGGAGATCCGGTTGGCAGCCGTACCCTGACGCGCTCCCTGAACGAGAAGGTAAGCGCCGCCACGGTGCGTAACGTGATGCAGGATCTGGAGCATCTGGGGTTGCTGAACAGTCCGCACACCAGTGCCGGGCGGGTGCCAACACAGGTCGGTTTGCGGATGTTTGTTGATGGTCTGTTGGAGGTTGGTGATCTCAATAATCAGGATCGTCAAAAAATTGATGAAACCATGGGCACGAATTCCGGGACCGGGTCCGCAGGTCTTGCAGGTATGTTGGATCGTGTCGGCTCCGCGCTGTCAGGCGTGACACGGGGAGCATCTCTAGTGCTGACGCCCAAGCACGAGGCGGAGATCCGGCACATCGAATTCGTCACCCTGGCCCATGATCGCGCTCTGGTCGTGCTGGTGTTCTCAGACGGCCACGTGGAAAATCGTCTGTTCACGCCACCGCCGGGGCAAACGCCAAGTTCGATGCGGGAGGCGGCGAATTTTCTGAACGCTTTGATCGAAGGGCGCACATTGGGCGATGTGCGCGGTGCGATACAGGAAGAGATCAAGGCCCGTCAGCAGCAGATCGACGTTCTGGCCCGTGAAATGATCGAAAGCGGTCTGGCGGCCTGGGAAGATGAGGGCAGCGATACGGCGCGACTGATTGTGCGCGGCCGGGCGAATCTGCTGTCGGAAGGGGGGGCGGCTGAGGAGCTGGACCGGATCCGAAACCTGTTTGATGACCTCGAACGGAAGCGCGATATCGAGGAGTTTCTCCAGCTGACCGAGGATGGCGAAGGTGTGCGCATTTTTATCGGTTCGGAGAACAAACTTTTTTCACTTTCGGGTTCCTCTTTGGTGGTGTCTCCCTATATGAACGCGGATCGAAAGATCATTGGTGCGGTGGGTGTCATTGGCCCGACCCGCCTGAATTACGGCCGGATCGTGCCGATTGTGGACTATACGGCGCAACTGGTCGGGAAGCTTCTTTCCGACCGGACTTAGAGGTGAAATATGGCAGAGCCCAAGAACGACGATTTTTTGGACGACATCACAGAAGCCGAAGCGGAAGAGCTCTCTGCGCAGACTGAAGAATATGATGATGCTGCACTGGAATTGGACAGCCTGCGTGCCGAACGGGATGAACTGAAAGACCGTTTCATGCGCGCGCTGGCGGATGCGGAAAACGCCCGCAAGCGCGGCGACAAGGCGCGTCGCGAAGCTGAGCAATACGGTGGGTCCAAACTGGCACGTGACATGCTGCCGGTATACGATAACATGAAACGCGCGATTGAAGCGGCGACCGATGAGCAGCGTGAAGTTTCTGCAGCGCTGATCGAAGGCGTCGAACTCACCATGCGGGCGCTGCTCGGCGTGTTTGAAAAACATGGTATGCAGGTGATCGCGCCGGAAGTGGGCGATAGATTTGACCCGCAGGTGCATGAAGCCATGTTCGAAGCTCCGGTTCCGGGAACCAAAGCCGGCGATATCATTCAGGTATCTGCCGAAGGGTTCATGTTGCACGACCGTCTTCTGCGCCCCGCGCAGGTTGGCGTGTCTTCGACACCGGCAGGTTGATACCGGCGGTCGTAGGCGGGCCTATGGCCCGTGCCTGCGGCGCGAGTATTTTTGGAAAGATGACAAGCGGCCCTTGGTGATCCAAGCTGGCCGCTTTTCGATGTCAGCTCGCGGCCTCCTTCAGGCGGTAGAGTGCCTCCAGCGCCTCTCTTGGTGAGAGATCGTCGGGGTGGATGTCACCCAGGAGCTGTTCCAATTGTGACGGGCCTGCCGGAGCTTTCGGTTGCGGAGGCGGGGCGGCTGCAAACAGCGGCAAATCGTCGATCTGAATTTTGCCGGCGCCACTGCGGCTGCCTTCCTCCAGCATGTCGAGCACATCGCGGGCCCGGGTGACAACGCTTGCCGGGAGCCCTGCGAGCTGGGCCACCTGTACCCCGTAGGAGCGATCTGCTGCGCCTTTCTTCACTTCGTGAAGGAAGATTACATCGCCTTCCCATTCCTTGACTGAAACCGTGGCATTCTCGACGCCAGGCAATTTGCCGGCGAGCTGGGTCAGCTCGTGATAATGGGTGGCAAACAGCGCCCGGGCTCGGTTGACCTCATGCAGGTGTTCCAGTGTTGCCCAGGCAATCGAGAGGCCGTCATAGGTTGCGGTGCCGCGTCCGATTTCATCGAGGATCACCAGCGCCCGGTCATCCGCCTGATTGAGGATTGCTGCGGTTTCGACCATTTCCACCATAAAGGTTGACCGGCCCCGTGCGAGATCGTCTGAGGCACCGACACGGCTGAACAATTGGCTGATCAGCCCGATATGAGCGCTGTCGGCGGGTACATAGCTGCCGATTTGCGCGAGTATGGCGATCAAGGCATTCTGGCGCAGAAAGGTTGATTTGCCGGCCATATTCGGGCCGGTCAGCAACCAGATCGCGGCACCACCGTTGGCCGTGAGTGCACAGTCATTTGCCACAAATGAAGTCCCACCCTGCTGGCGCAGGGCTTGTTCCACAACTGGGTGCCGTCCACCGGTGATGTCAAAGGCTCGGGAGTTATCAACCGATGGTCGTTGCCAGTTCTCACCTAGGGCCAGATCGGCAAGCGCTGTAACAAGATCCAGTTCCGCCAACCCGCGTGCGGCAGCATTCAATCTCGCGGCATGGTCGAGAATAGCGCCGGAAAGCCTTGTATAGAGCCGTTTCTCTATTTCCAAGGCGAGGTTGCCCGCGTTTAGGATGCGTGTTTCGATCTCACTGAGTTCGACAGTGGTGAAACGCACCTGATTGGCGGTGGTCTGACGGTGAATATATGTCTCTGACAATGGGGCAGAGAGCATTTTCTCGGCATGGGTTGCCGTGGTTTCAATGAAGTAGCCCAGCACATTATTGTGCTTGATCTTCAACGAGGTGATACCGGTGTGGTCCGAGTATTTCTTTTGCAGGGCCGCAATGACGGATCGCCCTTCGTCGCGCAGGGTGCGGGCTTCGTCCAGATCGCTGTCGTAGCCTTCGGCAATGAAACCGCCGTCGCGCGCCAAAAGTGGCGGTTCTGCGATCAGCGCTGCGTCAAGGAGGGGGAGGAGATCATCAAACCCGGTCAGGCCAGCGAGTGCCTGCTGCAACAGCTCAGGCATCTCCATCGTCGCGCAGAGATTGGAAATCGCCTCCGCCTGGATCAGCGTATTGCGTACGGCGGCGAGGTCTCGGGGGCCGCCTCGCTCAAGCGCAAGGCGGGAGAGTGCCCGGTCAAGATCAGGTGTCTTGCGCAGGGTGGCCCGCAGAGATTGGCCCAGCTGCGTTTGCTCGACGATGAAGTCTAGAGACGCCAACCGCGCTCTGATCACATCGAGATTGCGGGAGGGGCTGGACAGCCGTTGTTCGAGCAGACGCCCACCGGCGGGCGTCACCGTGCGATCAACCACTGAAAGCAACGAGCCGCTTCGCCCCCCGGTCATCGAGCGGGTGAGTTCAAGGCTGCGGCGGGTTGCGGCGTCAATCTGCACGACGCGGTCTTCGGCTTCCTGTACCGGTGGCTGGAGAAGGGGCAATTTGCCCTTCTGGGTGATATCAAGATAGTCGATCACCGCGCCCATCGCCGAAATCTCGACGCGGCTGAAGGTGCCGTATGCCTCGAGCGTAGAGACCTTGAACAGATCACAGATACGTTTTTCAGCGGCGCTGCTGTCGAAGCTGGACTTGGCCAATGGGGTCACGGGGATCTGGTGGTCGTCAGCTATGGGACGCAGATGATCCAGCGCTGGGCCATCAGCCACAATCAGTTCGGAAGGGGCCAGACGCGCCAGTTCGGGCGATAGTCGCACGGCCGCGACGGGCATCACGTGAAATGCACCCGTCGAGATATCGGCCCAGGCAAGCGCCGCCTGGTCGCGCAATTCGCAATAGGCGGTCAGAAAGTTATGACGACGCGCCTCCAGCAGGGAATCCTCGGTGATGGTGCCGGGTGTGACCAGTCGCACCACATCGCGTTTCACAACGGATTTGGACCCGCGTTTCTTAGCCTCTGCGGGGCTTTCGAGCTGTTCACCGACCGCCACGCGAAAGCCTTTGCGGATCAGCGTCAACAGGTATCCCTCCGCCGCATGGACGGGCACGCCGCACATCGGGATATCCTCGCCTTCGTGTTTACCGCGTTTGGTCAGCGCAATGTCGAGCGCTTCGGCAGCGTTTACGGCATCGTCGAAGAACATCTCGTAGAAATCACCCATGCGGTAGAACAGGAGGGCATCCGGGTACTGCGCCTTGATGTCGAGGTATTGGGCCATCATCGGCGTGACTGTGGACAAAGTTCGGCTCCGTAAAATGGGGGATTTGGTTGGCGCGACCTTACAAATCAGGCGACTGCGACGAAAGGTGAAAACGCAACTTCGTTGAGATGATGCGCGTGCTGAGCTATGACGCTTGGGACAGTGAGAGGACACCCAAAGCCAATGCCCAAAGCCAAGATTACCAACGAAGAGGCGCTTGCCTTCCATCTGGAACCGACACCCGGAAAATGGGAGATCAACGCAACGGTCCCGATGACCACGCAGCGCGATTTGTCGCTGGCTTACTCGCCCGGTGTAGCTGTGCCCTGCGAGGCGATCGCGGCGAACCCGGAGACGGCTTATGATTATACGAACAAGGGCAACCTTGTGGCCGTGATCTCCAACGGGACCGCGGTGCTGGGTTTGGGAAATCTGGGTGCGCTTGGATCCAAACCGGTAATGGAGGGCAAGTCGGTCCTGTTCAAACGATTTGCGGATGTGAATTCCATCGACATCGAGTTGGACACCGAGGATCCGGATGAGTTCATCAAGGCGGTGCGCCTGATGGGGCCGACGTTTGGCGGGATCAATCTTGAGGATATCAAGGCGCCGGAGTGTTTCATTATCGAGCAGAAGCTCAAGGAAGAGATGGATATCCCGGTCTTCCATGATGATCAGCACGGCACCGCTGTGATCTGTGCGGCCGGCCTGATCAATGCACTGCATATCTCTGGCAAGAAAATCGAGGATGTGAAGATCGTCCTCAATGGTGCCGGAGCTGCCGGCATTGCCTGTATCGAGCTCCTGAAAGCTATGGGCGCGCGGCATGAGAACTGTATCGTCTGTGATACCAAGGGCGTGATTTATCAGGGGCGCACCGAAGGTATGAACCAGTGGAAGTCAGCCCACGCCGTCAAGACGGAACTGCGCTCCCTGGAAGAGGCCATGAAGGACGCGGATGTGTTCCTTGGCGTTTCTGTCAAAGGGGCGGTGACACAGGACATGGTAAAATCCATGGCCGACAATCCGGTGATTTTTGCGATGGCAAACCCGGATCCGGAGATTACACCGGAAGAAGCCCATGAAGTGCGCGTTGATGCTATCGTCGCCACAGGCCGATCAGACTACCCCAATCAGGTGAACAACGTGCTGGGGTTCCCATATCTGTTCCGCGGCGCACTGGATATTCATGCGCGCGCCATCAACGACGAGATGAAAATTGCCTGCGCCCATGCCCTGGCAGGTCTTGCGCGTGAGGATGTGCCGGATGAGGTGGCGCTGGCCTATGGGAAATCGCTGTCCTTTGGCCGTGACTACATCATCCCGACTCCCTTTGATCCGCGTTTGATCCATCGCATTCCGCCAGCAGTTGCCAAGGCTGGTATGGACACTGGTGTCGCGCGTCGGCCGATCATAGATATGGATGCCTATGAGCACGGCCTGCGTGGTCGGATGGATCCGACTCAGTCGATCCTTCGCGGATTGAACGCGCGTGCACGCGCAGCGCAATCGCGGATGATCTTTGCCGAAGGTGACGATCCCCGCGTCTTGCGTGCGGCGGTGATGTATCAACGCTCCGGCTTTGGTAAGGCGCTGGTTGTTGGACGCCCCGATGATGTGCGTAGCAAGCTGGAAACAGCCGGGCTGGGGGATGCGGTTCGTGAGTTGGAAATCGTGAACGCGGCCAATACTCAGCATTTCGAAACCTATAAGGACTTTCTTTATGAGCGGCTGAATCGCAAGGGGTTTGACCGTAAGGATGTTCACCGGCTGGTTGGCCGTGATCGCCATGTGTTCTCGGCCCTGATGCTTGCGCATGGGCATGGTGACGGCTTGGTCACCGGGGCGACGCGGAAGTCGGCGCATGTGCTGGACCAGATCAACCATGTGTTTGATGCGGATGCGACAAATGGATCGGCCGGTGTGACCGCACTGCTGCACAAGGGTCGTATCGTTCTGATCGGTGATACATTGGTGCATGAATGGCCGGATGAGAATGATCTCGCCAATATCGCCGAACATGCGGCCGGGGTGGCCCGTCATATGGGCCTGGAGCCACGGGTTGCGTTTGTGAGCTTCTCGACCTTTGGCTATCCGGTCTCCGAACGGGCCGAGAAAATGCACATCGCGCCGGCAGTTCTGGACAAGCGTGGCGTTGATTTTGAGTACGAAGGCGAAATGACGGTCGACGTGGCGCTGAACGCCAAGGCACAGGAGGCATATCCGTTCCAGCGTCTCACTGGTCCGGCCAATATCCTGATCGTGCCTGCGCGGCACTCTGCGTCGATCTCGGTCAAGTTGATGCAGGAAATGGGGGGCGCGACAGTTGTTGGTCCAATCCTGTCCGGTGTTGATAAACCGATCCAGATCTGCTCCACCACGTCGACTGCAAACGACATTCTGAACATGGCGGTTCTGGCTGCCTGCAACATCGGGTGATTTCATGGCGATCTGGAATTTGGGCTCAATCAACGCCGACATGATCTATGCGCTGCCTCACATGCCAGCTGCAGGGGAAACTCTTGCGGCGGAGGGGCTGGAGCAGTTCCTGGGCGGAAAGGGAGCAAATATGTCTGTGGCAGCCGCGCGCGCAGGCAGTCATATCTGCCATCTTGGCGCGGTCGGACCGGAGGGGGCCTGGGCCGTCACGCGGTTGTTGGAATATGGCGTCGACACGCGCCATATTGCGCAGCTGGAGGTGCCGACCGGCCATGCAATCATCGCGGTTGATCCGTCGGGCGAGAACCAGATTATCCTGTTTCCCGGGGCCAACCGTCAGATCGGCGAAGATCAGGTCGGCTCTGCGTTGTCAGAGGCGAGTGCGGGCGACATTTTGGTGATGCAGAACGAGACCAACATGCAGGCCGAGGCTGCACGAATGGGTCGCGATCTTGGCCTGAAGGTTGCCTATGCCGCCGCGCCTTTTGATGCAGAGGCAGTCCAGGCGGTCCTGCCGTATCTCGACTATCTGTTCCTGAACGAGGTCGAAGCTGAACAGCTGCGTGAAGCGACCGGCAAGACGCCCGAAGCGCTGGGCGTGTCAGATGTTATCGTGACTCTGGGGTCCAAGGGCGCGCGCCATTATGCGTGCGAGAGTGGTGAAACCCACGATGTTGCAGCGCATTCGGTTGTTCCGGTCGACACAACGGGTGCCGGAGATACCTTCACGGGGTATGTGCTCTCGGGATTGGACCGTGGCATGCCGATGGCGCAGGCTTTGGCGCAGGCCAGTCGCGCAGCTGCATTGATGGTCACCCGCAAAGGCACCGCCGATGTGATCCCCGACCTGAAAGAGGTGCAAGACGCAAGTTTCTGACCACAGTAATCAGTCAATATGAAAAAGGCGCGGGTTCCACCGCGCCTTTTTCGTGCAGTTATCCATGGTGCCGCACCTAGTGCTGCTTGGCAAAAGGCGCTGCGGCCCCCCATAGCTGCAAGACCCTTGCATCGCGACCACAGGCCTGCCGATATCGCTTATACGCCTCCGATTGACGTTTGGGACCAAATCGCGTGAGCACCAGCCGGTTCCCTTTGTAATAATCCTGATGGTAGGCATCGGCGGGATAGAATGCCGTTGCGGGAAGGATCGGTGTGACGATGGCGTGACCGAGTTCTGCTTGCGCCTTGGCCTTGGCAGCCTCTGCGGCAGATTTCTGATCCGATCCAGAGACGAATATGGCCGTTCTGTAGCTGTCGCCGCGGTCGCAGAACTGACCACCGGCATCTGTCGGATCAACTGACCTCAGGAACATGGACAGCAACTGCTGGCGCGTAACTTTTTGGGGGTCAAACCGGATTTGAACCGCTTCGTAGTGACCGGTGCCGCCGGCGGTGACCTGTTTGTACGTAGGTGATGGCACGCTGCCGCCCGTGAAGCCGGATACTGCCGAGAGAACACCTGGAACGCTTTCAAAATCGCTTTCCACGCACCAGAAGCAGCCACCCGCCACGGTCAGGGTTTCGACGTTCTGGGCATGGGCCTGATGACCTTTCAAGGCCACGGCCAGCACCATGAACAAGGTCAGTACGATTGGTCTAAGGGATTTGGTCGAACGCATCATGGCCTCCATCGTTGCTCTACTGTGGCTCGGGGCTCTTTCGGGCTCAATCACATGACATGGTTTGTCACGGCTTGGTGACGGGAAGTTACCGCTTGGAAATGGGATCCAATGCTTCTAGCGTGCGCCTCGCAGGAGGAGCAGATGACCAAGAAAATGAGTACGCACCAAGCGGAAGAAGATCAGCGCAACGAAGAGATCCTGATCTATCTGAACGGCGAGATTGTTCCGAAAGCTGACGCCAAGGTCAGCGTCTATGACAGCGGTTTCATGCTGGGTGACGGCGTTTGGGAGGGGCTGCGCCTCTATGATGGGACCTGGGCCTTCATGGATGAGCATCTGGACCGCCTGTTCGAGGCCGCAAAGGCGATTGATCTGGATATCGGCATGTCCCCTGATCAGGTCAAACAGGTCGTGCTGGACACGCAGAAAGCCAATGGTATGACCACAGATGCCCATGCGCGGCTGATGGTGACACGCGGCGTGAAAACTCGGCCTTTTCAACATCCCTCGCTGTCGCAGCAGGGACCGACCTTCACCATCATCATGGAGCATTCGCGCCCTCACCTGCCGCGCCCGATCCGGCTGGCAACTGTGCCACATCTGCGCGGACTGCCGATGACGCAGGATCCGAAGCTGAATTCGCACTCCAAGCTCAACTGCATTTTGGCCTGTATCGCAGCCGAGAAGGCGGGCGCCGACGAAGGGCTGATGCTGGACGTGAACGGCTTTGTGAACACGACGAACGCCTGCAATTTCTTTATCGTTCGCAAAGGTGAAGTTTGGACCTCGACCGGTGACTACTGCATGAACGGGATCACCCGACAGAAAGTGATCGACCTGTGCCGCGCCAACGACATCCCTGTCTTTGAGCGCAACTATTCACTGGTGGATACCTACGGCGCGGATGAGGCTTTCCTGACCGGAACCTTTGGTGCGCAGACGCCCGTGGGCGAGATTGATGGTCGCCAGATCGGTGAGGGTGCCATGGGGCCTGTGACCGAGCGGATCCGCTCGCTCTACAAGGATCTCGTCGCGCGGGGGTGCGCCTGATGCGGATCGCGATGTGGTCAGGGCCGCGCAATCTGTCGACGGCAATGATGTATGCCTTTGGCAATCGCGGCGATTGCGCTGTGGTGGATGAACCTTTTTATGCGGCGTATCTGGCGAAAACGGGACTGGAGCACCCAATGCGCGCCGAGATCCTGGAGAGCCAGCCACAGGAGCCGGCAGCGGTCGTGGATTTATTGCTGGGGCCGGTCCCGGCTGCAAAACCGTTTTTCTATCAGAAGCACATGACGCAGCATATGATCGAGGGCATACCCCGTGACTGGATGCGTGAGGTCACAAATGTGTTTCTGATCCGCCATCCGGCGCGGGTCATTGCCTCCTACACGGAGAAACGGGAAAATCCGACGTTGGATGACATAGGGTTTCGCCAGCAGGCGGAATTGCTCGACCTGGTCCAGAGTTGGGGTCAGAGTCCGGTGGTTCTGGACAGCAACGATATTCGCAGAGATCCCGCGCAGATGCTGGAACGGCTCTGCGACAGGATCGAGATGCCGTTTTCCCCGAAGATGCTGTCATGGCCCATGGGCGGACACAAGGACGACGGCATCTGGGCGGCACATTGGTATGGATCTGTCTGGCAGTCGACGAAATTCGCAGGACCAGAAGGACCGTTGCCCGAGGTTCCGGATGAACTGCAACCGGTTCTGCAAGCGGCATTGCCCTATTACGAGCAGCTGCAAACGACAAAGATCTGACGGAAGGGAACGAGGGGGCGCTGCCCCCTCGCGCCTGCGGCGCTTCACCCCCGGAGTATTTTTTGGAAAGATGACAGGCCGCAGGGCTGCGTCGTGATCAGCCGATCAGCTTGCCCAGTTTCATTGCCACCCCCATATCACCTGAAATTTTCAGTTTGCCCATCATCACGCCGGTCATCGGGTTCAGTTTTCCGGTGAGCAGCTTCTTCAGGTTTTCGGTACTGATGCGGATGGTGCAGTCGGTGTCACGGTTTTCTGTCGTGGCATCGCCATCTGCGAGAACGATGACGCCATCGTCGCCGCAATCGAATTTCAACGAACCGTCAAAGTTTTTCCCGGTCAGCCCGGCGCGGATACCATCCGCCAGCGGTTGAAGTGCCATCGTCTCCCCCTCGGTATCTTTGCGCCAAGGGTTAGGCATCCGTCTGTCAGCAGGCAAGGGTGACCAAAGGGGAGGTTACGTCAGCTTTCAAGACAGGGTGCTACGGGTGACCGGGCAGGGGGTTCCGTCGAAAAACGTCTCTAATACTTGTGAAAACACATCTGATGCGCCAGGAACGGCAGCAAAGAGCGTCATTGATGAGCAGAGTTTCCTGGCGTCAGTTTCGCCGAGGATGGACGCGGCGCTGCGGTCTTTGTGGGTGAGCAGCAGCTCGCTCGCCTCGGTCAACCGTGCGTTCAGGACCGGATGGGCCAGATACGCGGTGGCCTCCGTCAGATCCTCGATCCCGTAGAGCTGCGCCATATGGGACTGGCCAAGGTCAGCAAGCTGGGGAAAGACGAACCACATCCAGTGGCTCGTCTTTTTACCGGCGGAGAGTTCGGCGCGGACATCGTTCCAAACGGTGTCCTGCGCCTCGACGAACATCTCCATCTCTTCGGTCAGATCGTCGTCTATATCATCTTCGATATCGACGCGGTCGCTCATTTCTTCAACCGGCGCTCGCGAGCGGCGAGGAGCTTCAGTCGCAGCGCGTTGAGCTGGATGAAGCCTGCTGCGTCCTTCTGATCATAGGCACCTGCGTCTTCCTCGAAGGTGACATGTGCTTCGGAGTAGAGCGAGTGATCTGACCAGCGGCCTACGGTGGATACGGAACCTTTGAACAGTTTAACACGTACGGTGCCGGTGACGTGTTCCTGGCTGCGGTCGATGGCGGCTTGCAGCATTTCGCGCTCGGGCGAGTACCAGAAACCATTGTAGATCAGCTCGGCATATTGCGGCATCAGCTGGTCTTTCAGGTGCATTGCGCCCCGGTCCATCGTGATGGACTCAATGCCGCGGTGGGCTTCGAGGAGGATGGTGCCGCCCGGTGTCTCATAGATGCCGCGGGATTTCATGCCAACAAACCGGCCTTCGACCAGATCGAGACGACCGATGCCGTGCTTGCCGCCGTATTCGTTCAGTTTGGTGAGAATGGTCGCGGGTGACATTGCCTCGCCGTTGATGCTGACGGCGTCACCTTTTTCAAAGCCGATCTCGATGAATTCAGCTTCATTCGGAGCATCCTCCGGGTGGACGGTGCGCTGATAGACATAGTCAGGCGCTGCAACGGCGGGGTCTTCCAGCACCTTGCCTTCGGAGGAGGTGTGCAGAAGGTTCGCATCCACGGAGAAGGGGGCTTCGCCACGTTTGTCCTTGGCCACAGGGATCTGGTGCGCCTCTGCGAATTCTAGCAGACGGGTGCGCGAGGTCAGATCCCATTCGCGCCAGGGGGCGATCACCTTGATATCGGGGTTCAGCGCATAGGCCGCCAGTTCGAACCGGACCTGATCGTTGCCCTTGCCGGTGGCGCCATGAGCAACCGCATCGGCGCCGGTTGCCTCGGCGATCTCGACCAGACGCTTCGAGATCAGCGGACGCGCGATGGAGGTGCCCAGCAGGTAGAGGCCTTCATAGACGGCATTGGCGCGGAACATCGGGAAGACGAAGTCCCGCACGAATTCTTCCCGTACGTCTTCGATGTAGATGTTCTCTGGTTTGATGCCCAGCAGCTCTGCCTTCTGGCGGGCAGGTTCCAGTTCCTCACCCTGGCCGAGATCGGCGGTGAAGGTCACAACCTCACAACCGTATTCGGTCTGCAGCCATTTCAGAATGATTGACGTATCAAGGCCGCCGGAGTAGGCGAGGACAACTTTCTTGGGCGCGGACATGGGATTTCCTCTTGATCAGAACGCCAGCGGCCTATCCGGTTTTTGACAGAAGAGCAAGGTTTTCCCCATATCGGAACCGGAGTGTCCGCATAGTGGTCGCGTGCGACGATTGAGCAGTATTGGAGTCTGAATAAATGATTGGCTGGAAGCTATTTCTACACTCGGTAAGCATGGTGCAGCGGAACGTCCCGCAGCTGATGCGGATCTTTCTTGTTCCCGGATTGATCGTGTCGGCGATCGCCTATTTGGCCATCGGTGGCTTGCTAGGCGATATTGGGCTTCAGGCGCGCGGGTTTGACGGCAACATGTTCTTTTCAGTTCTCTGGCGCATCGTTGGACTATGGCTTGTGATTGGCTTGATTGGCACGTGGACCGTGGTGGCCTGGCATCGCTACATTCTGCTGGAAGAGCATCCTCGCGGCTGGCTTCCAGCTTTGCATAAGGCGGAGATGGGCAGCTATATCTTGGGTCTGATCAAGCTGTTTTTTATCGCTATACTGCTCTACGGTATCCTTGTATCTATCGGGTCTGCATTGGTTCAGAGTATCGGGATGCTTGGCCTATACCTGTTATTGGCCGCTGGCGCGCTGATTGCGATATTCATGTTCAGGTTTGCATTGGTCCTGCCGGCGGCGGCGCTTGGTAAGCCTATTGGTGTGAGCGAGTCATTGGCACTGACCACCGGTGCATTTGGTACGTTGTTTGTCCTTGGCCTCTGTCTTTTTGGTCTGCAGCTCGTGGCTGAACTGATCCTGTTCCTTGTGGCCGATGCTGTACTGATCGCGATGGTTCTTGAGATAGCGTTCTCTGTCGTGCTTGCGATCTTGAATATCAGTGCTCTCACGACGCTTTACGGCTACTACGTCGAGAAACGTGCGATCTGATCTGCGGTATTCTTCAGTATGCTTTGATCCTGCCCCCTTGTCATGGGGGCGGGGTTGGGTCACTCAAGTGACATGAGTGATTTTCATACCCAGGCCCGGGCCGCCGAACAGGCCATGCGCGCGATTTTCCCTGCCACTCCGCTGCAGCGCAGCACGCTGCTGTCGGAACGGTTCGATGCGGATATCTACCTGAAACGAGAAGATCTGAGCCCAGTGCGGTCCTACAAGATCCGCGGTGCGTTTAACGCAATGCGTAAGCAGCTGGACCAGTCGCTGTTTGTCTGTGCGTCAGCTGGAAATCATGCGCAGGGCGTTGCCTTTATGTGCCGCGAGCTGGACAAGCGCGGGGTGATCTTTATGCCGGTGACCACCCCTCAGCAGAAGATCCAGAAGACCCGCATGTTTGGCGGTGACAACGTCGAAATCCATCTGGTTGGCGACTATTTTGACGACACACTGTCGGCAGCTCAGACTTGGTGTGCAACGGAAGGCGGGCATTTTCTGTCACCATTTGATGATGATGATGTCATCGAAGGCCAGAGCTCCATCGCGGTCGAAATCGAGGCTCAGCTGGGCGCCGTTCCCGATCATGTGATCCTGCCGGTGGGCGGTGGTGGCATGTCGTCCGGCGTGGCCCGCTGGTTCGGCGACAAGGTGCATTGTCTTTTTGCAGAACCCTCTGGCGGCGCATGTCTGAGGGCGGCGCTAACTGCTGGACACCCCGTAGCACTGGACCATGTCGACACATTCGTCGATGGCGCCGCAGTTGGCCGCATCGGTGAGCGGCCGTTCGAGGTGCTGAAACATGTGCCCCTGCCGGACGTCCTGTCGATTGCCGAAGATCGGATCTGCACGACCATCCTTGAGATGTTGAACGTCGAAGGTGTGGTTCTGGAACCGGCTGGCGCGCTGGCGATCGAGGCCTTGCGCGATGTACGCTCCTGGATCCGTGGCAAGACGGTGGTCTGTCTCACGTCGGGCGGCAACTTTGACTTCGAGCGGTTGCCAGAAGTGAAGGAACGAGCGCAGCGCTATATGGGATTGAAAAAGTATTTCCTTTTGCGCTTGCCGCAGCGACCCGGGGCACTGAAGGAGTTCCTGGGTATTCTGGGGCCAGAGGATGATATCGCCCGGTTCGAATATATGAAGAAATCAGCGCGCAACTTCGGTTCGGTTTTGATTGGTATAGAAACCAAGCGACCTGAGAATTTCGCTGATCTCTACGTCCGGTTGGATGCTGCCGGCTTTGCCTATACCGACATCACCAGCGATGAAACCCTGGCGCAATTCGTGATCTGAGCAGGTGCTGGCTCAGAGCTTGCTACTCATGTCGCGCAGGAACTCTTCTTTTGACGCCTCATAGCTGGCGATGATCGTGGCTGTGTCCACATCCTTTGCCTCGCCCTGTGCCGAACGGCGCTCGCCTTCCTGACAGAGGCGGGAGAATTGAGAGAAGCCCAAATTGAGGGCGCTGCCTTTCAGGAAGTGCAAGTCCTGTTCCAAGGTGGTCAGATCCGGGGATCTCAGCTTTTCGATGACGCCTTCGACCTCTTCGAGGAAGATCTCGACAACTTCAGAGAAGTCCTCAGCGCCGACTTCCTCGTGCAGCTCCTTCGCGCGTGACCAATCAATCATCTTTGCAATCCTTGTTTTGATATCGCATTTTACGATTGCTTTACTTATAAACTCGTAAATCACCGTTTAACGCGAGGCTAGATCCATATTTCGCAAACTTCACTTCCTGTTAAGCGAAGAGCGCGATAGTGACTTGCGTTTAAGGTATCTTGCGCCGTTTTTTGTGGGGTTCACTCGGTGTTGCCAGACAGTTCGATCGAAATAAACCAAGAGGTTACGACCAATTCGATCCGCCGTGTCCTGGTGGTCGATGACAGCCGTCTGCAGCGACGAATCCTGGTGGCATCACTGAAGAAATGGGGATTCGACGTCGTCGAAGCTGAAAGCGGCGAGGTCGCGATGGAGATCTGCGAGAGCGATCCGCCAGATCTGATCCTCAGCGACTGGATGATGCCGGGAATGAATGGGCTGGAGTTCTGCCGGGCGTTCCGGGCCAAATCGCAGGATAACTACAGCTATTTCATCCTGCTGACCTCCAAGAGTGAAAAGAACGAGGTGGCGCAGGGGCTGGATGCCGGCGCGGATGATTTTCTGACCAAACCTGTCAGTTCGGACGAGCTGCGCGCCAGAATCTCTGCGGGTGAGCGTATCCTGCGGATGCAGCGAGAACTCTCAGAGAAGAACCGGATCGTCTCGGATACGCTGGATGAATTGCAGCGGGTCTATGATGCTATCGACAAGGATCTGATTCAGGCGCGCAAAATTCAGGAATCGCTGGTTCCAGAACTGTCGCGAAAATTCGGGTCATCCACTGTCAGCCTGCTCTTGAAACCCTGCGGTCATATCGGTGGTGATCTGGTTGGCATGTTTTCACCCGGGGTGAATCGGATTGGCTTTTACTCGGTCGATGTCTCCGGTCATGGCATTACGTCCGCAATGATGACGGCGCGACTTGGCGGCTATTTGTCGTCGACCTATTTCGATCAGAACGTCGGCATGGAGAAGCGATTCAACCGCTTTTACGCCCTTCGCCAACCTGAAGAAGTTGCAAGCCTGCTGAATGCCCGGCTGATCGCCGACACCGGGATCGAAGAGTATTTTACTATGGCCTATTGCATCGTCGATCTGCGCAGCGGTGTGTTGAAGATGGTGCAGGCCGGCCATCCGCACCCATTGCTGATCCGCAAGGATGGCAGCACAGAGTTCATCGGGAAGGGCGGCGTTCCTGTGGGGCTGGTGCCAGATATCACCTATTCCCAAGAAGATGTGGTGATGGAGAAGGGCGACAGGCTGCTGCTGTATTCGGACGGTTTTACTGAGGCGCGCTTGGAGAATGGCGAGATGCTTGAGGCCGAGGGATTGGTGGATCTGATCGGCAAGTGCAACTCGGATCAGACCGGCCAGGAATTCCTCGACGATCTCTACTGGAACCTGACACAGGTGATGTCGTCGCAATACGGTTTGGAGGATGATGTATCCGCCACCCTATTCGAATATGAAGGCCCGTAAGCTGAGCCTTCACCGGGTCGCTCGCCAATCTTCGGCCGATTTCTAGCTTTGTCCCATCCATCGCGCGATATATCCGGCAAAGTGGCGATCACCGGCATTACCGAGCATCTCTTGCGCGACATCCGCTCGCATCCAGAGCGCTTCATGCAGTGGTTCGCTCGGGTCTGAGATCTGCCGGGCCGGGCGCGCAATATAGATATGGCAGAGTTTCTCAGCCCATAGATCATACTCCGGCATATAGGCAAATCGGCGGAATGCCCCCAGCTTGCGGGGGGAGGAAATGGTCCAGCCGGTCTCCTCCATCACCTCCCGGTGCAATGCAGGAATAGGTGATTCGCCCGGATCTATGCCTCCTCCGGGCAGCTGAATATCCGGGCCTGGATCCTGCTGACAGGTCACCAGAAGCTTGCCATTTCGCGGCAAGAGAGCGTAGACGCCGGGCCTGCGCCGGTATCTTTTCGATTTATCCGGCGTATCGCCAAAACGTCTGATCACGGCGCTGACCTCTTCACTCTGATGGTGTAAACCCTATATAGGCCCGATATGCCAATCCACGGCGCGTAAGGAAACCCCATGACACTTGTATCGAAAATCGCGTGGGACGATACCGTCCTGCCCTTCCAGCTTGACGTATCGGACATGCGCGGCCGCGTTGCGCGGCTGGACGGTGTGTTGGATGGTATTCTGAAGCAGCATAATTACCCACCTGTCGTCGAGGCGCTGGTGGCCGAGATGGCATTGCTGACGGCTTTGATTGGTCAGACAGTCAAATTGCAATGGAAACTGTCCTTGCAGGTGCAGTCCAAAGGTGCGGTGAGGATGATCGCGACCGACTACTATGCCCCCCAGGCAGAAGGCGAGTCGGCCCGTATCCGCGCCTATGCCAGCTATGATGAAACACGGCTGACGGATGGCGCCCCCTTTGATCAGGTGGGTGAAGGGTATTTTGCGATTCTTGTCGATCAGGGTGAAGGGATGAAACCCTATCAGGGGATCACCCCTCTGGCGGGCGGGTCGCTGGC
Organism: Phaeobacter sp. JH20_26; assembly: GCF_048056275.1. Classification (NCBI taxonomy): domain Bacteria; kingdom Pseudomonadati; phylum Pseudomonadota; class Alphaproteobacteria; order Rhodobacterales; family Roseobacteraceae; genus Phaeobacter; species Phaeobacter sp. JH20_26. The sequence continues at coordinate 114,458 of NZ_JAYMWL010000009.1, read as the reverse complement.
CGCCTGTGCCGAAGCCTATTTCGCCCAGTCCGAGCAGCTGCCAACACGGTTCTCGCTTAGCTTTGGCCGTTCCGCCGAACCGGGCGTACCCGAGCACTGGCGGGCCGGAGGGATTATGCTACAGCAGATGCCAAAGGCGTCTCCGTTTGTTGCTGACGGTGCCGGCTCTGGCGATACGCTGGTGGCTGAAGATCTGGTGAACGGCGAAGAGGGCGAGAACTGGAACCGTGTGATGCACCTGCTTGCGACCGTCGAAGACATGGAGCTGATCGGCCCATCGGTAACGCCGACAGATCTACTCTTGCGATTGTTTCACGAGGAACAACCGCGGGTTTTCGATGCCCAACAAGTCAAATTCGGATGTACCTGTTCCACCGAGCGGGTACGCGCAAGCCTGTCGATCTACTCCGCCAAGGACATCGCAACGATGACCACTGACGAAGGCCGCGTGACAGCCGATTGCCAGTTCTGTGGCGCCCATTATGATCTTGATCCGGCGACGTTGGGGTTTGAGGCCGATAAAACGGATGAGGCAGAGGGCGATAGTGCCTGATCTGCGAGAAAAGCTGACCGCTGCGCTGGGCGCTGAGGGGGGAGGGTCATCCGATTTTGATCTGAACCCCGACGTCGTTCTACCTGTTGATCGTAAATTGCGACCGGCAGGCGTTCTGGTGGCGATCAGCATCGCTGAGGGCGTGCCGCAGGTCATCCTGACAAAACGCTCATCGGCGTTGAAACATCATCCCGGCCAGATCGCTTTTGCCGGTGGGAAGCAGGACGCAGGTGATGCAAGCGTGACCGATGCCGCCCTGCGTGAAGCATGGGAAGAGATCGGGCTGCCGCGTGATCTTCCGCAAATTGTCGGTCAGCTACCTGCGCATGAAACTGTGACCGGGTTCATGGTGACGCCGGTGGTGGCCCTGATTGATCAGACCTTTGATATCAAGGCCGAAGCTGGCGAGGTTGCCGAGGTTTTCAGTGTCCCACTCTCACATCTCTGCGATCCGTCTCGCTATCAGATCCAGTCGCGTCGCTGGCGTGGGGTGCGGCGGAACTACTTCGCTGTTCCATACGGTCCCTATTACATCTGGGGCGCAACCGCGCGGATGTTGCGCGGCCTCGCCGACCGGATGCAGTCATGAGATATCTGACCGCGCCCTGGCTCGATGATCCGGCTGTCCAGCGCGTCTGCGAGGTGCTGACCGAGGGCGGTGCGGAGGTCTATTTCGTCGGCGGATGTGTGCGAAATGCGCTATTGGGCGCGCCGGTTTCAGATCTCGACCTGTCCACTAACGCGCTGCCGCAACAGGTTATCGAACTGGCCGACAAGGCCGGCATCAAAGCCATACCAACAGGTATCGATCACGGCACTGTAACACTGGTGCATCGCGGTACGCCCTATGAGATCACCACCTTTCGTCGTGACGTTGCTACCGACGGTCGTCGCGCTGTCGTCGCATTTGCGGATCGTATCGAGGAGGATGCGGCGCGACGCGACTTTACCATGAATGCGCTTTACGCTCGCCCGGATGGGGAACTGGTTGATCCCCTGAACGGTCTTCCGGATCTGCGCGCGGGGATTGTTCGGTTCATCGGCATTGCCGAACACCGCATCCGCGAGGACTATCTGCGCTCGCTTCGGTATTTCAGATTCCACGCCTGGTACGGAGATTTGGATGCTGGGTTTGATCCGGACGCCCTGTCGGCGATCGCGAGCAACCTGAATGGCATCGCAACCCTATCGCGTGAGCGTGTCGGGAGTGAGATCCTGAAGCTTCTTGCAGCCCCCGATCCGGCGCCGGCGATTGCGATTATGCGGCAAATCGGATTGCTCGCATTGATTCTGCCGGGCAGCGATGATCGCGCCCTGGCACCGTTGATCCATCTGGAAGAGGGGTCCGCCCCCGATCCCATTCGCCGTCTTGCAGCGCTCGGCGGTAGCGCTCCGGGCGAGGTTCTGAGGTTGAGCAAATCTCAGGCCGCCGAGATACGCTTGCTTCGCAAAGAAGTTGAAGGAACCCAAAGTCCGGCTGCCCTTGCCTATTATCATGGGGCGGCCATCGCCCGCAGCGTGATCCTGTTGCGATCTGCCCTGCTTGAGATGCCGATTTCGCCTGATTTAGAGACTGAAATCAATCTTGGCGCGTCCGCCGTATTCCCCGTGTCGGCGCAGGATCTGATGCCTGAACTCCAGGGGCCTGCTCTTGGCGCGGAGCTCAACTCCTTGCGTGATAAATGGATCAGATCCGGGTTTGCCCTGACGCGGAAAGAGCTGCTGGGACTGGCCTGAAGCGCACGTGCTGATTGTCGTGCGTCGCCCACCGCGTCAAAAGGGGTGACAGAGTGGAATTTTTTTCCTACCCATATGGGACCATCTTATGACGGGAGGAATACGCATGTATCACGGGATCTGGCGCAATTAACGCCTGACCTGTCCGACGTCTGTCGGAGGGGCCACGGCGATGGCCTTTGTTCGCATGACTATTCCATATGCTCAATTATTGGAGCACCCGCATGTTTCGTTTCTTCGAAAACCTTATCGACCCCTATTGTGATTACCCGGAAACCGACACTCCGCCACGGCGACTGTGGCCGTTCCTGAAAGATTATTCGCAGCCCTTCAAAAAGGTCTTTGCGGCCACCGCGTTTATGTCGGTCATCGTCGCAGCCGTTGAAATCGGTCTGATCCATTACATGGGACGGGTTGTGGACCTGTTGTCCGGTGAACCGGCCGATGTCTGGCAGGCTCACGGGACAGAGTTGATCCTGCTGGCTGTATTTATCCTGACCATTCGGCCGCTGCTGCAGCTACTGGATGTGCTGTTGCTAAATAACGCTATCCTTCCAAACTTCGGGACTTTGATCCGCTGGCGTTCACATAAGCATGTATTGCGGCAATCGGTTGGCTGGTTTGAGAATGATTTTGCCGGGCGGATCGCAAACCGGATAATGCAGACACCGCCTGCCGCTGGTGAGGTGGTGTTTCAGGTCTTTGATGCGATCACATTCGCATTGGCCTATCTGGCTGGCGCGGCTCTGTTGCTGTGGTTGGCGGACATGCGGCTGATGATGCCACTGTTGGTGTGGTTTGCGCTTTATGCGATGCTGATCCGCTGGACAGTGCGCCGGGTCGGGCCAGCCAGCCAAGCCGCCTCCGACGCCCGATCCACGGTGACCGGTCGGGTTGTTGACAGCTATTCCAACATTCATTCGGTCAAGATGTTCGCCCATCACGATACCGAACTGACCTATGCCAAAGAGGCGATTGAGCGTACGCGCAAGACGTTCCAGGCGGAGATGCGGCTCTATACAATCATGGATGCCGCATTGGTGACGCTGAATGGCCTGCTGATCGTTGGGGTGGTCGGTTGGGCGATCCTGCTGTGGATGCAGGGGCAGGCTTCGGTCGGGGTTGTCGCCTCTGCTACGGCGCTGACCCTGCGTCTCAATGCTATGACCGGGTGGATCATGTGGGCGCTGACCACGTTTTTCCGGCAGCTTGGTGTCGTGGCCGAGGGGATGGAAACCATTGCCCAGCCGATTGATCTGGTGGATGCAGCTGATGCCAAGCCGCTTGATTTACGCGATGGGGAGATGGAGCTCCGGCAGCTGTCCCATCATTACGGGCGCGGCTCTGGCGGTCTGGATCAGGTCAGTCTGACCATTCGTCCGGGAGAGAAAATCGGCCTGATCGGGCGGTCTGGTGCCGGGAAATCGACCTTGGTGAAACTGCTGTTGCGGTTCTACGATCCCGAGGGCGGGCAGATCCTGATCGACGGGCAAGATATCCGTACCGTCACACAGGACAGTCTGCGCGCCCAGATTGGGATGGTGCAGCAGGACAGTGCCCTATTGCACCGATCGGTGCGAGACAACCTGCTCTATGGTCGGCCTGACGCCAGCGAGGCCGAGATGATCGAGGCCGCAAAGCAAGCGCGGGCGCATGAGTTCATCCTTGACCTAGAGGATCCCGAAGGCCGCAGGGGCTACGACGCGCATGTCGGTGAACGGGGCGTGAAGCTCTCAGGCGGGCAACGTCAGCGAGTGACACTGGCTCGGGTAATCCTGAAGGATGCACCTATCTTGATCCTGGATGAGGCGACATCGGCGCTGGACTCAGAGGTTGAGGCCGAAATCCAGCAAACGCTATACGGGATGATGCAAGGCAAGACGGTGATAGCGATTGCCCACCGTCTGTCCACCATCGCCCAGATGGACCGTATTCTGGTTCTGGATGACGGTCGTATTGTCGAGGAGGGCACCCATGACGTGCTTTTGCGGTCAGAGGGCCTATATGCCCAGTTCTGGGCGCGGCAATCCGGCGGCTTCCTGAACATTGAGGCAGCAGAATGAAACTGGGCAATCTGATCGACGCATTTCAACCGGCCGACGGCGCCCCACCAGATCAGTTGGGGCGCTTTTTGCGATGGTGTCTGTCCGGCGCCTGGCCAATGCTCACGGTGGCTGCGGTCTTTTCGGCGCTCGCCGGGGGAATGGAGGCGGTCACGGCTTATATTCTGGGTCTGGTGATAGATACGGCGATAGCCAGCGGGCCGGACCGGTTCTTCTCGGCAGGTAATCTGGTGATACTTGCCGGTGCGTTGGGTTTCTTCCTGTTGTTGCGGCCGATCCTTTTTGGCCTCTCTGCGGCGTCCAACGCAATTATTGTGCAGCCGAACGTCAATCCGCTGGTGCTGTCCCGTCTCAATCGTTGGACAATGGGGCAATCGGTGCGTTTCTTCGATGATGATTTTGCAGGTCGCATCGCACAGAAGCAGATGCAGACTGCCAATGCGGTGACGTCGGTCGCGGTTGAGGTGATCAATGTCGTCGCCTTCGCGCTGGCATCACTGCTTGGCGCGCTGGCATTGCTAGGGGCGATTGACTGGCGGATCACTGGATTGTTCGTGGTTTGGCTGGTCGGGTATTTTGCCACAATCCGTTGGTTTCTGCCGCGCATCAGAAAGCGGTCTGCGGCCCGGGCTGGCGCGCGGGCTATGGTTACCGGGCAGGTGGTCGATACGATCACCAACATCAAAACGGTGAAGTTGTTCGCCCATGCCGATTTTGAAGAACGGACGGCACAGGATTCGATGGCCGATTTCCGTAACAAGGCGCTTCATTTCGGCTACCTGTCGGCGACCTTCCGGTTCTGTCTGATGACTCTGGCAGGAGTGCTGCCTGTCCTGCTGATTGGTGCTACGCTTGTGTTGTGGCGGGACGGGATGGCGACCGAAGGTGATATCGTTGCGGCGGGCGCGGTGTCGGTGAGGATCGCGCAGATGACGGGCTGGGTCAGCTTTACGCTGATGGCGATCTACTCCAACATTGGCGAAATCGAAAACGGCATGAAGACGCTAACGCGTCCTGACCGGGTTGAGGATCAAGACACCGCCAAGACGCTGCGGACCAAAGGTGGACGCATTGAATTCCGAAATGTCGGCTTTGCCTATGGGCGCGATGTCGGCGGTATTCAGGGTGTTTCCCTGACAATTGAACCGGGTGAAAAACTGGGGATTGTCGGGGCTTCCGGCGCGGGGAAATCCACGCTCGTGTCGCTTCTGTTGCGGCTCTACGACGGGGAAAGAGGCCAAATCCTGATCGATGGGACAGACGTTTCAGAGGTGACGCAGAACTCGCTGCGCAGCCAGATCGGCATGGTCACGCAGGAAACCGCAATGTTCAATCGCTCGGCGCGCGACAATATCCTTTACGGTCGGCCGGACGCCAGCGAACTGGAGCTTATTGCCGCCGCTAAAAAGGCGGAGGCTCATGAATTCATTCTTGACCTGGAGGATGCACAGGGCCGCAGCGGCTATGATGCCCATCTCGGCGAACGGGGTGTGAAACTGTCGGGCGGCCAACGTCAGCGGATCGCGCTGGCCCGAGCCATCCTGAAGGATGCACCCATTCTGGTACTGGATGAGGCGACCTCGGCGCTCGACTCCGAGGTGGAGGCGGCGATTCAGTCGGCGCTGGAGCGGGTCATGCAGGGCAAGACGGTTCTGGCCATCGCACACCGCCTGTCGACGCTGAGTGAAATGGATCGGATCATCGTCATGGATCAAGGTCGGATTGCGGAGGTGGGCACCAATGATGCACTGCTGAAGCAAGGCGGTCTTTACGCGAAGTTCTGGTCGCGGCAATCCGGCGGCTTCATTCGGACCGAAGGCGATGATGATGAGGTCGATCCGATCACTCGACGATCGTGGGATGCGGCGGAATAGGAAGTACTGAGCGCCCGCACAAAGGTCGTTCACACGCAGACTGCGCATTTTTCTTTTGCGCGGGCCAGTCGCAGGGTATGCAGCGGCCATGACACATGCAGCTAGAACCACAGCCACAATCATTCGTCTTGGCCATCAGGGGGACGGAGTCGCCGAGGGCCCGCTTTTTGCGCCGCGCACCCTGCAGGGAGAGACCGTCAGCGGTATTCGCGACGGGCACCAGCTCACGGATATCCGCATCGAGAACCCGTCAGAGGCACGCGTCCAGGCGCCTTGTCGGCATTATAAATCCTGTGGTGGCTGTCAGCTGCAACATGCGACAGATGATTTTGTCGCGGGCTGGAAGGTCGATATTGTGCGCAATGCGCTGGCTGCCCAGGGGATTGAGACGGCGTTTCGCCCGATCCACACCTCACCGCCACGATCGCGCCGTCGCGCCACGCTGTCAGTGCGCCGAACCAAGAAAGGGGCGATGGCTGGATTCCATGGCCGCGCGTCCGGGGTAATTACAGAGATACCCGATTGCCAGTTGCTGGCACCACAGCTTCTGGCTGCCGTGCCGATGGCAGAGGCACTGGCCATGGCTGGCGCCAGCCGCAAGGCACCGCTTGCGGTGACGGTGACCCTCTCGGAGGTTGGCGTTGATGTACTGGTGACCAACGGCAAGCCGCTGGATGGCGCGCTTCGGATCGCGTTGGCGCAGGTGGTCGACGCGCATCGTATTGCAAGGCTGACCTGGGAGGATGAGCTGATCGGTATGGAACAGCCGCCAACTCAACCCTTTGGTCCGGCACATGTCTGCCCGCCGCCAGGTGCCTTTCTACAGGCTACCCGTGATGGCGAGGCGGCCCTGCTTGCGGCGGTCGAGGAGGTTGTCGCGGGGGCAAAACGTCTCGTCGACCTATTTGCCGGCTGCGGGACTTTTTCGCTGCCACTGGCGAAAAACGCTGAGGTCCACGCTGTCGAGGGTGAAAGCGCCATGTTGCGCGCATTGGATGCCGGTTGGCGGCAGGCCAAAGGCTTGAAGAAAGTCACCACCGAGACCCGCGATCTGTTTCGCAACCCGTTGCTGCCGGAGGATCTGAATCCTTTTGGAACGGAGTTTGACGCTGCAGTGATTGACCCGCCGCGCGCTGGTGCTGAGGCCCAGGCCACTCAGCTGGTTGCAGCACGTACGAAACGGGTTGCCTATGTTTCCTGCAATCCTGTCACCTTTGCCCGTGATGCGAAGATTTTGACCGATGGCGGCTATCGGCTGGATTGGGTACAGGTGGTCGATCAATTCCGCTGGTCCTCGCATACGGAACTCGCGGCCAGCTTTTCCTACGTGGGGTAGAACCGGTGAGCATCAGTGCAAAACAAACCCTGAACCAGCGGCTTGGCGATCTTATCGCCAGTGATCGTTTTGGCAACTTCATCACTGTGGTGATTCTGATCAATGCCGTGACGCTGGGAATGGAGACATCTGATACGATCATGTCCCGGTTCGGGACGATCGTTCTGTTTGTCGATCAGCTGTGCCTGGGGATTTTTGTCGTTGAACTGCTGGCAAAACTCTGGGTACAGCGGCTGCGGTTTTTCCTGCGCGGCTGGAACATCTTTGACTTTGTGATCGTCAGCATCGCCTTTCTTCCTGGGGCGCAGGGGATGTCCGTCCTGCGGGCGCTGCGCATATTGCGGGTGTTGCGCGTCATCTCCGTTGCGCCGCGGCTGCGCCGGGTGGTTGAGGGTTTCATTACTGCGCTACCGGGCATGGGCTCAGTCTTCCTGCTGATGGCTATCATCTTCTACATCGGCTCCGTCATCGCGACGAAACTCTTCGCGGACAGTTTCCCGGAATGGTTCGGTAATCTCGCGCTGAGCGCATATTCCCTGTTCCAGATCATGACTTTGGAAAGCTGGTCCATGGGCATCGTACGCCCTGTCATGGAGATCTACCCCTATGCCTGGGCGTTCTTTGTGCCGTTTATCATGGTCACCACCTTTGCGGTTGTGAACCTATTGGTCGGCCTGATCGTGAATTCGATGCAGGATGCCCATCACGAGGAAGAGGGCGAACGCACGGACGCTTATCGGGATCTGGTTCTGGCTCGGCTGGAGGCAATCGAGCAGCAAATCGCGACGCTGCAACCGCCGCACGAGAAGAAGTGATTTTGAATTTTCCAGCGAAGATAGTAGTTGGAAAATGAGGCAAATCAGGCAGAGACCTAGAATAATGGATAGACGTACATTCGGATTGGGCGCCGCGGCGACCCTTGGGCTGGCGGGCTGCAGCTCCGGCCCCAGCAAATTCCGCAGTTATAATGGCCCCGAGGTAACCTCGGTTGTTGTCAATAAAGGCGCCCGCAAGGTCTATCTTCTGCACAATGAGGATATTCTGCGCGAATATGAAATGGAGCTGGGTTTCGCACCGCAGGGCCACAAGCAGATCGAGGGCGATGGCAAAACTCCCGAAGGCACCTATCTGATCGACCGGCGCAATCCCAACAGTCGTTATCACCTCTCCATCGGGATCTCTTACCCCAACGCACAGGACCGGGCAAAGGCAGCGGCGATGGGCAAGAAACCGGGTGGCGAGATTTTCATTCACGGTGAGCCAAACAACCCCAAGGAACGCAAACGCGCTGCGCGGGTGGATGACTGGACTGCGGGCTGCATTGCGGTCAGCAACGATGAGATCGAAGAGATCTATGCGATGGTGCGCGACGGTACGTTGATTACCCTGCGTCCCTGATCGTCTGCACTGTAACCGTGCCAGCGCTGATCGTCTCGTGATAGAAAAGGCCCGATTGCCATGCAGCGATCGGGCCTTCTTCGTTCAGGTAAAGATTGGATCGGCGCGCTTAGCTACCCATGACCAGGGTCCACCAGATCTTGCCATTGGATTCCTGGAACCAGGAGAAGCCCATGGTGCGCGCTTTGGCGTCCATGATGACCGAACGGGTGGCCGGTTGTTCCATCCAGGCTGTAAGCGTCTGCAACTCGGTCTCATATGTTTCCGAAATCGTCTCGCCGATCATTGTGCCGGTGAAACCAGTGCGGGCAACGCGGTCGAGCGGAGAAGAGCCGTCGGAGCCAAAATGCCACGGACGGTTCTGGACCGACATGTCGCGCGAATGGGTTGCGGCCGCAGCGGTCAGCTGGGGGTTCAGCTGGACAATCGGCTTGCCTGCCGCTTCGCGAAGGGCGTTGACCGAGTCGAGCATCCGCAGCTGAACTTTGTCGGCGTTACGGATCCGGTACACGCTGCCGCCTGTGCTGCCATCAGGTGCAGGGGCACAGGCTGCGACAAGGGTCATCAGCCCGGCGATAAGGATCAGAAATACACGTGTCATACTACACCTTGCTTCGTTGACTGGGGCTGCAATAGCCCGGCTGTGACATAGGCGCAAACATGTCAGCGGTGAATTGACCGTCGCGGGATTGTTTGATTTGCGACTGAGGCATTCGCGCCATAAGATACGGCATAACGAATGCATATCTCCGCAGTTTGGAAAAGTCATGACCCGCAGCCCCTTCGAATCCTTCTCTAGACGGCAATTTCTCGCCGGTTCCGTTTCTGTCGGCGCATCACTGGTTGGCGGCGGTCTTGCCAGCGACGTCTGGGCACAGGATGCCACGGACACGACCGCGGAGGGTTTTGACCCGCTGCGCCCGCCGCCGGAGCCGGAGGCGCCGGTTCAGCGTAACATCTCGGCGTTCCGGTCCAAGGACTGGCGGCCCTATTTCGACAATCTGCGCAACGGAGCCGTGCTGGTGGATATCGACAGCCGCGCCCTGCATTTCTGGTCGGAAGACCAGAGCACCTACAAGCTATATCCCTCGTCCGTGCCGCTCTCCGATGATCTGACGCGCCGCGGCCGGACCCAGATTATCCGCAAGGTCGATGGGCCTGGCTGGGCGCCGACTCCGAACATGCGCAAGCGCAACCCGGAGTGGCCTGCCTATATCCCGCCGGGGCCGGACAATCCGCTTGGAACCCATGCTTTGTATCTCAGCTGGAAGTATTACCGAATCCACGGCACGCATGACACGCGCAAGATCGGGCGCAGGTCTTCAAACGGCTGTATCGGCCTTTATAACGAGCATATTTCGCAGCTGTTTGCGCTCACGAAAGTGGGCACTCAAGTGTTGCTAATTTGACGACATCGGCCCATTCCAGAGGCCGAATCATGCAACAAGCAATTGCAATGTCGCGATTTTGCTGATTAGAAAAATATTACGAGGTAAGTCTTGGGCGCGTGGTTCGGGTGGACTGAACTGCGCATATTTTTGGAGGTTAACATGAAAAAACTCGTTATCGCTGCTGCTCTGACTGCTGCTGCTTCGACCGCTTCCGCGGGCAACCTGGCTGAGCCGATTGTTGAGGCGCCGGTTATTGTTGAGCAGACCGAAAGCTCCTCCAGCGGCATCCTTCTGCCGCTGCTGCTGCTGGTTCTGGTTGGCGCAGCTGTTGCAAGCAACTAATTGCTTGTCTCAGAACGGTAAGAAAGGCGGTGGATTTTCCACCGCCTTTTTTCATGTCTCCCGACCTGACATGGGCCGGGGAATGCAATTTTGGTTCAGGGTGGCTCAACCGTCGTGAACTTCGGACAGAATGCTGTTCATCGATGCGAGAATCATCTCGATTCCCTCTGCATCAATCGTCAGCGGGGGGCGAATTTTCAGAATGTTGTCCTTTGGCCCTTCGCTACCGATCAGGATGCGATGATCGCGCATGCGGTTCTTCACATAGGTGCAGATATCCGTGGCCTCTGATCCGTTGTTGCGGATCAGTTCGACACCGATAAATAATCCCATGCCGCGCACATCCCCGATCGACTGATAACGGGATTGCAGTTCGCGCAGGCCTTCGATCAGTTCGGCCCCGCGCACCCGCGCATTCTCCTGTAACCCTTCCTCATCGACGATATTCAGCACTTCGGTACCGATGCGGCACGACAGGGTAGAACCGCCAAAGGTCGAGAAGAACTCAGGCCCCTGTGCAAAGCTGTCCGCGATGGCGCGGGTTGTTACCAGCACTCCCAGGGGGTGGCCGTTGCCGATTGGTTTACCGAGTACCACGATATCGGGGCTGGCCCCTTGGTGTTCAAAGCCAAAGTAGTAGTCACCAAGGCGTCCTAGACCGGTTTGAACCTCATCGGCGATACAGATACCACCTGCGGCGCGGATCTTGTCATAGACGGCGGGCAGATAGCCCTTTGGCGGAATGATCTGACCGCCGACAGAAGGGAAGGTCTCGGCAATGAAGCCGGCCACCCCATGACCGCTTGCACGCAGTTTTTCGATGGCCGGATCCACTAGGTCCGCGTATTTCTGCGCGCGATCTGCATCATCGCGCCGGTAAGATCCGCGATAGTCATCGGCAACTTCGATCAACTGAACCCAGTCAGACGGGCCCACGCCACCCTTTGCATTGAACTTATAGGCGGAAACGTCAATCACGCCAGTGGTGTTGCCGTGATAGCCGTGATTGGGCGTTACCATCCCCTTGGCACCTGTGTGCGCCCGTGCGAGGCGCAGGGCCAGCTCATTCGCTTCGGTGCCGGAATTGACGAAGAAGCAGACCTCCAGATGGTCGGGCATCTTTGACAGCACCTTTTCCGCAAAGGCGGTTTGTGCCGGGTGCAGATACCGGGTGTTGGAGTTCATGCGTTTCAACTGATCGGCAGCAACCGCCTGAACGCGGGGATGCGCGTGGCCTACATGCGGCACATTGTTATAAGCATCGAGATAGGGGCGGCCCATTTCGTCAAACAGATGATGTTTCCACCCACGCAGCAGCATGACCGGATCGCTGTAGGTCAGGCTGAGATTGCTGCCGAAATGTGCCTTTCGATCCGCCAGAACCCGGCGCTTGTCAGTCGGTTCATATCCGGTTTTCTCCGCAGGCAGGTTCAGTAACGGTGCAGGGTTTGGGCAAAGTGCGTTCCACAGCAAGAGGTCGTCAGGATCCGCCACTCCGGGCCAGTCTGCCTCAATTCCCTTGGTCGATAGCGCCAGTTGGAAATGCACATGTGGAGCCCAGCCGCCGTTCTCAGTTGCATCGCCGAGCTGGCAGAACGGCGCGCCCTTGGCGACCCGGTCGCCAACCGAAAGCTGAGTACAGCAGTCAGGGTCAAGATGACCGTAGAGCGTATTAAATTCTTCTCCGGTGTCGGTATGGTGTTTCAGGATGACAACACCGCCGTAGTCCAGATGAGCATCGCGGTTCTCCACCGCCACGACCTCACCCTCCAGGGGGGCGTAGAGCGTCTGACCGGCGGGGGCAAAAACATCCACCGCGAGATGGACGGTACGCCGGTCGCTGGCTTTATACGCGCCTTTGCGGAAGGCTGGGGCAGTATAGATCAGCCGTGGTTCGTTGTAATATCCAAGCCACCAGTCGGCACCGTTTTCGCCGGAAAACTCTCGCCCGACTTCGGCAGCCTCGGCCAGCGGCATATCAAAAGGGTTCTGCGGCCAGGTCGATGTCTCGACCGAGAGAGACCCCATCGGCAGACCCGTCAAATCGCGTCCCATCAGCGGAGCGAACTCACCGGAATATTTCTCTAGATAGGCAATTACCCTGTCGGCACCATCGACCACCGAAAGGCCGCAGGTCGCTCTCAGCCGGGACGAAATCAGGGCAGGATGCTCACTTGGCTGCTCCAGAAAACGCCATGCAGGACCCTGCGATATGGTCACATAGGGGTCATCGGGATTGTCTTTGGCCACAAGTGTGGAATTGACGACGCTGACGGCCAGACGCATCCGCAGCAGAGGCCAGAGAAGATCTAGTTCGGTCTCGGTCAACGGATTGACGGCGTGGTAGCCTTCTATCAGCGCGGACAGGGCAGCCTGCGGTCGGGGATTATCCAGCACGATATACGCAGCTGCAATGGCCAGATCACAGATTCGCGGCGCAGCACACATGTCGCCAAGGTCGATCAAACCGCCGACATGGCGTGGTTGGCAGAGCGTGCCAGTAACGAGAATGTTGTAGTCATTGGCGTCATTATGAATCGCCTGTTTCGGCAGGGAGCCAAACACCGGCTTCAGCTCTATGAAATCGGCGCAGATCGCAGCAATCAGGCTCCGGCGTTTGCTGTCTGCGATGCAGTCGAGATCGCTTGCCACCCAGTCGGCAGACATCAGATCCCATTTGAAATCACGTAGCAGCGCGGGATGGTCAAAGGTTTTGAGCGCGCGGGTGATGCTTCCAAGCGCGGCACCGATTTCCCTGATGAGAACGGATGATTTCGGCGCGCTTTTGGCATAGCAGCGGCCCGGCAGCTGAGTTTGCAGCCAGACCAGGCGCTCAACCCCGGTTTCGTCTGCAAGATCGAGGCAGAGCGCACCATCGGCGGCCGCCACGGCGCGTGGGCATGGCAGATCCGGGTCAGTTTGATGGAGATGCGCCAGCGCAGCGATTTGCATCTCGACGAGATCAGGAGCGCAACCGGGGCGCATGACCTTTAAAATATAGCCCTGCCCATCCTCGGCGATTGCACGAAAGTTCAGGTCATATTCCCCGTCCAACCGTGACAGGTCAGCGGTGATGCCCCAGTGATTATTCAGGGCATCTGCCCAATGCAATTCGGCCAGGTTCAATGCGGTCATGAGAGGTCCCTGTTCAAATATCCTCAGCCCCGTTGGTCGGGGCGTTTTGGCTATTTGGACCGGGGAGTGGCGATTAGTCCAGCCACCCTTTCAGATTGCGTTGGATAACGCCGGACAGCGCGTCAATGTGCTCGGCGTCATCGTTCAGGCAAGGGATATAGAGAAAATCTTCTCCGCCCGCGTGCTCAAAGCTTTCGCGAATTTCCTCGTTGATTTCCTCAAGCGTCTCAATGCAGTCCGCCGAGAAGGCGGGGGCGATCACCGCGATGTTTTTCTTGCCTTCTTTGGCGAGGGTGGCGACGTGATCCACGGTATAGGGCTTCAGCCATTCTTCGGGGCCAAACACCGACTGAAACGTGGTGGTGATTTCGGTATCGGTCCACCCCAGACGTTCTTTCAGGAGGCGCGTCGTTTTCTGGCACTGACAATGGTAGGGATCGCCCTGCATCAGATAGCGCTTGGGCATCCCGTGATAGGATACAACCAGAATTTCGGGTTTTTTCTCGGCGGTGGCATAAGCTTTCTCCACCGAACGCGCGAGGGCGTCGATATATGCCGGATCGTCAAAATAGGGTGCGACGGTGCGTGCGGCGGGCTGCCAGGTTTCTTCCATCAGGGCGCGGAAAAACTGGTCGTTGGCGGTGGCCGAGGTGGCCCCGGCATATTGCGGATAAAGCGGGACGAAGAGGATTTTCTGACAGCCGGCCTCAACCATTGCCCGCACTTTGGATTTAGTTGAGGGATTGCCGTAGCGCATACAGAAATCCACCATGACCTCTTTGCCATACCGCTCCTGCAACGCTTCCGACATCGCGGCGGTCTGCTCCTTGGTGATGGTCATCAGGGGGCTTTCGCCCTTGTCATGGTTCCAGATGGACTTATACGCCGCTCCCGAGGAAAACGGCCGTTTGGCCAAAATGATCAGTTGCAACAGCGGCTGCCATTTCCAGGCAGGATAGTCGATCACACGCTTGTCCGAGAGAAACTCGCTCAGATACCGGCGCATCGGCCAGTAGCTATAGTCATCGGGGGTGCCCAGATTGGCCAACAGTACGCCGACCTTCGCCGGGGCGATCTTGGGGTGGTCTGCCGGCGCATGAGCGGGGCAGGTGGCGGGGGCAGTGGCGTCCAGCATCTATCAGGGTCCTGTGCGGTAAACGGTCAGCGGATCGTTGGTCCGCCCTAGCTATATGAAGATACGGCGGAAATGACCAATTGGATCATTCCACCAGAGCCATAGGATAGACCTATGGCTGGTTCTGTCTACTTTGGCAGCGGTGTTTCCGGCACCTTCAGCGCATCCGCCAGTCGCGCCTTTGCCGATCCGGGGCGCAGCGGTTTTTGCTGGGTGTCGGACGGGGACCAGCCGGTCAGGCAAATCAGTTCAAAGGTTGCAGGCAAAAGACCGTCCTCCGTTGCGTAGGTGGACCGGTAGATATCCGCAGTGTCAGCGAACAATTTGCGCGTGGTTGCGGTCTTTTGCCTCTGTGTCATGGCATTGGTTTCGCCCATGCCGCGCAGTTCGTGCATCAGGTGCCACAGGTCGCGGTACTTTGCGGTCAGCGGCACAACATCCGCCACCGGAAGCGCAAATCCGGCCCGTTGCAACAGCGCACCCAGATCGCGCACTTCGCCCATCGGGGCCACGCGGGGCGACAGCCCGCCGGAAAGGCGGGTTTCGGCGGTGGCCAGGGCGCTGCGCAATTCATGCAGGGTCTGGCCGCCCAGCATCACGACCAGCAGCAAGCCGTCTTCGGTCAGGGCCCGGTGACATTGGATCAATTGTCCGACCGGATCATTGGCCCAGTGCAGTGACATGGCGTGGACCACAAGATCATGGGCACCAACCGCCAGATCCAATGTTTCGTCATCCGCGACATGTTTGGCATCGGGCAGACAACTGTCCCAGCCTTGCGCAAAAGGCGCCACCAGCGCTGGGCGCGTAAAGCTCCTGTTAACCATGGAGAGCCGATCCTCAATCTCATCGCGTGCGATGTCGTGCAGGAACAGGGCTTCGGTGGTCAGGCGGCTGCGATGGGCGGCGAGTGCGCTGCGGTCAAAGAGCTGCGGGCGGGGCGTCGTGGCTTTGGTCATGAGGGCTATTTAGGATGTTGAAGGCGCGGATACAAACGGCTGTTTCGCTGATCTACCCGCCACGCTGTCTGGCCTGCGGTGAGTGGGTCGACAGCGATTTCGGACTTTGTGGCCCCTGCTGGCGCGAGACACCGTTCATACATGGAACCTGTTGCCATGGATGTGGAGTCCCTTTGATCGGGGAGGAGGACGGGTTTCGCCTCGAATGTGATGAGTGTATGGATCACCCACGGCCCTGGCAGGAAGGACGCGCCGCGCTGACCTATGAGGGCACGGCCCGGCGGCTGGTACTGGCCCTGAAACACGGGGATCGAACTGAAATCGCCCGGCCTGCAGGGCGCTGGTTGGGGCGGGCGGCTGCCAGTTTGCTTGTGGATGATCCCTTGGTGGCGCCGGTGCCGCTACACTGGTCGCGGTTTCTGCGCCGCCGCTATAATCAATCTGATCTGCTGGCCCGACAAATGTCCCGAGACGCTGGCTTGGACTACTGCCCGGACCTGTTGCGGCGCGTTCGCCGTACACCTTCGCTTGAAGGGCAGGGCCGCTGCGAGCGCTACGCAACGTTGGCGCGGTCGATTTCGGCGCATCCGAAACATGCCGCACAGATTGGCGGGCGTATCGTCTTGCTGGTCGATGATGTGATGACCAGTGGTGCCACGCTTGCGGCCTGTAGCGAGGCTTGCCTTGATGCCGGCGCAAGCGCGGTCCGTATCGCCGTGCTTGCAAGGGTCACGCAGTCGTGATCTGAACGCGCTGGGGCTGGCAATTCTATCATGGACTGCCCAAGTTCAGGGCCAAGCCACTGAATATTTTCAAACGGAGACCCGAATGAAACCGGTCGAAATCTACACTTCCCCGCTCTGCGGGTTTTGCCATGCCGCAAAACGCCTGCTGACCCAGAAAGGCGTAAGCTTCGACGAAATCGACGTCTTGGCTAATCCTGATCGCAAGGCTGAAATGATCGAGCGTGCCAATGGTGGGCGTACCGTTCCGCAGATTTTTGTCGGCGAGACCCATGTCGGTGGATGCGATGATCTTTATGCACTGGATCGGTCCGGCAAGCTGGATCCGCTGCTGGCAACCTGAGGCGCGGTGATTAAGATCGGTGACCATCGGAGGATATAACAGATGCGTGCGGCCTTGCTTCAACTGACATCAAGCGACCAGCCAGCTGAAAATCTGGTGATGGTGCAGGAGATGATTGCCGAGGCCGCTGCCGCTGGCGCCGGTTTTGTACTGACACCAGAAGTGACAAACTGCCTTTCTGGAAGTCGCAGCCACCAGACGTCGGTCCTCCATCATGAAGCGGATGATCCGACGTTGGCGGCCCTGCGCAGAACTGCCGAGGAGCGTGGTCTCTGGCTGTCTCTCGGATCCCTCGCGTTGAAGACGACGGATGCCGATGGACGGTTTGCCAATCGCCAGTTTCTGATCGATCCAGCCGGTGAGATTGTTGCGCGCTATGACAAGATCCACATGTTCGATGTGGATGTCACGCCTGAAGAAACTTACCGCGAGTCGGATGGATACCGCCCGGGCTGTCAGGCTGTGGTTGCACAGACTCCATTTGCAGCCCTGGGAATGACCATATGTTACGACGTACGCTTCCCCTATCTGCATCGGCGTCTGGCCAAAGCAGGGGCTCAGGTGCTGCTGGCGCCCGCAGCCTTTTCGCCTGTTACCGGTGCGGCCCATTGGCACGCATTGCTTCAGGCGCGTGCAATCGAGACGGGCTGCTATGTGCTGGCGGCTGCTCAGACGGGCACCCATCCGGCAACCAAGGGAAAGTCGCGACGCACCTATGGCCATTCTCTGGTGGTGTCACCCTGGGGGGAAATTCTGGCCGATGGCGGCGTTGAGCCAGGGGTCACCTACATTGATCTTGACCTTGAAAAAGTGGCACAAGCGCGTCGACAGGTTCCTTCCCTGTTTCATGACCGAGAATTCGACGGCCCCTGATGGACGATACCAATTCCCTTGCGGTTTCGCTGTTCAGCGAAATTCTGATGGCAGATCAGCTGGCGCGGACCCGGCTGGGACAAGTGCTGCCTAAGGGAATGGAACTGTCGCATTTCTCGGTATTGAACCATCTCGCACGTACCGGAGTTGAGCGGTCGCCCGCTCAGCTGGCCAAGGCGTTTCACGTGACCCGTGGGGCGATGACCAATACATTGAGCAAGCTGGAAGCGGCGGGCTACGTTCATATCCGCCCAGACTGGGATGATGCGCGACGCAAAATGGTCGCGATCAGCCCGGCGGGACGACAGGCGCGCGACGCCGCATTGGCCAGCATTGTTCCGATGATCCGCGAAGTGGTTGAGGAACTGGGGGGTGACCGGGTCAAATCCGCGCTGCCGATCCTGCGAGAGTTCCGCATTAAGCTGGGAAGTCGCGACTGATTGGCGACTACGGGCGCAGGGCCCCAATCCTGTAAAACGGAAAAGGACGTCTGCGAACAGACGTCCTTGGTGCCCCCCGTCAGGCTGGTCCGTGAGTGGTAGGCTTAACGACAGGGCGGCCCGGAACAAGGGCCTCTGTGCATTCACTCGGTGACAGGTCAGCAACATCTGACCCTATCTATGGTCTACCACGTAGAAGGTAGCGGCCCAACGACGCAGAAGGATGATTGCCTATCCTAAAGTATAGGGGCAGGGCTTTTGCCTCCGCGCTTAGCGAGGCTTTGTGCTGGCTGTCACGTAGTTTACGCTTAAATCACGGTCCGACAGCGACCAGCTCCAGAAGATCGGATTGAACACAAAACCCTTCCGATCGACAGGCGTCAGCCCCGCCTTTGAGAGCAGCTCGAACAGCTCGTCTGGTGTAATGAACTTCGACCATTCATGTGTCCCGCGCGGCAGCCATCGCATGACAACCTCGGCGCCTAAAATGGCCATCGCGTAGCTTTTGGGATTGCGGTTGATGGTTGAACAGATTTGCAGACCACCGGGCCTGAGCAGCTGCTGCGTGGCAGTTAGATAGCTGAGCGGATCGGCAACATGTTCGACCACCTCCATGTTGAGAACCACGTCGAACTGCTCGCCCGCCTCTGCCAGCGCCTCGGCTGTGGTGTGGCGATAGTCGATGTCCAGACCGGATTGCTGGGCGTGAACCTGAGCGACTGGAATGTTGCCCGCTGCGGCGTCGGCGCCGACGACATCGGCACCCAGACGGGCTATTGGTTCGCTGAGAAGCCCGCCACCGCAGCCGATGTCCAGAATGCGCAGTCCGGAAAAGGGCGCCTGATCGGATAGGTTGCGATCAAATTCACCAGCAATTTGCCTGGTGATGTAGTCCAGCCGACAGGGGTTCAGCATGTGCAATGGTTTGAATTTTCCAGTGGGATCCCACCATTCGGCGGCCATGGCCTCAAATTTTGCGATCTCGGACGGGTCTACCGTGGATTGAGGCGCTTGCATTCCTGTCTCCGTGTGTTCTTTTATCATTCAGGACTAAGTTAGGTCAGTAATGGACAAATACCCGTATCAAAAGCGCGCAGTGCAGTATTTGTACCCGCCCATTGAACCCTTTGATCAGCGGATGGTCGATGTGGGGCAGGGCCACCATATCTATATGGAGCAGAGCGGTAATCCGGACGGTATCCCTGTGGTGGTCTGTCACGGAGGCCCGGGTGGCGGGAGCAGCCCGGCCATGCGGCGGTATTTCGACCCTGACCACTACCGGATTGTGTTATTCGATCAGCGCGGTTGCGGACGGTCGCGGCCGCATGCCTCCTGCGCTGACAATACAACCTGGCATCTGGTCGCGGATATGGAAATCATCCGCCGACTTCTGGGGCTGTCGCGGTGGATGGTGTTCGGCGGGAGCTGGGGGGCAACTTTGTCGCTGATCTATGCCCAGACCCATCCCGAGCGGGTGCGCCATCTGATCCTGCGCGGCGTCTTCCTGATGACCAAGTCGGAGCTGGACTGGTTCTACGGTGGTGGTGCTGGCCGTTTCTGGCCGGAGACCTGGTCGCGTTTTGTCTCGATGATCCCCGATGGTGAGCGGGGCGATCTGATCGCCGCCTATAACAGACGGCTGTTTTCCGGCGATATGGCTGAGGAGATCCTGTTCGGCCGGGCTTGGTCGGCATGGGAGAACGCGTTGGCCTCGATCCATTCCAACGGCACATCGGGCGAAAGCCCGGGCGACTACGCGCGCGCCTTTGCACGACTGGAGAATCACTATTTCATCAATGGCGGGTTTCTCGACTACGATGGTCAGATCTTTGCCAATATGGGGCGCATATCGCATATTCCCGGCATCATCGTGCAGGGGCGGTATGATATGATTTGTCCGCCGACCTCCGCCTGGCGATTGAAAGAGCTGTGGCCAAATGCCGAGTTGAAGATGGTGCGCAATGCGGGCCATGCTCTGTCCGAACCGGGAATCAGCGCCGAGTTGGTGCGCGCAATGGACCAGATTGCAGAGGAGCAGGAGCCATGACACGGATCGACAGGCGTGCGCTGTTCACATCTGGCGCCGCGGCTGCCCTGCTGGCTGCAACCGGGGCCGCGCTGGCTGATACGCCGCGGCAGGGCGGGATCCTTCGTCTCGCGGTACCGCGCGACGGTGGGCTGATGGATCAGGTTGCTCGTGGGGCCGTGTTTGACACCTTGATGGAAATTGGCCCTGATGGCTCCTTGCGGCCTGAGCTGGCCAGTCGCTGGAGCAGCAGCCCCGATGCGCGGGTCTGGCAGTTCGATATTCGCGCAGATGTGACGTTTCACGATGGAACACCGGTGCGGGCGGCGGATGTGACGGCGAGCCTGCTGGGCAGCGATATCGGCGATGGCGCTGCTCAAATCGACATACTCTCGCCCGGTAGCATCCAGATTGTGCTGGGCGCGTCCAATCCGCATCTCCCTTATTTATTGGCCGATGGCCGGTTTGCGATTGCCGCCGGCGGGGAAACCTCAGGCGACCTCTCAGCGGCAAACGGGACCGGGTGCTACAGGGTGGAGCGCGCGCGCTCTGGGCGCGACTTCCGCGCGGCGAGGGTGCGGGGGCACTACAAATCCGGTCAGGCCGGTTGGGTCGATACGGTTGAGTTGATCGTGATTCCCGATGCCGCCGTGCGGGCTGAGGCGCTGCGGGATGGATATGTCGATGTCGCCGCCCTGCCAGCACCCGAAGGTCTCGTCTCGCGCGGCAGTTTTCACTACCATCCATCCGTTGATGACATGGCGCTGGCAGCCCGGCGGGATGTTGGTATGCCTCGGACGATAGGCACTCGGTCGGCTTTGGACGATGGTCGTATTGCGGAACGCTGGTGGCGCCTCTGATCTGTAAGATTTGCAAGCCTGGGTCCGCACAGAACATGGGTCAGGGGAACTGCCTCTTGCAGTTTGGCCTGATCCGGCGTATATGCCTTTCATAACAGCGGCGCGTCGGGTTTGACCCTCAGCTCCACCGGAAAGTTCAACGGGCCGCGCGCCCGTTTTTTTGTGCCCGAATCACAGATCTGGAATTCGTATGACCAATGACCTGATAGCCAAGGCAGCCATCGACCGTCGGCTTGCCGAGATCATCACCCCGGTGATTGAAGATCTCGGTTTTGAGCTGGTGCGTATTCGGCTGATGTCTGGCAAGACGACCACCCTGCAGATCATGGCCGACAAGCCTGAAGGCGGCATCGAGGTGGATGGCTGCGCTGAGATCTCCAACGCGGTCAGTGCGACGCTGGACGTGGAGGATCCGATCCTTGACAGCTACGCGCTTGAGGTCTCCAGCCCCGGTATCGACCGGCCGCTGACCCGTCTCAAAGACTTCGATATGTTCGAGGGCTATGAGGCCAAGATCGAGACCAGCGAGCTGATCGACGGCCGCCGCCGTTTCAAGGGCGAGCTGGCCGGTGTTGAGGATGACGAGGTTCTGATCAATATCGAAGAACATGGCGAGACTGTTACCATCGGCTTGAAATTCGACTGGTTGAGCGATGCCAAACTGGTTCTTACCGATGATCTGATCAAAGAAATGCTGCGTCAGCGCAAGGCTGCCGGCACCCTGAACGAAGACGCATTCGACGAAATCGAGGCCGATGGGTCCGAAGAGGAGAAAAAGTAATGGCTATCACATCAGCAAACCAGTTGGAGCTTCTGCAGACCGCAGAAGCCGTGGCGCGCGAAAAGATGATCGACCCCGGTTTGGTTGTCGATGCGATGGAAGAGAGCCTGGCGCGGGCTGCCAAGAGCCGCTACGGCAGCGAGATGGACATTCGTGTGTCCATTGACCGCAAGACTGGCCGTGCGACCTTTACCCGCGTGCGGACCGTGGTCGAAGATGACGCGCTGGAAAACTACCAGGCGGAAATGACTGTTGAGCAGGCCAAGCAGTATATGGCCGATCCTTCGGTTGGCGATATCTTCGTCGAGGAAGTGCCTCCTGTCGAGATGGGCCGGATCGCTGCCCAGTCCGCCAAGCAGGTGATCCTGCAGAAGGTGCGCGAAGCTGAGCGTGATCGTCAGTACGAAGAGTTCAAGGATCGTGCCGGCACCATCATCAACGGCCTGGTCAAACGTGAAGAATACGGCAACGTCATCGTTGACGTGGGTGCGGGTGAGGCGATCCTGCGCCGGAACGAGAAAATCGGCCGCGAGAGCTACCGCCCGAATGACCGGATTCGCTGCTATATCAAGGATGTGCGCCGCGAGCCGCGTGGCCCTCAAATCTTCCTGTCGCGGACCGCGCCGGAGTTCATGGCTGAGCTGTTCAAGATGGAAGTACCTGAAATCTATGATGGCGTCATTGAGATCAAGGCGGTTGCCCGTGATCCGGGTTCGCGCGCAAAGATTGCTGTGATCAGCTATGATGGCTCCATCGATCCGGTTGGCGCTTGTGTCGGTATGCGCGGTTCGCGCGTTCAGGCCGTGGTCAACGAACTGCAGGGTGAAAAGATCGACATCATCCCGTGGAACGAAGATCAGCCGACCTTCCTCGTGAACGCGCTGCAGCCTGCGGAAGTGTCCAAGGTTGTTCTGGACGAAGAAGCGGGCAAGATCGAGGTTGTGGTCCCCGAAGAGCAGCTGTCGCTGGCAATCGGCCGTCGTGGTCAGAACGTGCGTCTGGCATCGCAGCTGACCGCGCTTGATATCGACATCATGACCGAGGAAGAGGAATCGGCCCGCCGCCAGAAGGAATTCGAGGCGCGCACCAAGCTGTTCATGGAAACCCTGGATCTGGACGAATTCTTTGCCCAGCTGCTGGTCTCCGAAGGCTTTACCAACCTCGAAGAAGTTGCCTATGTCGAGCTGGATGAGCTGCTGGTTATTGACGGTGTCGACGAGGGCACCGCTCAGGAGCTTCAGGCGCGTGCGGCTGACTACCTGGAAGCGCAGGCGAAAGCGGCGATTGATGCAGCCCGCGCATTGGGTGCCGAGGACAGCCTGATTGACTTTGATGGTCTGACGCCCCAAATGATTGAGGCACTGGCCAAGGATGGCATCAAGACGCTTGAAGATTTTGCCACCTGCGCTGACTGGGAGCTGGCCGGCGGTTGGACCACCAACAAGGGTGAGCGCGTCAAGGATGACGGCATTCTGGAACCATATGATGTGTCGCTGGAAGATGCTCAGACTCTTGTCATGACCGCCCGCGTTCTGCTGGGTTGGGTGGATCCCACCGAACTGGAAGCGGATGCTGAAGACGATGCCGACATCGAAGACGGCGAAGCAGAAGAGGGCGAGGCCTGAACTCAGGCCTCGCAGCGAGGATAGCAATGACACGCGGTGGCAGTGACAAAGACCGGTCCGACGGACCGGAGCGAAAATGTCTGGCAACAGGCGAGATACAGCCCAAAGAAGGGCTGATCCGCTTTGTTGTTGGCCCCGAAGGTCAGGTTGTTCCTGATGTGATGGGAAAGCTGCCGGGGCGCGGGGTATATGTGACCTCGACCGAGGCAGCGCTCCAAACTGCGGTAAAGAAGAAACTCTTTGCCCGCGGTTTCAAGGCGCCGGTGACGGTGCCTGACGGGCTGGTGGATGAAATCAAAGGTCAGGTGCTGCGGCGCCTGATCGAGCTGATCAGCCTGGCGCGCAAGTCGGGTGATGCGGTCTCTGGCTATGAGAAGGTCAAAGACTGGCTGGCCAAGGAACACGCCCGCGTATTGATCCAGGCTTCGGATGGATCAGGGCGGGGCAAATCAAAATTGAGCACGCCGCACCGTGGGAAATTCATCGGATGCCTCACTGCGGATGAGCTGGGCATGGCCTTTGGGCGCCAAACTGTGATACATGCGGCGCTGGCCTCTGGTGGACTCGGCAAACGTGTTGTAGAGGAAGCGCAACGACTACAAGGTTTGCGCGAAACGGTGGGCGGCAAGGGCCGCACGGAAGGATAAAGAGCTTTATGAGCGATAGTGACGGCAAAAAGACGTTGGGTCTTCGTGGTGGGTCCCGGCCCGGGAATGTGAAACAGAGCTTCAGCCACGGTCGGACCAAGAATGTCGTGGTGGAAACCAAGCGCAAACGCGTTGTGGTCCCCAAGCCGACCGCGGCCAAGGGGGGCTCGGGTGCGACGCCGTCCGGTGACGCATCGCGGCGTCCGGCTGGCATCAGCGATGCAGAGATGGCGCGCCGCCTGAAGGCGTTGCAGGCCGCCAAGGCCCGCGAAGTAGAGGAAGCGCAGCAGCGCGAAGCCGAGGAAAAGGCCCGTGCCGAAGAGCGTGAGCGCCGCCGGGCTGAACAGGAAGCCAAGGAACGTGAACAGCGCGAAGCTGAAGAGCGTGCCCGCCAGAAGGCTGAAGAAGAAGAGCGCAAGCGTGTCGAAGCTGAGGCTGCTGCGCAGCGTGCGGCTACTGATGCCGAAAAGAAAAAGTCGGAACCGGCTGCGGCCCGTCCCGAGCCGGGCCCGTCTTCGCAGCCTCGTAAGGGGGATCGCGAACGTGATGACCGGCAGAACCGCAATGCCAAAGGCCGCAACGAAGGCGGTGGCCGTCGCTCCGGAAAGCTGACACTTGGTCAGGCGACCGGTGGTGAAGGTGGTCGTCAGCGCTCCATGGCGTCGATGAAGCGTAAGCAAGAGCGCGCACGCCAGAAGGCCATGGGCTCGGTCGAGCGTGAAAAGGTTATTCGTGACGTCCAGCTGCCCGAGGCGATTGTCGTCTCCGAGCTGGCAAACCGGATGGCCGAGCGCGTCGGCGAGGTTGTCAAATCGCTGATGAATATGGGCATGATGGTCACGCAGAACCAGACCATCGACGCGGATACCGCCGAGCTGATCATCGAAGAGTTCGGCCACAACGTGGTGCGTGTTTCTGATTCGGATGTTGAAGACGTCATCAAAGAGGTCGAGGACAAGGAAGATGACCTTCAGCCGCGTCCTCCTGTGATCACCATCATGGGTCACGTTGACCACGGTAAGACGTCTCTGCTGGATGCGATCCGCGACGCGCGGGTTGTTGCAGGCGAGGCGGGTGGCATTACCCAGCACATCGGTGCCTATCAGGTGAAAACCGAAGGCGGGGCTGTGTTGAGCTTCCTCGACACGCCGGGCCACGCGGCCTTTACCTCTATGCGTTCGCGCGGTGCGCAGGTCACGGATATCGTGGTCCTTGTTGTGGCTGCAGATGATGCTGTGATGCCGCAGACCGTCGAAGCGATCAACCACGCTAAGGCGGCGGGTGTTCCCATGATCGTGGCCATCAACAAGATCGACAAGCCGGCCGCAGACCCGATGAAGGTCCGCACCGATCTGCTGCAGCATGAAGTTGTCGTGGAAGCGATGTCTGGTGAAGTACAGGATGTGGAAGTCTCTGCCGTAACTGGTCAGGGTCTGGACGAGCTGCTGGAAGCCATTGCGCTGCAGGCGGAAATCCTCGAACTGAAGGCCAATCCGGATCGCGCGGCTCAAGGTGCCGTGATCGAGGCACAGCTGGACGTGGGTCGCGGACCTGTGGCCACGGTGCTGGTTCAGAATGGCACCCTGCGTCAGGGTGATATCTTTGTTGTCGGTGAGCAGTACGGTAAGGTCCGTGCGCTGATCAATGACAAGGGTGAGCGGGTTCAGGAAGCTGGCCCCTCGGTTCCGGTCGAAGTGCTGGGTCTCAATGGTACACCCGAAGCAGGCGACGTTCTGAACGTCACCGAAACCGAAGCGCAGGCCCGCGAGATCGCCGAGTACCGCGCCCAGGCCGCCAAGGACAAGCGCGCAGCGGCCGGTGCCGCGACCACGCTGGAACAGCTGATGCAGAAGGCCAAGGAGGACGAAAATGTCTCCGAGCTGCCGATCCTGGTTAAAGCTGACGTGCAAGGCTCTGCCGAAGCCATCGTTCAGGCGATGGAGAAGATCGGCAACGACGAAGTGCGTGTTCGCGTGCTGCACTCCGGCGTTGGCGCCATCACCGAGAGCGATATCGGTCTGGCAGAGGCCTCTGGTGCTCCTGTCATGGGCTTCAACGTGCGTGCCAACACATCGGCACGGAACTCGGCCAACCAGAAGGGCGTCGAGATCCGCTACTACTCGGTCATCTATGACCTCGTCGACGATGTGAAGGCGGCGGCGTCCGGCCTGCTGTCAGCTGAGATCCGCGAGAACTTCATCGGCTATGCAGAGATCAAGGATGTCTTCAAGGTATCCAACGTTGGCAAGGTTGCGGGCTGTCTCGTGACCGAAGGTGTGGCGCGCCGCTCCGCTGGCGTCCGCCTGCTGCGTGATAACGTTGTGATCCACGAAGGTACGCTGAAAACTCTCAAACGCTTCAAGGATGAAGTGGCAGAGGTTCAGTCCGGTCAGGAATGCGGCATGGCGTTTGAGAATTACGATGATGTCCGCAAGGGTGATGTGATCGAGATCTTCGAACGTGAAGAAGTGACCCGCACACTCGACTGATCCACGATCATAGCATGAATAAAAAAACCCCGGCCAAACCAGGTCGGGGTTTTTTCGTGGCTGGTTCAGGGAGGAGAAACCAGTCTGCTAAGGAGAGTGTGGGGGATCAGGCGGCGCGGCCGACCGGTTCACCTTCGTAGGTTTTGCTACCGACGCGCACCGAAATCTTGCCATCGGGCAAGCTGCGCACGAATGTGCCTTGGATGAAGATAAATGCACCCTGCTTAATCGTTCTGATCATAATCGCTACCGCCTCTTGCCGTCAGAAATACCGACATTACGCTGCCTGTTGGCTCTCAGGGTTAACGAAAAAAGTTAATGATTGATTGATGCGCGGTCAGGATGCCGCCGCAGGACGCGGCGGCGGCTAAGCCGTTCTGTGCGGGAAACCGGGCAGAACGGAACTAGAGCCAGTCCCGCAGGATTGGGATCAGCGGCACATCGGCCGCCGGCATGGGGTAATCACGCAGGTTCTGCGCGCGGACCCATTTCAGTGTCTGCCCTTCTTTCGCCTGCGGGATACCCTCCCATTTACGACAGGCAAATAGCGGCATCAGCAGGTGAAAATCTTCATAGCTGTGGCTTGCAAAGGTCAGAGGTGCCAGACAGGACGCCCAGGTGTTGATGCCGAGCTCCTCTTCCAGTTCGCGGATCAGCGCCGCCTCGGGCGTTTCACCGGGCTCGACCTTGCCGCCGGGAAATTCCCACAGACCCGCCATCGACTTTCCCTCGGGGCGCTGAGCAAGCAGCACGCGCCCCTCGATATCAATCAGTGCAACCGCAGATACCAGTACGGTCTTCATGACCGGTAGTCCGCGTTAATGGTGATATATTGGTGCGTAAGGTCACAGGTCCAAACAGTGCTCTGCCCCTTGGCCAATCCCAGATCAACCTTGATGACGATCTCCGACTTCTTCATTTCAGCGGCGCCGGCTGCTTCGCGATAGTTTGGCGACACCCAGCCTTTTTCGGCGACCAGTACATCGCCAAAGGAGATGGAAAGCTTGTCCCGATCGGCGGCTGCCCCGGATTTGCCGATTGCCATCACGACGCGGCCCCAGTTCGGATCCTCCCCGGCAATGGCCGTTTTGACCAGCGGCGAATTGGCAATCGACAGGCCATGAACCTTGGCGTCGTGGTCATTCATCGCGCCGGTCACCTGGATCTCGACGAATTTGGTCGCGCCCTCACCATCGCGCACCACTTGATGCGACAGGTCCAGCATGACTGATTCCAGCGCCTCGGCGAATTCAGCATGTCCGGTTACATCAACGCCAGAGGCGCCAGTGGCACAGAGCATCAGACTGTCCGAGGTCGATGTGTCGCTGTCCACCGTGATGCAGTTGAAGGTCCGGTCACAGGTTTGCGACAGAAGCTCCTGCAACGCCGACTGCGGCATCTTCGCATCTGTGAAGATATAGACAAGCATGGTCGCCATGTCGGGGGCGATCATACCTGACCCCTTGGCAATCCCCGCGATAGAGACGGTTTTTCCGTCGATCTCGATTTTCGCGCTGGCCCCTTTGGCAAAGGTGTCCGTTGTCATGATCGCGCCGGCAGCAGCTTCGATGGCGGTGGAGTCCAACCCATCGTTCAGCGCCGCGATCTGGGCGACGATGCGGTCGTGCGGTAGTGGTTCGCCGATGACTCCGGTTGATGCGGTGAACACCCGTGCGGCCGGAACACCCGTGCATTCTGCTACACTGCGGGTGATCTCGGCAACCGAGGTTTGACCATAGTGCCCGGTAAAGGCGTTAGAATTGCCGGAATTCACGAGGATCGCCGCGCCGTGCGCGGTGTCGTTTTCTGCCGAAGCGAGTTTTACCTGACAGTCCAGAACGGGGGCGGAGCGGGTCGCGGAGCGGGTAAAGACGCCGGCGACGGCCGTTCCGGGTGCCATCACCGCGAGCATAACGTCCGTACGATCCTTGTATCTCACGCCGGCGGCTGCCGATGCGAAGCTAACACCGGTGATTTCCGGCAGCTCGGGGAAATGGTCTGGTGCAAGCGGAGAGCGGGGCAGTGCCATTTTCAGTTCCTAACCAGGTCAAGGTTTTTCAGGATTGCGGGGTCTAGATCTTCGATCTCAGGGCGTTCAATCGTTGCCGAGGTGGTCAGGGAGAGTACGCGCTCTTCTACCGCGTCCTGGCGCATCTGCGCTGCAAGCTCTTCGCGGACCTCGTCAAAGGTAGGCGCAGCAGAGGTGCGCCGTTCGTTGAGCTTGATCACATGCCAGCCGAACTGGGTTTGAACCGGTTCGGAGACGTCACCGGTACGCATCGCGAGGACGGCTTCTTCAAATTCCGGGACCATGCGCCCCTTGCCAAACCAGCCGAGCTCCCCACCGTTCGGGCCGGAGGGACCGGTCGACCGTTCGCGCGCTAGAGTGGCAAAATCAGCACCCGCCTCCAGCTCGGCGCGAATTTCGGCTGCATCCTCCTTGCTCTCGACCAGAATATGCGAGGCGTTGAATTCATCACCGCCGGTTCCGTCGGTGTATTTCTCGTCGTAGGCGGCGCGAAGGTCCTGTTCGGAGGCGGCACCCTCCATCACCTTTTCGATGACATCAGCGGCCAGCAGCGAACGGGCTTCGTTCTCTAGGGAGAGTTCGACGTATTTCGGAACCTCGCCATTCAGTTCCTGTTTCAGGCTGGTTTGCTGAATCAGCTGGTCCAGAATTGCGTCATAGAGAACATCATCCGGCAGCTGCTGATACTGCTGCGGCAGCGTCGCGCGGGCGATGATCATGTGACCAATCGTGATCTCTTCGCCATTCACCTTTGCAACCACTGTATTGGCATGTGGTTCGGCCACAGCGGGTATGGGCAGTGTCAAGGCGGCCGTCAGGGCCAGCCCCGACAAATAAGTGAGACCTTTGCGCATTGAATTCTTCCTATTCTCTGGCCACGGCTGGGCGTAGCGTTGACACCGTATTTGCGGGACCTTACATCGCCATGAGGCCTTTGACAGGACCGCTGTTCCATCATTGTTTATGAGTTGCAAGCGGGGCGGGCAAGCCTGCCAACGCCAGGGGCCAATGACAGGACGGTTGGAGAACACATGCTGGGTATCGGAACACTCGCCAAAAAGGTTTTCGGCACGCCGAATGACCGCAAAATCAAGGCGACACGGCCGCTGATTGCCAAGATCAACGCGCTGGAGCCCGAGTTCGAGAAACTCAGCGATCAGGAGTTGCAGGACAAAACCGCCGAGCTGCGCAAGCGCGCCGGTGACGGAGAGAGCCTGGATGACCTTCTGCCCGAGGCTTTTGCCAACGTACGCGAGGCGGCGCGGCGTGCGCTGGGGCTGCGGGCCTTTGATACGCAGCTCATGGGTGGCATCTTTCTGCACCAGGGCAATATTTCCGAGATGAAGACCGGTGAGGGTAAAACCCTCGTTGCGACCTTCCCGGCCTATCTCAATGCGCTGACCGGCAAGGGCGTGCATGTGGTGACGGTGAACGAATACCTAGCCAAGCGCGACAGCGAGTGGATGGGCAAGGTCTTTGCGCAACTCGGCATGACCACCGGCGTGATCTGGTCCGGCCAGCCTGATGCAGAGAAGATGGCTGCCTATCAGAGCGATGTCACTTATGCGACCAACAACGAGCTGGGCTTTGACTACCTGCGCGACAACATGAAGCCGAGCCTCGATCAGGTTTTCCAGAAACACCATAATTTCGCGATTGTGGATGAGGTCGACTCGATCCTGATCGACGAGGCGCGTACGCCGCTGATCATCTCAGGTCCGGCGGAAGATCGCTCGGAACTCTACTCGACCATCGACAAGATGATCCCGCTCCTGAGTGATGATCACTATGAGCTGGACGAAAAAACCCGCGGCGTGACCTTCACCGAGGATGGCAACGAATACCTCGAGCAGCAGTTGATCGCCCATGGCCTGCTGGAAGAGGGAGCGTCACTGTATGATCCTGAGAGCACTACGGTAGTACATCACGTCAACCAGGCGCTGCGGGCGCATAAGTTGTTCCAGCGCGACAAGGACTACATCGTGCGGGATGGCGAGGTGGTGCTGATCGATGAATTCACCGGTCGGATGATGGCCGGTCGCCGCCTTTCCGAGGGTCTGCATCAGGCCATCGAAGCCAAGGAAGAGGTTAAGATCCAGCCCGAGAACACAACGCTGGCCTCCGTGACCTTTCAGAACTACTTCCGCCTCTACAGCAAGCTGTCCGGGATGACCGGCACAGCGATGACCGAGGCCGAGGAATTTGCCGAGATCTACGGTCTGGGTGTGGTCGAGGTTCCAACCAACCGACCAATCGCCCGTAAGGATGAGGACGATCAGGTCTACCGCACGGCTGTCGAGAAATACCGTGCGATGATTGAAGAGACCAAGAAGGCCCATGAAAAGGGCCAGCCTGTTCTTTTGGGCACGACCTCGATCGAAAAATCCGAGCTGCTCAGCCAGATGCTGGAGAAAGAGGGCATCAAGCACAACGTGCTGAACGCCCGTCACCACGAACAGGAAGCCAAGATTGTGGCGGAGGCCGGTCGTCTGGGCGCTGTGACCATCGCTACCAACATGGCCGGCCGCGGTACTGACATTCAGTTGGGCGGTAATGTGGAGCTGAAGGTGCTGGATGCGCTGGACGCCCAGCCCGATGCCGACCCGGTTGCCCTGCGCACCGAGGAAGAGGCCAAACATGCCGCGGAAAAGCAGAGTGTTCTGGACGCAGGTGGCCTGTTCGTGATGGCTTCCGAACGCCACGAGAGCCGCCGGATCGACAACCAGCTGCGCGGTCGCTCCGGTCGCCAGGGCGATCCGGGTCGCACCGTGTTCTACCTCAGCCTTGAAGATGATCTGATGCGCATCTTCGGGTCAGAGCGGCTGGACAAGCTGTTGTCGACCCTTGGCATGAAAGAGGGCGAGGCGATCATTCACCCTTGGGTGAACAAGTCGCTGGAACGCGCCCAGGCAAAGGTCGAAGGCCGCAACTTTGACATGCGTAAGAACGTTCTGAAATTCGACGACGTGATGAATGATCAGCGCAAGGTAATCTTTAACCAGCGCCGCGAAATCATGGCTGCTGAAGATCTGTCCGAAATTGTCGGTGATATGCGTCATGAGGTGATCGACGATCTTCTCGATGTGCATATGCCGGCCAAGACCTATGCCGACCAATGGGACAGCGAGGGCCTGCAGGCGCAGGTCCGCGAGAAACTCGGGCTTGATGTCCCCGTGGTCGACTGGGCTGCCGAAGAAGGCGTCGATGACGAGCAGATCCGCGAACGTCTGGTCGCCGCCAGCGATGCCAAGATGGCAGAAAAGACCGAAGCGTTTGGTGCTGAAACCATGCGCAATATCGAAAAGCAAGTTCTGCTTCAGACCATCGATGCAAAATGGCGCGAACATCTTCTGACGCTGGAACATCTGCGTTCTGTGGTGGGCTTCCGTGGCTATGCGCAGCGTGATCCGCTCAATGAATATAAGAATGAGAGTTTCCAGCTGTTTGAAAACATGCTCGATACGCTGCGTGAAACCGTCACTCAGCAGCTCGCACATGTGCGCCCCATCAGCGAAGAAGAGCAGCGCCAGATGATGATGCAGCTGGCCGCCCAGCAGGCGGAACTGCAAAGGGCCGCGGCTGGCGCTGCGTTGCCGGAGGCACCAGCCGATGGGTTTGTTGAAGACGATCCCTCGACATGGGGCAATCCATCTCGCAATGACAAATGCCCTTGTGGGTCTGGCAAGAAGTTCAAACACTGCCATGGCAGCCTCAGCTGAGGCGCCGGACAGGTGACATAGTCTGGCGAAAACAGTGAAAATTGCATGCTTTCGCCAGATTCTCAGCAAGGGGCGGCCATCAATTGGTCGCCTTTCTGCGTCACGGTTCCTTAACCTTTTTGGGTAAGGAGTCGGTAATGATCAGCAAACGTACAGCCTTGATGAGCGCGGCCACCCTCTGTAGCGCACTGGCGATCGGTCTTGTTATGCAACATGCCGATGGCGGTCCGCAGGCGACTGCAGAAGCCGCGGTTCCTGCGAAGGGGCTTGCGGTTGCGGCCGTAGACAACCTGCCAGACCTCTCGACCGATGGTGCACTTCAGATTGAGGCGATCAGCCTCACTGCGGCCACACCTGCTTCCGACGGCGAGGGCGAAGCCCGTCAGGCCGGGCGTCATGACCCAGAGACCACCTGCGATATGACAGCAGAAGCCGTCGCCAGCCCGATGGCAGAGGTGCGTTTGACGATCTTGTCCCTTTGCCGTCCCGGAGAGCGGTTGACCATTCATCACAATGGAATGATGTTCTCCAGCCGCCTGGACGATACCGGCGCGCTGACCGTTCAGGTGCCGGCACTTTCTTCTACCGCAGTTTTTATCGTCGAGCCGAAAACAGGCCGTGGTGCAGTGGCGACAACTTCGGTGCCTGATCTAAATCTGGT
This sequence comes from Phaeobacter sp. JH20_26, assembly GCF_048056275.1. NCBI lineage: Bacteria > Pseudomonadati > Pseudomonadota > Alphaproteobacteria > Rhodobacterales > Roseobacteraceae > Phaeobacter > Phaeobacter sp. JH20_26. The sequence goes on along the minus strand of NZ_JAYMWL010000009.1, from coordinate 81,299 downwards.
CAGCCGGGTGGTCCTGCAATGGGCTGGCAATAGCGGCTTTGAACTGCACGCGCGCGAGTTTGGCGCGGGGTACGGCAGCGCTGGTCATGTCTGGCGCGGTGCTGATCTTACAGCTGGCCGGGGGTCGGTCGTGCAGCTTGGCGATGCCTCGCAGCTGGCGCCGCGTTTGGCAGAGATCTACAGCGTTCCACGGCTTGGCGGCGACCGTAGTGGTGTGATCGACCTGACAGTCGAGGCCGAGGTAACCGCGATCAATTGCGGTCGCGACGTTTCGGCGCAGACGCTTGAACTGCGCGATGGAAAGCTGCGCACCCGTGATCTGACACTGGCGATGCCTGATTGTGCCGCTACGGGTGATTTTCTTGTGTTGAATAATTTGCTAGAAACACTGAAAATCGCCGCAAATTAACTAGCGGTTTATTCAGGATTTCTCATGGCTTTGCTTCGTGCGGCGGTAGGCGCCGCACTCTTTCTTGTCGCTGGAATCCTGCCGCTCAATGCGCAGGATGTGACCCTTTCCTCACCTGACGGCGCCGTTGAGATCACCGGGAATATTCTGGGTTTTGATGGTGAATTCTATCGCGTTGATACGAAGTTCGGTGAGCTGACGGTTGATGGGTCCGGCGTCAGCTGTGAGGGGCCCGGCTGCCCGAGCCTGTCTGATTATGTTGCGGAGATTACCCTGTCGGGTTCTTCCACCATGGCAGAGGTTCTGTTACCGGCGCTGATCGAAGGGTTCGCACTCAGAAACGGTTTCCAGACCCGGCGAGATCCGATGCCCGACAATAATTTTGACTATGTGTTACTGCGGGACACAGGTCGAGTCGCCGCCAGGTTCAGCTTTTTTGTCAGCAATACCGACGAAGGGTTTGCCGATCTTCTGGCCAATGAAGCCGATATCGTGATGGCCCTGCGCGAAATCCGCAGCGCGGAGCGTGAGCGCGCGCGTGAGGCCGGAATGGGGGATATGACAGGGTCACAACGCAGTCGCGTTCTGGCGCTGGACGCCATGGTTCCGGTGGTGGCACCGGGGAACCCTGTGCGCTCGATTTCGGTGTCGAATCTCGCGCGCGTTCTATCCGGGGATCTGAAAAACTGGTCTGAGCTGGGTGGGGCTGACGCGCCGATCTCTCTTCATTTGCCCGTCGCGGGCTCTGGCTTGGCTCAGGCGATTTCTGACCGGCTTGAGCCGCCAAATATTGCGGCGCTTGGCAGTCGTCTGCGGCGCCACGACCGTGGCAGCACCTTGGTGCGAGTCGTTGCGACTGATCCCTTTGCCCTTGGGCTGGCGAGCTTTGCCGAAACATCGACCGCACGCGTCCTGACCCTGCGCGGCGCGTGTGGCTTCTCGCTGCGGGCCAATCGCCGGTCAATCAAGACAGAAGACTATCCGCTGACCGCGCCGATGTTTCTATATCTCCCGTCACGACGGTTGCCCAAGCTTGCGCGGGATTTTCTGAGTTATGTTCGCGGCCCCGCGGCGCAGATTGTGATCCGCAGAGCCGGGTTCGTTGATCAGGCACCAGAGAGAATTTCGATGAATGTTCAGGGCGACCGTCTGGCCAATGCCATCAGCGCAGCCGGGCCGGAGGTCTCCCTTGCGGAGTTGCAGAGATTGGTCAGTCGCCTGGACGGTCTGCAGCGGTTGACCACGTCGTTTCGCTTTGAACCGGGATCGACCCGCCCCGATGCGCAATCGCGAAGCAATATCAATCAGCTCGCCCGGTCCCTGGAGGCTGGGGCCTACGATGCGCGGGAGCTGGTTTTTGTCGGCTTCTCAGATGGCGATGGCCCGGCGAGCGGTAATAAATCCATTGCGTTGAAACGAGCGGAGGCGGTGCGAGATGCGGTCATCGCGGCAGCTGAAACCGCGAATCTCGAGCGGACCGAAATAGCGGTGGAGGCCTTTGGTGAGGCGCTGCCGATGGCCTGTGAAGACCAGCGATGGGGCCGACAGGTCAATCGACGGGTCGAAGTCTGGGTTCGATAAAAGAGCTTTAGACCGCTAGAGATATCCTTCCGAGCGAAAGCTCAGTTCGCGAGATTTTCCGATGATCAGATGATCATGCAGAACGATATCCAGAGTGGCGAGTGCCCGCGCAACCCGGTCGGTCATCTCGATGTCGCTCTGCGATGGGGTCGGGTCGCCCGACGGGTGATTATGTACCAGGATCAGGGCGCTGGCGCTTATTTCAAGGGCCCGCTTGGCGATCTCTCGCGGGTAGACCGGCACATGATCGACGGTGCCCCTGGCCTGCTCTTCATCCGCGACCAGAGTGTTCTTGCGATCCAGGTAGAGGACACGGAACTGTTCGGTCTCACGATGGGCCATGACGGTATGGCAATAGTCCAGAAGCGCGTCCCAAGAGGACAAGACCGGTCGCTGCATGATTTTGGCGCGGGCCATTCGATGGGCGGCAGCCTCCAGGATCTTAAGATCCGCGACGACAGCCTCGCCGATGCCATTCACCTTCGAGAGACGTTCAGGGGGCGCGGTGATAACCCGGTTGAAATCTCCGAAGGTCTCAAGCAGGAGCCGGGCCAGCGGTTTGACATCACGGCGCGGAATGGATCGAAAGAGCAGAAGTTCCAGCAACTCATAGTCCGGCATCGCAGCCGCGCCCCCGTCCATAAAACGCTCGCGCAACCGCGCGCGGTGATCCCTGATATAGGAGGGCAGGCGCCGCTCTGGCGGGGAGGCAGGCCCCATCTCTGCGCTGTTGGAGAACAGCGGGAGAGAGACATCCTGAAACGCGGGATCCTTGGCCATAGGCTATGCTGTGGCCATCGTGGTTGAGGAAGGGTTAATGCAAATGGATCACCATGCGGCCAGCCGCAAAACCAACGAAAAAAGCGCCCCATTGGAGCGCTTAATATTGGTTTAGAATGGGGAGGGGATCAGCCCTTCATCCCGTCCCAGAAGCTTTTCACGGAGGAGAAGAAACTCCGGCTTTCCGGGTTGGTGTTGTCCTCGGAGAGATCCTCGAATTCACGCAGCAGTTCCTTCTGCCGGGCGGTGAGGTTCACCGGGGTTTCCACCGCCAGTTCTATGAACATGTCACCGGTTGCACCGCCGCGCAGGGCAGGCATGCCCTTGCCACGTAGGCGCATCTGGCGGCCGGACTGGCTGCCTTCCGGGATCTGCACACGGCCACGGCCACCATCAATGGTGGGGACTTCTATGGCGCCGCCCAATGCGGCCTTTGCCATGGATACCGGTACCCGGCAGTATAGGTTGTTTCCATCCCGCTCAAACAGGTCATGTGCGGAGACTTCAACAAAAATATAGAGATCACCGGGAGGACCACCGCGCATACCGGCCTCACCCTCGCCGGCAAGGCGAATGCGGGTGCCGGTTTCCACGCCTGCCGGGATGTTCACCGACAGGGAGCGATCTTTCTCTACACGACCATGGCCCTGGCAGGATTTGCAGGGGTTCTTGATGATCTGGCCAAGGCCGGAGCAGGTGGGGCAGGTGCGCTCCACCGTGAAGAAACCCTGCTGCGCGCGAACCTTGCCCATGCCGGAACAGGTCGGGCATGTCGTTGGTTCCACTCCGCCCTCAGCGCCAGTGCCTTCGCAGGATCCGCAGGCGACAGCGGTCGGTACGTTGATCGTTTTGTGCATCTCCGCAAAAGCATCCTCAAGCGAGATGCGCAGGTTGTAGCGCAGATCCGAGCCGCGCGCGGCTCGTTGCCGCCCGCCACCCTGGCCGCCGCGTCCACCCATGAAGTCGCCGAACAGATCGTCGAAGACATCTGAGAAGGCAGACGAAAAGTCGCCGCCGCCAAAGCCCTGGCCGCCTTGACCGCCGCGTTGGCCGCCGCGTTGGCCGCCGCCCATGCCGTTTTCAAAGGCGGCGTGACCGTAACGATCATAAGCGGCCTTCTTCTCAGGGTCCTTCAGGACATCGTAGGCCTCATTGGCCTCCTTGAACTTCCCCTCGGCTTCGGGATTGTCCTTGTTCCGGTCGGGGTGCAGCTCTTTGGCCTTCTTGCGAAAGCCTTTCTTGATTTCATCGGCGGTGGCCCCTTTGGACACCCCGAGAACGTCATAGTAATCTCGTTTGGACATCGGAATACCCTTCTTGCCGCAACGAAAGCGGGCCGGCCCGGGGTTCGGACCGGCCCGCTTTGGCCAAAATCAGACCTTAACGCTTGTTGTCGTCCAGATCTTCGAATTCGGCATCGACAATGTCATCATCACCGGGGCCTGAAGCCTCATCCGCGGCGGCGGGTTCATCCGCTGCCTCTTCCTGGCTCGACTTGTAGATCGCTTCGCCTAGCTTCATGGCGGCTTCGGTGACGTTCTGAACGCCAGACTTGATCTTGTCGGCGGTGGATTTCTCGTTTTCGAGGTCATCCTTCAGCGCGGCAATGGCCAGTTCGATCGCTTCGATGGTGGTCGGGTCCACCTTGTCCGCATGCTCTTCCATCGATTTCTCGGTGGAGTGAATCAGGCTTTCGGCCTGGTTCTTCGCTTCGATCAGCTCGCGACGTTCCTTGTCTGCCTCGGCATTGTCCTCGGCATCCTTGACCATTTTTTCGATATCCTCATCGGACAGACCACCGGAGGCCTGGATGGTGATATTCTGCTCTTTACCAGTCGCCTTATCCTTGGCGCCAACGGACACGATGCCGTTTGCGTCGATGTCGAAGGTCACTTCGATCTGCGGCATGCCGCGCGGTGCGGGCGGGATGTCCTCAAGGTTGAACTGGCCGAGCATCTTGTTGTCGGCCGCCATCTCGCGCTCACCCTGGAACACACGAATGGTCACGGCGTTCTGGTTGTCTTCGGCGGTAGAGAACACCTGGCTCTTCTTGGTCGGGATGGTGGTGTTGCGGTCGATCAGTCGGGTAAAGACGCCACCGAGGGTTTCGATACCCAGGGACAGCGGTGTCACGTCGAGCAGAACGACGTCTTTCACGTCGCCTTGCAGAACACCGGCCTGAATGGCGGCGCCCATCGCAACAACCTCATCCGGGTTCACACCCTTGTGGGGGTCTTTGCCGAAGAATTTGCTGACTTCCTCGATCACCTTGGGCATGCGGGTCATACCGCCGACCAGAACAACTTCGTCGACGTCAGATGCCGAGAGACCGGCATCTTTCAGCGCAGCGGCGCAGGGCTTCATCGACGCCTTGATCAGATCGCCAACCAGGCTCTCCAGCTTGGCACGGGTCAGTTTCATGACTAGGTGCAGCGGCTGGCCCGAGGACGGATCCATCGAGATGAACGGCTGGTTGATTTCGGTCTGGCTGGAGGAGGACAGCTCAATCTTGGCTTTTTCAGCGGCTTCTTTCAGACGCTGCAGAGCCATTTTGTCCTTGGTCAGGTCGACGCCGTGCTCTTTCTTGAATTGGTCTGCCAGGTAGTTGACGATGCGCATGTCAAAGTCTTCACCACCAAGGAACGTGTCGCCATTGGTGGATTTCACCTCAAACAGGCCGTCGTCGATTTCAAGAATGGTCACGTCGAAGGTACCGCCACCAAGGTCATAGACCGCGATGGTTTGGGTTTCTTCCTTGTCCAGACCATAGGCCAGGGCCGCTGCTGTTGGTTCGTTGATGATGCGCAGCACTTCGAGACCGGCAATCTTGCCGGCGTCTTTGGTGGCCTGACGCTGGGCGTCGTTGAAATACGCAGGCACGGTGATGACGGCCTGGGTCACTTCTTCACCGAGGTAGGACTCGGCGGTTTCTTTCATCTTGCCCAGGATGAAAGCAGAGATCTGCGACGGGGAGTATTTCTCACCCTTGGCTTCGACCCATGCGTCACCATTGCCGCCGTTGATTACGGCGAAAGGCAGGTTTTTCTTGTCTTTGGCCAGATCGCTGTCATCGAACCGGCGACCAATCAGGCGCTTTACGCCGAATACGGTGTTGTCCGGGTTGGTGACGGCCTGACGTTTGGCAGGCTGGCCCACCAGACGCTCATCGTCGGTGAAGGCTACGATCGACGGCGTGGTACGGGCGCCCTCAGCGTTTTCGATAACGCGAGGCTGCGATCCGTCCATGATGGCCACACAGGAGTTGGTGGTCCCGAGGTCGATTCCGATAACTTTGCTCATTTTCGATCCCTTTTCACTTTCTAAGGCGATTACCCGAGGTCTGAACCCATTTTGGCATTCCGGCCCCGATTCAGTTGCGGTTTGGTCTGCACCTCCCCGCTTCCCGGCGTATATAGGGAGCGCAAATGCCCCCTGCAACCGCCAGATCGTGTCCTGTTTCGCGAATTACTGCGGTTTTTGACAGGGGAGCGGTTAAGAACAGGCTAACGGTGATGATGAAGTTGCGGTTGCGGGGATTTGAGCTGACAAAACCCCTGTTGGATACGGAACGGCAGCGACAGCTGATTGACTGTCTGCGTCCCGTTCTGCGCGCCGCTCCTCTGTTCTCGCCTGAGGTGCCCGGTGGCGGCAAGATGTCGGTGCGAATGACCTCGGCCGGGGTATGCGGCTGGGTGAGTGACAGGGGCGGGTATCGTTATCAGGATCGGCATCCCTCCGGCCAGGGCTGGCCGAAAATCCCGGCAGAAATCCTGGATATCTGGCGGGCCAGCACAGGGCTGGAGCGACAACCGGACTGTTGTTTGATCAACTACTATGGCGAGGGCGCCCGCATGGGTCTGCATCAGGACAAGGATGAGGCGGATTTCTCTTACCCGGTGGTGTCCGTCTCTCTGGGCGATGACGGCCTTCTGCGGATCGGCAATCAATTCCGTGGCGGTAAGACGGAGACCGTCTGGCTGAACTCAGGCGATGTCGTCGTGATGGGGGGCGAGGCGCGGCTGACCTATCATGGGGTTGACCGCATCCGCTTCAAATCCTCGCGTTTGCTGCCAAAGGGTGGTCGCATAAACCTGACACTTCGCGTGGTGACCTGAGCCATTGCGTCAATCCGTCGATCAGCGTTTGGCACCCCAACTGATCGAGGCACGGCGACGGGTGTAAAACTCCCCCATCAGTCCGATCATGATCAGGACGAGCGCCACCCAACCTGCGTATTGCCAGTTGCTGAAATGGGGGTTGTAGTTGATGAACACAAACCCACGCGCCTGATCTATGCAATGAAACAGCGGGTTCCAGTCGAACATCGACAGCATGAAGCTGGGCAGAGTGTTCGCCAGGAACATCTTGCCCGAGGCGATCATATTGGCCCTTTGGTAGATCGTGGAGATGATGCCAACAGTCCCGGGCGACCAAGGTTTCATGACCAGCAGGATCAAACCTACCGCAGCACCGGTTATCCAGGAGAGCAGCACCATGCCAAAGGCCGCAATCGGTTCCTCTATTTCAATCGGGGTGAACGCCACGTGATAGACGAACAGGATGATCAGCATCGACAGCACCTGAATATACAGTGATCCCAGTGCCGCCGACAGAATGGCGACGATCGTGTTCATCGGGGCGTGCTGCATCATAGGGCTGCTTGGTCCCTCTGCTCCGGCGACAGCGGAAACGGCCTTGGTGTGGGTCAGGAACAAAAACACACCCGACATCACATAGAGCAGGAAATCGCCGCGAATGGCCGAACCGCGCAGGCCGAGCAGGGAAAACATCACGTAGAACACGATGACAAACATCACCGCCTGCGTGAGATTGGTCGCCAGAGCCATGAACGCATTATTATGTTTGGAGCGAACGCTGCGGGCCACGGAATGAAAGACAACCTCACCCATGGCGATGAGGCTGCTGAGACGTGACCGTTTGTGGCGTTGCTCGAACATGATGTCGCTTAGCCGGACCTGCTTTAGGTGAAACTCTGCTTATCGTTACCACGGAAATCTTGCTGTTCCGTTTCACCCCGACCATAAGGGGGACAACTGCTGTAATCAACCAAACCCGGTCAGGGAGAGTGTTTGTGACATATGATGAGCTTATTCCGGTAATCCGCCGATTGGCGATCGAAGCCGGAGAGAAGATCATGGAGATCTATAATTCGGATGAATTCGAGGTGAAGGTAAAATCGGATGAAAGCCCGGTAACCGCCGCTGACGAGGCCGCCGATGCGTTGATTTCTGCCGGGTTGCGCGCAGCCTTTCCCGACGTGATGCTGGTGACCGAGGAACAGGCGGAATCGCACAGCAAGAGCGGGCACACCTTTCTGATTGTGGATCCGCTGGACGGAACCAAGGAGTTCATCCACCGCCGCGGTGATTTTACCGTCAATATCGCATTGGTCGAAAACGGTGTGCCGACGCGCGGCGTTGTCTATGCGCCGGCGCGGTCTCGGATGTTCTTCACCTTGGCGGACGGATCAGCGGTTGAGGAAACCGGCGCTTTTGATCCGTCAGCCATGGGAGAGATCAAACCCATTCGTGTTGCAGACAGTGATAATGATGCGCTGATGGTGGTTGCGTCGAAATCGCACCGTGATCAGGCCACCGATGATTACATCAACAAATACGCCGTGAAGGACAGCAAGAGCGCGGGGTCTTCGCTGAAGTTCTGTCTGGTCGCAACAGGCGAAGCCGATCTATATCCGCGGGTGGGGCGGACCATGGAATGGGATACCGCCGCCGGTCATGCGGTCCTCTGCGGTGCCGGTGGTCAAGTGGTACGCTTTGATGATCATTCGCCACTGACCTACGGCAAGGAAGGCTATTCGAATCCTTTCTTTATAGCCTATGCGCCGGGTGTGGAGCTTAAGAAAGCCTGATGTCCGTCCTTATCGTCATTCCCGCCCGCTATGCTTCGACTCGCTATCCTGGTAAGCCGCTTGTTGCTTTGACCGGGTCCAGCGGCGAGAGCCAAACGCTGATCGAACGCTCCTGGCGTGCGGCCATGGCCGTCAATGGCGTAGATCGTGTGGTTGTCGCAACCGACGACGACCGAATTCGCGATGCTGCCACCGGGTTTGGTGCCGAGGTCGTTATGACCTCCGAAAGCTGCGCCAACGGGACGGAGCGTTGCGCCGAAGCGCTGGATAAACTTGGCGGCGGTTATGATATCGTGGTGAACCTGCAAGGGGACGCGCCGCTGACGCCGCATTGGTTTATCGAGGATCTGATTGTCGGCCTGCGCGGCGCGCCTGACAAAGGGTTGGCAACGCCGGTGCTGCGCTGCGACGGCGCGACGCTGAACAGTCTGCTGGCAGACCGTAAGGCCGGTCGTGTTGGCGGCACCACGGCAGTGTTCGGTAGCGACCATAATGCGCTCTACTTCTCCAAGGAGGTGGTGCCCTTTACGTCCGAAACCTATGGTTCAGATCAGGAGACGCCGGTGTTTCACCACGTCGGTGTCTATGCCTATCGCCCGGACGCGCTGAGCGCCTATCCTGGCTGGCCTGTCGGACCATTGGAAACCCTCGAAGGGCTGGAGCAGCTGCGCTTTCTTGAGAACGGGCGCAAGATTCTCTGCGTGGAGGTTGAAGCACGTGGACGCGAGTTCTGGGAGCTGAACAACCCCGAGGATGTTCCCCGGATTGAGGCGATGATGAAAAAAATGGGTCACAAATAGGCCTGAATTGTCGATAATATGAAACATGATACGGGATGCCGTGAGCGAAATGTGACTGGGGGTATATTTTCTGAATTGCCTACGGAATACTCTGACCGGCCTTTCGAGGTAGGTTTTGCCACCCAAACGGCCCCACTGACGAACCGCATCAGAACGGTTTGAGAAATAGAAACGAGAGTGCGAGATGCGTAGAAAAGTAACGAAGGCAATTTTTCCGGTGGCCGGGCTTGGAACCAGATTCCTGCCGGCAACCAAATCGGTTCCCAAAGAAATCATGACGCTGGTTGACCGCCCGCTGGTCCAATATGCCATTGATGAGGCCCGAGAGGCCGGCATCAAGGAGTTCATCTTTGTCACCTCGCGCGGCAAAGGAGCGCTGGAGGATTATTTCGACCATTCGCCCATGCTTGAGCAGGAGCTGCGCAAGAAGGGTAAGGATGATCTGCTGGAAATCCTGAAAGCGACCAATATGGAATCGGGCGCGATTGCCTATATTCGCCAGCATCAGGCGCTGGGCCTTGGTCACGCGGTCTGGTGCGCGCGTCGCCTGATCGCCAATGAACCCTTTGCGGTGATCCTGCCTGATGATGTCATCGCGGCGGAAACCCCCTGCCTGAAGCAGATGGTGGAAGCCTACGAGGAAACCGGCGGCAATATGGTCGCGGCCATGGAGGTTCCGCCAGAACAGACATCGTCCTACGGCGTGCTGGATGTGCGCGACGACATGGGCTCGGTGGTGTCGGTAAATGGCATGGTTGAAAAGCCCAAAGCCGAAGATGCGCCGTCTAATCTGGCGGTTATTGGTCGCTATATCCTGGCGCCATCGGTCTTGCGCAATCTCAATAAAAAGAAACAGGGCGCCGGTGGTGAGATCCAGCTGACCGATGCCATTGCCGAAGATATCGCCGACGATGTGCCGGTCTACGGCTATCGTTTCCGTGGTCAGCGCTTTGATTGCGGATCCAAGGCTGGTTTCCTGCAGGCAACCGTCGCCTTTGCGCTGGCACGTGAAGAGCTGCGCGATGATCTGATGTGCTACATCAATGAGATTGCGCAGGTCGACAAGGCGGCGCAGTAAGCCGATCACTTCGCCGAGAGTGGCGGAGATTGTGAACATCTGGAAATTGGGTGGCCGGACAGCACTGTCCGGCCTTTTGATCAGGAAGACGCTGCTTTGACATATATTCTGGTGACTGGTGGAGCGGGTTATATTGGCTCTCATGCCTGCAAGGCACTAAAGGCTGCCGGTTTTACCCCCGTAACCTACGATAATCTGGTGACTGGCTGGCAGGACGCCGTGAAGTTCGGACCCTTTGAAAAGGGGGATCTGGCTGATCGTCTGCGACTGGACGAGGTTTTTGCCAAATATCAACCGGCCGCCGTGATGCACTTCGCCGCGTTGAGCCAGGTTGGTGAAGCCATGAGCGAACCCGGGCGCTACTGGGCCAACAATGTCGGCGGGTCTCTCACGCTGATTGAAGCCGCGGTGGCAGCCGGCTGCCTTGATTTCGTTTTCTCATCAACCTGCGCCACCTATGGGGAGCATGACAATGTGGTGCTGGACGAAAGCACGCCGCAGCTTCCCCTTAATGCCTATGGCGCGTCCAAACGGGCGGTAGAAGACATCCTGCGCGATTTTGGCGCCTCGCATGGGCTGCGGTCGGTGATCTTCCGTTACTTCAACGTGGCGGGTGCCGACCCCGAGGCCGAAGTGGGCGAGTTCCACCGCCCCGAGACTCATCTGGTGCCGCTGGTGCTGGATGCGATTGAGGGCAAACGTGACGCGCTGACCATTTTTGGAACCGACTATGACACCCCGGATGGCACCTGCGTGCGTGACTATGTTCACGTCTGCGATCTGGTCGACGCCCATGTGCTGGGCCTGCAATGGCTGAAAGACGGCAAAGGGAGCCAGGTCTTCAACCTGGGGACCGGCACCGGTTTCTCCGTACGGGAAGTCATGGACAAGGCGGAGGCGACAACCGGTCAATCGGTGCCTCACTCAATTGGTCCTCGTCGTGCCGGCGATTGCACCAAGCTGGTGTCGGGTTCGGTGCGGGCGGCTACCCTGCTTGGGTGGGAGCCGAAGCGATCGGATCTTGAAACTATGATCGCGGATGCCTGGGGCTGGCACAAAGCCGGCGCTTACGAGCGCTAGGGTGACGGGGCCAGAGCGGGCTCCAGGTACTGTACCGCTGCCGGAAATCTCCCTGGCGGCGGCCTACCGGCTGAGGTGGCAGCGACGTCGGCTGCTTTGGCGCTCTTTCCGGTCCCGGCATCAGCTGACGACGCTGACGGACCGCACTCGCAGTTTGCAACGGGATGCAATTCTTGCCATCACAGTGCTGCGCAATGAAGCGACCCGGCTTCCGTTTTTCCTGGCCTTTTATCGCGATCTGGGTGTCGACCATTTTCTGATCGTCGACAATGGCAGCGATGATGGCAGCGCCGCGTATCTTGCCGGTCAGCCTGATGTCTCGCTCTGGCATACAGGCGCCAGCTATCGCGATGCTCGGTTTGGTCTCGACTGGGCGACATGGCTTCAGATCCGTTATGGTCACCGCCGCTGGTGTCTCAGTGTTGATGCAGATGAATTGCTGGTGTTTGGCGGTGATGCCCGGCACGGTCTGCGCGGATTGACAGATTGGCTGGACCGTCATGGAAGGGCTGGCTTCGGTGCCTTGATGCTGGATCTTTTTCCCAAGGGGTCAGTGGGAGAGGTGAGTTACGTCCCAGGTGATGATCCCCGCCGAGTATTGCCGTGGTTTGATACCGGGCCATATCGCCGGGTTCGGCAGGCGCCGCGCGGCAACCTGTGGGTACAGGGCGGCATCAGGGAGCGGATGTTTTTTCCTGATGAGCCGCAGCGGGGACCTACGCTGAACAAGGTGCCGCTGGTCAAATGGCACCGCAGCTTCGCCTATACGAATTCTACCCATGCAATGCTGCCCAGGCGGTTGAATGCACTATACGATGGGCCAGGTGGGGCAGGTCCGTCCGGGGTTCTGCTGCACAGCAAATTCTTGCCCGAAATCACCAAGAAGGCAGAGATAGAAAAGCGGCGTGGCCAGCATTTCAGCGCGCCGGAATTGTTCGACGGCTATTACAACCAATTGGCTGCGGCACCGGATCTCTGGCACAGCGATGCGATCCGATATCAGGGACCGGATCAGTTGGAGGCATTGGGGCTGGCCCGCGCCCCTGATTGGGACGCGGACTGAGCCGCTGCTTAGCTGCGTTCGGCGTTCTGCTCGTCACGACGCTGGCGGACCAACTGATGTTTGGTGACCAGCGAGGCTGTGACAACGCCGACGGTGACAATGCCGATCATGATCGTCGAGAGCGCGTTGATCTCCGGGCTGACACCGAGCCGCACCGCAGAGAAGATCTTGATGGGCAAGGTTGTCGCCGCAGGGCCTGCGGTGAAGGAGGCAATCACCAGGTCGTCCAGCGACAGGGTAAAGGCCAGAAGCCAGCCTGAAATCACTGCGGGCGCGATGATCGGTAGCGTCACGAGGCGGAACGCCTCTGCCTGCGAACAGCCCAGATCCAGCGCGGCTTCCTCCAGCGATCGATCAAAGGTTACCAACCGCGAAGAGACCACGACCGAGACATAGCACATGGCAAAGGTCGTATGCGCGAGCACGATGGTCATAATCCCGCGATCCAGCCCGATCCCGATGAACAGGAGCAGCAGCGAAAGGCCTGTGATTACCTCTGGCATCACCAATGGCGCGTAGATCATGCCGGAAAACAGCGTACGCCCCAGGAACCGCCCGCCGCGCACCAGCACGTAGGCGGCCATGGTGCCAAGGACCGTCGCGATGCTGGAGGAGATAACGGCTACCTTCAGCGTGACCAATGCCGCACTGAGGAATGCCTCGTTGTGCAGCAGTTCACCATACCATTTGACAGAGAACCCGGCCCAGACGGTAACCAGCTTGCTTTCGTTGAAGCTGTAGGCGATCAGGATGACCATCGGGATATACAGAAACGCAAATCCCAGCGTCAGCGAAACGGTGTTGAACCAGCTCATTCGGGTCATTGTTCCGCCTCCTGTTGTTTCTGCTGGTTACGCTGGAACAGCACGATCGGCACGATCAGGATCAATAGCAGCACAACTGCCACCGCAGAGGCCACTGGCCAGTCACGGTTGGAGAAGAACTCTTCCCACAGAACCTTGCCGATCATCAGCGTGTCCGACCCCCCCAGCAGTGACGGGATCACGAATTCGCCTAGCGTCGGAATAAAGACGAGGAAGCAGCCCGCAATGATGCCGGCGCGCGACAGCGGGATGGTGACCAACCAGAAGGCCTGCGTACGTGAGCAGCCCAGATCCTCGGCAGCCTCGATGAGCGATCCGTCCAGCCGCTCCAGTGCCGAGTATATCGGCAAAATCATGAACGGCAGGTAGGTGTAGACGATGCCGATATAGACCGCGGTATTGGTATTCAAAATGGTGAGCGGCGTGTCGATGATCCCAAGCCAGATCAGAAACTGGTTCAACAGCCCCTCATTCGACAGGATGCCCATCCAAGCATAAACGCGGATCAGGAAGCTGGTCCAGAAGGGCAGGATCACCAACATCATCAGCGTGGGACGCCATTCAGACGGGGCGCGGGCCATGCCATAGGCCATGGGGTAGCCGACCAGCAGGGTCAGCACAGTTGAGATTACAGCGATCCGAAGCGAGCTGAGATAGGCTTTCCAATAGAGGTCGTCTTCTGTCAGCCAGACGAAATTCTCAAAATCCAGATCCGCAATAAAGGCGCCGATACCAGTGACCCAGTCGAACTGCGGCATATAAGGCGGGCGCGCGACGGCGGCGTCCGACAGGGCGATCTTGAACACGATGGCAAAGGGCACAAGGAACAGCGCCAGAAGCCAGGCGTAAGGGATGGCAATCAGGATAAAGCGGCGCATCAGTTTGCCAGTAGGACACCGGCAGTGGCTGTCCAGGACAGCCAGACCGGGTCTTCCCAGGTAAAGGCGCGCCGGGCGATACGGCGGGTATTTGCGGTCTGAGCTTTGATCACCGCACCAGATGGCAGTTCGACATGGTAGGTCGAGATATTGCCGAGATATGCTATATCGAGAATACGGCCCTGCACGCTATTGTCGGCCTCGGCGGGACGATCCGCACTGATCGTGACCTTCTCCGGGCGGATCGCCAGATGGCAGGCTTGGCCATCAGAGAATGTCGCCTGGCTTTTCACCATCAGCGGGGCGGCGCCATCTTTCCAGCTGACCGCATATTCATCGGGGCCCGTGGGCGAAGCGGTGCCGTCGATGATGTTCACATCGCCAATGAAATCAGCCACGTAAAGCGAATTTGGCGTTTCGTAGATACGATCAGGAGTAGCAACTTGGACGATCTGGCCATTGTCCATCACCGCCACGCGGGAGGCGACCGTCATCGCCTCTTCCTGATCGTGGGTGACAATAACAAAGGTGGTGCCAGTCTTTTCCTGAATGTCCATCAGTTCGAACTGGGTGTCCTGGCGCAGCTTCTTGTCGAGCGCGCCGAGAGGTTCATCCAGCAAGAGAAGTTTGGGTGCTTTGGCCAGCGATCTTGCCAAGGCCACCCGCTGCCGTTGACCGCCGGAGATCTGGTGCGGCTTGCGCCGCGCGAATTTCTCCAGCCGGGTCAGGCGCAGCATTTCCTGTACCCGCTCGGCGATATCATGTTTGGGCTTGTTCTCGCGCTTCAGTCCAAAGGCGATATTGTCCCAGACGCTCAGATGCGGGAATAGCGCATAGGACTGGAACATCATGTTGACCAGACGCTTGTTCGGCGGGACCGGTGCAATATCCTGACCCGACAGGAAAATTTTGCCTTCGGTTGGCGTTTCAAACCCTGCCAGCATCCGCATCATCGTGGTCTTGCCGCAGCCCGAGGGGCCAAGCAAGGCAAAGAACTCTTTCTCGTAGATCCCAAGCGTCAGATCGTCGATCGCGGTGAACTCACCAAAGCGCTTGGTAACATTCTGGAATTGGATCAGGGGCTTAGCCTCTGGATCGTTCCAGGGTTCAAAAACAGGAATAGTCACGCTGGCCCCCAATGTATGACGCAAGTGGCGGAACGGGCATGGAACAGCTGCCGACGTTCCCGCAGGAAAAAGCGCGGGGCATATCCGATGCCCCGCGCGTCAATCAATCTCGGGTCAGGTCCCAGATTTGATCTTGGTCCACATACGCGTCGCCGTACGCTGCAATTTGGGCGGATAGGCTTCTTTGATGTAGAGGTTTTTCAGGGTGTCATCGTTCGGATAGATCGCGGGGTCGTTGATCACATCCTCTTCGAGGAACTCCTGGCTCGCCTTGTTGCCATTGGCATAATAGACGTAGTTGGATGCCGCAGCCATGTTCTCGGCTTCCATAATGAAGTTCAGGAACTTGTGAGCCCCGTCGGGGTTCGGGGCGTCCACCGGGATCGCCATCTGGTCGAACCACATCAGTGCGCCTTCCTTGGGCGCGTTGAAGACGATTTCGACACCGTTTTCGGCCTCGTCGGCACGATCGCGCGCCTGCAGGATATCGCCGGACCAGCCAAAGGCCACGCAGATGTCACCATTTGCCAGTGCGTTGATGTACTCTGAGCTGTGGAATTTCTTCACATAGGGGCGGATCGCCATCAGCACGGGTTCGGCCTTGGCAACCACATCGGGGTCCATGCTATTGGGATCTTCACCGATATATTGCAGGGCGGCCGGGATCATCTCGTCCGGGGCATCCAGAATGTAGACGCCACATTCGGCCAGTTTTTCCATGTTGGCTGGGTTGAACACCAGATCGAGCGAGTCGATCGGTGCATCCGCGCCCAGAGCCTCTTCGACCTTTGCGGTGTTTGCACCGATCCCAGTCGTGCCCCACATGTAGTTGATGGAATAGAGGTTGTCCGGATCATAGCGTGCCGTGCGCTCCTTGATCACGTCCCACATGTTGCCTGCGTTCGACAGCTTGTCGGTATCCAGTTTCTGGAACGCGCCAGCCTGAATCTGACGCGCCAGGAACGAGCCGGTCGGAACGACTACATCGTAACCGGAGCCGCCGGCCAGCATCTTGGTTTCCAGCAACTCGTTGCTGTCGAAGACGTCGTAGATCAGTTCGATGCCGGTCTCGGCTTCGAATTTCTCCAGCAAGGCTTCGTCAATATAGTCGGACCAGTTGTAAACGCGAACTTCTTCGGCGACGGCGGCCGCACTGCTCAGCGCCACGATGGCTGTCAATGTCATCGTCTTGAGTGTCATGAGTATCTCCCTGTGCGTGCCGGTTTCCGTGCCCGGCTGATAAGGATTTGATCAAGTTTTGCCTCATTCGGCAATACTGTTTATGTTTTCACTTGGGGAAACTTGGTGCAAGCTGCCCAAAATTTAGGAGGAATTCAGAAGGTGAACCTGAGCCAACCAGCCGCATCATCCGGCAGTCAGCCCACTGCCAAACTGCCCGCCCATGAAACCGTCTACCAGACCTTGCGCGGGCAAATTCTGTTTGGCGATCTGGCGCCGGGGCAGGCGGTCACCATCCAGGGTCTGGTCGAGTCGTTGGGGGCCGGGATGACCCCGGTACGCGAAGCAATCCGCCGACTGATCTCTGATGGCGCGCTCGTGTTTCAGGGAAATCGCCGTGTGTCTGTGCCGATGTTACGTGAAAGTGACCTGAACGAGCTGATTTATGCAAGAAAAACAATAGAGTGTCAACTTGCTCGGTTGGCAACCACGCGTGTATCGGCGGATGATATCACCGCGCTGGAGGCCATCGACACAGCTCTGGATCAGGCTATTTCGGCAGGAGACGTCACTGGCTATCTGGTGCAGAACTACCGGTTCCACACGCGGCTTTATGCGTATGCCGATGCGCCTATCCTGACAGATCTGGCGGATCGGCTTTGGCTGCGCTTCGGTCCATCGTTGCGCGTGGTCTGTGGAAGGCTCGGCACGCAGAGCTTTCCCGACCGGCACAAGGACATCCTCGAGGCCCTGCATCGCCAGGACGCAGATCTGGCGGCGCTGGCCATGGAGCGGGACGTCGCTCAGGGGATGGATCAGGTAAGTCAGGGGCTGAATCAGTCGAGCTGATTCGATTGACACGCTAGAATTTGATCATATTCTGGGCGCAATCTCTTCCTTCAGGAGTCTGCCCCATGACTGCGATTACAAATCACCTGCCCACGGCCGAGCTTCAGGCTCTGGATGCGGCCCATCACATGCACCCCTTCACCGCAAACGGTGAGCTGGCGGAAAAAGGCGCGCGGATTATCACGCGCGCCACTGGCGTCACGCTGACAGACAGCGAGGGCAACCAGATACTGGATGCCATGGCCGGCCTGTGGTGTGTCAATATTGGCTATGGGCGGGACGAGTTGGCAGATGTCGCCGCCCGCCAGATGCGCGAGCTGCCGTACTACAACACATTCTTTCAGACCACACACACGCCCGCGATCGCGCTGGCGGCGAAAATCGCCGAACTGGCGCCCGAGGGGCTGAACCATGTGTTCTTCGCCGGGTCTGGTTCAGAAGCCAATGACACCAATATTCGCATGGTCCGCCATTATTGGGCGATGAAGGGCAAGCCGACAAAATCGGTTATCATCAGCCGCAAGAACGGGTATCATGGCTCGTCCGTTGGCAGCGGCAGCCTGGGCGGTATGACTGCGATGCACGAACAGGGCGGCCTGCCGATCCCGGATATCCATCATATCAATCAGCCCAACTGGTGGGCCGAAGGCGGCGATATGGCGGTAGAGGAGTTTGGTCTCGCGCGCGCTCAGGAGCTGGAACAGGCGATTCTTGAGTTGGGCGAAGACCGGGTCGCGGCCTTTATCGCCGAACCGGTTCAGGGCGCCGGCGGTGTCATTGTTCCGCCTGCAACCTACTGGCCCGAGATCCAGCGGATCTGCGACAAATATGAAATCCTGCTGATCGCTGATGAGGTGATCTGCGGCTTCGGGCGTACTGGCAATTGGTTCGGAAGCCAGACCATGGGCATTCGCCCCGATATCATGACCATCGCCAAGGGGCTATCGTCCGGCTATGCGCCGATTGGCGGATCTATTGTCAGCGACGAGATTGCAGCGGTGATTGGATCCGGTGAATTCAATCACGGCTACACCTATTCGGGCCATCCGGTTGCCGCCGCGGTGGCGCTGGAGAACCTGCGCATTCTCGAGGAGGAGAACATCATCGACAATGTGCGTGATGTTGTGGCGCCTTATCTCAAGGAGCAATGGGAGGCGCTCGTCGATCATCCGCTGGTGGGCGAAGCCAAGATTGTCGGCATGATGGGATCGATTGCACTGACCCCGAACAAGGCGACGCGCGCGGCCTTTGCCGCTGAAACCGGAACTGTCGGCTACATCTGCCGGGAGCGGTGCTTTGCCAATAATCTGGTGATGCGCCACGTTGGTGATCGGATGATCATCTCGCCGCCGCTGATCATCACACCCGAAGAGATTGATACGCTCATCGCGCGGGCGCGCCAGTCGCTCGATGAATGTTATGCAGCGCTGAAAGAGCGAGACTTGCTGCACAGCGCGTGACGCGGGCTGAAGCTGTTTGACCAAGGCGTCGGTTCCTGTCGGGAGTCGGCGCCTTTGCTATTTCCGCGAATCTTTGTGGCTCGGTTAAAGCTGCTCGGTCAAATTCGGTTATTTGAGTGTTTCCGGTAACGGGCGTTTGCGATCAATCAAGGCGTGTACACATAGAGTTTTTATCTGATTGGCAATCGAAATCCTGTCGCTTTTCGAACCTTGTTCGTCGCAATACGTACCGTTGTCGGCGTTATCGGCCCTAAGGTAAACTACAGAGATGATCCGGACGATCCGGTTGCACACCAACACTCGTGTGTGCTTACATCACGACAGAAGTGCAGAGCTAATCTGCCGAACCAAACCAGGGAGCCTCACTTGGCTGATGCGTCAAACACGAGCGCGTTCGTTGAATTCGAACGCGTGCAGAAGAGTTATGACGGCGAGAACCTCGTTGTCAAAGATCTGAACCTCACCATGCCGAAAGGCGAATTTCTGACCATGTTGGGCCCGTCCGGTTCGGGCAAAACGACCTGCTTGATGATGTTGGCGGGTTTTGAGACAGCGACCCATGGTGATATTCGGCTTGGCGGCGTCTCGATCAACAATATTCCGCCTCATAAACGCGGCATCGGAATGGTATTCCAGAACTACGCGCTTTTCCCTCACATGACCATTGCCGAAAATCTGAGCTTCCCGCTGGAAGTCCGCAACATGGGCAAGTCCGAGCGTGAGCAGAAGGTGAAGCGCGCGCTTGACATGGTCGAGATGGGCGCCTTTGGCGGTCGCCGTCCGGCCCAATTGTCTGGTGGTCAGCAGCAGCGTGTTGCCTTGGCGCGTGCGCTGGTGTTTGAACCCGAACTGGTGCTGATGGACGAACCTCTGGGCGCGCTGGACAAGCAGCTGCGCGAGAAGATGCAGTTCGAGATCACCCATCTTGCACATCAGCTGGGCATCACCACTGTTTATGTGACCCACGACCAGACCGAAGCGCTGACCATGTCGGATCGCGTGGCAGTGTTCAACGATGGTCGTATTCAGCAGCTGGCGCCGCCGGATGAGCTGTACGAAGAGCCGTCCAACAGTTTCGTTGCCCAGTTCATTGGTGAGAACAACACGCTGGAAGGCACGGTCAAAGAGGTCAACAATGGCATCGCGTTGGTACAACTGGACGATGGCGAATTGATTGACTGCAAGCCGATCAACGTTTCCAAACCCGGTGAGCGGACCCGCGTGTCGATCCGGCCCGAACGTGTTGAATACAACAAGGACCGGATGCAGGAAGGCGCCCATACGCTCAAGGCTGAAGTGCTTGAGTTTATCTACATGGGCGACATCTTCCGCACCCGTCTGCGCGTCGCCGGAAATGATGAGTTCATCATCAAGACCCGCAACGCACCCGATCAGGTACGGTTGAAGCCCGGCCAGCAGATCGAAATCGGCTGGTTGCCTGAAGATTGCCGCGCGCTGGACGCCTGACGTCCGCGCGCGCCCGAACCTCCGGCAGCGAACGACCGGCGGACAATCCAGATAAATAACGATTTCAACAAGGAGTAGAGTGTCTATGAAACTCACCAAACTGACTGCCCTGGCAGCCACCACGGCACTGTGTGCGCCGATGGCGATGGCTGCTGATATGGCCAACGAGATGACCATCGTGTCCTGGGGCGGCGCCTATCAGGAAAGCCAGCTGAAGGCCTATGTGGTTCCTTATCAGGAAATGCACCCCGATCTGAAAGTGATCTGGGATGAAAGCTCGGCCGAGGCGACCGCAAAAATGCGCGCCATGACCGAAGCGGGCAATGTCACCTGGGATCTGGTCGACGTTGTTGCTTCTGATGCGATGCGTATGTGTGACGAAGGTCTCGCCGCCGAGCTGAACCACGACGAAGATTTGGCTGCGGCGCCCGATGGCACACCCGCAACCGAAGACTTCGGCGATCTGATCGTCAGCGACTGCTTCGTGCCGCAGATCGTGTATTCGACCACCTTCGGGTACCGCATGGACAAGGTTGGTGACACGCCGCCGAGCTCCATCTGCGATGTCTTCGACACTGCGAAATATCCGGGCAAGCGCGCCCTTCAGAAGCGTCCGATCGACAACGTCGAGTGGGCCCTCTACTGCGACGGCGTTGCCAAGGATGAGATCTACGACGTGCTGAGCACCGACGAAGGTGTGGAGCGTGCCCTGGCCAAGCTCGACACAATCAAGGATCAGGTCGTCTGGTGGACTGCTGGTGCGGAAACGCCGCAGCTGCTGGCAGATGGCGAAGTGGTGATGGGCTCGACCTTTAACGGTCGTCTGTTCTCGGCAATTGCTGAGCAGAACCAGCCGATCGAAATGCTCTGGGATATGCAGTCTTTCGACCTGGATGGCTGGATCGTTCCGGCTGACCTGCCCGAAGACCGCAAGGCTCGCGTGATGGACTTCCTGAAGTTCGCAACCGACACCCAGCGTCTGGCAGATCAGGCCAAGTTCATTTCCTACGGTCCGGCGCGCGCCTCCTCTGCGCCGCTGGTTGGCAAACACGCCATTCTGGGTATCGACATGGCACCGCATATGCCGACCGATCCGGCGAACTCCGGCAACGTTCATGTCTATGACTACGAATGGTGGGCAGACAACCGCGACGATCTGGACGCTAAATTCCAGGCGTGGCTCGCCAAGTAATCTGTCCGCGAACAGATACTGACATTATCGGGAAGGGGCTGTGTGCCTGGCGCGCAGCCCCTTCTCCACCAACAAAAAATTCCGACGGGGGCTCCTACCCATGAGCGATACCACCCACACCGGACCGGTCTTGGCCGCCGATGGCACGCCGCTGAAGCGTAGCCTGGCCCGAGCTCTCCGGATGCAGAAAATTCGCGCCCTGATGCTGATCGCGCCGCTTCTGCTGTTTGTTCTTCTGACCTTCATTCTCCCGATTGCCGACATGCTGTTCCGCTCGGTTGAGAATAGGATCGTCTCTGACACCCTGCCCAAGACCGTTGTCGCGCTTCAGGATTGGGATGCAAACTCCGGGCAAGCTCCGGATGAGGCTGTGTTTGCCGCATTGGCTGCCGACCTTCAGGTCGCCGCCGAGGAGAAAACCCATACGCGCGTCGGCTCGCGCCTGAACTACGAAAACCCCGGCATTTCCTCGCTGTTCCGCAAGGCCGGGCGCAAGGTCAAGCGTTGGGATCTGGCTCAGGATGGTCCGTTCAAGGAGCAGTTCTTCAAGATTGACAAGGACTGGACCGACCCGGAGGTCTGGCGCACTATCCAGACCTACTCTGGGGCCTATACCAACGGTTATTTTCTGAATGCGGCCGATTTCCAGAAAGGCGCAGAAGGCGCAGAGCTGCGACCCGAGAACGAGCGGATCTATGGAACATTGTTCCTGCGGACACTGATCATGTCGTTGGCGATTACGGTGAGCTGCATCATACTTGGATATCCGGTGGCCTGGATCCTGGCGAATTTGCCGTCCAGATCCGCAAACCTGCTGATGATCCTGGTGTTGCTGCCGTTCTGGACGTCGCTTCTGGTACGTACATCGGCCTGGAAGGTCATGCTGCAGCAGCAGGGCGTCATCAATGACACGCTGGTCTGGCTGGGACTGGTCGCAGATGATGCGCGCCTTGTGATGATCAACAACCAGTTCGGTACGATCGTGGCGATGACCCACATTCTGCTGCCGTTCATGATCCTGCCGATGTATTCGGTGATGCAGACGATCAATCCGTCCTATCTGCGCGCTGCCAAGTCTCTTGGCGCCACCAACTGGACGGCGTTCTGGCGGGTCTACTTCCCGCAGTCTGTGCCGGGTATCGGTGCGGGTTCGATCCTCGTCTTCATTCTGGCGATTGGCTACTACATCACGCCGGAGCTGGTCGGCGGCACCAAAGGTGTCTTCATCTCGAACCGGATCGCCTTCCACATCTCGCAGTCGCTCAACTGGGGCCTTGCGGCCGCGCTTGGCACTATTCTGCTGGTCGTCGTGCTCGCGCTCTACTGGGCCTATGACAAGATTGTCGGTATCGACAACGTGAAACTGGGATAAGACACATGGCTTTGACACCTGTTGAAAACCAAACTCCTGGTTTCGTGGCGATGGTCGCTGCGGCGGCCGGCGCCTTCTTCGGCCTGTTTGTCGGCACTGCGCAGGGCTCTGGCCTTCTCGGGGTACTGATCGGCGCTGCTCTTGTTGGCGGGCTGGGCTTTGTCTTGGCGGGGCTTCGCGATCAGGAGCGGCTGATCCGATGGATCCTGATCGCAGCCTTTGCCATCGCAGGCTTTGTGATGGGCGGGCTGCCCTCGGCCGTCATCGGTATACTGTTCGGTGCCTTTGTCGGCTGGTTCATCTTCTGGCTCTCGACGTCACGCTACCGTGTGCATCTGGCGCCATATCTCACACCTGGCCAGGTGCTTTGGCACTATACGTTTCGGGTGATCTGCGGGGCGGTCTTCGTTTTTCTGATCACGCCGATCCTTGTGGTGATGCCACTGTCGTTCAACGCTCAGGATTTCTTCACCTTCACGCCGGAGATGCTGCAATTCGATCCCGAAGGCTATTCGCTGAAGCACTATCGTGACTTCTTCACCAATGCCGACTGGCAGCAGGCGATGTGGAACTCCATCAAGATCGCGCCGATGGCGACAATTCTGTCGGTGGGTTTCGGTACGCTGGCCGCCATTGGCCTCAGCCAGCCGCATGTGCCCTTCCGTCGGGCAATTATGGCGATCCTGATTTCGCCGATGATCGTGCCGCTGATCATCTCGGCTGCCGGGATGTATTTTTTCTACAGCCGGATTGGTCTGCAGGGAACATACTTCGGTGTGGTCCTGGCGCATGCAGCCCTTGGTATTCCGTTTGTGATCATTACCGTGACCGCCACTCTGGTTGGTTTCGACCGGTCTCTGACGCGTGCGGCTGCAAATATGGGGGCCGGTCCGGTCACCACCTTCTTCCGCGTGCAGATGCCGCTGATCCTACCCGGCGTGATTTCTGGTGGTCTGTTTGCCTTCATCACCTCCTTTGATGAAGTTGTCGTTGTGCTCTTTGTCGGGTCTGCCGGGCAGAAAACCCTGCCCTGGCAGATGTTCACCGGCCTGCGCGAACAGATTTCGCCGACCATTCTGGCGGTTGCGACCATTCTGGTCGTGGTGTCGATCTGCCTGCTGACGGTGGTCGAGATGCTGCGTCGCCGGTCGGAGCGTCTGCGCGGTATGAGCCCGAGCTAATATCCGCGTCATCCAACAAAAAGGCCCCGGTGAGAACCGGGGCCTTTTTGCGTTTCAGCGGATGCGGGGATCAGAGGCGTTCGATTGCGAGGGCGATACCTTGGCCGCCACCAATGCACATGGTGATGAGCCCCTTGGAGCCGCCGATCCGCTCCAGCTCGTAAAGTGTCTTCAGCGTGATGATCGCGCCAGTTGCGCCCACCGGATGGCCAAGCGCAATCGCGCCGCCATTCGGGTTTACCTTGGCCGGATCCAGTCCCAATTCCTTGTTCACGGCCAGCGCCTGCGCGGCAAAGGCTTCGTTCGACTCGATCACGTCAAAGTCGCTGGCGGAGAGCCCGGTTTTCTTCAGCAGGTTCTGCACAGCAGGCACCGGACCGATTCCCATTACTTCAGGGCGGACACCCGCATGGGCGTAGCCCAGAATACGGGCCTTGGGCTTCAGGCCAGCTTTCTGGGCAGCCTCAGCTGTGGCCATGACGATTGCGGCGGCACCATCGTTGATGCCGCTTGCGTTGCCAGCAGTGACACGGCCGTCCTTCTTGAACACCGGTTTCAGGCCGCCAAGTGTTTCCATTGTGCTGGCCTTGGGGTGTTCATCCACCTCAAAGGCCACCATGTCACGCTTCACCTTGACCTCGACCGGCGTGATCTGGCTGGCAAAATGCCCGGCCTCGATTGCCGCAGCGGCGCGGGTCTGGCTGGTCAGCGCAAATTCATCCATCTGGGCGCGCGTGATGTCATGCTCATCCGCGACGTTTTCTGCGGTCACCCCCATGTGACCGGTCCCAAAGGGGCAGTTCAAGGCGCCCAGCATCATGTCGAGCGCGCGGGCATCGCCCATTTTCTGCCCCCAGCGGGCGCTAGGTACGATGAAGGGGCTGCGCGACATGTTTTCGGCGCCACCGGTGAGGGCAAATTCCGCGTCGCCCAGCATCAGCGACTGGATGCCGGAGACAATCGCCTGTGCACCTGAGCCGCAGAGGCGGTTCACGTTCATCGCAGGCGTACCGTTCGGAATGCCGGCCTGCATCGCAGCGACACGACTCAGGTACATGTCGCGCGGTTCGGTATTGATCACATGGCCAAAGACCACATTGCCGATCTGCCCCGGCTCAACGCCGGAACGTTCCATAGCGGCTTTGGATGCCACGGTTGCCAGATCAATTGGGGTGGTGCCCGCCAGCGATCCACCAAAGGTGCCGATGGCGGTACGGGCGCCATCCAGGATCACGATATCGGTCATGGTCTCTCTCCTCATGAGTTTCGCGCCGATTATGCAGATGCAGCATGGCCTGTCCTGCGAAACGTGCCGTCATAATAGTTTAGCCCTGATGCCGCTCCTGTTTGACAAATGGATTTCAAAGGCGCAGAGATTCCGCCATGACGGAAAATGTAGACGATATCCTGACGCTTCTGCCCGCCCGCCTGAAAGAGGCGCGTCGTGCCCAGGGCCTCAGCCTGGAGGCTGTGGCCAATCTCTCCGGTGTCAGCCGCTCCATGGTGAGCCAGATTGAACGCGGCGAGAGCTCACCAACGATTGCGACCCTGTGGAACCTGACGCGTGCGTTACAGGTGGATTTTGCGGGGCTGCTGGACAGTCAAGAGGCACAGGACCGGATCGAAGTCCTGCGCGATGGCGATGTCCCCTCCATTGAAAATATGGGGGAGGGCTGTCTGATCCGCATTCTTTCTCCACCTGAAGACGCCGGCGGCCACGAGGTCTACGATATCTGGCTCAAAGAAGGGGGCGCATTGAACAGCCAGCCTCATGGGCGCGGAACGGTCGAACACCTGACGGTTCTCGACGGGACTGTTGCGCTCTGTTCGGGCAGTGCGACCGAACGGCTGCACGCAGGGGATACCGCCCGCTATGCTGCAGATGTGACGCATTCCATCGCTGCACAGGACGGTCCGGCACGTCTGTTCCTGATCGTGAAGAATGCGTGATTGGCAAGAATAGGCGGGCCTTCCATTTTGACGGATTTTTGTCCACTATCTTGAAATCCCCTATTCCGGAAATTTTTCCGCTATGCTAGAACTCCGACTCGAACGAGAAGGAGTTTCCGCATGTCTACTGATTTTCTGACCGACATCTCCAAGACCCTGGAAGAGATCAAAGCTGATGGTCTTTACAAGCGGGAACGAATGATCACCTCCCCTCAGGGGGGTGAGATCAGGGTTGGGGATGCGGCGGTCATCAACCTGTGTGCCAACAATTACCTTGGCCTTGCAGATCACCCCGACCTCATCGCTGCTGCGCGCGGCGTAATGGATGACAAAGGGTTCGGCATGGCTTCTGTCCGCTTCATCTGCGGCACCCAGGACATTCACCGGGAGCTGGAGCAGCGGCTTGCGAAGTTCCTCGGGAAAGATGACGCAATCCTGTTTGCTGCCTGTTTCGACGCCAATGGCGGGCTGTTCGAGCCGCTCTTGGGGCCGGAGGATGCGATCATTTCCGACAGCCTGAACCATGCCTCGATCATCGACGGTATCCGGCTGTGCAAGGCGAAGCGCTACCGCTACTTGAACAGCGATATGAACGATCTGGAGGCCTGGCTGAAACAGGCTCGCGAGGACGGCGCGCGGCATATCATGATCGCCACCGACGGCGTGTTCTCAATGGACGGTTATCTGGCCAAGCTGCCAGAGATCCGGGCGCTGGCGGACAAATACGATGCCATCGTGATGGTCGATGACTGCCATGCCACCGGCTTTATGGGCGCAACAGGCGCCGGCACGCCGGAGCATTTCGGAGTGGACGTGGATATCGTCACCGGGACATTGGGCAAAGCACTTGGGGGGGCCATCGGCGGTTACATCGCTGGGCCGCAGCCAGTGATCGACCTGCTGCGGCAGCGGGCGCGGCCCTATCTGTTCTCCAATTCGCTGCCGCCATCGATTGTTGCTGCCGGGCTGGAGGCGATCCGGCTGGTGGAGGAAGGGGACGGGCTGCGGGCGCAGCTGTTCGAGAATGCGAAATACTGGCGCGCGGGGCTGGAGAAACTGGGCTTTGACCTGCTGCCGGGTGAGCATCCGATCATCCCGGTGATGCTGGGCGAAGCGCAGCTGGCGCAGGATATGGCGGCAAGGCTGTTTGACGAGGGCGTTTATGTCTCCGGCTTCTTCTTCCCCGTCGTGCCGCGCGGTCAGGCGCGGATCCGCACCCAGATGAATGCGGCGCTGACGCGGGAGGAGCTGGACCGGGCATTGGCCGCCTTTGGCAAGGTGGGCAAGGAATTGGGGATCCTGTCATGAGCCGTCCGAACACGATGAAGGCGCTGGAGAAGAGCCATCCGCAGGAGGGCCTGTGGATGGTGCAGGCGCCGGTGCCGGAGATCGGCCCCGACGAGGTGCTGATCAAGGTGAAGAAGACCGGCATCTGCGGCACCGATATACACATTTGGAACTGGGACGAATGGGCCGCGCACACCGTGCCGGTGCCAATGATCACCGGCCATGAGTTCGCGGGCGAGATTGTCGAGATCGGCCGCAATGTCACCGATCTGACGGTGGGGCAGCGCTGCTCCGGCGAGGGGCATCTGATCAAGACGGATTCGCGCCAGAGCCGGGCCGGCAAGTTCCACCTGGACCCGGGCACCCGCGGCATCGGGGTGAACGAGCAGGGGGCCTTTGCGCAGTACCTGAAACTGCCGGCATTCAACGTGGTGCCGCTGCCGGAGGACATCCCGGATGAGATCGGCGCCATTCTCGATCCGCTCGGGAATGCGGTGCATACCGCGCTGAGCTTTGACCTCTTGGGGGAGGATGTGCTGATCACCGGTGCGGGCCCCATCGGCATCATGGCGGCGGCGGTGGCGAAACATGCCGGCGCGCGGCATGTGGTGATCACCGATATCAACCCGGACCGGCTGGCGCTGGCAGAACATGTGGTGCCGACCGTGCGCGCGGTGAACGTGGCACAGGAAGACCTGCAGGACGTGGTGCGGGAGCTGGGGTTGAAACAGGGGTTCGACGTTGGGCTGGAGATGTCCGGCAGCCAGGCGGCACTCGACCAGATGGTGGAGGCGCTGGTAATGGGCGGCAAGATTGCACTCCTGGGCATTCCGCCGGGCAAATCGCCGGTCGACTGGTCACGGATCGTGTTCAAGGCGATCACCATCAAAGGCGTCTACGGGCGCGAGATGTTCGAGACCTGGTACAAGATGATCGCAATGCTACAGAACGGGCTGGATGTGAGCCGGGTCATCACCCACCGGTTCAGCGTCAATGATTTCGCCGACGGCTTTGCGGCAATGAAATCCGGCTCCAGCGGCAAGGTGGTGCTGGACTGGACGTGATGTCGGGAAGAGGGGGCTTTGCCCCCTCGCGCCCCTGGCGCTCACCCCCAGGATATTTGAAGCCAGAAGATGGGCTTATGGGGTGAGGGCCTGTCGGCCTTTGCTGGTGAGCAACCAGACCAGGCCGGATTCGAAAACGGCTGTGCTGAGCGGTTTGCCGAAACCGGCGCCGCTGTCGAGGTTCACGCGATTGCCATAATGTGTAGCGCGCTCCACCGGAGTGTGACCGTGAACGATAAGCTTGGGGTGGGGGGCGCGTTCCTGATGAAAGGACTGGCGTATCCAGACCAGATCATTTTCGATCTGGTTTTCCAGCGCAACGCCAGGCCGGATTCCTGCGTGGACGAAAGCGAGATCGCTGGTTTGATGCATGGTTGTCAAACGTTTCAGAAAGGCGACATGGCTGTCGGGGACCGCGGCTCTCGCCTCGGCATGGACGTCGGCAAGACGGGTTCGCTCTGGGAAGGTCACTCCGTAGCTTTCGAGCGTTTCGAGACCACCGATACGGTCGTGCAACCAGTGATAGCCCACCAGCATATGCGGGTCGTGGCGCGGCGTATCCTCCATGAACCAGGCGAACATGCGGTCGTGATTGCCCAATAGGGTTATCCAGTTGCGACCGTCCTTTTGCCCGGTGATCAGGTGATCGATCACCCCCCGGCTGTCGGGGCCGCGATCAATGAAGTCGCCCAGGAAGACCACCGACGCATCGCGCCCGCCATCTGCCTCGATCAGGTCCAGAGCCTCTTCCAGCATCCCAAGCTGGCCGTGGATATCGCCGATTGCATATATTGGGGCGGTCATGGGACTCTCCTGCGGGATATTCATGGTGCCAAACGAGAAATGCGCCGCCTTCATAGCTCGGCGGCGCATTCATTGAAATCTCTGATAGGCTAGGGATCAGCTGACATCAAACTGCAGCGGCTTGATCTGGTTGAAAAACTCGGTTTCCGCCAAGGCCGCGCGAGCCGCAGCCGGTACCGGTTCATCAACGTAGAGCAGTGCGATCGCCTCACCGCCGGCCTGCGAACGGCCAAGCGTGAAGTTGGCGATATTCACGCCCATATCGCCCAGAATGCGACCGAGGGTACCGATGATCCCGGGCACATCCTCGTTGGTGGTATAGAGCATATGCGCGCCCACCTCTGCGTCGATATTGATGCCCTTGATCTGGATGAAACGAGGTTTGCCATCCGAGAACACCGTCCCGGCCACTGAACGCTCACGCTTGCTGGTCACAACCGTGACCTTGATATAGCCGTCGAAGGCGCCGGATTTGTCCTGATTGGTGGTGGAAATCTGAATGCCACGTTCGCGGGCCACCACGGGCGCGGAGACCATGTTCACATCGGGATTGAGCTTCTTCATGATGCCCGCGACCACCGAGCAGTTCAGTGCCGCAAGGTTCATCTCGGCGGCCACGCCATCATAGAGGATGTTGATGGCCTGAATGGGTTCATCCGTCATCTGACCGATGAAGCCACCGAGATGCCCGGAAAGCGCCACCCATGGGCCCATCACGCGCGCCTCCTTGGCGGTCATCGAAGGCATGTTCAATGCGTTCTCAACCGCGCCGTCGAGCAGGTAATTCGACATCTGCTCGGCAACCTGAAGGGCAACGTTTTCCTGGGCTTCGCTGGTGGCTGCACCGAGATGGGGGGTGCAGACTACATTTGGAAGGCCAAACAACGGGTTGGTCATGGCCGGTTCTTCGGAGAAGACATCAAAAGCAGCACCGGCGACATGGCCTGAGGTCAGCAGCTCCGCCAGCGCCGCTTCATCCACCAGACCGCCACGGGCGCAGTTGATGATACGCACGCCTTTCTTGGTTTTGGCCAGGTTCTCCTTGGACAGGATATTCCGGGTCTGGTCGGTCAGCGGCACGTGCAGGGTGATGAAATCGGCGCGGGCGAGCAGCTCGTCCAGGTCAACCTTCTCAACACCCATCTTGTCAGCTTTCTCCTGGCTGAGAAACGGATCATAGGCGACCACTTTCATCTTCAGGCCGCGGGCGCGGTCGCAGACGATACCGCCAATGTTGCCGGCCCCGATCACGCCGAGCGTTTTGTTGGTCAGCTCAACGCCCATGAATTTGGATTTTTCCCATTTGCCGGCATGGGTGGACGCCGAGGCCTCGGGGATCTGCCGGGCGACGGCGAACATCATGGCGATGGCGTGCTCCGCGGTGGTGATCATGTTGCCAAAGGGCGTGTTCATCACGATCACGCCCTTCTGAGAGGCGGCATCCTTGTCAATATTGTCCGTCCCGATGCCAGCGCGTGCGATCACCTTTAGATTGGTGGCATTGTCGAGGATTTTCTGGGTAACTTTCGTCGCGGAGCGGATCGCGAGACCGTCGTAATCGCCGATGATCGCGGCCAGCTTGTCCTTGTCTTTGCCAAGGTCCGGCTGGAAATCAACATCGATGCCGCGATCACGAAAGATCTGAACAGCAGCTTCAGAGAGTTTGTCGGAGATGAGAACTTTGGGAGCCATGAGTGGGGTCCTTCATGCGGGGGCCGGTCGGGCCGAATGTCTGGGTGAAACGCCTGTGTCGGCGGCAAGTCGTCTGATGCCTGCCCAGTTGGTGCGGGGCAGGCGCTTGGGGGTCAGGCTGCGGCGGATTGAGCCGCGATTTCAGCCTCAAACGCCCATTCAAGCCAGGGCAGCATGGCCTCGATATCAGAGGTTTCGACGGTGCCGCCGCACCAGATGCGCAGACCGGCAGGGGCATCCCGATAGGCGCCTATGTCCAAGGCGACATCTTCGGCTTCGAGACGTTTGGCAACAGCCTTGGCGAAGGCAGCACCATCTGCAATGCGCGCATCGGTGAACTTCAGGCAAACCGATGTATTGGAGCGGGTGGCAGGGTCGGCTGCCAGATTCGCAAGCCATGGCTTGGCGGCGCAGAAATTGAAGATTGCCTGTGCATTGGCGTTGGCGCGGGCCTTTAGCCCGTCAAGGCCGCCGACGGACCGCGCCCAGTCCAGCGCGAGAAGATAATCCTCAACGGCGAGCATCGAGGGAGTGTTGATGGTCGCGCCTTTGAAAATACCGTCTATCAGCTTGCCGCCCTTGGTCAGGCGGAAAATCTTCGGCAGAGGCCAGGCGGGAGTGTAGCTTTCCAGTCGTTCAACCGCGCGGTGGCTGAGGATGATCATGCCGTGCGCCGCTTCGCCGCCCAGCACCTTCTGCCAGGAGAAGGTTGTCACATCCAGTTTGTCCCAAGGCAGATCCTGCGCGAAGGCGGCGGAGGTGGCGTCACAGATTGTGAGGCCCTCGCGATCAGCGGGGATCCAGTCGCCGTTTGGGACGCGCACACCGGAGGTGGTGCCATTCCAGGTGAAAACGACGTCCTTGGTGAAATCGACTGTGGCCAGGTCAACCAGCTCACCATAGTCAGCGGTCTTGACGGTGGCGTCGAGCTTCAGCTGTTTCACCACATCGGTCACCCATCCTGCGCCAAAGCTCTCCCAGGCCAGCATTTCGGTTCCGCGGGCACCCAGCAGGTTCCACATTGCCATCTCGACCGCACCGGTGTCGGAGGCAGGAACGATCCCGATCTGATAGTCCGCCGGTACGCCGAGAATTTCGCGCGTGCCTTCGATCGCGGCCAGCAGCTTGTCCTTGCCGACAGCGGCACGGTGGCTGCGTCCCAGAGGAGCGCCAGCAAGCTTGGTCAGATCAAATGCGGGGGGTTTGGCACAGGGGCCGGAGGAGAAACGCGGATTGGCAGGTCGCGCGGTAGGTTCGTGCACGGTTGCGTGCAACGCCGGTTCTTCAATAGCCATAATGCTATCCTTCCAGATAAGCGCCTCTCGTTGGGGAGAGGTGTCCCGCTGATAGGGCTACTGGCTGAAATCCGGCTGGGCAACAGGGAAAATGACAAATAGCGGCTATATCGGAATCAATAGCGACGCATTCTGACGCCTTTCGGAAACAGATGGCACGCTGGGCGGCGGGCGATGGCAATGTGAGACACCTGCGGCACAGTTGTGAGGGCAGGGTGGAATCGGGGGCTTGGCGATGGATGGCTTGCGGGCGTATGACGGGCGCATCCTTGCCCGATGGAGCTTGCCATGTTTGTCGCCACCCTGCTTTGCAATCCGCAAACCCCCTGCCTTGCACCCGCGCTAACCGAATCGCTGCGCAATGCCTGGGGGGGAGGTGATGTGCAGTGGCTGGCACCGGATATTGCGGCTGAATTCTCTCTGCAGGTGCGGCCGGATAATCACTGGGACGTTTGGGCGGATCTGCAGGATCTCGGCGTGGATCTGGTGATCCAGCCGACAGCGGGGCGCCGGAAGAAGATGCTGCTGGCGGATATGGACTCCACCATGATCCAGCAGGAGTGCATTGACGAACTGGCCGAAGAGGCCGGTGTGGGTGCGCAGGTGAAGGAGATCACGGCGCGGGCCATGAACGGTGAGCTGGATTTCGACGGTGCCCTGCGGGAGCGTGTCGCGCTGCTGAAAGGTTTGCCCGTCGCGGTGATTGATCAGGTTCTGGATCGCCGTATCACGCTGATGCCGGGCGGCCCCACGCTGCTGGCAACGATGAAGGCCGATGGAGCCTATGCCGCCCTGGTGTCTGGTGGTTTTACCGCCTTTACCGAATGCGTTTCGGATCGGTTGGGGTTTGATGAGAACCGGGCAAACACGCTGCTTGTGGCGGATGGCGTCCTCAGCGGTGAGGTCGGTCTGCCGATCCTGGGGCGGGCGGCCAAGGTCGACGCGCTAGAGCAGATCACTGCGCGTCTGGGATTGACCGAGGCGGATGTCATGGCGGTTGGCGATGGTGCGAATGATCTTGGCATGTTGGGGCGTGCCGGGGCGGGTGTAGCACTCCATGCCAAACCATCGGTTGCCGCAGAATGCGACATTCGTATCAACCACGGTGACCTGACGGCGCTTCTTTATATTCAGGGCTATGCCCTGAGCGATTTCAAAGGCTGATATTATGTTCGAGGTTGGGTTTGAAGTCCTGCTGCTGTTGCTGGCAGCAGGGTTTGCGGCTGGGTTCATTGATGCAATAGCCGGTGGCGGCGGGTTGATCACGTTGCCAGTTTTGCTCTTGGCTGGAGCCAACCCAATCACCGCCCTTGCCACCAACAAGATTCAGGGATTGTTCGGGGCGGCCACCGCTGCCCTCAGCTATGCGCGCGGCGGTCACGTCGATTTGCGCGGGCAGGCTGGATCTGCGCTGATTGCAGGTATTGCGTCAATCTGCGGCGCGCTGTTGATTTCGGTGCTGCCGACGACGTGGATCCGGTGGATCCTACCGCTGTTGCTGATCGGAATTGCCGTGTTCTTTGCCACCAAGAAGGGGCTTGATGACAGCGATCGGGCGCGGCGCCTGTCGCCAGCGATATTTGCTGCCACCATCGTGCCGCTCTGCGGTTTCTACGACGGATTGCTGGGGCCGGGTGCTGGCAGCTTCTACATGCTTGGTATTGTGTCTCTGGCCGGGCTTGGCATCCTGCGTGCGACGGCACATACGAAACTACTGAATTTCGCGTCCAATGCCGGAGCACTGCTGGCCTTTGCTTTTGTTGCGACGCCATGGTGGGGCGTTGGCTTGGCGATGGGTATCGCGCAGATCGCCGGTGCCCGGGTCGGTGCCGGGTTGGCGCAGAAGCAGGGCGCTCGCATGATCAAGCCATTGCTGGTTCTGACCTCAGTTGTTCTGGCGCTGCGGCTGCTGTGGGACATGCTGTGATCTTCTGGACGTCGGCGTCAACGGGGCAAGACGGATCACAACACTGCTGCGATAAAATTTAACCTATCCATTAATTAACCCATGTGTTAATATTGGGTATGACTCCATTACTCAAATCATTCTCCGCCCTCTCTGACGGCACGCGTATGGCCATCATCGAACAGCTGATGGAACACGGAGAACTGCCAGCCGGTGATCTGGTGCGGGGATCGGGCATCACTGCGCCGGCGATCTCGCGCCATCTCAAGGTATTGCGTGAGGCTGGATTGGTGGCGCAGCGCGCCGATGGGACACGCCGATTGTATTCAGCGCGGCCTGAGGGACTGAAGCTGATCGCAGACTGGACCCTGTCGCGGCAATCGTTCTGGCAAAGCAGCCTCGATCGGCTGGAAGCAGCACTAAGGGAGGAAATGGAATGACGGATTTGCGCTTGGAACGCGAATTCCAGGTGTCGCCGGACCGGCTGTTTGCCTGGATCAGCGATACCGAGAAGCTCCTGCAATGGTGGGGACCAGAGGGGCTGACCGTGCCTGAATATACGCTGAATTTCCATCAGGAGGGGCCGTGGTCCACGGTCATGATGAATGCCGATGGAGACCGTTATCATGTCTCAGGTGTGGTCACCCATGTGCGTCCGCCGCAGTCGATCGGATTTACCTGGGCGTGGCACGACGAAGCAGGCGCGCGCGGGCACGAAAGCCATGTCACCCTCACCGTTGAAGCTATTGAGACGGGTGCTCGGCTGATTGTTGATCATCGGGATCTGGACAACTCGGAGATGGCCGAAAACCACCGGGTCGGATGGGAATCGTCTCTGCGAAAACTGGTGTCCAAGCTCCCGTGATTGCGGGCTTGCGACAATGAGAAGCTGTTTTAACGAAGACCTAAACAGGGGAGGAGTACCCAATGCCACAGTTCATTTTTGCATATCACGGCGGCAAGACACCGGAGACACCGGAAGAGGGCGCCAAGGTCATGGATGCCTGGAAAACCTGGATGGGCGGGATGGGCGACGCGCTTGTCGTGCCGGGGAATCCTGTCGGCATGTCAAAGACGGTTCAGAAGTCGGGCGTCGCGGACAACGGTGGTGCCAATCCGCTCTCCGGCTATTCCGTGGTCGAAGCGGTCGACATAGATGCCGCCTGTAAAATGGCCAATGGCTGCCCGATGGTGACCAGCGGTGATGGTTCTGTTGAGGTCGCCGAAATCATTGAAATGTGACCACATATAGCTGTCTTGGAACACGCCTTTGATTGCCCCGGTCCGCGTTCTGCGTGCCGGGGCAATCTTTGGTCAGAACTGCATTTCAGCTGAGGGCCGGATCGAACCACAGTCGATGCCTCGGCGATTGATCAGGGGGGCGTTGCGATATTTCAGTGTTGCCGGATGGTCGGCATCCAGAACGCCCAGCCCCACCAGAATACTTGCAATTGCGCATTCGCTGGCGCGGGTGGCACCGTCGGTGATCTTCAGCGCCACACCCAGTTTCTGTTCGGGCAGGATGGCGATGAAGACGGCTTCAGCGCCGGTTTTGATCGCGACCTTGCCACCCATCGCACGCATAAGGTTGGTGCAGGCGCGGGTTTCGCCAGCGACCAGTTCGGGATGCGCTGTCATCGCGGCCACCAGCTGCTGCGCGGCATTGGCATCGCGGTCCGAACGGTCAGAGGCGGAGGCAAACCAGGCCATCGCCCGTGCCAGCCCCTTCACGGAGGTTGCGAAGTTCGGCGCTGAACACCCGTCAATGCCATAGCCAGGGCTGGATTCGTCGGTCACCTGCTCAAAGGCGCTGCGGCAGGCCTGCTGTACCGGATGGTCAATCTCTACATATTCGGGTCCGGCCCCCAGGTGCTGGGACAGCGTCAGAAAGCCTGCATGCTTGCCGGAGCAGTTATTGTGAACCTGACACGGGCTTGTATCGGTTTTGATCAGCGCGTTTCGCGCCGGAATATCGTCTGGCAGCTGCGGGCCGCAGCGGAAATCATGATCGGTCATGGACAGCTGATCCAGCCAGGCGTTGACGCGGCTGGTGTGGATCTCGGCACCATTGTGCGAAGCACAGGCGAGGGCGAGCTGCTCAGAGGTCAGCCCGTATTTTGCCGCTGCGCCCGATGTGATCAGAG
This sequence comes from Phaeobacter sp. JH20_26, assembly GCF_048056275.1. NCBI lineage: Bacteria > Pseudomonadati > Pseudomonadota > Alphaproteobacteria > Rhodobacterales > Roseobacteraceae > Phaeobacter > Phaeobacter sp. JH20_26. The sequence continues at coordinate 44,947 of NZ_JAYMWL010000009.1, read as the reverse complement.
GCAGCGCCTGGATCATCTTGGCGGAACTGCGCGGGTATATAATCGCGTCGGGATCGCCCCAGCTGCGCACGATCTCTCCCTTGGCGTTACAGACAACGGCATGGCCCAGATGCAGGCTTTCCAAGAGCGGACCGCGCCACACTTCAGTCATCGGTACGGGTTTGGTCATCACAAAACGCCTTTCCTGTTGGCAATTTCCCGCCAAAACGGGCTTTCACACGTGGCGATAGTTACGATAGTGTGTATGAGTACACAAGCGAGGGGATTGGGACCAGACGGCGAAGGTAACGCCGCATGTACCCTGGCTTATTTGAGGTAACGACAGTCTTTGGAGTTGGGACAAATGGCATCAAAACTCGTCCGCTGCGTCGCGGGCCTGTGTCTGGCCGCAATGGCCACCAGCGCATCCGCACAGCAGGCAGAATCTGACAATCGCGTCGCGAGCAATGTCGACTGGAGCGTGTTTCAAGGCGAAAGTCCCAAGGAATGCTGGGGTGTCTCCGCTCCGAAAGAGACCGTAAACACCCGTGACGGCCGCGTGAAAGCCGTGCGTCGTGGCAAGATCCAACTGTTCGTTTTCTATCGGCCAGAAACCGGCGACAAGGGGCAGGTGACTTTCACCGGCGGCTATCCCTTTGCGCCGGGCTCAACCGTGAATCTCGCAGTGGGCGATACCGAATTTGAGCTGTTCACAGAGGGTGAGTGGGCCTGGCCTGCAACGGCTGCGGATGACGCCAAGATCATCACCGCGATGAAACGTGGCGCGCAGGCTGTTCTGACAGCCCGGTCAGCACGTGGGACACAGACCAAGGACACGTTCTCGCTCCTGGGCTTTACCGCCGCGGTCGAGGACGCCGAAAAACGCTGTAACTGATTGCGCTCGGCGGTCGCTCCCAGAGCGTCGCGCACGTGCGAGGAGACCCGGCCTGCATCCGGGTTTTGAGCTGTCGAACGGGTCGGAGGTGTTTTGCCCGGCCCGATAACATCTGTCATGACACCCTAGGAGTTCCACATCATGCGGCGCCACATCGTCACACTCGCCCTGGCATTGCCGTTGCCGGTTCTGGCGGATCCTGCAATGGAATGCAGCGGTGCTGTTTCTCAGGTTGACCTGCGCAGCTGCCTTGAGGCGGATGAAACCCGCGCCAATATGGCTCTTTCACAGGCGTTTGATTATGCCCGCAATACGATGGCCGAACTTGATGATACCACCGGACGACCTGCCGCAATCCCTGCACTGGAGGCGGGGCAGGCATCCTGGGAGACGTTCCGTGACGATCATTGCGCGTTTGTCGGGGAGACCTATGCCGGCGGTTCGGGAACCGGTATCGCGGTTCTATCCTGTCGTATTGGCCTGACACGGGATCGGGTCGACGCGCTGATGGATTACGCCCGGTAAGAGAGTGCCGAAGCAAAATCGGGAGGATTCCTTTTGATCTTTGGCAAGAATCCTATATAGAGCCGCATCCACCCAAACAGACCGAGTCTTTTTGCCATGACCGCCAATGCGCCGATCACCCAGGACGTCCTGACCCTGCCTCGCAAGATGCCTGAGGGCGGCAAGATCAATCTAGTAGGTCTGACCCGCGACCAGTTGCGGGAAACACTGATCGCACATGGTACGCCGGAAAAGCAGGCCAAAATGCGGGTCGGGCAGATCTGGCAGTGGATCTATCAATGGGGCAAGCGCGACTTTGCGGAGATGACGAATCTCGCAAAGGCTTATCGCGCGCAGCTGGACGAGCATCTTGAAATCGCGATTCCTGAGGTGGTGAGCAAACAGGTCTCTACCGATGGCACGCGCAAGTATCTGGTGCGTATCGCTGGCGGCCATGAGGTCGAGGTGGTCTACATCCCTGAGGAAGGGCGCGGTACACTGTGTATTTCCTCGCAGGTGGGCTGCACCCTGACCTGTTCGTTTTGCCATACCGGCACGCAGAAACTGGTCCGTAACCTGACGGCGGCCGAGATCGTTGGCCAACTCATGATGGCGCGTGACGATCTGGACGAATGGCCAGTTCCCGGTGCGCCCAAGGATGAGACACGCTTGCTGTCGAATATCGTGCTGATGGGGATGGGAGAGCCGCTCTACAACTTTGACAACGTGCGCGACGCGATGAAGATCGCGATGGACCCCGAGGGGATCAGCCTGTCGCGGCGTCGCATTACCCTGTCAACTTCCGGTGTGGTGCCGGAAATCGCGCGCACGGCCGAGGAAATCGGCTGCCTGCTGGCTGTGTCCTTTCATGCGACCACCGATGAGGTGCGCGACAAACTGGTACCGATCAACAAACGCTGGAATATCGAAGCACTTCTGGACGCGCTCCGCGCCTATCCGCGCCTGACCAATTCGGAGCGGATCACTTTTGAATATGTGATGTTGAACGGCGTGAATGACAGCGACGAAGACGCCCATCGTCTGGTTGAGCTGATTGATGGGATCCCGGCGAAGGTCAATCTGATCCCATTCAATGAATGGCCAGGTTCGCCCTATACGCGTTCGTCAAACAACCGGATTCACGCCTTTGCCAACATTATTTATCAGGCCGGCTATGCCTCTCCGATCCGTACACCACGGGGCGAGGACATTCTGGCGGCCTGTGGTCAGTTGAAATCGGCTACCGAGCGTGCGCGCAAGAGCCGTAAACAGATTGAGGCCGAGGCGGGGCTAAACCCCTGACCTCGACCTCCAGGCAGGTCCCCGGCTGCCTCAACTGAATATGAAATCCGCTCCCGTGAGGGTGTCGGTGTAGTTGGTCAATTCCACTTCGAACCAATTGGAATAGGAGATGGTGGTGCTGCCGTTGTCTTCGACGATGTCGAGCTGGTCGAGACTGCCGATCCAGAGGCCAGACACGTCAATCACATCTGCGCCACGGCCAAAGTCGGTGATCCGGTTGACGTCATAGGCATCTGCCTGATCAAAGACAAAAGTATCCGCACCGGAGCCGCCGGTCAGCGTATCGCTGCCATCGCCGCCGACCAGCGTGTCACGGCCGACCCCGCCCAGCAGTTGATCGTCGCCGGATCCGCCATGGAGCAGGTCGTGCCCACGCTTGCCGTGGAGGATGTCGCTATCGCTACCGCCGGAATAGGCATCATCAGTGGTGCCGCCTATCAAGAGATCTGCACCACTGCCACCGAACAGCCGGTCTTCGCCCAAGCCCCCGATTATTGTATCGCTACCACCGGCACCGCGCAGGGTATCATCTGCCTCGCGCCCCTGAACATGGTCATTACCACCTCTGGCGTTGATCGTGGTGTTCTGGTCGGTGCCGATCACCGTTTCCGCCGCGTTTGTGCTTCGGATGATAATGGGATCACTGCCACCGCCGAGGATCTGCCAACCTGCGAAGCTGTCGCTGCTTCCATAAACGTGCTGCATCGCCTGAATGTCGAACGAACCCAGCTCCGTTACATATGTAGGGCTGTGATTGTATGTCATTACCGTGTTTTCAGGCGTGTCGGCGTGGTGGTCCAGCGTCAGCCCGCCATCATGCGAATGCTGCAGGCCAAGGGCATGGCCAACCTCATGCAAAAGCGTAACATAACCATAGGTACCCTTGGTCATGATGGCTGTGTCGATCGTCAGGTCACCGCGACCGGTGAAGCCATCCCCGGACATCGCAATATTGGCCCAGCCGCCCGCCGTGCTACCGGTCGAGCCAAAGGCATTGATCATGCCTCGGCCTTCGACTTCGATGAAACGCACCCCCGAAATATCTTCGTATTGAGACAGGCTTTCGCGAAACAGATCGCGTTGATCGTCATCAAAGGCCCAATATTCGGTCGCGCCATAGGGGTCGCTCTCAGCCGGATCCGCGAGGCTACCTGTTTCGGTAAAGCTGTAGGTGATGATGGCCTGCGTTCCCAGATCTGCCGGGGCATTCCAACGGAAGTGGTCGCCGTCGAGGTAGTATAGAAGGGCTGAATAATCCGAAACTCGGGGCATGCGACAACTCCACTTGGGTTGTCGTCAATCTGGTCAATGAATGTGGCGCTGATGGGCCGATTCTTGGGGAATTTTTGGGGCGCTCGACGCCGCTACAGATAGAAAGGGCACGAACTGGGCCGGTCGGTACCCCAAGTTTCAGTTCTGTGATGCGCTTGATATTTCTGTTTATTCAGAGGCTTAACCTGATCGCCCTGGCTCCCTCTCGGATGTCGCTCCTAGGGGCTGCGAAAAATGGCGTTTCGGCGCCAAAGCCTCACATTGTGAACAATAGCATTAAATTTGACCGATTCTGATGATTGAGAACTGTCGCGACCGGGGAACAGGAGCGGTCACCGATTGAATCGTCACCAGTTGGTCTGATCTTGCGTTGTCGGCGCGTATTTACTGCTGCGCATACCAAGAATCGGGGTGCTGCCCAGAAATTTCCACAATCCGGGTACATTTCCGCCATTCCGACGGAACAGTTTCCAAATTGTAGACAGTCGATGGAAGGGAAAGAGATCATGGCAAGTCATACAGCGGCCGCTGCGCCGATTGAGCCCACCGTATTGGATCTGGTTCGCGAGGAACGTGGCAAGGCGTTGAGTCCGCGTGAATGGAAGTTTCGCCTGCGTGGCTATGGTTATGCGATCAAGGATATCGAAGGCGCGCAAGTTTTGACACGTCTGCCCCACGGCAAGCCACTGGGTGTTCTGCCGCCTGAATTCGCCTGAGTCATCCCTTTCTAGGGTCGGTTCCCTTCGGCAGGCCCCGCCACGCGCGCTTGGCCGCGCGACGGGGATTCCTGGGTAATCAGCCGTTACGACCGGGCAAGCTGTCACGGGGCGGTGCCGGCTCCCAATTGTCGATGATGTGAATCGCCTCCTCGGCGGTTTCCACGAACCGGAACAGGTCAAGATCTTCCTCCGAGATGGTTCCGGCATCCGCCAGAGCGTCCCAGTTGATGATTTTTTCCCAGAACTCACGGCCAAACAGCAGGAAAGGTACGCGTTCCATGCGGCCGGTCTGGATCAGCGTCAGGCTTTCGAACATCTCGTCCAGCGTGCCAAAGCCGCCGGGAAACACGGTAATGGCCCGGGCGCGCATCAGGAAATGCATCTTCCGGATCGCAAAATAGTGGAAGTTAAAGCAGAGTTCCGGCGTGACAAATTCATTTGGTGCCTGCTCATGGGGCAGCACGATATTCAGCCCGACAGAGGCGCCGCCGGCGTCAACTGCGCCGCGATTGCCTGCTTCCATCACCCCAGGTCCGCCGCCGGTCACGATGACATCTTTCCTGCCACCTGTGGTCATTGATTTCTCGGTCATGAGCTTGGCGAACTTGCGAGCTTCATCGTAGAAATGGGACAGGTCCCGAAGCGTCTGCGTGCGCGCTTGCGCCTTGTCTTTTGGCGCCGGGATACGTGCACCACCGAACATGACGATGGTGCTTTCGATACCATGCTCATCCAGCATCAACTGCGGTTTCAGCAGCTCAAGCTGCAACCGAACCGGGCGCAGCTCCTCGCGACAGAGAAAATCTTCGTCTGCAAAGGCCAGCCGGTATGCCGGAGATTCGGTCTGCGGTGTCGATGGCATATGCTCGGCGCGATCCCTGTCAGAATGTGCATCCCGGAATCGGCTATGGCGATCGTCATTCATTGCAAACCTGCTATGTTATTTCAAAAAATACGGAGTTCTATTTCTACCGCTTTGGCGGGCGTGACGCTAGCCCGGATCCATCGCCTTGATATGAAGGTGATCCGGGGTGAAGCCCATCGAAGATGCAAGGAGGGCTTGCACAAGCTGGCACAGGGCTTACGGTCAGCGCGCCGACGGGAAAAGAGGACTGCTCATGCATTGGACACAAGATATTGGCGCCGCTGAAACGCGGATCCGCCCGTATATTCAGCGCACACCGATATTGGAAACCGTCGGCTTCGGCTTCGACCATCCGATCATGATGAAGCTGGAGCATATGCAGCACACCGGCAGCTTCAAGGCGCGTGGTGCCTTCAACACGCTTTTGGGCGGATCGGTGCCGGAGGTTGGGCTGGTGGCTGCATCCGGCGGCAATCATGGCGCGGCGGTCGCCTACGCTGCCAAGAGGCTCGGCTTTCGCGCGCGTGTATATGTTCCGGAAATGGCTGGCCCGGCAAAGATCGCATTGATCAGAGCCTGCGGCGCGGATCTCGAGGTTGTTCCGGGCGCCTATGCCAATGCCCTTGAGAAAGCGCAGGCCTACGAGCAGCGGACTGGTGCAATGCAGGTCCATGCCTATGACGCACCGGCAACGGTTATCGGGCAGGGCACCTGCTTTGCGGAATGGGACGCACAGGGGCTCGTGGCTGACACGCTATTGATTGCGGTGGGCGGAGGCGGGCTTATAGCGGGCGCCATGGCCTGGTACGGCGGATCGAAGAGGATCGTGGCGGTTGAGCCGGAAACCAGTTCGGCCTTAAATAGCGCGCTTGCCGCCGGCAAGCCCGTCGATGTTGAGGTTTCAGGCGTGGCTGCAAACGCTCTCGGCGCGCGGCGGATCGGCAATATCTGCTACGAGCTGGCTGAGGCTCAATCACATGCGGTGACCTCGGTGACGGTGCCCGACGATGCAATCACCGCGGCCCAGACGGCGCTGTGGCAGGAACGCCGCCTGCTGGTGGAGCCGGCAGGGGCAACCGCATTGGCTGCTCTGACCAGCGGCATCTACCAGCCGGCAGCAGGTGAGCGGGTTGCGGTGCTGCTCTGCGGTGGCAATATCGCCAATGATCCAGTTGGAGGCACCTCATGATCCTGCATAGCGCTGGGCCGGGATCTGTGATCGAGCCCCGACGTCGGAGCGACGCTGCATGAGCGCTACGATCTCCGACCGAATTTACCACGCGCTGAGCGAACGGATCGTGACCGGCGCTCTGCCTGCCGGCGAAAAGCTGCGTCAGGACCATATTGCACGCGAGTTCAACGCCAGCCACGTTCCGGTGCGCGAGGCCCTGTTGAGACTGGAGGCGCACGGACTTGCCCAGTCGATTCCACGGCGTGGCATGCGGGTGACAGCATTGGATCCTTCGGAAATACGCGAAGTCATCGAAATGCGCGTCTCGCTCGAGCTGCTGGCCTTGCAAAACGCCTTTGCCCATCTGGGACCCTCGGAGCTGGAAGCCGCAGACACCGCAAGACTCGCCTGCGATGCCGCAACAGACATGGCCGATTGGGAGCAAAAGAACCGCGCCTTTCACCGGGTCATCTTGTCGCCCTGTGCAATGCCGCGTTTGTTGGCGACAATTGACGACCTGCATATTGCCTCGGCTCGTCATCTTTTTGCCAATTGGAAACACCGCTGGAGCCAACGTGTCGACACCGATCATGCGCTGATCGTGCAGGCCATGCGACGTCGGGATGTAACCACCGCCTGCGATATTCTACGCCGCCATCTGCGGCGGGTCCGCTAGAACCACGCCGCTGCCGCCACGATTGGCCGCTGCGGGTGGGGATATTGACGCAATCCGCACATGACCCCGGAGTAAAATGAGGTTATGTAGCGGCGAAACCAACCACACGCCGGAGAAACCCCAGATGTCCAACGCCCAGCTGGAAACCGCAATCGAGGCCGCTTGGGAGGCCCGTGACACCATCACATCCGCCACCACAGGTGAGCAGCGCGAGGCTATCGAAGACACGTTGAACGCCCTGGATTCGGGTAAACTGCGCGTGGCCGAGCGCCAGGACAACGGGGATTGGCATGTCAATCAATGGGCCAAGAAAGCCGTTCTTCTGGGCTTCCGCATCAAGGATATGGAAGAGCAATCCGGCGGCCCCCAGGGTTCTGGGTGGTGGGACAAGGTCGATAGCAAGTTCAAAGGGTGGCGCGCATCCGAATGGAAAGAGGCGGGATTCCGGGCCGTTCCCAACTGCGTTGTTCGCAAATCGGCCTATATCGCCCCCGGCGTGGTCCTGATGCCATCCTTCGTGAACCTTGGTGCCTATGTCGACGAAGGCACGATGGTCGACACCTGGGCAACCGTTGGCTCCTGCGCTCAGATCGGCAAGAATGTGCATCTTTCCGGTGGTGTCGGTATTGGCGGTGTGTTGGAGCCGATGCAGGCAGGCCCGACCATCATTGAAGACAATTGCTTTATTGGCGCGCGCTCCGAAGTGGTTGAAGGCTGCATCGTGCGTGAAGGATCTGTCCTTGGAATGGGTGTGTTCATCGGCCAATCAACCAAGATCGTGGACCGCGAGACCGGTGAAGTCATGTATGGCGAAGTGCCGCCTTATTCGGTGGTGGTCGCCGGCTCCATGCCCTCAAAAAATGGCGTCAACCTCTACTGTGCGGTGATCGTGAAACGGGTAGACGAAAGAACCCGATCCAAGACCGGGATCAACGAGCTGCTGCGCGACTGATCCCATCCCTGCAGTTCGAGCGCATGGAACGCGCCCCACAGGGCGCGTTTTTATTTGTGCTAATTGCCGGGGCCTTGCCCCGGTCCCCAGAGTATTCTTGGAAAGATGACAGGTAGGCCGAGCTGTCACTTTTCTCCAAATACTCTGGGGTGAGGCCGTTAGGCCGAGGGGCAGAGCCCCATTGGCGTTAGAGGATACCGGGCAGGTTCAGCCCGTGTTCGCGCGCGCAGTCCTTGGCAATGTCATAGCCTGCATCCGCATGGCGCATGACGCCGGTGGCCGGGTCGTTCCACAGCACCCGTCCGATACGGCGGTCTGCGTCCTCGGTGCCGTCGCAGCAGATCACCACGCCGGAATGCTGCGAGAAGCCCATGCCAACGCCGCCGCCGTGGTGCAGCGACACCCAGGTCGCCCCGGAAGCGGTGTTCAGTAGAGCGTTCAAGAGCGGCCAGTCGGACACCGCGTCGGAGCCGTCCATCATCGCCTCGGTCTCGCGGTTCGGGGAGGCCACGGAACCCGAATCCAGATGGTCCCGGCCAATGACGACCGGCGCTGACAGCTCGCCATTGCGGACCATCTCGTTGAAGGCGAGGCCCGCCTTGTGGCGGTCGCCGAGGCCGATCCAGCAGATCCGCGCGGGCAGGCCCTGGAACGCGATGCGCTCCTGCGCCATATCCAGCCAGCGGTGCAGGCCCTCGTTCTCCGGGAACAGCTCCTTCATCTTGGCGTCTGTCTTGCGGATGTCCTCCGGATCGCCCGACAGCGCGCACCAGCGGAACGGGCCGATGCCCTTGCAGAACAGCGGGCGGATATAGGCGGGCACAAAGCCGGGGAAGTCAAAGGCGTTCTCCAGCCCCTCCTCCAGCGCCATCTGGCGGATGTTGTTGCCGTAGTCGACGGTGGGAACGCCCATCGCGTGGAAATCGCACATCGCCTTGACCTGCACGCGCATACTGGCACGGGCGGCCTTTTCAACCGCTTTCTTGTCCGTTTCGCGGCGCTCTTTCCACTCACCCATGGTCCAGCCCAGCGGCAGGTAGCCGTTGACCGGGTCGTGGGCAGAGGTCTGGTCGGTGACGATATCAGGACGGATGCCGCCTGCTTCGGCGCGCTTCACCAGCTCCGGGAAGATCTCAGCCGCGTTGCCCAGAAGGCCCACGGATTTCGCCTCGCCCGCCGCGGTCCAGCGCTCGATCATCTCCAGCGCTTCGTCCAGGGTTTCAGCCTTCTCGTCCAGGTATTTGGTGCGCAGGCGGAAGTCGATGCTGTCGGGGTTGCACTCCACCGCCAGGCAGCAGGCACCGGCAAACACGGCTGCCAGCGGCTGCGCGCCGCCCATGCCGCCCAGGCCGCCGGTCAGGATCCACTTGCCCTTGAGGTCGCCGCCGTAGTGCTGGCGGCCGGCCTCGGCAAAGGTTTCATAGGTGCCCTGCACGATCCCTTGCGTGCCGATATAGATCCACGAACCAGCGGTCATCTGGCCGTACATCATCAGGCCCTTCTTATCGAGCTCGTTGAAGTGGTCCCAGTTGGCCCAATGCGGCACCAGGTTGGAGTTGGCGATCAGCACCCGCGGCGCATCCTTGTGGGTCTGGAACACGCCCACCGGCTTGCCGGACTGCACCATCAGGGTCTGGTCTTCCTCCAGGTTCTTGAGGGTCTCGACGATCATGTCGAAATCCTTCCAGGTGCGCGCGGCGCGGCCGATGCCGCCGTAGACCACCAGCTCATGCGGGTTTTCCGCAACGTCTGGATGCAGGTTGTTCATCATCATCCGCATCGGCGCCTCAGTCATCCAGGACTTGGCGGTGATTTCCGGGCCGGTGGGCGGGAAGATGTCGCGGGTGTTCTTGCGGGGATCGCTCATGCCGAGGGCCTCCAGTTTTTGAGATCAGTCAGAATTCGGGTGAGATGGGCGCGCAGCTGTTCCGCGCGCTCCGGCAGATAGGTCCAGGGGGGGCTTTCCTGGCAGTATGTGGCCTGCGCCAGTTCCATCTGGATCGCGTGCAGCCCGTCGGCAGGCCGCCCGTAATGGCGGGTGGTCCAGCCGCCTTTGAAGCGCCCGTTGAGGGTGGAGGTATAACCCTCCGCCGCCTCGCAACGGGCCACGGTCAGCGCCTCGATTTCAGGCGCGCAGGTGGTGCCCATGTTGGTGCCCACGTTGAAATCCGGCAGGCGGCCCTCGAACAGGAACGGGATGTCGCCGCGGATCGAGTGGCAGTCATAGAGGATGGCAAAGCCGTGGAGGGCCTTCACCCGCTCCAGCTCTGCCGCCAGCGCGGCGTGGTAGGGCGCGTGATAGGCGTCGCGGCGTCGTGCGATTTCGATCTCGCCCGGCGCCTTGACGTCCTGCCAGATCGGCAGCCCGTCGAAATCGGTCAGCGGCACCAGGGTGGTGGTGTTTTGCCCCGGATAGAGACTGATACCGGCGGGATCGCGGTTCACGTCGATCACATAGCGGTGGACCGGCGTTCGGACGGTTGTGATGTCCTCCGCCAGCCCAGAATACAGGTCATGGATATGCCAGTCTGTGTCGGCCAGCGCCCTGCCGGTGTCGTTCAGACACTCCCAGATTTCCGCTGGCACATCGGTGCCGGTGTGGGGCAGGCCCAGCACCAGCGGCGACGACCCTTGGGTGACCTCGATCATGCCGCCACCTTGACGCCTGCGGCCTCAGCAACCCGGCCTGCGCGGACCATGGCGCTGGCAGCTTCGATATCCGGCGCCAGATAGCGGTCCTCTGCCAGTGCGGGGATTTCTGCCCGCAGCATGGCGAGCACGTCCTGCAGGCGGGCGGAGGTCTGCAGCGGCGCACGCGCCTCCACCCCCTGCGCGGCGCAGAGCATTTCGACGCCCAAGATCACCGACAGGTTGGCGGTCATCCGTCCCAGCCGCAGCGCGCCATGGGCCGCCATCGACACGTGGTCCTCCTGGTTGGCCGATGTGGGCGTCGAGTCGGTCACGCAGGGATTGGCCAGATGCTTGTTCTCGCTCATCAGCGCGGCGGTGGTCACCTCGGCGATCATGAAGCCGGAGTTCAGGCCCGGGTCAGGCGTCAGGAACGGCGGCAGATCGTGGCTCAGGGTCGGGTCCACCATCAGCGCCACCCGGCGCTGCGCAATGGCACCGATTTCGGCCACGGCAAGCGCGATATGGTCGGCGGCAAAGCCCACGTATTCGGCGTGGAAGTTGCCGCCGGAGACGATGCGCCCCTCGTTCACCAGCACTAGCGGATTATCCGTTACGGCGTTGGCCTCGATCTCCAACGTCCGGGCAGCCATCCGCAGCACGTCCAGCGCCGCGCCCACCACCTGCGGCTGGCAGCGGATGCAATAGGGATCCTGCACCCGGGTGTCGCCCTCGCGGTGGCTTTCGCGGATCTCGGACCCATCCATGATATCGCGCATTTCCCGCGCCACATCGATTTGCCCGGCATGGCCGCGCAAGGAGTGGATGTCCGCCACCAGCGGCGCGGTGGAGCCCATGATGGCGTCGGTGGTCAGCGAGGCAATCGCCATCGAGGCCTCCGCCATGCGCCAGGCGTCAAACAGACCGGCCAGCGCGCAGGCGGTGGAGAACTGGGTGCCGTTGATCAGCCCCAGGCCTTCCTTGGGGCCGAGCACAATAGGCTCTAACCCGGCCTTTTTCAGCGCATCCGCGCTGGACATGCGGGTGCCCTCATATGTCGCCTCCCCTGCCCCGATCATCGCCGCCGCCATATGCGCCAGCGGTGCCAGATCGCCGGAAGCGCCGACGGACCCCTGCGACGGGATCACCGGCACGACGCCGCGTTCCAGCATCTGCTCGATCTGTTCGATCACCAGCCAGCGCACGCCCGAGGCGCCGCGGCCCATCGACAGCAGTTTCAGCGTCATCATCAGCCGGGTTTTATCTTCCGGCAGCGCCTCCCCCACCCCGCAGCAGTGGCTGAGGATCAGGTTGCGCTGCAGGGTGGCGGTGTCAGCCGACGCGATCTTGGTCGAGGCCAGCTTGCCGAAGCCGGTGTTGATGCCATAGACCGCCTCTTCTCCGGCAGCGGCATCCGCCACCATCTGCGCTGCGGCCTCAACCGGCGCACGGGCCGAGGCATCCAGCCGGGCCGGGGTCAGGTTGCGGTAGATATCTTCCAGCGTGGACAGCGTCACCGTCCCGGGGATCATCTCGATCATTGTTTGCCCTCATAGATACGGGTGTAAAGCGGGTTGAAGCCGATGCGGTAGGCGAGCTCGCCGGGCGTTTCCACGTCCCAGACCGCCAGATCGGCGCGCGTACCGGCGGAAATCTCTCCGCGGTCCGTCAGCCCCAGCGCCCGGGCTGCGTTGCGTGTGACGCCTGCCAGCGCCTCCTCCGGGGTCATCCGGAACAGGGTGCAGCCCATGTTCATCGTCAGCAGAAGCGAGGTCAGCGGCGAGGAGCCGGGGTTGCAGTCGGTCGCCAGCGCCATCGGCACGCCGTGGGTCCGGAAGTGATCAACCGGCGGCATCTGGGTTTCGCGGATGGTATAGAACGCACCCGGCAGGATCACCGCGACGGAGCCGGAGGCGGCCATCGCCCGGGCGTCGTCTTCGGTGGCGTATTCCACGTGATCGACTGACAACGCACCGTACTTTGCCGCCAATGCGGTGCCGCCCTGGTGGCTCAGCTGCTCGGCATGCAGTTTCACCGGCAGGCCAAGTTCCTTGGCAACCTTGAACACCCGTCCGATCTGGGCAGGCGCAAAGGCGATGTTTTCGCAGAAGCCGTCGACCGCATCCACCAGCCCCTCCGCAAAAGCGGCGCGCAGGGCGGGGATGCAGACCTGATCGATGTAGTCGTCGTCCCGGCCCTTGTACTCGCCCGGCGTGGCATGGGCGCCAAGGAAGGTGGTCTTGACCGTCACCGGGCGCAGTTCGCCCAGACGGCGGGCGGCGCGCAGCATGTTCAGCTCCGTGGTCAGGTCCAGCCCGTAGCCGGATTTCACCTCCACCACCGTGGCACCTTCGGCGATCAGGGCATCCAGACGCGGCAGCGCACCCTGTACCAGCTGCTCCAGCGACGCCTCGCGGGTGGCTGAAACGGTCGAAACGATGCCACCCCCAGCGCGTGCGACCTCTTCATAAGAGGCCCCATTCAGGCGCATTTCGAACTCCAGCGCCCGGTTGCCGCCAAAGACGATATGGGTGTGACAGTCGACCAAACCCGGTGTGATCAGGCGCCCACCCATCGAGACACGACCCCAGTTTTCATAGTCTTCAGGCAGCTGATCCTCTGGGCCGACCCACTGGATGCTGCCGTCTTTCACTGCGACGATACCGTCTCTGATCAGACCGTAGGGGGCGTCCCTATCGGCCATCGTGGCTAGCGTAGCGTCGCAGATCAGATAGGAACGGGGGCTGTTCATGGCATCCTCGCAAAAAGCTTGATGATATGAATGTATGTATATAACATTATTATGTCTATACATAAGAGGGGCAAATGCAGTCAATATTTGCACACCACGCGCGCCTGCCTCAGGGGTGGGTCATTGATCTGCGATTGACGGTTGCGGATGGCCGGATCGTCACGCTTGAACCCGGCGCGTTTGCACAGCCTCAAGATCATTGTGTCATGGCGCTGGTCCCGGCCCTCGCCAATCTGCATTCTCACAGTTTCCAGCGGGCCATGGCGGGCATGACCGAAACGCGCGTCTCGGGGAAAGAGAGTTTCTGGTCATGGCGCAAGCTGATGTATCAATTTGTCGATCACCTGACACCCGAACACTATGAGGCGATTGCTGGACTGGTCTTCATGGAAATGCTGGAGGCGGGTTATGCCTCGGTTGGGGAGTTCCACTATGTGCACCACCAACCCGGGGGACGGCCCTATGCCGCGCTGGGCGAGTTGAGCAATCGGGTCTTTGCGGCGGCGGACCTGACCGGGATCGGACTGACCCATCTGCCGGTTTTATACAGCTATGGCGGGGCAGGGCAGGTGCCTCTTTCCGGGGGTCAGCAGCGGTTTGGCAATGATGTGGCGCGCTATGCGGACCTTCTGTCCGATTGTCGTTCGATGCTGACGAAGAGCCTGCCGTCAGATGCGCGTGTCGGCATTGCGCCGCATTCGCTGCGGGCAACCGCACCACAGGATCTGCAAGAGATCCTGTCGCTGCGGTCGGGCACGCCGGTGCATATGCATATTGCAGAGCAACCGCAGGAAGTGACCGATATCAGCACTTGGCTGGGAGCGAGACCGGTAGAGTGGTTGCTGGAGAATTGCGGTGTCGGCGCAGATTGGTGCCTTATCCATGCGACCCATATGACAGCGCAGGAAACCCGCGATCTGGCGCAGAGCGGTGCCGTGGCCGGCCTCTGCCCGATTACCGAAGCCAACCTGGGCGACGGTCCCTTCAACGGTGCGGCGTTTCTGAGCCACGGAGGGCATTTCGGTGTCGGATCAGATTCCAACGTGCGGATTTCCCTGTCGGAAGAGCTGCGCATGCTTGAATATTCGCAGCGGCTGCGGGATCTGGCGCGTAATGTGATGGTACCGCAAGAGGGGTCCGTCGGAACGACCCTATATCTGGGTGCGGCCGAGGGTGGTGCGCAGGCGCTTGGCCGCGAGGCCGGTCGTCTGGAAGTCGGTGCTCTGGCGGATCTGATGGCTTTTGATACGACGCATGTCTCACTATGTGCGCTGCGCCCGGACCAGTTCCTTGATGGTCTTTGCTTTGCTTCCGATGATTCCGTGGTCAGCGATGTCTGGTCTGCAGGGCGTCATGTCGTCAGCGGCGGGCGCCATGCAAAGCGGGATCAGATCATCGCGGCTTATGCCTCAGCGGTTGCTGCGCTCCTTGACGCGCTTTAACAGAAGACACTGCTGCGCGCTGGCTGCTGGAGTAATGGTCGAGCAGACTGGGGGACAGGTATGGTAGAACGGACAAAAATGGGTTTTCAGGATGTCCGTGACAACGTGCTAAAACGCATTCAGGACCGGGTCTGGGCGCAGGGCGACCTGTTGCCGACAGAGCAGGAACTGGCTGAGGAGTTCGGATGTGCCCGCGCCACTGTGAACCGTGCGCTGCGTGAGCTGGCGGAGCGAGGTATCATCGACCGCAAGCGTAAAAGCGGAACGCGGGTGGCAATGTTACCCGTGAAACAAGCCAAGCTGGAGATCACGCTGACGCGGCAGCTGGTCGAGGACCGAAATGCCACCTACCGTTACGCATTGGTCCACCGGAGAGAGGGTCCGGCGCCGGGCTGGCTGGCGTCGCAATTGCAACTGGCACCAGCGTCGCCCGTTTTGCACGTGCGCGCCATGCACTATGGCGACAACCAGCCGTTCCAATATGAAGATCGCTGGATCAATATCGCCGCGGTGCCAAAGGTGACAGAGGCCGATTTTAGTGCGGTCGGACCAAATGAATGGCTGCTCGCCGAGGTGCCGTTTTCCACCGCCGAGCTGAGCTTTGGTGCCATTGCTGCGGATGCTGAATTGGCCGAGTATCTTGCCTGTCCGGTTGGCGCGCCACTGTTCCAGATGGAGCGGTCGACCTGGTTTCAGGCCCAGCCGGTCACCTTTGTTCGGATGAGTTTCCATCCCGGCTACCAGATGCGCAGCCGCTATTAGATCGGCCGACCAAGCGGCGATCCGTATTGACCAAACCCATGCCGCAGGGATATGGCGAGCGCATGGAAAAAAAGAAAATCTCTCGTCAGCAGGTCTACACGCTTGTGGTTCAGATCGGTCGCAAGGAAGGTGATGGTCTGCCCGAAGGGGCCACTGGTGCCGCCCTGATGATCTATGCCTCTGGCGTGGATGAGGCTGAAGCCGTGCGTGAAACCGTTGCAATTCTGAAGCAGGCCGATACCGCGCCGCTGGATGTCACCGGCTATGGCACATTGGCCGATCGCGAGGCCGAGGATCACGACATCTCGGATGAGGAACGTGAGCTGATGCAACGTGCACTGGATGAGAATTCGGTGATCGTTGCGCAGATGACGCCCTTTTTTGACGACGGGCCTGCAACCCTGCACTAGCACGCAGGCCTCGCGTCTGCCGACCAGACTGCCGCCTAAACGGCGACGGGGTGTCAGGTCAGGGCGCCTTGCCGAACCACTTTCGATAGATATCGTCGTATTCGCCGTTTTCGCGTAGGGCCAGCAGCGCGCGGTTGATATCTTCCAGATGCTCGGAGCTATCGGGGAGCAGCAAGCCGTAGTCCTCGCGCAGGAATACCTGTCCGACGGCGCGGCCATGCAGACGACCTTCGCCTTCCATGTAGTGGTCCAGAACCGGGGCGTCGAAGACGACAACCCTGGTCTCACCGCTTTCGAAATCCTTCAGCAAGGACGCCAGATCCGAATATCCGCGATAGCTGATGTCACGGCGTTCGAGAAACCGCGCCGCCGTAGAGCCGTCGAGTGTGCCGACGTCCTTGTCATAGAGGTCATTCACCGAATTGATCGACCCGCTGATCGCCTCGACCGTCATGACAGCTGTGATCTTGGCCACGAAAAGCGACACTACGAACAGGGATGAGACGACGAGGATAACGCCAAATATGCGCCCAATCGGGGTGCGTGGGACGCGTTCCTCAAAGCCGCCGTTGACCACGAGGTTCAGCGCCCACCAGAAGGAGGGGAACCAGGCCTCTTTCAGTGGGCGGTCGAAATAGGGCTGGGCACGTCGCTCCAGGCCCCACATCAGCATCCCGCCCCCCATCAGCAGGACCACAGCGACTGCAATTGCAATCATCAGGTCGGCGGAAAACAGCACGCGGATCAATGAGGGCGCACGGACATCGGCGGCCGCTACCATGATCCGCAGACCGCTTTCGAAGATCGGGTGGCTGAAGTCCATTTCGGTTTCGCGTGCCGAGGTGATCGAAATATTGGCCGCTGCCATATCCACCTGGCCGCTGCGCACCAGATCCAGCATTTCGCCGAATGTATCTGTCCGCACCAGCTGATAATCCCAGCCCAGCCGGTCGCTCAGGCTGCGCACCAGATCAATGGAAAACCCGGTGTCGCGATCACCCTCTGTCATCGAAAACGGCGGGCGCGTGACCGTGCTGACAGTCAGAGTCTCGGCGGCCGCTGCCAGCCCCCACAGCAGATAGATCAGGACAAATGGAGCAAGAAAACGGCGCAACGGAACGATAGAACCCCATGAGACATCATTCGTTTTGTCCTTAGAATGTCCCACAGGCTCAGGCAAGCGTCGTGGTCAGGCGATGCGTCGTTCTGCCAGAACTGCGGCATCAAAGCTGCGCAGCAACGGGGCCGGGTCCACTGCATGTTCGGGAATCGTATTGCGGTCCAGATGCGCCAGTGCGCTGGCGTCATAGGCGGCGCGGTTGCGGCGCAAACGCCCCAGATAAAGGCTCTCGACCGCGGTGCCTGCCGCTATGAAACGCTCATGGCGTGGCAGGATGAGCTGCGCCAGATCGACCAGCGGGCAGGGAGCCTGAGGGTCATCGGTAGGATCGGTATCAGCTTGCGTTACCAGCGCAGTCCCCAGCATCATCGCCGCAGTCAGACGGACGTCTGGACGACCAAAAAGGTAGTCGACATCGGTTCCCGAGACCACCAGTGGCTGCTGCGGCGCCAGCAGCAGATCATCTGTCAGCCCGAAGAACGGTGCGCGCAGTCGCAGGGGCGTATCATGGCCAATCGCGGGGACGCGGCGATCTAGCCGATGCAGGACCGGAACAGCTTCTCCTTCGGGTGTCAGGACCAGATCTCCGCGTTGCAGCTGCCCCAAGGGTATATTGCCGTCCGGCGTGGCAACCTTGGTGTGTGGCTCCAGCCCGCCCAGTGGTGCCATCTGTACGATTTCGCTGCTGAGAGAGGCGGAAAGCAGGCCGCAGGCCTCGGCTGAGGCGGGCAGCGCTGCGAGAAGCGTTCTTGCATCGCCGATGCGCAGCGGTGGCGGCGCCTGCAGGTCGGCCGTTGCGATAGTGCTCCCCGAGGCGGTCATCAGCGCAAGTCGCCCCCAGCGTGCCAGACTATCCCAGGAATAGATCAGACGTGCCGCGTTGCTTTCGCTGCCAGAAGGGTTCGGGGCGAGGATGCGTTGGTCCAGATGGCAGCCGGGCTGGCTGAGCGTCAGGGTGACGCCGCAGCCCAGGTTGCGTCTGAGCCGCAACAGCAGCGGCCAACCTTGGCAATCATCCACCGAACGGTCCAGCAGCAGCAGGTCGCCGCTCGGCCTGGCCTCGTCCAGCGACAGATCCAGACACAGGCTGCCCCGTGTCATCAAAATGTCGTCGGGAGCGTTGAGGCAGGTCTCGCGTTCAGTCACCGCAACCGCGATGGACGCCCGTTCGATGCTGCGTGTTGCCAGCCAGCTCATCCGATCAGCGCGCTGCAAGCGTGGCACGCAGAAGCCGCGCTTCATAGCTGCGCAGGCTGGGGCGCGCCGCGGGGCCGTACCCTTTTCCGGTGAGCGGATCCAGCTCCGGGAACAGCGCTTGCAACTCGGCCAGAACGTCAGCGTCGAAATGTCGGCTGGTCTGTGGTCCCGGCAGGAAACTCTCGGTCAACAGGCCTTCACTGATGACCAGCTGATGCTCATCGAACATCACATGCACATAGGTCACCCGACCTCCCGGGCGGCGGGTAATCGACTGATCGTTGATAAGATCTTTTGCTGCGATCAGTACCTCATGGGCGCCAAAGAGCATCTCTGCCATCCCGTCGCTGAGAAAGATGCGGTGCTGTGGCGATACCCAGAGTTCTTCATGATCTCCAAGCGCACCCGCCTTGATACAGATCGGAGCAAACCGCCCCTCGGCCTGAACCTGCCTTGAGCCGATCCAACGTAGCGGCTGCAAGCCGTTGTCGCGCGTCATGACCAGATCGCCGGGCCGCAGGGTCTCGACAGGTTGCAGCCCCTTGTCGGTCAGCAGGCGACTGCCGGTCACAAAGCAGGGGATGCTGGTGGCCTCGACATAGCCAACGTCACTATTGGTGCCGTTGCTGGCTGTATAGGTAAAGGCGAAGTCCTCGACGTCGCCATCGCCGATCAGGGTCAGCGTGCCGTTTGCATTCAGCTGAACCTGCTGGCCGGTGCCAAGGGTAACAACGTCCCCGGCGACAACCGCGACCCCATTGATATGGGTGATCGTCAGCGTGCTTGTGGAGGTGTTGGTGTCATTGGCCAGCACATTGACCACCCGGGATCCATTGGCATCAACACGGGCGAAATCGGTCTGCGCGATCACATCGGTTTGTGCCGAATCGGCAGCGATCAGAAGATTGCTGTCGTAGCTGCCATCCGACACATCGGCGATGCCGATCCGGATGGTGTTTTCCACGCCCGGATCAACCTGCATGGTCAGCGTCATCGTGACGGTCAGACCATCCATTTCGGTGTTGTAGTCGTCGTTGGCGTTGTCGAGATAGATATTGGAGTTCGTATTGGAGTTCACGTTGCCGGGATCGGTATCGCCGTTGCCGAACTCCAGATTGACCATCTCGCCGTTGACCCAGACGCCTACAAAATCCTGAAAGACAGAATCCTGGTATTCCGGGTATTCCTCTGAGGCGAAGACAAATTGAATCGTCATCACCGAGCCATCGGGCACAAACGTGACATCCAGATAGGAGGCGTCGAAGGTCTGCGTGCCAGCGGCGGCATTGAACGTGGGATCTCCGTTGGGGCCGTCGCTTGCGGTGGTCTGATTGGTGGATTGGTTGGCCTCTCCGGTTGAGTTGGTATAGGCGCTGGCCTGCCCGGTGGAGAGGATGATTCCGGTGTCCGACGGCGTCGCACCGGGCGCAATAGAGTCACCGTTGGAATAAATAGCCGACGCGCGGGTGTCACCGGTGTAGCTTGCGCTGATCACCTGCACGCCATCGCCAAAGATGGTCTCGGCCATCTGCACCGCAGTGGCGTTTATGTCATATGTCAGCTCGGATGCTGCAACCATTGTCTTGTCTCACCTCCTTACGATGAGGCAGCGCATGGTCTGGAACATGACACCTCCGCAAGGGGTGCCCCTGCGCCGCCTTAGGGCGACGCGATGTCCGATCTGCTCTGTGGCCCCGCTGTTACGGTGGATCCACGGCGATTGATGCTCTGCCTCGAGTCGTATTTTAAGGATTTATTAACACTCTCACCTCCCGCTTGTCCGGTTGGCGCAGACGGGCGTTGGAAATAATGCTGATCTGCGCGGCATTTGCGCCACAAACCGGCGTTTGGATTTAGCCGCTGTGTGGCAGGGGACGTGGATCCGCAGTCTTCTCCCTCTCCGGCAGCAGGAGATTTGCACCGCCGACAGAACCGAGGTAGCCAGAGGTCATGGAAGGGGGCCAGCCATGTCCGGCCCGAGAACCGGAGGACCCAAATGACGCAGCCGCCCGCGCATTCGCCGCTTGACCCGCAACAGCTCACCGCTGACCTGATCCGCTGTGCCTCGGTGACACCGGAGGAGGGCGGCGCGCTTGTCCTTCTCGAGAAAATCCTGACTGCAGCGGGGTTTTCCTGCAGCCGGGTTGATCGCGGCGAGGTCAGCAATCTGTTTGCCCGCTGGGGGCAAAAGGGGCACCCGCGCACCATTGGCTTCAACGGCCATACCGATGTGGTGCCGGTTGGCGATACCGCCGCCTGGACCGTCGATCCCTTTGGCGCAGAGGAGAAAGATGGTTTCATGTACGGGCGGGGGGCGACCGACATGAAGTCTGGTGTGGCGGCATTTGTAGCGGCTGCCGTCGATCTGGTTCAGACCGCGCCACCCGAGGGAGCCATTGTCCTGACCATCACCGGCGATGAAGAGGGTGACGCAGTCGATGGCACCACCGCGTTGCTGGATTACATGGACCGGGCGGGTGAGCAGATGTCGGTTTGCCTCGTCGGGGAGCCGACCTGCCCAAATGAAATGGGCGAAATGATCAAGATCGGTCGTCGCGGCTCGCTGTCAGCGTGGTTCACGGTGACCGGTGTGCAGGGGCATTCGGCCTATCCGCATCGTGCCAAAAACCCGTTGAGTGCAATGGCGCGCCTTATGGATCGTCTCGCCAGTCATGAGCTGGATCAGGGAACCGAACATTTCGACGCCTCCACCCTCGCCGTGGTCACGATCGATACCGGTAATCCTGCGACCAATGTGATTCCGGCAACGGCCCGTTCGACGGTGAACATCCGGTTCAACGACGCCCATTCCGGTGCCGGTCTCAGCGACTGGCTGCGGGCAGAAGCGGATCGCATCGCGGAGGAGTTCGGTGTTGAGATCGGTCTGGAGATCAAGATTTCGGGCGAGAGCTTCATCACTCCGCCCGGCCCGCTGTCGGATCTGGTGAGCACAGCTGTTGAGGCCGAGACCGGGCGCAGACCAGAGCTGTCCACGACGGGCGGCACCTCTGATGCACGTTTTGTGAAACACCATTGCCCGGTTGTCGAGATCGGGCTGGTTGGCAAGACGATGCACCAGGTTGATGAACGTGTGGAGATCGCCCAGATCCATCAGTTGAAATCGATTTATGGCCGTATCCTGCGGGATTACTTCGCCGGGAAGTGACCGGCAGGTGATCTGGCACATGAAGAGCGCGCGCGTCGGACAATGACATCCGGCGCGCGCTTTTCACGATGACCTTGGAGAGCGGGCGTGGTAGCTCAGACCTATGACCCGTATTCCTTCCAAGGCAGAAATCCTCGAGTGGATCTCAGCCCATCCGACCCATAACTCCAAACGCGACATCGCCAAGGCTTTCGGCATCAAAGGCTCCGACAGGATCGACCTGAAAAGGATCCTCAAGGAGCTCGAGGCAGAAGGCCATCTGGAGAAGCGCAAGAAAACCTACCGCGACCCGGAGCGCCTGCCGCCGGTCAGTGTCCTTCAGGTTAAGGCACCGGACAGCGATGGCGATCTTTTTGCGCGTCCGCTGGAATGGCACGGCGAAGGCGTAGAACCCATCGTGCTGGTGATGCCGCGCGCGTCCGACCCTGCGCTGGGCGAGGGGGATCGGATCCTGGCACGGCTAACCCTGGTTCAGGACGCCGAATATCACTATGAGGCACGGCTGATCCGCCGTATTGGCACGAACCCGCGCCGGGTCATCGGGATCTTCCGCAAGGGTGATGAAGGCGGTCGTATCGTGCCTATCGACAAATCGGCATCGACGGAATGGGCGGTCGCGGAAAACGCCACCCATGGTGCGCGCGACGGCGAACTGGTTGAAGCTGAGCAGGCCGGACCGAAATCGCGTCTTGGCCTGCCACGGGCCCGCGTTGTCGACCGTCTTGGTGATCCGTCAGCGCCCAAGGCGGTCTCGTTGATCGCCATCCATCAGCACGGCATCTCCGACCATTTCCCCGATGAGGTAATTGCGGAGGCCGATGCGGCCAAACCCATGGGGCTGAAGGGGCGCGAGGATCTGCGCGATCTGCCGTTGATCACCATCGACCCGGCGGATGCACGGGACCATGACGACGCCTGCTATGCCCATGCGGATGACGACCCGAAGAATCACGGTGGCCATGTCATCTGGGTCGCGATTGCCGATGTCGCGGCCTATGTGCGCCCCGATTCGATGCTGGATCGCGAGGCCCGGAAACGCGGCAATTCCAGCTATTTCCCGGATCGTGTCGTGCCGATGTTGCCTGACCGTCTGTCCGGCGATCTCTGCAGCCTCCACGAAGGGGTGCCGCGCGCCTGTATCGCCGTTCGGATGCAGATTGATGCGCATGGAAACAAGATCGGCCATCGCTTTGTGCGCGGGTTGATGCGGTCTGCGGCATCGCTGCACTACGGGGAAGTGCAGGAGGCCATGGATGGGACGCCGAATGATCGCACGGGCCCCTTCTTAGAGCCTGTTATCAAGCCGCTTTATGCTGCCTACGCAGCCTTGGTCAAAGCGCGCGCAGACCGTCAGCCGCTTGATCTCGACCTACCCGAACGCAAGATTGTTCTGGACGAGAAGGGCACGGTCGTCTCGGTTAATTTCCGCGACCGGCTGGATGCGCACAAGCTGATTGAGGAGTTCATGGTGCTTGCCAATGTGGCGGCCGCCGAGACCCTGATCAAGAAGCGCACCCCGCTGTTGTTCCGCGTGCATGAGGAGCCGGCACCAGAGAAGCTGGAAGCGCTCCGCGAAACCGCCCGCGCGGCCGGGCTTTCGCTGGCCAAAGGGCAGGTGTTGCAGACCCGTCATCTGAATGCACTGCTGCATGGGGCTGCGGGCACCGATGACGCTGAGTTGATCAACATCTCGACTCTGCGCTCCATGCAGCAGGCCTATTATGCGCCTGAGAACTTTGGGCATTTCGGTCTCGCCCTGCGCAACTATGCGCATTTTACCTCACCGATCCGCCGCTATGCCGACCTTATCGTGCACCGGGCGCTGATTTCAGCCCATGGCTGGGGCGACGACGGTTTGGCGACCTCCGAAATTGAGCGGCTGGAGCAGATCGCCACCCATATCTCCGAGACTGAGCGGCGGTCGATGATGGCGGAACGGGATACCACCGATCGTTATCTGGCGGCCTATCTGGCCGAACGGGTCGGCAATGAATTCGAAGGCCGGATCAGTGGCATCGCGCGCTTTGGCGCTTTTGTGAAACTGGACGAAACCGGGGCTGATGGCCTGGTGCCCGTCCGGTCTATCGGCCGGGAGTTCTTTCACTTTGATGCCGAGGCGGGAACCTTGATGGGCTCCGATACCGGGTTGATCATCGCCATCGGCCAGCGGGTGAAGGTGCGATTGGCACAGGCGACCCCGGTGACCGGTGGGTTGGAGCTTGAACTTCTGTCTATCGACGACAAGCCGATGCCCGCGGGGGGCGGCAGCGGACGCCGCAGCCCGGCCGGGCGCTCGGTGAAACGCAAATCCGCCAAAGCAAAGGCCAAGCGCAGCAAGATCAAGCGCAAGGTGGAGAGAAAGCGCCGCAGCTAACAGCGGCGCGCCCCTTGTTAGGCTCTAGTTGAAACGGTCCGGGTCCACACGGGTCTCACCGGCTGCGGTCGTGGAGGCATGATAGGTCAGGGCGTGACGGATCAACCAGCCGTGGCGCAATGGCTCCACATCTTCGACCCGGTCGAACAATACGCCGCGGGTCCCGTCGAATTTGTCCCAGGCTGGATAGCGACTGGCAAAATTGTCGATCACTCTGCTCTGGCAGTGAACGAGCAGGGCGAATCGCGCGTGCTTCGATGGACCCAGCCGCAGCGGTGTTCCAAGCCCGGAGCGCGCCGCCGCATATGACGGCTGACCCCATTTCAATGTCTCGGCCACCGCCCCGACCTCAGGGGCATTCTCTGCAACCTCAAAGATCAGCTCCCGCAGACGCAACAGGCCTTCGCGCGCGTCCGGGGGGGCTTGATCAAAGACGGCAGCGACTTCGGCGCTGGCAAAGGGGCGTATCATATCCGTTTGGCTCCTTGATGAATGGTCTCTCGGTTTTAGCGGCGCGTGATGACAGAAACTGTCATTAGAGTTAGAGAGTATGAGACATGTCTCGATCTCATCGTCTATTTCAGCTTATGCAGTTGCTGCGCCAGGGTGCCGGTCCTCATACCGCCGCCGGACTGGCGCAGGATCTGGGAATTTCGGCCCGCAGCGTGCACCGGGACATCGCAACCCTGCGCGAGATGGGGGCGATTATCGACGGAGAGGCAGGCTATGGCTTCACCCTGATCGAAGACAACGCATTGCCGCCCATGGGGTTTCGCGACACTGAATTGGAAGCGCTGGTTCTGGGACTGCGCGAAGTTCAGCAGATCGGCGATCCGGAACTGGCGGATGCCGCCGCCGAGGCCTTGCGAAAGTTGCAGGCCAGATTGCCGGACCGGCAGGCCCACAGGCTGCGCCATGCTGTCCTGTCAGCCTATCGCTTTCAGAGGCCGGAGCCGCCGGGTATTGCGCTGGCGGATCTGCGCCGTGCCACATGGGACGAGGTCGAGGTCCTGCTGGACTACTGCGATGCCAAAGGCGCCGTCACCAAGCGGCAGGTGAAACCGCTCGGTCTGGTCTATTTCGATCGCTCCACGGTGCTGATCGCCTGGTGCGGGCTGCGCGATGATGTGCGGGTGTTTCGGGTGGATCGGATTGCCGGGTTCGAGGCGACAAACATCAGCTTTCGCCCGCAACGCGTCCCGATGCTGCGGGATGCGCTGGCCCAGATGCGGGCCGATCGTGTCGCCTGCGGGCCAGTCCAAACCGCAGCCCCGGATCCGTCCGAGGCTTGATCCCGGCAGATCGGCAAACCTCCGCACATCCCTTCAGCGGCGCTTTGTGGGAACCTGCGATGCGGGTAGACTGGCAGCGAGCAGAAAAAAATGAGGTGTAAGATGCGATACGATCTTGGCGCCCGAAGGCAGATACTCCTGAAAACGGCGATGGTTGCGGCATTGATGATGACTGCTGTTGGCGCCCAATCCAGCCCGCCGGCTGCAACCGGCCGACAGGTGGTGGAGGGGGCGACGTCGCAGCCGCCGCAGGTTTCCCTACGACCGATTGCCCGCCCGGTGGCTGTTTCGGCTGTGACGGAGCCGCGATTGCGGCCTCGAACGCGCCCGCTACAGCAGACAACGGCAGCGGAACAGCCCAGCGTTTCGGCCGCCAAGCAGCGCGCCTTTCAGGCCTGGATAACGGCCTTTCATCCCCGGGCAAGGGCCGAGGGGCTGTCGCAGGCCACTTTGGACCGTGCGTTTGCCGATGTGAGTTTTGACCCGGATATTGTGCAGCGGGATGGCAATCAGTCAGAGTTTGTCACTCCTATCTGGACCTACCTTGAGCGCGCGGTTTCCGAGGCGCGGATCGACAACGGCAAGGCGGCGCTGCGCGACCATGCGCAGACGCTGGCACGAATCGAGGCCCGCTATGGCGTCGACAAGGAAGTCGTTGCGGCTGTTTGGGGCATGGAAAGCAACTATGGCCGGTTTCGTGGGGAGCGTGAAATCATCCGTTCGCTCGCCACATTGGCTTTTGACGGGCGGCGCGGGGCCTTCTTTGAGAGCCAGCTGATCGCCGCCTTGAAGATTCTTCAGGCTGGCGATGTCTCCCCGCGTGCCATGACGGGCAGCTGGGCAGGGGCCATGGGGCATACGCAGTTCATGCCGACATCTTATCTGGCCTATGCGGTGGATTTCACCGGGGATGGCAAACGCGATATCTGGTCGGATGATCCCACAGACGCGCTGGCCTCAACCGCAGCCTATCTCAAGCGGTTTGGCTGGGTAAAAGGTCAGCCATGGGGGCTGGAGGTCCGACTGCCAGTCGGTTTCGACTATGCGCAGGCGGATCGCAAGATCACCAAATCCGCAGAGAGCTGGCGCAGGCTGGGCGTTACCCGTGCAGATGGCAGCCTCTTGCCCGACCATGGCGAGGGAGCGCTGCTGCTGCCCGCAGGCGCGCAGGGCGCAGCCTTCATGGTCTATCGAAATTTCGCGGCCATCGAACGTTACAATGCAGCCGATGCCTATGTTATCGGCGTGGGTCATCTGAGCGACCGGCTGCGGGGCGGTGGTCCGATTCTGGCCAGCTGGCCGCAGGACAGCCGCCCCCTGACCTACAAGGAGCGGCGCGAACTCCAGCAGCGGCTGACAGGGGCGGGATATGGCACCGGCGGCGCGGACGGGCGGATCGGGCCAAAAACCCGCGCCGCCCTGCGCGCCTATCAACTGGCGATGGGTCTGACACCCGATGGTCACCCCTCGCTCACGGTATTGAATCGGCTGCGCTGACGGCCCTAGCCGAGCGCAGCCGTTGCAAAGGCAATGGCCAGTCCCAGCCCCAATCCGCAAAGACCGGGCACAACCCAGCCGGACGCCCCTTGGCGGCGTCGGCTTCGGTCGTCGTTTTCATGGGTCTGCGCGATCAGCGCCTGTTCGACCAGCGCGGGCAGGCGGGGGCCGAAGCGCGCCATCACCTTGGCGGTGCTCATCAGATCGCCGACCACCGCGCGGGGGCCGATGGATTTTTTGATGTAATCCTCAACCACGGGGCGCGCTGAATTCCAGATATTGATATGCGGATCCAGCGACCGCGCCACGCCTTCCACCACCACCATGGTGCGTTGCAGCAGAATCAGCTCGGTGCGGGTCTCCATGCCAAAACGTTCGGTCACCTCAAACAGGTAGTTGAGCAAGCGACCCATTGAGATATGGGTGGCATCCATGCCAAAAATCGGCTCGCCCACGGCGCGCAACGCACGGGCAAATTCATCGACATCGCGGTCGGCCGGTACGTAACCGGCCTCGAAATGCACCTCGGCCACCCGCTTGTAATCACGCTTGATGAAGCCAAAGAGGATCTCGGCGTAGACGCGGCGGGTGTATTCGTCGATGTGCCCCATGATGCCAAAATCATAGGCGATGATATCGCCATTGGCGGCGACCTTCAGGTTGCCCTGGTGCATGTCGGCATGGAAATAGCCGTCGCGCAACGCATGGCGCAGAAACAGCGATAGCACGCGCTCCGCCAACACCCGGCGATCGTGGCCAGCGGCATCCAGCGCGGCATTGTCGCCAAGTGGGAGCCCATCGGCCCAGCCCAGTGTCATGACCCGGCGGGCCGAGTGATTCCACAGGATTTCCGGCAGCTGAAATCCGTCGTCACCCTTGGTATTGGCGGCAAATTCCGAGGCTGCCGCGCTTTCCAGTCGCAGGTCCAGCTCACCCTGCACCACGCCGTCGAAATGCTTGATCACATCCATCGGCTTGAGCCGCCGCGCGCCGGGCGCAAACAAATCGGCGATCCGTGCGGCAAAATAGAATGCGTCCACATCCTTGCGGAAGGCGCGTTCGATGCCGGGGCGCAGAACCTTCACCGCCACTTCGCGACCGCTCTCGACGAGCCTTGCGCGATGGACCTGCGCGATGGAGGCCGCCGCAATCGGTTCGCTGAATTCGGAATAGATATGCTCGACCGGCTGGCCCAACTCGTGTTCGACCTGTGCCATGGCTTCGGCGCGGGAAAACGGCGGCAGCTTGTCCTGTAGAACGCGCAGCTGTAGCGCCAGATCGTCACCGACCACATCGGGTCGGGTCGATAGCACCTGACCGAACTTAATGTAGGCAGGCCCCAGCGCGGTCAGCGCTCGGGTGGCGGGCGGCATCGAGGGATCGCCCTTGTAGCCGAGCCATTTGAACGGCCAGCCAAGGGTGCGGGCCAGAATACGCAGCGGTTTCGGCGCCTCGAAAGCATCAAGCACCACGTTCATGGCGCCAGTGCGCTCAAAAGTGGCGCCTGTGCGGATCAGGCGGATAATATTGTGGGGTCCACGCATGGATCAGATCTTCCAGCCGGAGTGCAGCGCAGCGATTCCCAACGACAGGTTGCGGTATTTGGCATTGGCAAAACCAGCCGCGCGCACCATCGACAGAAAGGTCTCCTGATCGGGGAAGTTGCGGATCGATTCGACCAGATACTGGTAGCTGTCATAATCGTTCGCGATCATCTGCCCCATGCGGGGAATCACGTTGAAGGAATACAGGTCATAGGCCTTTTGCATGGCCGGGTTCGGCAGCTGGCTGAACTCCAGCACCATCAGGCGCCCTCCCGGCTTCAAGACACGGTAGGCTTCATTCAGGGCTTCCTGAGGGCGGGTGACGTTCCGAATGCCAAAGGAGATGGTGTAGACATCAAAGCTATTGTCCTTGAACGGCAGCGCCATGGCATCGCCGGTGACCCAATCCAGGCTATCGGCCATCTGCGCGGCTTCAGCGCGTTTGCGTCCCTCTTCCAGCATCGGGGCTGTCAGATCGAGCACCGTAGAGTGGCCATAGCCTGCGCGCTTCAGAAACCGGAAGGAAATGTCACCGGTCCCGCCGGCAACATCCAGCAGTCGCTGGCCAGGGCGCGGCGACAGCCAGTCCATCATCGCATCTTTCCAGATACGATGAATTCCCATGCTCATGACATCGTTCATAACGTCATATTTTGAGGCGACCGAGTTGAACACGCCCTGCACGCGCCCTGCCTTCTCCGACTCGGGCACGGTTTCGAACCCGAAATGGGTGGTATCTTCAGATCTCTGAGTCATGCGGCTTGCCGTTTGTTGTGTGTCGCCCCAGTTATAGGGCGCTGGAAGGGCGGTACAATGCGGCCCTTCGGCCCCATGTTGGTGCAATGTGTCAGGAGGGATGTAATGCCAGAATTGCCCGAGGTCGAGACGGTGCGCCGCGGATTGTCCCCCGCGATGGAGGGCGCGGTGATCGAAAAGGCCACTGTAAATCGCCCGGATCTGCGCTGGCCCTTCCCGGAGCGTATGGCGGAACGGCTGACAGGCCGCCGCGTCAATGCGCTTCGGCGGCGATCAAAATACATCCTGGCCGACCTCGACAGTGGCGAGACATTGCTGGTGCATCTGGGCATGTCGGGCCGCATGACGGTATCTGGGGATCCCCTGGGACAGTTTGTTCATGATCATCCGCAGGCGCAGAAACATGATCATGTGGTCTTCGATATGGATAATGGGGCGCGCATCACCTTCAACGATCCGCGCCGGTTTGGCGCCATGGACCTGCTGGATACGGCCACGGCGGATGAGCACAAGCTGCTGGCAGTTCTGGGACCGGAACCGCTGGGCAATGCCTTTCACGAGGATCATCTGATTTCTGCCTTCAGGGGGCGCAATACGCCGGTGAAATCGGCGCTGCTGGATCAGGGAATCATCGCGGGTCTCGGCAATATCTATGTCTGCGAGGCGCTTTTCCGCGCGGGAATATCGCCGCGGCGCAAGGCCGGGCAGATCGCCGCGCAGCGGGTTGCCACCCTGGTCCCGATCATCAAGGAGGTCCTGGCAGACGCCATCAAAGCGGGCGGATCATCGCTCAAGGATTTCCGACAAGCTGATGGAGAACTTGGATATTTTCAGCACAGCTTTGATGTATACGGCCGCGAGGGAGAGCCCTGTCGACGCGCCGGATGTGACGGGAGCATTGCGCGGCTCGTCCAGTCCGGGCGATCATCCTTCTACTGCGGCAAATGCCAAAGATAGCTTGATCGCGAGGTGTCGCGTGATAATGACTCTTCCCTGAACGGAACAATCGAAAGCGAATACCATGGCCTATGAGACGATCAACGTCGAAGTGCAGGACCACGTTTGCCAAATTAAACTGAACCGGCCCGAAGCGTTGAACGCGCTCAACTCCGAGCTTTTGAGTGAACTTTGCACCGCCCTGGAAGAGGCCGATGCCAGCGACAAGGTGCGCTGCATTATCCTGACCGGGTCGGAAAAGGCCTTTGCCGCCGGCGCCGATATCAAGGAGATGTCGGAACAGAGCTTTACCGAGGTTTTCTCGAACAATCTGTTTGCCGATGTGAACGACCGTATCAGCGCGATCCGCAAGCCGATCATCGCAGCTGTGGCCGGCTACGCACTGGGCGGCGGCTGTGAGCTGGCCATGCTCTGCGATTTCATCATTGCGGCAGATACTGCCAAATTCGGTCAGCCCGAGATCAATCTGGGCGTGATCGCCGGCATTGGTGGCACCCAGCGCCTGACTCGTTTTGTGGGCAAATCCAAATCCATGGATATGAACCTGACCGGTCGTTTCATGACCGCCGAGGAGGCAGAGCGCGCCGGGCTTGTCTCTCGCGTGGTGCCCGCCAAGAAACTGCTGGATGAGGCGACGGCCGCTGCCCACAAGATTGCGGAGAAATCCCTGCTGACGGCGATGGCCGTGAAAGAAGCGGTGAACCGCAGCTACGAGCTGCCGCTGAACGAAGGCCTGCTGTTCGAACGTCGTGTGTTCCACTCGATGTTTGCCACCGAAGATCAGAAAGAGGGCATGGCTGCCTTTCTTGAAAAACGCGAAGCCCAGTTCCGCGACAAGTGACCGACAGCATCGAATGAATGAAAACGGCAGGCCCTGGGCCTGCCTTTTTCTTGCTTAACCTTATGCAGAATGACTGCGCGTGTCCGTGCAGATGCGGATATTCCGACGGCCACTCACCAGCGCGGACGAGGTGGCTTGCATTCCGTCGGTTTTGACGCTACTACCCGCCGCCATACATGCGCGTGCAGCCCGCTTGGCTAGAATCACACCGGTGGATCGGATCCGGGTTCGGCTGGCATTGCGCCTATTGAAAACACGAAACCAAAGTTAGGTCCTACACCATGGCAAATTCGCCTCAGGCAAAAAAGCGCGCCCGTCAGAACGAGAAACGCTTTGCTGTCAACAAAGCCCGTCGTTCGCGCATCCGTACCTTCCTTCGCAAAGCTGAAGAAGCTATCGCATCCGGCGACAAAGAGGCAGCCGCCGCAGCCGTGCGCGCAGCTCAGCCCGAGCTGATGCGTGGCGTGACCAAAGGCGTCTACCACAAGAACACAGCAGCGCGGAAAATCTCCCGCCTGACAGCGCGCGTCAAAGCGCTGGGCTAATCGGGTCTTTCGTAGGCGCCTGCTGATTCCATCGCACCCGCGTTCAGCGGCCCCTCGACAAGCCGGAAAAAACACAAAGGCGTCGCGTTCAGCGGCGCCTTTTGCATTTTGGTCACAGCTGGTGCGGTGGTTGCGGGCGCAGGGGATTCTTTGTCCCTAATCCCTGAGTCAACATCATAGTTTCGTTGCTGCCACCCCTCCCGAATTGCTACCACTGTTACAGCGATTCACTCGCTGGGGGGACAGGCTGCTCGCGGTATCCTTGATGGGACTCAAGGAGGCTGATTGTGCTGGTACACAGGTATTTCGATACACCGTGCACCGCGCTCCTGCTGTGTTTCTGGATCTATCCAGACGGCGGGCCTGTTCCAATTGTGTATGTATTTGGTTCGACCATTCGACCGCTGCAAAGCGACTTGCCGGTTGATTTAGAAGCGATCCTGAACTTTGCCTTCTGCAAGGCAGTGCTGCCCAAACTATGGGTCAGTACACACATCCGTTGTGCGTGAACGTCGTCTGGGATTGGGCCAGACTGGGGATGAAACAAGAGGCCAAATAAGGGCCGATGCTATTGGGACGCGTGAGGCGCAGAATGACGGAAGATAACTGGGGACGGTTGAGACAGCGTTTGTTGAAAACCGTGGGGCAAAACAACTTTACAACTTGGATCGAACCTCTGGAGTTTACCCGTGTTGATAATGGCGTTGCCATCTTCAACGTGCCGACGAACTTCATGGGCAACTACGTCAGCCAGAACTTTGCTGACCTGATTCTGCATGAGCTGAATATGTCGGGTGAACCGGTCCAGCGCCTGGCTTTCAAGGTTGCGGCCAATACGACGGCGCGACCGGCTGCCACTGCGACCAAGGGCGCTGCCGACGATCTGCCGCTGGACCTGGATGACGAGGCGCTGACCGAACTGCCGCGCGCCCGTGCTGCCACAGGTTACGCTGCCAAGGATCAGGGCGACACGCTGCAGGCTGCGCCTTTGGATCCGCGCTTTACCTTCGACAGCTTTGTCGTCGGCAAGCCGAACGAGCTGGCCCATGCCGCCGCTCGCCGCGTCGCCGATGGCGGTCCTGTTACGTTCAACCCGCTGGTGCTTTATGGTGGTGTTGGTCTGGGTAAAACGCACCTGATGCACGCGATTGCATGGGAGCTGACAGCGCGAAATCCAGAGTTGAATGTGCTCTATCTGTCGGCAGAACAGTTCATGTATCGTTTCGTGCAGGCCCTGCGCGAACGCAAGATGATGGACTTTAAACATCTGTTCCGCTCGGTGGACGTGCTGATGGTCGATGACGTCCAGTTCATCGCCGGCAAGGACAGCACGCAGGAAGAATTCTTCCACACGTTCAACGCGCTGGTTGACCAGAACAAGCAAATCATCATTTCCGCCGACCGCGCCCCGGGTGAGATCAAGGATCTTGAGGATCGTGTCCGGTCGCGTCTGCAATGTGGTCTGGTCGTTGACCTGCATCCGACCGACTACGAGCTGCGTCTGGGCATTCTGCAGTCCAAAGTGGCGCAGCAGATGCAGACCTATCCGGATCTGCGCATCGCCGACGGCGTGCTGGAGTTCCTGGCGCATCGTATCTCGACCAACGTGCGTGTTCTCGAAGGTGCGCTGACACGTCTCTTCGCCTTTGCCTCCCTCGTCGGCCGCGAGATCGACATGGAGCTCACCCAGGATTGTCTGGCCGATGTTCTGCGCGCCTCCGAGCGCAAAATCACGGTCGAAGAGATTCAGCGCAAGGTCTCGGAGTATTACAACATCCGCATGTCCGATATCATCGGCCCCAAGCGTCTGCGTTCCTATGCACGCCCGCGTCAGGTGGCGATGTATCTGTGCAAGCAGCTGACCAGTCGCAGCCTGCCGGAAATCGGTCGGCGCTTTGGTGGTCGCGATCACACCACGGTCATGCACGGTGTGCGCCGCATCGAAGAGCTGAAGACAATCGACGGCCAGATCGCCGAAGATGTCGAAATGCTGCGCCGCTCTCTGGAGGCGTAAGACACTCCTGTTGTTCTGGCAGATCGCGCGTTGATCATCGCCCCAGGCGGTAAACCCAATAGTCCCGCAATGACCCCGGCCCGTCCGGGGTCTTTTGCCCTCCGGGTCAGGACAGCTGGGCGCGCGCGGCGGCGGGTGAAGCCGGCAAACCATGCCAGAGCGCCACGTTTATTGGGGATAAATCGAGCCCGGGGTCATCCGCCCTTGACGCTGCGGGCAATCCCTTGGACAAATCCATAAAAAGCCTTGTGCCGAAGGGGTAAAGCGTTACGTTGCTTCTCCCGGCCAGACGTTAGAGGACTTAGGGACATGAAGATCAGCATCGAACGCGGCACCCTGTTGAAAGCTGTGGCTCAGGCCCAGTCTGTGGTTGAGCGTCGCAATACCATTCCGATCCTGGCAAATGTGCTGATTGAAGCGGAAGGGGACATCGTTCAGTTCCGTGCGACCGATCTGGATATCGAGGTGGTCGACAAGGCCCCGGCCCAGGTCGAGCGGGCAGGCGCCACCACCGTGGCCGCCACCACGCTGCATGAAATCGTGCGCAAACTGCCGGATGGCGCTCTGGTCACACTCACAGCCGATGCCGCAAGCGGCCGTCTCACGGTTGAGGCAGGCCGATCAAATTTCTCGCTGGCGACGCTGCCGCGTGAAGATTTCCCGGTCATGGCTTCTTCGGAGTATCATTCCAATTTCACGGCCAACGCCGCAGTGTTGCGTCGGCTGTTCGACAAGTCGAAATTCGCCATCTCCACCGAAGAAACCCGCTATTATCTGAACGGCGTCTATATGCATGTGGCGGATGGGGTTGAAGGCGGCAAGGCGCTGCGCTGTGTGGCTACCGATGGCCACCGCCTGGCGCGTATCGACGCCAATCTGCCGATGGGGGCAGAGGATATGCCCGGCGTGATCGTACCGCGCAAGACGGTGGGCGAGCTGCGCAAGCTGCTGGATGACGACGAAATGGATATCGCGGTTTCGGTGTCCGAGACCAAGGTCCGGTTTGCCACGCCCAGCATTACCCTGACATCAAAGGTGATCGACGGAACCTTCCCCGATTACACACGCGTCATTCCGGCAGGCAATACGCGCCGTCTGGAAGTGGACGCGGCGGAATTTGCCCGCGCTGTTGACCGGGTTGCTACGGTTTCCTCCGAGCGGTCGCGTGCGGTGAAGCTGCAACTGGATGAGGATCGGCTGATCCTGTCCGTCAATGCACCGGACAGCGGCGCTGCCGAGGAAGAACTGGCCGTGGCCTATCGCGATGAACGGCTGGAAATCGGGTTCAACGCCAAATACCTGCTGGAGATCGCCAATCAGGTTGATCGTGAAAATGCAGTGTTCATGTTCAACTCCTCCGGCGATCCGACCCTGATGCGCGAGGGCAGCGACGAAAGCGCCGTTTATGTCGTGATGCCGATGCGTGTTTGACGTGGCCGATGGCACGGCCTGCTCTCCTGGCGGCTGAGCCGCCCGCCGCAACGGGCGATTTGAGTATTTTTGGAAAGATGACATCGGATCCCGCTCCATGCTGGCGCTGACTGAGCTGACACTGTCGCACTTCCGCTCGCATCTGCGGGCGGATTTGCATTTGGACGGGCGCCCGGTTGCCATCCATGGTGCCAATGGTGCCGGTAAGACCAATATTCTTGAGGCTGTCTCGCTGTTTTCGCCGGGACGGGGCCTGCGGCGGGCCAGTGCCGCCGATATGGCGCGGCGGCCGGAGGAGCTGGGATGGAAGCTGAATGGGCAGCTGACCGTTGCGCGCCGGAGCTATGAGGTCGAGACCTGGTCCGAGGGCGGGAAGGCGCGACAGGTCAAGATCGACAACAAATCTGCCAGCCAGATTGACCTCGGCCAGATCTGCCGGGTGGTCTGGCTGATTCCTGCGATGGACCGGTTGTGGATCGAGGCCGCCGAAGGGCGCCGCCGGTTTCTGGACCGGATCGTGCTCAGCTTTGATCCCGGCCACGCCGAGGCGACGCTGCTCTATGAAAAGGCGATGCGTGAACGCAACCGCCTGCTGAAGGAACAGATCCGCGACCCCGCCTGGTACCGGGTTCTGGAAACACAGATGGCTGAGAGCGGGCATCGCATACATGCAGCGCGCACCGCGGCGGTCGATCGGCTACGTATGGCGCAACAGGCTGCAGAGACGGCTTTTCCTGCGGCGGAACTGGAGTTGATACAGTCCGACGGCGGTTTGCCGGACAATGCGTCGGATCTGCGCGAGGCGCTTGAGGAAGGGCGGTTCCGTGATCTGGCAGCGGGGCGGACCTTGCTCGGACCTCATCGCACCGATCTGCTGGGCACCTATGAGGCGAAGGCGCTGCCCGCGCGCGAATGTTCGACGGGCGAGCAGAAGGCGTTGCTGGTATCGCTGATCCTCGCCAACGCACGCGCGCTCATTGCGGAAGGCGGCGCGCCTCCTATTCTGCTGCTGGATGAGGTTTCGGCGCATCTGGATGTGGGGCGCCGCGCGGCGCTCTATCAGGAAATTGTCCTGCTCGGGGCGCAGGCCTGGATGACTGGCACCGGCCCTGAATTGTTTGAAGAATTTGAGGGGAAGGCGCAGATGCTTGCCGTAGAGGAAGGCGCCATGGGCTCCGAGGTGGTGGCGGGATGAGCATCTCTGTCTGGGATTTGATGCTTTATGCGGGTGGGCTATTCGTTCTGTTCCTGACGCCGGGTCCGGTTTGGCTGGCAGTGATTGCACGGGCCATGTCGGGCGGGTTCCAGGCGGTCTGGCCGCTGGCCTTGGGCGTGGCCTGCGGCGATATTCTGTGGCCGCTGGTTGCAGTGGCGGGCGTGTCGTGGATTGTGTCTGAGATTGCCGGGCTGATGGAGCTGCTGCGCTGGGTCGCAAGCGCGATGTTTCTGGTTATGGGGGGTATGTTGTTGCGACATGCAGATGCCCGGATAGAAAGCGACAGCGCCCTGACCCGTCCGGGGCTCTGGGCCGGATTTATCGCCGGCATCGCCGTCATTCTGGGCAACCCAAAGGCGATCCTGTTCTACATGGGTGTCCTGCCGGGGTTCTTTGACCTGCGCGCTGTGACGTGGCTCGATATCCTTGCCATTGTGGTGCTGTCGTTCCTGGTGCCATTGGTGGGGAATCTATGTGTGGCCGCTCTGGTGCACCGGGTGCGCTGGCACATCACATCCCCGCCGACGTTGCGCCGGATCAATATCGTGTCGGGCTGCCTGCTGATCGGTGTCGGCTGTCTTATTCCCTTTGTCTGATCAGTTCCGCCCTGCGTTGCTCACTGCTGTGGGGCCAGCCAGGGTGTGAGATACAGCAGCAGATCCTCGCGGAAGCTGCTGGGCGTATCATGCGCTGCACAGAATGACAGGGCGAGCACATGGTTGAGGAACGCCTGCATCCCCTCGGCCAGGACATTTGCGGGCTGATCCTGGCGCAGGGCGCCGCTGGCTTGCAGCTCTGCCACCCATCCCGACCACAAAGAGATCTGGCGGAAGAAACTCTGGGTGATCACCGCATCGGTTTCGGTGCCGGTGGTGCCTGAGTAGCGCAGCAGCAGATCGAAAATCACCCGATCCTGCGCCACGAACTGAACCACCGGCAACAGACGATCAATCAGCGCGTCCAGAGTGTCGGGGGTAGGGAGGGCTTCGGTTTCGTCGAGCACGGCCATTATGCGCGGGCCGATCAATGCGGCGAGCAGACCGTTCTTGTCGCCGAAATGCGAAAACAGCGTGCCCTTTGCAACGCCGGCCTCAGCCACGACATCCTCGACCCTCAGCCCGCTGTAGCCAGCGGTGAGGATCTGCGCGTCGGCGACCTCCAACAGGCGGGCGCGGGTTTCCAATCGGCGTTGCTGCGGAGGGCGAGACATGGCGACCTTTCATAGAATTTGACCGCGGTCATTTTATATATTGACCACGGTCAGTTTTTGAATAAATTGACCTTAGTCAGTTTTAGGATTCAGAGGTTCT
Source organism: Phaeobacter sp. JH20_26 (assembly GCF_048056275.1). Taxonomy (NCBI): domain Bacteria; kingdom Pseudomonadati; phylum Pseudomonadota; class Alphaproteobacteria; order Rhodobacterales; family Roseobacteraceae; genus Phaeobacter; species Phaeobacter sp. JH20_26. The sequence goes on along the minus strand of NZ_JAYMWL010000009.1, from coordinate 7,358 downwards.
CATGTCCACGCGAAAAATCATCATCCTCAATGGCCACCCGGCGCCCAGCTCACTGTCGCAATCGCTCTGCCAGGCCTATCAGGCCGCAGCTGAGGGAGAGGGCCACGTGGTCCGGTATCACGATCTGTCCGCGATGCGCTTCGACATGGACTATGGCCAGGCGGGGTATCAGAATGTGAAACCTCTGGAGCCGGATCTGGCAGCATTTCTGACCGATCTCGAATGGGCCGATCACGTTGTGATGGCGACCCCGATGTGGTGGGGGGCCGTTCCGGCAAAGCTGAAGGGCGTTTTTGACCGGGCGCTATTGCCGGGGCGGGCCTTTGACACGCGAAACGTCAACTTCATGGGCGTACCTGCACCGATGTTGACCGGCAAAACCGCGCGGGTGCTGCTCACTTCGGATACGCCCGCTCTATGGCTGAGGCTGATCTACGGCAATGCCATCAAGCGGATTATCAGCAGTCAGATCCTGGGGTTTGTGGGCATCAAGCCGACCCGGTTCTCTTCATTTGCCCCGGCCACGGACGCCTCTGAGGGGACCGTAAATTCCTGGCTGCGCAAGGTTGCGTCCCTGGGCGCCAGAGCGGCTTGATTCAACCAAGAAAAAAAGGGGCTTGCGCGTGACATTCCCGGCCAGACTTCGTATAAAATCCTGAAGCAAAGACAGGAAGATGTGAATGTCCGGAAACGAGCAGGCCCCCGCAGAATATGGCGCGGATTCCATCAAGGTTCTCAAAGGGTTGGAGGCGGTTCGCAAACGTCCCGGCATGTATATCGGGGACACCGATGATGGCTCCGGGTTGCACCATATGGTGTATGAGGTCGTCGACAACGGCATCGATGAAGCCCTGGCCGGTCACGCGGACCGGGTGGTTGTGAAAATTCACGCCGATTCCAGTGTTTCGGTGCACGACAACGGGCGCGGTATCCCGGTCGATATTCATGCTGAGGAAGGCGTCTCAGCCGCTGAAGTCATCATGACGCAGCTACATGCCGGTGGTAAGTTTGACAGCAACTCCTACAAGGTGTCTGGCGGCTTGCACGGTGTGGGCGTGTCTGTGGTGAATGCGCTCTCCGATTGGCTGGAGCTGCGTATCTGGCGAAACGGCAAGGAGCATGTCGCCCGGTTTGAGCGGGGCGATACCGCGGAACATCTTAAGGTGGTCGGCGACTGCGGGGATCAGACCGGGACCGAGGTCCGTTTTCTGGCCTCGACAGATACCTTCTCCAACCTGGAATACTCCTTTGAAACGCTGGAAAAGCGCCTGCGCGAACTGGCCTTCCTGAACTCTGGCGTGCGGATTGTCCTGATTGACGAGCGTCCGGCCGAACGGCTGGAAGTGGAGCTGTTCTATGAGGGGGGCGTCAAGGAATTCGTCAAATATCTCGATCGGTCAAAATCCCCTGTTATGGAGGCGCCGATCTATATCACCGGTGACCGGGATGATATCGGGGTCGAGGTCGCCATGTGGTGGAACGACAGCTACCACGAAACCGTGCTGCCGTTTACCAACAACATTCCACAGCGCGATGGTGGGACCCATGTTGCGGGTTTCCGTGGCGCCTTGACCCGGACCATCAACAACTATGCGCAGTCGTCCGGCATCGCCAAGAAGGAAAAGGTCTCCTTTACCGGCGATGATGCCCGCGAAGGGCTGACCTGCGTCTTGTCGGTCAAGGTGCCGGATCCGAAATTCTCCAGCCAGACCAAGGACAAGCTGGTCTCCTCAGAAGTGCGGCCCGTCGTTGAAAGCCTCGTCAATGAGAAGCTTGCCGAATGGTTCGAAGAAAACCCAAATCAGGCCAAGCAGATCGTCGGCAAGATCATCGAAGCCGCCCTCGCGCGGGAGGCTGCCCGAAAGGCCCGTGAACTGACTCGCCGCAAGACTGCGATGGATGTCAATTATCTGGCAGGCAAGCTCAAGGACTGCTCAGAGAAAGATCCCGCCAAAAGCGAAGTCTTCCTGGTCGAGGGTGACTCGGCCGGCGGTTCCGCGCAGACCGGCCGGGACCGGATGACACAGGCAATTCTGCCCCTCCGCGGCAAGATTCTGAACGTCGAACGCGCACGGTTTGACCGGATGCTGGGCAGTCAGGAAATCGGCAACCTCGTTATGGCGCTTGGTACCGGCATCGGGCGCGATGAATTCAACATCGAGAAACTGCGTTACCATAAGATCGTCATCATGACGGATGCTGACGTTGACGGCGCCCACATCCGCACGCTGCTGCTCACCTTCTTCTATCGTCAGATGCCCGAGCTGATCGAGGGCGGGTATCTCTATATCGCCCAACCGCCGCTCTATAAGGTGTCGCGCGGCAAATCCGAGGTCTATCTCAAGGATCAGGCTGCGCTGGATGAATATCTGATCAATCAGGGTGTCGACGGCGCGGTTCTGAAACTGGGCAGCGGCGAGGAGCTGGTGGGTCAGGATCTGGCCCGTGTGGTTGATGAGGCGCGCCAGCTGAAGCGCGTTCTGGATGCTTTCCCGACGCATTATCCGCGCCATATCCTTGAGCAGGCGGCAGTCGCCGGTGCCTTTGTACCCGGCGCCGTTGATGCTGATCTTCAGGGAGTCGCCGACAAGGTTGCGCAGCGTCTTGACCTGATTGCGCTGGAATATGAACGCGGCTGGCGTGGTCGTATCACTCAGGATAACGGTATTCGCTTGTCGCGTATCCTGCGCGGCGTCGAAGAGCTCAGGACACTGGACGGTCCGATGCTGCGCTCTGGTGAGGCACGGAAAACAGGGAGCTTTACCAACAGCCTGCAAGAGATCTACGGCTCAACTGCCACGCTTGTGCGGCGTGACCGCAGCCAGGCCATCCACGGCCCGCTCGGTCTGCTGAAGGCGATCCTCGATGAGGGTGAAAAAGGTCTGGCGCTACAGCGTTACAAAGGCCTGGGAGAAATGAACCCGGATCAGCTGTGGGAAACCACGCTGGACCCCGACGCGCGCACCCTGTTGCAGGTGCGGGTTGAGGATATGGTCGAAGCGGATGATCTCTTTACCAAGCTGATGGGCGACGTCGTGGAACCTCGCCGCGAATTTATCCAGAAAAACGCGCTCAGCGTGGAAAACCTGGATTTCTGATCGCATGTAGAGATCCGATAGCGCGGCGGGTTTACCCTCGACGCGCGATCCATTCTTCGGACTTTGATGCCCCGCAGGTCACTGCGGGGCATCTTCCAGTTGACAGGCTGGATGCTCGGGCCGCGCGGTTCACGCTGACAGGAGTGCCCTTTGCGCCCTCAGGTCCACCCTGACCGAGGAGTCATTGTTGCAGATATTGAGTGCAGGCAGTTCGCACCTAGCCATTCAGGTTTGCTTTCGACAGGCGCAAGCCGCAGGGGCGTTCATCTTATGATTGCATATCTGAGAGGCTGCGATCATCGCAACACCTCCGCGCCGACGCCTTTCTTGCGGTCAGAGGTCTGCCTATCGCTCGGGGCAGCATGTAGCGGAAGCGATGTGCTTTACTCTCTATATGGGCGGGTTCATCGCAAGTTCTGTGGAAGTTTACCATTCTACCGCAGAATGTTGACGCAGAATCGCTCGAAGGTTAAGAATCGGTTAACAAAACGCGGCTGGACCGCGATTTTCGGAGCAGCCGGGGGTAGTTTGAGCCGATGTTGAGCTTAAAGAAAGACAGTGTAACAAGTTCCGAGGCCGCAGAGGCCGGTGATCGGTCTGCCCGCACGGTCAGGATTGATGGTGTGATTACCTCTAGCAACAGTGCGCTTCGCTCGCCCCAGACGGGAAAAACCCGCAACACGGCAAATATTGCCGCAGTGTCCTCGGTCGCCACGGGTCAGGCCCCATCAGGCGGTGCTGCCAGCTCGACCGCCAAACCGGGCACGCACGGAAACCATGCGGCAAAGCCAAAGGTAAGAGGGCTTGGCGCCGGGATGTCCCCGATTGCGAAACTTGGCGCCGCTGCGGCTGTTTTAGCGCTTTTTGCCGTTGGCCTGGCCGTGTTGCAGTTCGGATCTGATGAGGTGACAGAGCCTGCGGCTGCCAAGCCGCGTGTCGCCCAGCTGCTGACTCCGCAGGCATTGGCCGGGCTTGATCCCACTGCGACATCTGCCGAACGTGCCGCCGCCGAAGAGCTGCTGACAGCAGCTGTTGAAACGGCTGCCCCCCTCAGCGCCGAGGATGCGTTGGTTGCGCAGATGACTGCCGGGACACTGGCGGCGCTGCGCCGTGGCAGCCAGACCGCCGCTGCCGCACAGCCGGCGGCCCCGGCTCCCGCCGCATCACAGGCGCACACGGCCCTTTATAGTATGGTACTGCGTGCCGTTGGGCAGGGCCAATCGCCCGCCTATGTCGACCAGATGGTGAATGATGCCTATCGCAGCCAGTCGATCACGGTCCCCGCAGCTTTGATAGGGGCCGATGGGCGCGTTGACACGGCAACCATCCTGGCGCTGTTCGTCGGCCAGTAATACCGGCGCAAGGCGCCCGCGATTCCCGGTTTTCTGCATTGGCCGCAACGGATGCTTTGCAGAGATGCCTGCTTTCCACAAATCACGAGACAAAGAGGCGGCGCCCATCAGTGGCGCGGGACGCCCAGTTAAACCCAAGAGGGACAAGATGAGAAAACACCTGATCGCGGCGCTGTGTTGCGTCGCAGGCCTGCTGGCCAAACCCGTGGCGGCGGAAACCTGCGGCGGCACATATAAGGTGCGCCCCGGCGATAGCCTGTCGCTGATTGCCGACCGGCTTTACAAGGATGTGGGCATGTGGAGCGCAATCCATAGCCGCAATATCGACGCCATCGGCCCGCGCCCAGACGCGATCCGCGTCGGGATGGAATTGACCATGGCCTGCCTGAACGGGCTGCCCACCGGATTGCCCGGCGGCAAAGCGGTGGCGGATGCACAGCCCGTCGTCGCGGCGCCGGTCAGGGTGAAGCCCGGTACCGCCGCCGTGCGCAGCAAGATCAACCTGCTGACCGGCGACGACTATGCGCCTTTTACCTCCAAGACGGCACATAACGGCGGGTTGATCACCGAGGTGGTGAATGCAGCGATGACCGATGCGGCACCTGCGCAGGGGTTTGCGATCCACTGGGTGGATGACTGGGCGTCCCATTTCGACCCACTGCTGTCGAACGCGCTGCTGGACCTCGGCTTTCCCTGGTACCGCCCGGATTGCGATACCATGCCGGAGAGCTATCGCTGCGTGAACTTCCTGTTCTCGGACCCGATGTTCGAAACACTGATGCTGCTGTTCGTGGATAAGTCACGCCCCTTCACCTTTGAGAGTGACGCCGATATCGAGGGCAAGACCCTGTGCCGCCCGGCTGGTTATCTGACCTTCGATCTGGATGGCTATGGTCGCCGCTGGATGGAAGACAAGAAAATCACTCTGAAGCAGCCGCATAAGGTGGCCGACTGCTTCGAGATGGTGGCCCGAGGAGAGGCCGACGCCGTCGCGATCAACGAATTCACCGGGCGCAGCGTGATGAAGGAAAATGACCTGCTGGACCAGTTCGATGTGCTGCCGCTGCCCCTGTCCGTGCTGGGGATCCATGTGGTGGTTCACAAAACCCACCCGCAAGCTGACGATATGCTGTCGATGATCAACACAGGCCTGCGCAATATTCGCGGCAATGGTCAGTATCAGGCCATCATCGAAGACCACATGGCCAGGATCTGGGCCGGCTTCTGAGGGAGGGCGCCATGCTGAGACATCTTTCAACACTGGCGGTCGCATTGGTGATGGCCACAGGGCTTGCGCCCGGCGCGGCCCATGCCATCTGCAACGTCGATTACCGGGTTCAGCCCGGCGATACGCTCTTCTCGATTGCCGAAACCCACTATAATGACCGCAGCCGCTGGACGCTGATTTATTACAGCAACCAGCATGTGCTCGCAGGACCCAGCGTCATCCCGGGCAAGACCCTGCATATCCCTTGCGCGCAGCAGGCCTCAGAACCCGATGCCACACCTCTGCGTAAGGATGATGCCGAAATGAAGCTTCTGACCGGTGGCGGTTTTGCGCCTTTCACCGATCAGGCGCTGCCCGGACAGGGCATGGTCACCGAACTGGTGAACGCGGCGCTGGAGCTGACCCCGGCACCGGTCTCCTATTCCATCACCTGGGAGCAGGACTGGTCAAAGCATCTGTTCCCGATGCTGGATGAAAAGCAGTTCGACATGGGTTTTCCCTGGCTGAAACCGGATTGTTCGGCGACGCCTGACGACAAGCGGTGTGTGAACTTTCATTTTTCGGAACCGCTGATGACCATTCCGATCATGGTCTTTGTGCGGGCGGATGCACCCTTTGCCTTCGACAGCGACGCCGACATGCTTGGCAAGAGGCTCTGCCGCCCCGAAGGCTACTACACTCATGATCTGGAACGCAGCGACCGCAAGTGGTTGAGCAGCGGTCAGGTCACTCTTGTGCAGGCGGCTGATCCTGGTGCCTGTTTCCGCAAACTGATGGCGCGCGAGGTGGATGCCGTCTCGCTGAACCTGTTCCTCGGGGCTAATACGCTGATTGCCGAAGGGCTGCGCGATCAGGTGATCCCGCTGGAGCGTCCACTGTCAGAAGAAGGGCTGCATGTGGTGATCTCGAAACGCCATTGGCGTGGCACCTCCCATCTGTACCGCATCAATGCGGGGCTGAAAGCGCTCAAGGCGGATGGCCGCTTCCAGGAAATCGTTTCACGTCATCTCGAGCTGTTCTGGGCTCAACTGCAATAATCGGCGGATGCTGTCGGCGGGTTATGCCTGCCGCCTCGCAGAGGCCTCCCGCCCGAATTGGAAAGAGCTCCCAATTCCGTTGGGCCAAGCGCCGCGTCCCCTGCCGGGGGCGCGGCGTGCGCATATTGAGGGGACAGCATATTGCGCTGTCCGTGTTCCGCTCGACTGCAAGGATTGTGCCTTTCGACCCGGCTGCGTGGCTCACACATCTGACACATATAGTAGACACATATGACGAACGGGCTGCGGCAGGCACCGATAGGCAGGGGGATGTCTATCCAGGTGGCTCGATATGTCCGACCCTCATCTGCGCGGCGGACTTACCCCGCGCGGCCATGTACCCTCATCGAGCGGCGCATCACCCCTTACTTCTGGATTTTGCCTCGGGTCCTCCTGAAACCGTCTGAGGTTGACGGTGTTAGGTGTGATTCACGGGTTTTGGGTGTTTTGGGGTGTGGATATGTTTGGTGAGTCTGTGGGTAAGTGGCTTATGGGGGTTTCTGTGGATGTGGTCTGGCGGTTTTCTGCGGGATTTCAGGTCAGGTCTGCTGACTTTGTTTCCATGTAAACCGTTGTAAATATTGAGTTTCGTGTTTTTCTTGGCGGAAACTCTCATTTTCCTGAATTTTGGTGTTGCGGCCAT
>NZ_JAYMWL010000008.1:0-158047 GCF_048056275.1 Phaeobacter sp. JH20_26 | reverse complement strand
ACAGCAACCGACAGCTTCACCTACACTGTGGATGATGGCAATGGCGGCACTGCGACCGAAACCGTGACGATCACCGTCACCGGCCAGAACGACGCGCCGGTTGCCATGGCGGTAACCGATACTGCCGACGAAGACGGCCCTGCCATCACCATTGCGGCGGACTTCACAGATGTCGATGCCGCTGACAGCCACACGTTCAGCGTCGACACCACAGGCACGCTTGGCGCGGTCACCGACAACGGCGATGGCACGTTTGGCTATGACCCCAGCGGCGCGTTTGACAGCCTCGCGGTTGGAGAAACAGCAACCGACAGCTTCACCTACACTGTGGATGACGGCAATGGCGGCACTTCCACTGAGACGGTCACTGTCGCCATCACCGGCCAGAACGACGCGCCGATCATCAATGTCGCGAACTCTGATCTGGTGGAAGAGATCGGCGCGGGCTTTACCACATCCGGCAGCTTTGACGCGCAAGATTTCATCGAGGCCTTTGATCCCACAAGCGGCACGGCTTCGATCCAGACGGTCGGCGGTCAGGATGCGATGCGGGTGAATATCAACACCGAAGACAGGCGTGCGCCACACACCGTTTTTGATATTGTCGAGCAAGGCGCGCTGGAGGCGAACGACAAGGTCGTCGTGACTGTTCAGGGTGAAGTCGCACGGACAGGCGGCGATCAGGACGTCTTTTTTGGTCTCACCGATGGTGTCGGTCAGGTGTCGTATTTCTCTGTCAACAGCAGGGCGGGACGCCTGTATAACGGCGAGCTCAAGACGGACTCGCAGCCGGGAGACTCGCTACAGGATGGTGCGATTGAGCTGAACCTACTCAATCTGAGCGGCGGGCAGCAGAATACCTTTAGCCTCGAAATCGTCCTCGACGGTCTCAGCGATGTCATCTCGGTGTTCAGCAGTTCGGGTGCGCTGATTGGCACGTTTGATGGCTTTGACCCGGCGTCCTCAAAACCCGATCAAACCAACGCGATTGATCCGTCTTTGGGTCTCAAGCTGTTCCTAGCGAGTGATGGTGACAACGAGACCAATTACTTTGTCGGCCTTGACTACGATATGGAGATCACCCGTCAGGGCACGATTGAATTCAACGATGTCGATGTCACGGATGAGCACACGGCAGAGATTGATGCGGTGCGCTTTGTGGGCGATGCAGGCGGGCTGACCTCGGCGCAGGCGCTGGCCCTGATCGAGCTCAGCGTGAACAGCACCGCAGCGCAAGCGTCCGGCTCTGTGGACTGGGCTTTTGACATAGGCGCGGTGGATGCGGCCTATCTGGCCGCGGGCGAGACGCTGATGATCGAGTATGACGTGACCGTGCAGGACGGCAACGGCGGCTCTGACACGCAAACCCTGTCGTTCACAGTGAACGGCACAAATGACGCCCCGGTGGCACAAGCGGTGACCGGCACTGTCGACGAAGATCCGCAGGTTGCCAGCTCTGATGGCATCGGTGCCTATACGATCCCCAATGCCGGGCGTTTCTATGTCTACGATTTCGACACGGGCACGGCGGCGTCTATCCAGCGCGACGGGGGCGCGAATTTCACCTTTGATCAGATCGCCGCGCAGTATCTCAGTGAGGGCAACGGCGTGATCGTCCAGCCCAACCCCAATAGCACCGGCTGGGCATTCGCGGGCGAGGTGTTCGTGGATGGGACGGGACAGACAATCGCCTCGACCGATTGGGTCATCAACGGGGGCAACGGCGATGTCGACCTGTCGAACCCTCAGTGGATCTTGTTTGCCGACACCAATCAGAACATCGACAGCATCGAGCTGGACATCGCAGGCTTGGATCTTGGAGGCGGTGTCACGGTGGATGCCCAGATTTCGGTCGGCCCGCTTAACTATGAGTATGCGCGGACCGATGATCTGCGCGTGGACGGGGTTCAGTTCAGCTCAACCCTGAATGGCCCCAGCCCCTCGGTCACGGTTGCAGCAAATGTCACCGATCCAGACAGCGATACCTTTGTGTTCACGATTGACGACAGCGGCACCCTTGGCGATGTCATCAACAACGGCGACGGCACGTTCACCTATTCCGCCGACGGTATGTTCGAGCATTTGAACAGCGGGGAGACGGCCACTGACAGCTTCGCCTACACGGTCGATGACGGCGATGGCGGTCTGGACACGGAAACTGTGACGATCACCATTTTGGGATCAGATGACATCCTGTTTGCCTAGGGGACCAGTACAGCAATCGAAGCAGGCACCACATCAAGGTGCCTGCTTTCGCACGGTTTGCGGTTGCAGCTGTCCATTCGGCATACGTGTCTGGTGTCAGGGGGCGTTTCTGGCCGATGAGGCCGCCCGTGTCTGAAGCCCTGCCTTTCGGATGGGTGCGGAGTGTTGGACGTTTGGCATGACACGGCTGCCAATACTCATTCCCCCCTTTGCCGGATGTGCCGTCAGCAAGCAGCACCAAAGATGAACCGGCGGCAAACGTCAGTTCGCGGTATTCGCTCGACAGCCGGTGCCGGAGCTTCCCTAGGCTATCGAAGTTTCCTCGACGGCTTTTCGGACGGTCTGGAAAACCTCCCTCAACTCACTCTTTGAAATGCCACCGAAAGCGAGCCGCAATGCCTGTGGCACAGCAACGGTTGTCGCAAAGGGGTCTGCTCCCGATGCCGAGATGCCGTGTTCTTTCAGACGTGTGACGATAGGCTCGGCGCGGACACCTTTCTCCAGCGGCAGCCAGGCAAAACCTGCATTCGGGTGCGACAGGATGCGCGCGCCACCCAACGCGGTCCGGCAGAGCTGCTGGCGCTCAGCGCCATCCCGTCTGCGGTTTTCCTCCGAAGCCACCAGCGTGCCATCTTCCACCCAGCCCGTGACCAGACCGGAAATCAGCGCCGGGGTGTTCCATGTCGTCGCCCGGATCGCTTCAAGCAGTCTGTCGCAGTGGTTTGCAGGGGCGATCACGTATCCCAGGCGTAGCCCCGTGGCGAGGCTCTTGGAGAAGCCGCCCACATGAACGGTACGCTCCGGCGCAAGCGAGATGAGGCTCGGCGGCGGGTCCGGCTCCAGAAAGGCGTATGCAGCGTCCTCGATCACCAGAAGATCATGTTTGCGCGCGACGCCGATCAGACGGTGGCGCGTTGGTTCGTCCATGACTGCGCCCAGGGGATTATGGACGGTGGGCATCAGATAGATTGCCCGGATCTTTCGGTCGCGGCACTGTCTGTCCAGATCATCCGGGCTCATCACGCCGTCCCGCCCGTCCACCGGGATAAGGTCAATCCCCTGCAATGTCGCGATGGATTTGAAGCCGGGGTAGGTCAGCGTGTCGGTGGCGATGGCGTCACCGCGTTGAAATAGCCCAAGGGCGATGATGGCCAATCCATGCTGGCCACCGGAGGTGACCAACAGGCATTCGGGATCAATGGGACCAAGCGTTGATGTGAGATTTTCGGCGATGATCCGGCGTTCGTGGGTGCGTCCGCCATGGGGCTGGTAGCGCAGCATCGCCTCAAGATCACCCGTGGTCGCTAGCCGCCGAAGGCCAGCACGCAGCATATCTGCATCGGCTGCGTCACCCGGCATGTTGAAGACGAGGTCGACGAGACCATCGCTGACCGTCTGTCGAACACCAAGCGTCGTCGGCAGGTCAAGGTCGCGCACATAGGTGCCGCGACCAGCCTCGCCGACAATCAGCCCGCGACGTTCAAGCTCCCCGTAGGCGCGCGTCGCCGTGGCGAGGGCGACGTTGAACTGCTCCGCAAACGCCCGATGTGTCGGGAGTTTGGTGCCCGGGGCAAGCTTGCCCTGCCGGATCACTGCCGAGAGCATGTCGGCCAAGCGTATGTATCTGGATTTCCTCATCTCTTCACTGTAATTAGTACAATAGAAAAATTGTCATATTTAAAGGCTCATGGCATTCCGATCTGAAGTCAACCTTCAAGGTCCACCCCATGTCCAAACTCATCCCGATTTCACTTCTTGCCTTTGGCTTGTTCACGGTGACATTCGCCGTGAACCTTCAGGCTCCGCTCTATGATGTCTATGCCGCCGAAAGCGACGTTGGGGCGACGGCAGTGACGGTCGCGTTCGCGGCCTATGTCGGAGGTCTCATGCCGACGCTGCTGCTGGTGGGCGGGCTATCGGATCGGATCGGTCGCCGGGTTCCGATTGCACTGGCGCTGATCTTCGGAGACGTCGCAACCGCGCTGCTGGTGCAGGTGCCAAGCTGGACAAGTCTGGTCACCGCGCGCTTCCTGCTCGGGATCGGGACAGGTCTCGCGACGACTGCCGGAACCGCCTATATGACGGAAATTCGCGGCGCGGAGCGCGCAAGGAGCGCCGCTCTGATTGTCACCTCCGCAACATCGCTCGGCTTTGGTGGTGGCGCTCTGGCGACCGGTATCAGCCTTGGTGTGCAGGGGCCAAGTTTGCTGCCTGCGAGCTATATCGCGCTGTTTGTGGCAGCACCGGTGCTCGCGGTCCTTGTCCTTGCATTGCCGCGGGTCGACACGCCCAAGCCGGTATCGGTTCTGCGCCTTCCGGTGTTCCCGGCTGGCGTTTGGGTTTTCGGGGCCGCGATGGCGCTGGCCTGGTCCACGACAGGCATGACCATTGCGGTTGTTCCGCTGGAACTTGCCGCGAACGACCTTGGCGGCTGGACGGGCCTTGTCATCTTTCTTGCGATCTTTGTGGGCTTTCTGTGCCAGCCGATTGCCCGCCGCATGACCAACGAACGGGCGCTCGCCCTCGGGTTTGTCCTGATCCCGCTCGGCTTTCTCGTTCTTCTGGCCGGTGTCTGGCTGAAGGTTCTGGCATTTGTTCTGATCGGCACCTGCATCACCAGTGCGGCCAGCTATGGCTTTACCTATCTCGCCGCTTTGGCAGAGGTCTCGCTACATGCGCCGGATGATCGGGCGCGGGCGACGGCGGGTCTCTTCGTCTATGCCTATTTCGGCTTCTCGCTGCCCGTGATTGCCAGCGGCGCACTGGCGGACAGGCTCGGCCTGCTGTCGGCCATGATCGTTTTCGCATCTGTCCAGATCGTGGTGACAGCGATCATCGTGATGCTATGGCAACGGCGACCCGTCCCGTCCAGCGCCGCTGTCAAAGCTGGGTAGCAGCGCAACCGCTAGTTTTTGAAAGCCACGGTCCGTCTAAGGTGCGGCATTGGGTGATTTCGGCGGGCCTGAGCCTATCACGGTTGGCCTGGGACAAGCTTGGGCTGGTCTCTCGGCGCCGCATCGCCTCAAGTATGCTATCGGCCCACTGTGTCCAATGCTGCTGATCGCATGGAAGTCTGTCTCATTCCGAAACTGCCTATCGGCTTATGCAACGACGCTTTTTAATAAACGTTCGGTCATCAGTGGTGTATCGACCCAAGGGTAATCAGGGATAGTGTTCATGCAAAGAGCAATGCCGATCATTCCCGATATGAGCGTGTCGGTCCTCACTTGAACATCGGCTGCGTCCGGAAGAACCTCTCGGATCAAATCTGAAAAGACTGCGAAATGTGCCAGGGTCTTCTCATCGCTCACGAAGGTACTGACATCCGCGCGGTTCACGTCGTTGGACATAAAGACAAGTCGAAAATGATCGGGATGATTGGTCCAATAGGCGACAAAGGTTTGTGCCGCCGACTGCAACCGTTCACTTGGAGCAGCGATATCCGTTAGCGTCTTCCGGATTTCATCTGACATGTCCGATAGGACGTCCGCCCAAAGGTATCGCAGGATATCTGTCTTGCCCTCGAAATGCGCATAGATCGTCATCGGCGCGCATCCAACCTCCTTCGCCAGACGCCGGATTGAAATCGCTTCGAAGCCTTCTGCTTGGTAAATCTCAAGCGCGTGCTTCCCAATTTTTGCCTGGAATCCAAGGATATCGGTCTCGCTTCGGCGAGGTCTGCCAGCGCGTCTAGCCATGGTTGGACACTCCAATTTAATCTGGAACGCGTCCCAAATAAATCTTGCAATGTCAAGTTTACATTAATATGGGACGCGTACTGAATTATTATTCAGCCTCAGCGCCAACCTCTAGGAGACATGAAATGAAGAAGATCAAACTACTGAACGCGGTCGTCGTGATCATTGGTGCCGTCATTGTCCTCCTAGGTTTGAACGTCGGCCTTGGCGGGATAAAGACACTGGGATGGCAATCGACACGTGATTTCGTTTCGATCACCGATGCGGCAACATTCCATGCTCAAGATAGTCACATACGATTTATTGGTGGTGTCTGGTTTGGCGTCGGTGCTGTGTTCATGATCGGAGGTTTTACAATGCGCCAGCTTCGCCCAACCTTGATCATTCTGTCGGCGATGATCGCAGTTGCGGGTCTGTTCCGACTAAGCGCCATGGACACCGGCGGGGTATTCAGCGCTGCCATTGCCCCTTCGTTCGCCTTCGAGCTTGCTGGTTTTCCGCTACTTGCATGGTGGCTGATGGTGTCTGCCAAACGAGAGGCCTAGGGACAGGATCAGAAGGTTTCTGCTGCAACGCGTGATTCACGGTTCCGAAAACGGAGCGGTGAATTGTCTGATTTTTTTGGCTGACGGATGCGCATATGGCGCGCTTTGAGCCCTTCTTTCCCAAGTTCCACGGCGAGCCCCGCGTTGATGGCCGACGTGTGTTGAGCGGAGTATCTTTATCAATCGCGATGGGTTGCGCTGGTGCGATGCTCCTCGGGAGTACGGCCCGCATAAGTCTCTCTACAGCCGCTGAACGCGCTGGAGCGAGAATGGCATCTTCGCGCGGATGATGGCGGGGCTGGCCGCCGGGCACGGCGAAGAACAGGCCGTGATGATTGACGCGACGTATCTAAAAGCCCACCGCACAGCGATCAGCATGGCCGCGAACTATGGATGATAAGGAACTGATCCAGTGGATCAATTCCCCGACGAGGGGAGGTGCGGCCGCCTGATCCCTTGCCCGGCAGGGCATTGCGCAGCAATGTCCCGAGAGGGGGCGAGACAAGTGTAGAATGAACACCAAGCTGCATGCCATCTGCGACAGCCAGGGCACCCGCTCGATCTGTTCGTTACCGACGGTCAGGTGCGACTACATCGGCGCGCGGGCGCTGCTCAGTGGTCTCCCAAATGTCGATTGGCTGCTCGGGGATCCCCGCCCAGTGCAGACCGGACGGGGCTTTGTTCAGTCGTTGATGTCGTGGTCGAAGTGTTTCACCTGGCCTTTTGGGCCCTTGAAGAAGTGGCGCAAGACCAGCCAGGCGATCAGCGAGAGGGTGGCGTAGATCAGCAGCAGCACCGGCAGGGTGATGCTGCCTGCGGGGGTGGCGACCAGCAGCAGGGCCACCAGCACGGCGCCGACGGCAAAGCCTATCACGTCCTCGGCCCCGGCTTGATCCATATGGGAAAAGTCGGCGCATACAGCGGCAGCCCTGGTGCCCAACGCCCTGATCTTCATTCGCAAAGCCGAGTTCCCGGGCTGTTGGTCAAACCTCAACCACCTTGTCGGTGGAGACGCCGGGTTTGATCGTCGCGATGGAGGCATCAATCCATTCGCGCGCCTTCACATAGGCGTCATTATGCCATGGGGTCGCGCGGCCGACGTTGAACCTGCGGTAGTAGCAGGTGCGATATCCCTGATAGGATTGCAGGATATCAAAGAAGGCCTGATTGCCGGGTCGGATTAAAATCCGAAGGCTGTCTGGCAGTGCAGACCCCTGTGGATCTGGCGGCGCGGGCTGACATCGTTGTCACGATGTTGGCCGATGACGCGGCCTCTTATGCAGTGCATCTCGGCCGCGACGGATTGTTTGCCTCGACAGGCAGCGCGACCTTGGTGGAAATGGGCACGATGAGCCCTGACCACATCGCCGATCTGGTCGCAACGGCGCCAGAGAATATCCGGGTGATTGATGCGCCGGTCTCCGGGCGACACAAGCTGCTGCAAGTGCAGATCTGCTGGTCATGGCCGACTGCCGTGACGAAGATGCTGATCTTGCGACCGTATTCGATGCGGTGAGCCGACAAACCATCTATCTCGGTCGGTCCTGGGCAGGGGCTGTGATGAAACTGGCGGTGAATTCGCTGATCCACGGGATTATTCAGACGCTTGCCGAAACGATGACCCTGGCCGAAGCCTCCGGCATCACGTCTGAGCAGGCATTCGATGTGATTGCGGCCTGTGCGCCAATGCTCAAATACCGGCGTCCGCTCTATCTGAACGAGGCAGATCACGATGTCACCTTTACCGTGGCACTGGCCCGCAAAGACATGGAAGTGACGCCACAGCTTGCAGATCGGCTTGGCACTGCGATGCCGCAAGGCCGAACCACACTGGCCAAATTGATCGAGGGGGAAAGGCAAGTTATGGCGCCCGCGATATGGCGTCGATATCGACCTACATGCGAAAGGATACACCATGAAAGCGGCGCTGTTTGTTGGCGGCTGGTTGGCACGGGCATATGGGGGATGCGTTCCGCGATCGCCCGACCTATCATTTCCTGATCGGCGGTCAGTTTGTGGCCCATCCGCCCGGATGGCCCGACAACCTGCAGCCGCGCGAAGACCATATTGATTCCGATGTGACCATCTGCAAACCCGACGATCCGATTGTGCAAGACATCAAGAGTTTCCGCCTGACGACCGAGCAATACCATATGCTCGTCGATCCATCGAACGAGGTCCTGGCGACCACGACGTTTTCGGGCGATCATCTGTGGTGGATCGAAGGCACCGTGATCCCGGTTGTCTGGAAACGCCGCTGGGACAAGGGCCGGGTGTTCTATTGCTCAATCGGCCACGAGTTGGACGACCTGAAGGTGCCGCAAGTTACCGAGATTATCCGCCGTGGGGCCCTGTGGGCGGCGCGCGGCGCTGCCTGATGACACGATATTCAAGCCATAATTATGAGGACACGATATGAAGCTTCTCCGCTACGGCGCGCCCGGCGCAGAAAAACCCGGGCTTCTGGATGCGTCAGGCCGCGTGCGCGATCTGTCGGGCCTGGTCCCGGATATCTCTGGTGAGACATTGCGCCCTGCTGGCCTGAAGGCCTTGCAAGCACTGGACCCGGAAACACTGCCGCTGGTTGACGGCACACCTCAAGAGGATCTGCGCCTTGGGGCCTGTGTCGGGAATATCGGCAAATTTGTCTGCATCGGCCTGAACTACGCCGATCACGCCGAAGAGGCGGGGATGCCGATCCCCGAAGAACCCATCATCTTCAACAAATGGACCTCTGCGGTGGTCGGCCCGAATGATGACATTCAGGTCCCGCGCGGTTCGGTCAAAACCGATTGGGAGGTCGAATTGGGCGTCGTGATCGGCGAACCGGGATCTTATATCGACGAGGGCAACGCGATGGACCATGTCGCAGGGTTTTGTGTGATCAACGATGTGTCAGAGCGCGATTTTCAGCTCAATCGGGCAGGCACGTGGGACAAGGGCAAAGGCTGCGATACCTTTGGGCCAACAGGGCCTTGGCTCGTCACAGTTGATGAGATCGCAGACATGGACAACATGGGGATGTGGCTGGATGTGGATGGCAAACGCATGCAGACAGGATCAACCGCGACATTGATCTTCAAGATCCCGCACCTCGTGTCCTATTGCAGCCAGTTCATGAGCCTGCAGTCGGGGGATGTCATTTCAACCGGCACGCCTCCGGGCGTGGGGATGGGTCAATCCCCGCAGCGGTATCTGCACGGCGGGGAGGTTGTGACCTTGGGTATCGACGGATTGGGCGAGCAACGATCAAAGGTTTTGCCAGCCTGACAGGATTGCAATTGACACCGGCTTACTGAGCCGGTGTCATTTGACCTGCATGTGCGTTTTCCGCGATCTTCTGGGCCTGATCGCGCAAGATGAATTTCTGGATCTTGCCGGTTGACGTGCGCGGGATCGGCATGAACACGAACTGTCCGGGCACCTTGTAGGGCGCAAGCTGGTCCTTGCACCACGCGCGCAATGTGGCGGCATCCACATGTTCACCTGTAGCCAGTTCCACAAAAGCACAGGGCGTTTCGCCCCATTTTTCGTGCGGCATGGCCACCACGGCAGCAATCGCGACGGCGGGGTGACGATAAAGCGCTTCTTCCACCTCAATGGACGAAATATTCTCGCCGCCCGAAATGATGATATCCTTGGAGCGATCCTTCAGCTGAATATAGCCGTCGGCGTGCCGCACGCCGAGATCGCCGGAATGGAACCAGCCGCCTGCAAAGGCCTCTTGGGTGGCTGTGGGATTGCGGAAATACCCCTTCATGACGACGTTGCCGCGAAACATCACCTCGCCCATGGTTTTCCCGTCGCGCGGCACGGGCAGCATGGTGTCCGGGTCCAGCACGTCCAATCCCTCAAGCGGCAGGTAACGCACGCCTTGGCGCGATTTCAGCTTGGCCTGTTCGGCGGGCGGGAGATCGGACCAGTCCTGATGCCAGTCATTCACCACGGCAGGGCCGTAGGTTTCAGTCAGCCCATAGAGATGCGTGACATCAAAGCCTGAGGTTTTCATATCCGCCAGCAGCTTCTCCGGCGGCGGGGCGGCAGCGGTAAAGAATTGCACGGTATGATCAAGTTGGCGCTTGTCGGCCTCGGGGGCCGAGATCATCAGTGACATGACAATTGGCGCGCCGCACAGGTGGGTGACGTGCTCATCTGCCAAAGCGGCCCAGATTGGTCCTGCCCGCACCTGACGCAGGCAGACATGGGTGCCGATGATCGCCGACAGCGTCCATGGGAAACACCAGCCATTGCAGTGGAACATTGGCAGCGTCCACAGATAGACCGCATGTTTCGCCATCGACGTCGTCAGCGCATTGCCCTGCGCCAGCAGATAGGCCCCCCGGTGGTGCGAAACCACACCCTTTGGATCACCTGTCGTCCCCGATGTGTAGTTGATCGAAATCGCGTCCCATTCATCCAGCGGCATCAGCCAGTCGAATTCAGGATCGCCCGTCGACAGGAAGGCCTCGTAATCCTGCGCATCTGCCTCGGTAACGGGTCCGCAGAATTCAGCGTCGTCGTATTGGATGACAAGCGGGCGCACTGTTGCCAGCGCCAGCGCATCCTGCATCAAGGGCATGAATTCGCGGTCTACGATGACGATTTTGCACATGGCATGGTCCAGCTGAAACGCAATCACCGAGGCATCTAGCCGGGTGTTCACGGAATGCAGGACCCCGCCACACATGGGAACACCGTAATGGCATTCCAGCATTGCGGGCGTATTGGCCAGCAGGGCCGACACGGTGTCACCGCGCCCGATGCCTTGCTCTGCCAAAGCACAGGCCAACTGACGTGATCGCGCATAAAACGCCGCATAATTGCGCCGCAACGGGCCATGCACCATCGCAGTGTGATCAGGAAAGACCGAGGCCGCGCGTTCCAGAAATGTCAGCGGCGTCAGTGGCTGATGGTTTGCAGGATTGCGGTCCAGATCGGTATTATAGGGGTTTGCGGTCATGGCTCAGGCGTCCTGCCATTGGGGCGCGCGCTTTTCGATGAACGCTTCGATCCCTTCTTCGGCGTCTTGCGCCAGCATGTTGTCGACCATCACAGCAGAGGCATAATCGTAGGCATCGGGCAGCGACATCTCGCGCTGGGCGTAATAGGCGCGTTTGCCGGTTGCCAGCGTCATGCTGGATTTTGACGCAATCTTGCGCGCCAACTCCATCGTTACCGTTTGCAACGCGTCAGGTGCCGCGACGCGGTTCACAAGGCCGATTTCGGCGGCCCGCGCGGCTGAGGTCAGGTCACCGGTTAGCAGCATTTCCATCGCGTGTTTGTCCGCAACATTGCGCGACAGCGCCACCATCGGGGTGGAGCAGAACAACCCGATGTGAACACCCGGTGTGCTGAATTGCGCCGTGTCCGCCGCAATGGCCAGATCACAGCTTGCGACCAGCTGGCAGCCTGCGGCCGTTGCGATGCCTGTGACCTCAGCGATGACGGGTTTGGGGCAATTCACGATGCCTTGCATCACGCCTGCGCACATCGCCATGACATGGGCAAAATAGGCTTTACCACCATCTCCGTTCAAACGCCCAGCGGTCATTTCCTTGAGGTCATGGCCTGCACAAAACGCAGGGCCATTGGCCGCCAGGACAATGACCCGCACATTTGGATCGGTCCCGGCGGCTGCAAACGCAGCACCGAGTTCCGCCAGCATCGCCTCGGACAAGGCATTGCGCCGACGCACGTCATTCAAGGTCAGGCGCAATATTCCGGTCCCGTCCAGAACGCGCAGCAGGATGTCAGAGGTGGTCACGGGGGGTATCCCTTATTCGAGCGCTAAAGAATGTTGATTTCGACACTGTCGGCGAGGGTGTTCGCAATAAAGCAGTAGCGGTGCGCGCGGTCCTGCATCTGCGCCAGTTCGGCGTCGCCCACCGTAAAGCCGGTGTCAAAACGCACCACCGGATGCAGATCAATCCGCGTTACCGACATCTGGCCCTTGGGGTTCTTGCCCAGATGGGCCTCGGCGTAATCGTGGTAGCTGGCCACCGGCCAGCCCGCCTTTGCGGCCAGCGCAAGAAAGGTCATCATATGACAGCTCGACAGCGCCGAGGCGAGGGCCTGTTCGGGGTTTGTGTTCTCCGGGTTTCCGCCCCAATCAGGGGCGGAATCGACCAGCAGGTCATAGCGGTTGTTGTATTGCACGGTGTGCTCGTTCGAATAGGAGCCGGTTTGCAATACGGGCGCTGCGCGCTGCCAGTGCAGCTCAATCGCGAGATCTGACATTTCGGTATTCTTTCATGTAGCAGGACGTTAAGCGGCAGCGATCTGTTTTTTGGGATCATAGAACGGGCGCTCGCAGATTGTTGCGCGGACGGGGCCGGATTTCGTGACGACCTCAACCTGTGCACCGATGTTGGCGTGTTCCGCTGACACCATGGCCAAGGCGATGTTCTGCTCCAAACGCGGGGAATAAACCGCAGAGGTGACCTTGCCGATTGCTTCGCCACCCGAATTGATGTCCCAGAATGTCGTGTTGGGACCCGCAAGAGGATCGCCGTCGATGATCAGGCCGATCTGCTTACGGCTGACACCTTCGTCCCTGATACGGCGCAACGCGGCCTTGCCGATGAAATCAGCCTCCATGTCGAGGTTCACCAACCGGTCAAACCCAAGCTCAAAGGGGTTGGTGCCCATGTCGGCATCCGCGTGATACGACAACATCCCACCTTCGATGCGGCGGATGGAGGATGTGTGGCCGGGCTTGAGGCCAAATTCCAGACCGGCTGCCATAATGGTTTCCCACAGCAGATCGCCTTTGGAACCGTCGCGCAGGTAGATTTCATAGCCCAGCTCGCTGGACCAGCCGGTGCGGGACACGATCAGCGGGATGCCGTTCAGCTCGACTTCGCGCAGCCAGTAGTAGCGCAGGTCCATGATCCCGTCGCCAAACAGCGCGCGCATGATCTCGCCGGATTTGGGGCCTTGCAATTGCAGCGGCGAGACATCCGGCTCACCAATCGTGACATCAAGGCCAGAGTTGACCGCAACCCCCTGCGCCCAAAGAAGAATGTCGCTATCAGCAAGAGAGATCCAGAAATGGTTCTCGGCAAGACGCAGCAGGACCGGATCGTTCAGAATGCCGCCGTCGGCATTGGTGATCAGGATGTATTTGCACTGGCCGACCGCCATCTTGGACAGATCGCGGCAGGTCAGCATCTGGGTGAATTTCGCCGCGTCAGGACCGGTGATTTCAACCTGCCGTTCAACGGCCACATCACAGAGTATCGCGTCATTCACGAGGTTCCAGAAGTTCTGCTCGGGATCACCGAAATCGCGCGGGATATACATGTGGTTGTAGACGGAGAACCCCTTCGCGCCCCAACGCACTGTCGCGTCAAAATAGGGCGACTTGCGGATCTGTGTGCCGAAACCGAAATCATCTGCTTGCATTGGAACTACCTCCCGTTTTGTCCCCGACCGCTTTGATCGGAGACTGTCAAAACCTTTGCGAGATGTAGTCCAGGAGAGGCGGCGAAAGTGGTCCGAAGATTATCACTTCTCAGACCATTCAGGCCGTTTGGGGGGCCATATCAGGACCGATTGGGCCAGAGCGGCAATTTCGGATTTGCAGCGGCCAATTTCGAGAGGTTCGGCAAAGCTGATTTCACTTGGCGCGTGGCAAAATGGGTCATGTAGCGGTCAATGCCGAGGTCTTCGGCATGGAAATCTTCCATCAGGTCTTGAAATGCGGCGAGGCTGGGGCTGATGATCTTCATGATGTAATCGACCCCACCACCGGTGGCGATGCAATCAATGATCTCATCCCGGCTGTTGAGAAAAGCTTCAAAGCGCTCAAAATCAGCCTTTCGATGACGGCTGAGGGAAACCGTCACAATCACCTGCGCGAAATCTGCGAGCCGCTCCAGCGCGATATCGGCATGATAGCCGCGAATGTATCCGCCCGCTTTCAACCGGGTCAGCCGCGCCCAGCAGGGGGTCGCGGAAAGCCCGCTCAGCTCTGCCAGCTTGGCCTTGCTCAACTGCCCATGCTGCTGGAGCGCGCTGAGAATGCGGATGTCTGCTGCATCAAGGGCAAGTCTCTTCATTCGCTCTGGTCTTTCCTTGTGTGGATGCGCGGTCATATGACCGACGATCACATGCTAGATTAGGATATCCCTACCTGAAAGCCCTCCGTCAGCTCAGTGGCTTTGCGACCGAAATGAGCGCGACCACGTCCAGCTGATCGGCGTTGTCCGCCAATAGGGGGCATATCTCCGTGTGATATCAGCATGTCGCGGGTAGACGTTTCGCAACGGCAGAGCAGACCGACCCGGAGCAGAAAAAGGTTTCGAGCCGCAGCCGGATCGCAGTTGCATAACATCCGATTGCAGACTGGACGCTGGACAGGATTTGCAGAGAGGAGAGTCTTGCAAGACAACATAGCCTCTGGCCGCTTCGGACGCTTTGTTGCGTTCCAGCAGGGGGGACGGGCGCCAGCTCCGAATGTCGCTATCTATACACTGCTGAGCCTGACGGTTGCGGCTGTTGTATTGGATTGCGGGACTGGTGAGGCTAGGGGGATCCCCGCCCAGTGCAGACCGGACGGGGCTTTGTTCAATCGTTGATATCGTGGTCGAAGTGTTTCACCTGGCCTTTGGGGCCCTTGAAGAAGTGGCGCAAGACCAGCCAGGCGATCAGGGAGAGGGTGGCGTAGATCAGCAGCAGCACCGGCAGGGTGATGCTGCCTGCGGGGGTGGCGACCAGCAGCAGGGCCACCAGCACCGCGCCGACGGCAAAGCCGAGGAACATGAAGCCCGGCGCCAGCACCTCGACGATGGCGAGGCCGATGGCAATCGCGATCCAGACCCACCAGACGGAGAGCAGGGCCGTCATTTTCCGGCCCCTTTCAGCATGTTGAAGGCGTTGCCGAAGGCCTCAATCGCATTGGCGGGCACCAGGATGGTCTGTTTGCCTTCACCTGCGCCAAGGGCATTGAGCGCCTCGACCTGTTTCAGGGCCACCTGATATTGCGCGGCCTCCAGACCGTTTTCGGCAATGGCTTTGGCGACTACCCCGGTGGCATAGGCCTCGGCATCGGCCTGAATGCGGCGGGCCTTGGCGATCTGCTCGGCGGCGTAGAGCTCGGCGTCGGCGGCCAGTTCGACCGCGCGTTTCTGGCCCTCGGCCTTGGTCACCTCGGCGCGGCGGGCGCGCTCGGCATTGAGCTGCTGCAGCATGGCGTCGCGGGTGGCCTGATCGAGGTTCACGTCAAGGATCTCGGCGCGGGTCACTTCGATGCCCCAGTCGTCAACGGCGCTTTCGACCAGATGCTGGATCTGACCGATCAGCTGCGAGCGGTTCGACTGCACCTCATCCAGGTCCATCTTGCCGATCTCGGCGCGCACGATGCCGGCCACGGTGGTGGCAATGGCGCCGTCAACGTCGCGGATCCGATAGACGGTCTTTTCCGGTTCCAGAATGCGGTAGAACACCGAGGTGTCGATCTGCACCAGCACGTTGTCCTTGGTGATGGCGTCCTGGCTGGCGTTGGGCAGCTGGCGTTCCAGGATCGAGACCTTATGGGCGACGGAGACGAGCAGCGGGACGATGAAGTTGATGCCGGGGCCAAGCACCGCATGCAGGCGGCCAAAGCGTTCGACCACGTATTTTTCGGACTGCGGCACGATGCGGACGCCCTTGAGGATCAGGATGATCAGGAAGATCGCGCCCAGAATATAGATGATGTTCTGCGTCAGCAGGCTCAGCAGGAGTTCTTCGGTCATTATGCCTCGCAATAAATTTGTATGCTATGGTATGCAGTTGGGGGTCGTGGACCCGGGATTCAAGCGTGGGGGGACGGCGCCCCGGTCCTCTTCTCTATGGCGTGTGCGGTGGTGGTAGACAAGGGGAACGGCCCCGTCTGCGACGCATCCGTGGCGTGCGGGGTGGGGGCTGGCTAGGGCTGCGGGGCTTTGGCGCGGGCTGCGGTCATGCAGGCTTGAAAACCGCGCCGGGATAAGGCACATCCGGCAGGCTCTGCCGGTATGGTCCCGGATCGCGGCGGAGCAGGGTTCAGGTGGCAGATGATCCCGTAGGAAATTCCCCGCAGCGGCGGGACCACGCACAAGACAGCCCAAGGAAGAGAACATGGCGCCGAAAATCTCATTTGACCTGAAAGCCACCGATGGCAAGGCCCGCACCGGTGTCATCAATACGCCGCGCGGCGAGATCCGCACGCCTGCGTTCATGCCCGTGGGCACGGCCGCAACAGTGAAGGCAATGCTGCCGGAGAGCGTGCGTGCGACCGGGGCGGATATCCTGCTGGGCAATACCTATCATCTGATGCTGCGCCCCACGGCAGAGCGGATCGACCGTCTGGGCGGATTGCACAAATTCATGAACTGGGAGCGGCCGATCCTGACGGACTCGGGCGGGTTTCAGGTGATGTCGCTGGCGGGTCTGCGCAAGCTGACGGAAAAGGGTGTGACCTTCAAAAGCCATATAGACGGATCCAAACATGAGCTGACGCCGGAACGGTCGATGGAAATCCAGCGCCTGCTCGGTTCGGACATCGTGATGTGTTTCGACGAATGTCCGGCGCTGCCTGCCGACCGCGACCGGATCGCCGAGTCGATGCGCCTGTCGATGCGTTGGGCGGAGCGCTCGCGCGAGGCCTTTGGCGACCGTCCGGGCCATGCGCTATTCGGCATTATGCAGGGCGGGCTGGAGCAGGATCTGCGCGAAGAAAGCGCCGAGGCGCTGAAGAAGATTGGATTCGAGGGCTATGCGGTTGGCGGCCTGGCAGTGGGCGAGGGGCAGGAGGCGATGTTTGACTGTCTTGATTATGCGCCCGGTTTCCTGCCTGAGGACAAGCCGCGCTATCTGATGGGGGTGGGCAAGCCTGATGATATCGTCGGTGCGGTGGCCCGTGGTATCGACATGATGGACTGCGTGCTGCCATCGCGCTCGGGTCGCACGGGGCAAGCGTTTACCCGCTACGGTGTGGTCAATATCAAGAACGCCCGCCACCAGGATGACCCGCGCCCGCTGGATGAGCAGTGCAGCTGCCCGGCGTGTTCGAACTATTCGCGCGCCTATCTGCACCATGTGTTCCGCAGCAACGAGATGATTTCGGGGATGCTGCTGACCTGGCATAACCTGCATTACTTCCAGGAAATCATGGGCGGCATGCGGGAGGCGATTGCTGCGGGCACCTTCGAGGCCTGGCAGAAGGATTTCCACGACACCCGTGCCGAAGGCGATATTGAGCCATTGTAGGGGCCAGCAAGGGGGATGCGCCCGGATTGTTGAAAACTTGAGCAAATGTTCATCGGCGGGTCCTGCCCTGAACACGTTTGCGCCACAAATCGGCGGTGATCTGTCAATCAGGCACTGATGACCAACGTGGAGAGATCCGATGAATGAGACGGCTTCAACTGGACTTGCGCATTGTTCGCTGATGATTTTGCTGGCGGCGGGCGTTGCTGTTTTTGCGCTTTTGGACCACGGCGGATCCTATGGGGAGCAGCCGGGGTCGCTAGCGCACCTGACGTCGGCCGCGCAGCGGTAAGGATTGCCGGAGCGCGACTGCACCCAAGGAAACGGCCTGATGTCGTGCGCTTTTTGCTGCGATCTTTGGTAGGGATGATCCCGGCCCGCGTTCACCGGTTATGAAGACCTCGCTGCTAGATTCCGCCAAAACGGGAAGGGTCGCGATGAGCTGGTTTCAGGCATGGGGGAGCGTGGTGCTGCTGGGCGGCCTTGTGGCTGCCTCTGGCGCTGTGGCGCAGTCGGATCAGGCAGCTAAGGCGCCGGGATCTCTTGCCGAGGCCTCAAGTTTTTTCAAGGCACCACCGCTTGATGGCTGCCGGATCGCATTTGACGATCTGATCAAGGGCGGCTCCAAAGCGCTGCGGGGCCAGTGGTTTGTGCAGAAGGGGCCGGGGGAGACCGGGCTGCCGGTTGGCGGCCGCGTCGATATGCAACCGCTGCCGCAGCGCGCGGGTGAGGTGCTGACACTGAGATTTCGCAATGGCCGTCTGGTGGCGGATTCTGCCGTGTCCGGGGTGATCCCCATCGGCGTGCTGGACCGGGCGCCACCTGAGCCGGGCACGGGGCTGAGGGCCGAAAGCGTTGGCCGCGGCGATCTGGCGGATGGTGCGGAGGTCTTCCTCGATGAGCTGGGCATGGGGCGGCTGCCCTGCGGGGTGGAGCAGATGCTGCAACTGAGGCTGCAATCAGAACGCGACACCGGCACCGGAGACGTGTTGCGGCAGGATATCCGTCTGTACCTGATTGATCAGACCCGGATGAGCGGCACCTACCGCGAAACCGGTCCGGGTGGGCGGCTGGAACGCGGGGTGATCACCCTGATGCGGCGCTGATGCTGCGGGTCAGGTCATCGGCGGAGGCTGCCGCGCGCGGCCTTCACCATTTGCTCACCCTAGCTGCATTTGCGCCCTTGTGGTCCGGGCGCGCTGCGGGCAATGTGACACCAAACATTGAGGCACGGCGGTTGAAATCCCAACACCGCTGCACCAGATAAACAGCCAATGAGGAGACGCGCCGAAGCTGCCGATAATCGGGGCGGGGGCGTCTTGCCAAACCAAAGGACCGAGTATGCAAGAGCCACTCAATTCATCCTACCCCGTCCTGCCGCTGCGCGATATCGTTGTGTTCCCGCATATGATCGTGCCGCTGTTCGTCGGGCGGGAAAAATCGGTGCGTGCCCTGGAAGAGGTGATGACCGACGACAAGCAGATCCTGCTGTCCAGTCAGATTGACCCGGCGGAAGATGATCCGCAATCCGATGGCATCTACAGTGTCGGCGTGCTGGCCAATGTGCTGCAGCTGCTGAAACTGCCCGACGGCACCGTGAAGGTGCTGGTCGAAGGTCATGCGCGGGTGAAAATCACCGAATATCTGGACAACGACAACTTCTTTGAAGCGCGCGCTGAGTATCTCAGCGAGATTCCCGGCGATGTCACCACCGTGGAGGCGCTGCTGCGCACGGTCGGCGATGAGTTCGAGCGTTATGCCAAGGTCCGCAAGAACATCCCGGAAGAGGCGCTGAGCGCCGTTGGCGAGACCACGGAACCGGCCAAGCTGGCCGATCTGGTCGCCGGTCATCTGGGGATCGAGGTCGACAACAAACAGGATCTTCTGGAAACCCTGTCGGTGAGCGAACGTCTGGAGAAGGTCTATGGCCTGATGCAGGGCGAGCTGTCTGTGCTGCAGGTCGAGAAGAAGATCAAGACCCGCGTCAAATCCCAGATGGAGAAGACCCAGCGCGAATATTATCTGAATGAGCAGATGAAAGCCATTCAGAAGGAGCTGGGCGACAGCGAGGACGGTTCTAACGAAGTCGCCGAGCTGGAAGCCAAGATTGCCGAGACCAAACTCTCCAAAGAGGCGCGCGAAAAGGCCGAGGCCGAGCTGAAGAAGCTCAAGAACATGTCGCCGATGTCGGCGGAAGCCACGGTTGTGCGCAACTATCTGGACTGGATTCTGGCCCTGCCCTGGGGCACCAAATCCCGCGTGAAGAAAGATCTGAGCCGGGCGCAGGATATTCTGGACGCCGATCACTACGGGCTTGAGAAGGTCAAGGAACGTATCGTTGAATATCTCGCTGTGCAGCAGCGCTCGGCCAAGCTGAAGGGACCGATCCTCTGCCTTGTTGGCCCTCCGGGTGTCGGTAAGACCTCGCTGGGCAAATCGGTGGCCAAGGCAACCGGTCGCGAGTTCATCCGCATTTCGCTGGGTGGCGTGCGCGACGAGTCCGAGATCCGCGGTCACCGCCGGACCTATATCGGCTCCATGCCCGGTAAGATCATTCAGGCGCTGAAAAAGGCCAAGACCACCAACCCGCTGATCCTGCTCGATGAAATCGACAAGATGGGGCAGGATTTCCGGGGTGATCCGGCGTCGGCGATGCTGGAGGTGCTGGACCCGGAACAGAACGCGACCTTCATGGACCACTATTTGGAAGTGGAATATGACCTGTCGAACGTGATGTTCCTGACCACCTCGAACAGCTACAACATGCCGGGGCCGCTGCTGGACCGGATGGAGATCATTCCGCTGTCCGGTTACACGGAGGATGAAAAGCGCGAGATCGCCAAGCAGCACCTGATTTCCAAGCAGGTGAAGAACCACGGTCTGAAGGCCAAGGAATTCGAGCTCACCGATGAGGCGCTGACCGAGATCATCCGCACCTATACCCGTGAGGCGGGGGTGCGGAATCTGGAGCGTGAGATCGCCAAAGTGGCGCGGAAATCGCTGACCAAGATCGTCAAGAAAGAGGCGGAGAGCGTTTCTGTCACGCCTGAGAATCTGGATGAATTCCTTGGGGTTGCGAAGTATCGCTATGGTCTCGCCGAGAAGGAAGATCAGGTCGGTGTTGTCACCGGTCTTGCCTATACTTCGGTCGGGGGTGAGCTGCTGAGCATCGAGGCGCTGCGCCTGCCGGGCAAGGGTCGGATGAAGACCACCGGCAAACTGGGCGATGTGATGAAAGAGTCGATCGAGGCGGCTTCAAGCTATGTCCGCTCGATTTCGCCGCAGCTTGGAGTGAAGCCGCCGAAATTCGACAAGCTGGACATCCACGTCCACGTGCCGGATGGCGCAACGCCGAAGGACGGTCCAAGCGCGGGTCTGGCCATGGTGACGGCGATTGTCTCGGTGCTGACTGGGATCCCGGTCCGCAAGGATATCGCCATGACCGGCGAGGTGACGCTGCGCGGCAATGCGACCGCGATTGGCGGTCTGAAGGAGAAACTGCTGGCCGCGCTGCGCGGTGGTATCAAGACGGTGCTGATCCCGCAGGAGAATGAGAAAGACCTGCCGGATATCCCGGATAACGTGAAGGAGGGGCTGGAGATCATCCCCGTCAGCCACGTCTCCGAGGTGCTGAAACATGCGCTGACCGATACGCCCGAACCCATCGAATGGGATGAGGCCGCAGAAGAGGCCGCCGCCGCTGCCAAGGCAGCATTGGGTGTTCCCGAGGATGGCGCCAGCGCCACCGCGCATTGATCCAGGCGACGGGTGCTGCCCCTAAGCTGTTGAGATCAATCCGCAATAGGTAACAATAGATGGGCGTCCCTTATCCGGGGCGCCCATCTGCCTTATGTCCTGTGAGATGCGTTTGCGACCTTCTTGAAGCAGGCGACCTGTCGGTTCGTCGGCCGTGGGAAGAGGAAGAAATAGATCAGTTCGCCGCATTGTTGGGCCGCTTGATTGTCGCAACATGGGATACGCTGGCCTGATACGACAGGGCGACGAGGAACCGGTTGTTGGCCGGTCCGCCGGGCGGTGGCTTGGCGGAGACGCGGGCACGGGCCGTGTCATTGGCGGGTGATATCGTCATAATCGCCAAGTCGCAGATAGGCGTATTCACGGTAGAGTTTGATCGTCGGGCGCAGGCCGAAGAGGATGGATCCTACCAGAAACAGCCATGTGCCGGGGGTGACGGTTGCGTCGTTGAAGAACAGGATCGAACCTATCACAAACAGCACCGCAGCGGAGACATCGACCATCGTGTAGGCGATTTCACAATAGGCGTAGATCTTCTTGTGGCGGTCGCTGCGATTGCGATTGTCGGGGTGGAACAGGGCCATCATGTCCTCCGTCGGTCTGTGTCGGCTGCTTTTACCCTAACGCGCGGGGGGAGGATTGGTTCAAAGGGGATCTTCATAGCGGCAGTCAGTGCCTCTCAGGGTTTCCCCGCAGGCCTCGCAAGAAAAAGGGCGACCGCAAAGGGCCGCCCAAATCAGGTTTTATTATTGTTTTCCCGAGGTTTCGGGTTCTTCCGTCTGGCGTCCGCTCTTATTCGGCGGGCTTGATCCAAGGCGCTGCATTGGGCAGCGCATCTTGGATGTTCGGGGCGGGCGACAGGGTCGCGATGCCGGGTCAGGCCGCTTTAGGCGCCATTTTTGCCTGCACGGTGGCGATGGCCACGGCGTCGGGGCTGACGTCATCGGCGGTGGCCTGCTTCAGGATTGCCGCCATGGTGACCTCCAGCGCCTCAAGCCGTTCGGCCACAAAGCTGTTGCGGTTGCCGATTTTCAGGATCTCGGTGGCGACATTGATAATGCCGCCGCCATTGGCCACGAAATCGGGCGCGTAGAGGATGCCGCGCTTGTGCAGTGCGGCTGCATCCTCGGCCGAGGCCAGCTGATTGTTGGCACCGCCTGCGACCAGGGCAACCTTCAGCTGCGGAATGGTTTCGCTGTTGAGGATGCCGCCGATCGCGCAGGGGGCAAAGATATCGGCCTCCACCGCGTAGATCTCATCGGGGGCGACAGCCGTGGCGCCGAAGGCGGCAACTGCACGTTCAACCTGTGTGCTGTTTACATCGGTGACGATCAGCTTGGCGCCGGCCTTGTTGAGAAAATCGCAGAGATACCAGCCGACATGGCCCAGGCCCTGAACCGAAACAACCCGGTTTCTGAGGTCGATCTGACCGGTCTTATGCGCCCAGGCGGTGCGGATCGCATTGAAGATGCCGCGCGCCGTGATGGGTGAGGGGTCACCGGAGGCATATTCACCATCGGCAAGCCCGGCGACGGAGCTGGTTTCCTCGGCCAGGATGGCCATGTCCGCGGGGCTCATGCCCATATCCTCGGCGGTGATGTAACGCCCGTCCAGGCTGTCGATGGCGCGGGCAAAGGCGCGCAGCAGCTCCGGGGTTTTCTGGGTGGCGGGATCGCCCATGATCACCGCCTTGCCGCCGCCAAGCGCGAGGCCTGCTGCGGCGTTTTTGTAGGTCATGCCTTCGCTCAGGCGTTTGACATCGGTCAGCGCGTCATCGGCGCTGGCGTAGGGGCGCATCCGCAGCCCGCCGGCCGCCGGGCCAAGCAGGGTGGAATGCACGGCGATAAAACCGGTGAGACCAACCGAGGCATCCTCGACGCGGTAGATTTCTTCATGTGTCGAGGTGGCGACGGGGGTGATTGTGGCTGTCATCTTTGGATTGCTCCTCCATTTCACCGCAGAATACCGCCACGCAACCGCCGGTTTCCTCCAAAATACGTCGCAGTTATTGATGTTGTTGGTGGTTATCCCTAATATTTGGCCAAAATTAGGGGGAAACACGTGGATAAGATTGATCGCAGGATTCTGGCCGCCCTGCAGGAGAACGGTCGGATGAAGATCGCCGAGCTGGCGGAGAGAGTCGGCCTCTCTGCGACGCCCTGTGCGCGGCGGGTCGCCAATCTGGAGGACAGCGGCGTGATTTCGGGCTATTCGGCGCGGGTCGATCAGGCCGAGGTTGGCCTGCCGGTCACCATCTTTGTCGCGGTGGAGCTGGAACGCCAGTCCAGCGAAGGGTTGCAGGCCTTTGAGGCAGCGGTGCGGCGGTTCGATCAGGTGATGGAATGTTATCTGATGACCGGGAGCCGCGATATTCTGCTGCGGGTCGTGGCGCAGGATCTGACCGATTTCGATCAGTTTCTGGAGCATCGTCTGATGCGGGTCCCCGGCATTCGCAACACCCGGTCCAGTTTCACCCTGCGCACGATGATCTGCCGCAATGTGCTGCCGCTGGAGTAGGAGGGGGCAGCGCCCGTGCGGCGCAAAAATCGCAGCGCAGCGGGATTTTTCATCACCCCCCTCTTGCAGCGACGCGCGACCGGCGGTATGACCGCCGCCAAGGGTGATTAGCTCAGTGGTAGAGCGCTTCGTTCACATCGAAGATGTCAGGAGTTCAAATCTCTTATCACCCACCATCCTCCTTTTGCAGTGCCGATTAGCTGACCTCTGCGTCTTGTGGTGCGGACGTGGTGTCGCGTTTCGCGCTTGGTCCTTCTCAGGCCGGAGAAACCTGTCTAGATGTTTAGGCAAGGGCCGGAGGGTCGGGCATCAACGAGGGCGGGCATGGACTATCCGAAGATCTGGTTTCTGCGGCATGGGCAGACGGAATGGAACGCCGAAGGGCGCATTCAGGGACAGCTGGAATCGCGGCTGAGCCCGCTGGGGATTGAGCATGCGCAGCAGCAGGCGGGGCTGATGGCGCCGATTTTGGCACAGGGGCCTGCCTGCTATGTCTCGCCGTTGGGGCGGGCGCAGCAGACGGCGCAGATCGCACTTGGCGGTCAGCCCTATGTCACCGACGCCCGGCTGGCCGAGGCGCAGGCCGGCGTGTTTCAGGGCATGACCCGTGCCGAGGTCGCGGCTGAATACCCGGATATCTACGCCGCCAACCCGCTCAATCTGGATTTGTTCTGTGCGGCGCCAAAGGGCGAGGGCTTTGCTGCGTTTCAGGCCCGGATCACGGATTTCCTGACCGGGCTGAGTGAGCCGACCGTTGTGGTGGCGCATGGGCTGTGGGGACAGGTTCTGCGCGGGGTGATCTGCGGCTTGTCGCGCGCGGAAATGGCCGCCTTGCCCAATGAACAGGGCTGCATCTACGAGTTGTCGCAGGGCATGGAGC
Source organism: Phaeobacter sp. JH20_26 (assembly GCF_048056275.1). Lineage (NCBI taxonomy): Bacteria > Pseudomonadati > Pseudomonadota > Alphaproteobacteria > Rhodobacterales > Roseobacteraceae > Phaeobacter > Phaeobacter sp. JH20_26. The sequence goes on along the minus strand of NZ_JAYMWL010000008.1, from coordinate 133,214 downwards.
GGGTGCTGCGCTAGGGGTGGGAATTTTTTCGCAGATTTTTGCGATTTGCCTCTTGCGCAGAGCGCGCGCATTCTCTAAATCCGCGCTCACCGGGTCGTTAGCTCAGTTGGTAGAGCGCTTCGTTTACACCGAAGATGTCGGGAGTTCGAGCCTCTCACGACCCACCATCTCCACCTTGAATTCCATATCAATAAGCTCTGCCAGCGCCAAAGTTGCGATGCATATGGTTTCGCAGTAGGCTCATGTCGCTCCTTCGGCGCATTTCCCGCCGGAGGGGAGTTTTTTTACCGAGTATATGACGTGGAGTTTATGTCATGAAATATTTTGCAATCCTTTCAGTCGTGGTCTCTGTCCTGTTCTGTCTGCCCGCAGCGGGGCAGGCCGGGTCCTATAAGCCGATCAAGACCGAGGCGGAGTTTCTCGCTCTTGTCGGTGGCAAGACCCTCAGCGCCGATTGGGGCAGTATGCAGATCCTGCCCAACGGGAAAATCAAGGGAAAGACCAACCAGGGCAAGCTGGTTGGCGCCTGGCAGTGGAATGGCGCCCTGTGGTGCCGCAATGTCCGCATCGGCAAGCAGCCGGAGCGGGGGACGGATTGCCAGAAAATCGGCGTCTCTGGAAACCAGATGCAGTTTATCCGTGAGCAGGGCCGGGGCGCGGCCGTTGTCATGGTGATCTCCAACTGATCAGGACTAACCGGTGGCGCGGCTCTGGTACGGCGCGCCATCGGTGCTGTCTGCGGCATCTTGCGGCTGGATGGCGCTGTTGTTGTCGCCGCTTGGCTCCGTGATCCGCGGATCTGAGGTCGGCTGTGATTTTCTCGATGGATTATCCCTGGTGTCCGGCGGGACGCCAGATGGGAATTTCGGAAAAACAATGGGTTAGGCGGCAATTTGGCGGTGGCTTTGTTTTTTTTCACGGAAACCGGAGAAAATGCCAAAACACCGCTTGACGATCCCTCGGTGCTGCGAATATTACAGCCCAACATTCAGCGGCGACGTTGGATGGAACAGCAAGCGGTTGTAGCTCAGTTGGTTAGAGTACCGGCCTGTCACGCCGGGGGTCGCGGGTTCGAGCCCCGTCAACCGCGCCACTGCTGTCCGCCCCGGATCCGGGTTAAGGGATCCAGATGAAAGTAAATGCGCGGTTGTAGCTCAGTTGGTTAGAGTACCGGCCTGTCACGCCGGGGGTCGCGGGTTCGAGCCCCGTCAACCGCGCCACTTTCATACGATGCCCTGTCGTTCAGGGTCCGCCCCGGAGGGGATATATAGGTCAGGCTGCTGCCTGATTTGCCGAAAGGCCCATGCGCGGTTGTAGCTCAGTTGGTTAGAGTACCGGCCTGTCACGCCGGGGGTCGCGGGTTCGAGCCCCGTCAACCGCGCCACTTTCTTCCCTAAATTTGTGGATGAACGCTCCCTGCTTCGGCGGGGTTTTTGCGTTTTGTGGCGGGGCGTTACGGTGATTGCCCTGTCGAGATGTGGTGCGCGCCGGAACGCACACCACTGGCCTTGTTATTTCGTGGTCAAAGCATCCAGCACCCGCGCCCAGGAGCGGATGCCCTTGTGGAAGCTTTCCAGATCGTATTTCTCATTTGGGGAGTGGATGGCGTCATCTTCATTGGCAAAGCCGATCAGCATCGCATCCATACCGAGGATGGATTTGAAGAAGCCGGCAATCGGGATCGAGCCGCCCATGCCGCAGAATACGGCTTCGCGGTTCCATTCATCCGACAGCGCACCGCGGGCGGCTTCGAATTCGGGGCGGGCGATATTCATCACCGAGGCACGCGAGCCCTCCAGATCATTGTCCCAGACCACCTTGCAGTCAGGCTTCAGCTGGTCTTCGACATGTTTGCGGATCTTCAGGCGCAGCGCATCCGGGTCCATGTCGCCGACCAGACGGCAGGTGATCTTGCAATGCGCCTCAGACGGGATCACGGTTTTGGAGCCGGCACCGTTGTAGCCACCCCAGAGGCCGTTCACCTCCAGCGTTGGGCGGGCCCATTGCTGTTCCAGAACCGAGCGGTCCTTTTCCCCGTGGGCCTGAGTATAGCCTGCGTTGGAGAGATAGTCCTTTTCATCAAAGCCGCAGCCTTCCCACTGGCGCAGCTGCTCTTCCGGCACCTCATGTACGCCCTCATAGAAGCCCTCAACCGCGACCTTGCCGGTGTCTTCGTCATAGAAGGACGCGACGATGCGGCTGATTTCGCGCAGCGGGTTGAGGCCGGGGCCGCCGTAATGGCCGGAATGCAGGTCGATGCGCGGGCCGATCAGGGTGAACTCATCCTTCAGCATGCCGCGCAGCTGCGAGGAAATCGACGGCACCCCGCGCGACACCATCGAGGTGTCGCAGATCAGCGCCAGATCCGCCTTCAGCTCGGCTGCGTGCTGTTCCATGAAGGGCACGAGAGAGGGCGAGCCGCTCTCTTCCTCGCCCTCAAAGAAGAAGGTGATGCGGCAGGGCAGGGTGCCATTGACCGCCTGCCAGGCGCGGCAGGCTTCGACAAAGGTCATCAGCTGGCCCTTGTCATCCGAGGCGCCACGGCCGCGAATGACGGTGCCGCGCGCGGTCTCTTCCAGTTGCGGCTCAAACGGGGGGGTGGTCCAGAGGTTCAGCGGATCCACCGGCTGCACGTCGTAATGGCCGTAGAACAGCACATGCGGCAGCGCCTCATCCTGAGGGCCGACGTGACCTACCACCATCGGGTGGCCGGGGGTGACGCGCTTTGCGGCCTCGATGCCGATGGATTGCAGATCCGCCACCAGCCAATCGGCAGCCTTGTCGCATTCGGCCTTATAGGCGGGATCGGTGGAGATCGACTGGATGCGCAGCAAATCCATCAGCCGCTGCGTCGCGGCATCAAGGTCGCTGTCAATCCGGTTCAGGACGTCGTTCAAGGACATGGTCAGGGGGCTCCTGCAATTGATGATTGGCTCGCCGCGAAGCCTAACAGTGCCCGTCGGCAGGGGCCAGAGGCTGCCCACCTGTGATGTGCCAGTGATAAGCCTGTGATATGCGTCGGTTTGTAGCGTCAAACGGGCGTTACAATTCTTGCTGCCGTCGGCGCAAAGGTCTATTTGACCTGCATCAAGGCTGGACCGGCCCCTTCACCGTATTTGATTGATCAAACGGAGGGATCGGGTTATTTATTCGGTAACGTGAATATATCAGCCCGACCACAGCTCGCGCCAGATCCGCTGGTGCCAACTATGCCATGGAGATGCCGGTGGACTATACCGCGAAACTCGACCAAGCGATTGCTCAGCTTCACACCGAAGGTCGCTACCGGACATTTATTGATATCGAACGGCAGAACGGTCAGTTTCCACATGCGGCCTGGACCCGTCCAGACGGCAGCAAACAGGACATAACGGTCTGGTGCGGCAACGATTATCTGGGCATGGGTCAGCACCCGGTTGTGCTGGAGGCAATGCATGGGGCCATTGATGCCACCGGTGCAGGCTCCGGCGGCACCCGCAATATTTCGGGCACCACGGTCTATCACAAACAGCTGGAAGCCGAGCTGGCGGACCTGCATCAGAAAGAGGCGGCGCTGCTGTTCACCTCGGCCTATATCGCCAATGATGCCACGCTGAGCACGCTGCCCAAGCTGTTTCCCGGTCTGATCATCTTTTCCGATGCGCTGAACCACGCCTCGATGATCGAAGGTGTGCGGCGCAATGGCGGGGCCAAGCGCATCTTCCGCCACAATGATGTTGCGCATCTGCGGGAGCTGCTGGCGGCGGCGGATCCTGCGGCCCCCAAGCTCATCGCCTTTGAATCGGTCTATTCCATGGATGGCGACTTTGGCCCGATTGCCGAGATCTGCGACCTGGCTGATGAATTTGGCGCGCTCACCTATATCGACGAAGTTCATGCGGTTGGCATGTATGGCGCGCGCGGTGGCGGTGTGACCGAACGCGACGGGCTGATCGATCGCATCGACATTGTGAACGGAACCCTGGCCAAGGCCTTTGGCGTGATGGGCGGCTATATCGCCGCATCGGAAAAAATGTGCGATGCCATAAGATCTTATGCGCCGGGCTTCATCTTTACCACGTCGCTGGCCCCGGCGGTAGCGGCAGGGGCGGCGGCCTCGGTTGCGCATCTGAAGACGGCGCCGGAACTGCGCGAACAGCACCAGTTGCAGGCACGGATCCTGAAGATGCGGCTGAAGGGGCTTGGCCTGCCGATCATCGACCATGGCAGCCATATCGTGCCGGTGATCGTCGGCAACCCGGTCCATACCCAGAAGCTGAGCGACATGCTGTTGTCGGATCACGGGATCTATGTGCAGCCGATCAACTTCCCGACAGTGCCGCGCGGCACCGAGCGGCTGCGCTTTACCCCATCCCCGGTACATGGTCCCAAAGAGATTGACGCCCTGGTCAAGGCAATGGATGGGCTCTGGTCGCATTGTGCGCTGAATCGTGCCGAAATGGCGGGCTGAATCATAGCGCTGTGTCAAAATGGTAAGATTGTGGTAGTATGACCATAATCAAAGGGCGCAGGCGAATCGCATTCCGCGGATCCATGACGTCCTGAATGTCGAATGCGGCAGGCTAAAATGGGACAGCAGGCATGATCGGGCGCCTTACTCAGCGCAAATCGAAGACGCACGACGAATCGCCAAGGCCTCGCAGCTTTGATGATTACGAGCTTCGGTTGGGTGACATTATGCGCGGTGAACGGGCCACGATGGGCAAGTCGCTGCTGGATGTCCAACGTGAGCTGCGGATCAAAGCCTCCTACATCGCCGCGATTGAGAATTCTGACCCGACTGTCTTTGACACGCCGGGTTTTATTGCGGGTTACGTGCGCTCTTATGCGCGCTATCTCAATATGGATCCCGACACCACATTTGACGCCTTCTGCCAGGAAAGCGGTTTCCAGGTGGCCCATGGCATGTCCGCCGAGGCATCCGTGCGCAAATCCGCCGGGAAACCGATTGCAACCGGCATGGGTGGGCTGCGCAGCGATGCCTTCACCTCTCCCAATACTCCCTTCGTACCCGCAGCCAGCAGCGTCTTCAGCCAGATCGAGTTGCGCGCGGTGGGGTCGCTTGCGGTGCTGGTGGCGCTGATCGGCGGCATTGGCTACGGCGGTTGGGCGGTTCTGAAAGAGGTCCAGCAGGTGCAGATGGCGCCGGTGGATCAGACCCCCATCGTGCTGGCTGATCTGGATCCGTTGGCCGGGGCTGCCCGCGAGGGGGATGCCCAGAACGAAGATCCCGCACTTGAGGCGCTGGATCGGCTCTATCGCCCGCAGGCGCTGGACGTGCCGGTCATGGTGCCGCGCGACGGCCCGATCGCGACGCTTGATCCGCGCGGCTTCGGCAATTTTGTCATGCCGGAGCTGCCCTCGGTTGCGCTGGCAGATGCCAGCCTCAGCACGGCAGCACCGCTGCCCGCCATGCCGCAGGTCGTGGAAGAGACCGCGCCCGCGCTGCAGATGGTCGCCGTGCGCCCGTCCTGGGTTCAGGTCACTGCCGTGGATGGCAGCGTGATCTTTGAAACCATCATGGAGCCGGGTCAGCATTTCGAAATTCCCGCCACCGAAGAGGCACCGCTGCTGCGCACCGGCGAGAGCGGCGCGATTTACTTCGCAGTGAACGGCGCCCATTACGGACCGGTCGGCGAACGGGGGCAGGTGACGAAGAACGTCGTGCTGTCCTCCGATGCGCTCACCGAACGGTTTGCGCTGGCCGATCTGAGCGAGGATCGCAACAGCGCACTGGCCACGCTGGTCGCTGAATTGCAGGCCAGCAGCCTCACCGTTCCCGTGACCGAGACCACGGGCGAATAGGCCCCGTCCGGCCCGGATGTCTCCAGCCGGGGCGTCTGACCTGCCTCTGCCGTACAGCTGACCTTTCTGAGCCCGGGCCTCCCTCATGGGCCACGCGTGGTGATTGCGACATCTGGCCTGCGACCTTCAGGATTGCCCGCCTCCCATTGAAGCTGCGCGAGACTGCGCGTATCTATGCCCGGAACCCTGAACAGCGCGGACCGGACCTCATGTCGATCAACCACATTCGCCCCTGGCGCCACATCGAACGCCGCAAGAGCCGCCAGATCCATGTCGGCAATGTGCCTGTGGGTGGCGATGCGCCGATTGCGGTGCAGACGATGACCAATACGCTGACCACGGATGTTGCCGCGACGGTGGCCCAGGTGCAGGCCGCAGCGGAGGCTGGCGCCGATATCGTCCGGGTCTCGGTCCCGGATGAGGCCTCCTCCAAGGCACTAAAGGAAATCGTTCGCGAAAGCCCGGTGCCCATCGTTGCCGATATCCATTTCCACTACAAACGCGGCATCGAGGCCGCCGAAGCTGGCGCTGCCTGCCTGCGCATCAACCCGGGCAACATCGGCGATGAAAAACGCGTGGCCGAAGTGATCCGCGCGGCTCGCGACCACAATTGTTCGATCCGCATCGGCGTCAATGCCGGTTCGCTGGAAAAACACCTCCTCGACAAATACGGCGAACCCTGCCCGGAGGCGATGGTGGAGAGCGGTCTCGATCACATCCGTATCCTTCAGGATCACGATTTTCACGAGTTCAAGATCTCGGTCAAAGCCTCCGACGTTTTCATGTCCGCCGCCGCCTATCAGCAGCTGGCCGAGGCAACCGATGCGCCGATCCACCTTGGCATCACCGAGGCCGGGGGCTTTGTCTCCGGCACCATCAAATCCGCCATTGGCCTCGGCCAGCTGTTGTGGATGGGCATCGGTGACACGCTGCGGGTCAGCCTCTCCGCCGATCCGGTGGAAGAGGTGAAAGTGGGCTTTGAAATCCTGAAATCCCTCGGCCTGCGCCACCGTGGCGTCAATATCATCTCCTGTCCCAGCTGCGCGCGTCAGGGGTTTGATGTGATCAAGACGGTGGAGGCGCTCGAAAAGCGCCTGGAACATGTGAAGACCCCGATGAGCCTCAGCATCATCGGCTGTGTGGTGAATGGCCCGGGCGAGGCGCTGATGACAGACGTGGGTTTCACCGGCGGCGGCGCGGGAGCCGGCATGGTCTATCTGGCCGGCAAGGCCAGCCACAAGATGTCCAATGATCAGATGGTGGATCACATCGTCGAAGAGGTAGAGAAAAAGGCGGCTCAGCTGGATGCAGAGGCCGCCGCGGCGGAATAGATCCGCGACCACAAACTGACAACGAGATGAGCAAAAGGGCGCTATGATGACATCAGCGCCCTTTTCTCGTGTCTGTTTCGCCCGTCATCTTTCCCGAAATACTCCGGGGGTCTGGGGGCTGGCCCCCAGTGTGACCTGTGTCTGGGGGCTGGCCCCCAGTGAGACCTGTGTCTGGGGGCTGGCCCCCAGTCCGCCCTGTATATAGGGGGCAACCTGCGTCACACCCCCAGAAAAAGATCAGCTGCGGTTCTCGCGGATCTCGGCGACCATGATTTCCATCTGATCGGCGGGCAGGTAGCCACGCAGCAGCTCATCGCCGAGGACAAAGGTCGGGGTGCCCGAAATCGCCAGCTGCTGGGCCAGCGCGCGGGTTTCCTGCAGCTGACGGGCAATCTCGGGATCTGACATCCGCGCGAGGATCGCATCGGCGTCCAGATCCAGCCCCTCTGCCAGACGGCGCAGCGTGCCTTCGTTCGGCTCGCCGCCGAGGGTGATCAGCGCGTCATGCACCATCTTGTAGGCTTCATCCCCGGCGACCATCTTGGTGGCGATCGCAAACCGCGAGGTCAGCACGGAAGCCTCGCCGAGGATCGGGAATTCCTTGATGATCAGGCGGATATTGCCATCGCCGGAGACCAGTTTTTCCACCTCTGGCGCGGCGCGGCGGCAGTAGCCGCAGCGGTAGTCCATGAATTCGACCAGCGTGATATCGCCCTCGGGGTTGCCGCCGACCCAGGAAAACCCGTCATCATGCAGCGCGGTCATATTCTCGGCCACCAGCGCATCGTCGCGGGCGGCCTCATCGGCGGCCTGCTGCTGTTCCAGCTTGTTGACAGCCTCCAGGATCACCTCCGGGTTCTCCAGCAGATAGGCACGCACCTCGGCGCCAAAGGCGGCGCGTTCCTCGGCGCTCATCTTGCCGAGGTCGAGCGCCGAAGCGGCAGGAGCGATCATCAGCCCAAGCGACAGGGCGGCCGCCGACAGAACAGGCAGCGCCGGGGCGGGAAGGCGGGCAATACGGGTCATCTCGATTTCCTTTTTTCGTGTTGTTCGGCGGCAATCAGCACATCTTGTGCACGTCGCCAGGCAGGGGATCCGGTGGGCAGCTGCGCGGTGGCCCGTTTGGCATGGAGACCCGCATCCTTCAGCCGACCCTGTAGCGCATAGCGCTCGGCGGTGGCCAGTGCTGCCATGCCGGACTGGCCAAGTTTCGCGTAGGCCTGCGCCATGTCCCGCAGCATGTTGGCGTTGCGGAAATCCTGCGCGCGGGAGGCCTCAAGGGATTTCAGCGCCGCTTTCGGCTGGCCCGCCGCCAGTTGCGCGCGTCCGAGGCTGGCGAGGATCAGCGGATCACGCCCCGCCTTCTGAACGGCCCGGCCATAGGCGGCAAGTGCCGGCTGCCAGCGGCGGTTCTCCATCAGGATCTGGCCTTTCAGCTCCTGAAAATAGGGATCGGAGGGGCGGATCGCGAGGGCGCCGTCGATGGCGCGCAGGGCCTTGTTCAGATCGTTGCGGCGGTGATGGGCGATGGCTTCGCGCATCAGGCGCACATCCTTGTAAGGCTCATCCCCGATCCGGCGCAGGGTCCATTTGGGTGACCGGGTAAAGGCTGACAGCTTGCCGCGCACCCGCGCAAACCAATAGATCGCGTTGGCATCGGGTTTGGCGCTGTCACCGTGGCTCGCCAGATAGGCCTCGGCGGCGCGGATCCGGTCGCGGCTGAGCGGATGCGAGCGCATATAGGGATCCTGATTGACCGGGCTCAGCAGCTCTTGCCCGGCAAAGATCTTATGCACATCGACCAGTCCGCGCGGGCTGACACCGGCCCGTTGCAGGATGCCTGCGGCGGTGCGGTCGGCAGAGGCTTCCTCGGCGCGGGTATGAGCCAGAAAGCCGCGCAGCGCGGAGGATTGCGTGCCAAGCGCGATTCCGGCGGCGGCTTCCCCGGCGCCAGCGGCAGCCGCCAGCACCGCAAGAGCTGCGCCAAGCCCCGCCGCGGAGCGCGCAGAGCGCATGTTCTGCATCCGCCGGGACAGGTGGCCATTGGTGATATGCGCGGCCTCATGGGCGATCACGGCCTGCAGCATCTCGGGGCGGTCCACCTTCAGGATCAGCCCGTAATGTATGAAAATCGTTTGGGAATCGATGACGAAAGCATTGAAGGAGCCGTCATTGACCACCAGCACCCGCACCCGTTTGGCATTCAGCCCGGCGGCGCGCAGCACCGGGGCTGCCAGCTCGTTCAGTCCGCGTTCGATATCAGGATCGCGCAGCAGCGAGATCGAGGCCGCCTGCGCCGCGGGGGCCAGTGACCCCGCGACGAAACACAGCGCGGCAAGGGCCAGAGCCGGGATTGACGCGAGGCGGGAGAAGCGGTCAAAGGTCATGGCCGCACCATGGGAGATCAACATGCGAAACTCAAGCCGGTCCAACGTGGATCCCTTCATTGTGATGGATGTGATGGACGCCGCACGCCGGGCCGAGGAAGCTGGACGCCATATCATTCATATGGAGGTGGGCCAGCCCTCAACCGGCGCGCCGGATGCCGCGCGCAGGGCGCTGGCGGAGGCGCTGGATCGCGACAGCCTCGGCTATACGGTGGCGCTGGGTCTGCCGGCGCTGCGCAAGCGGATCGCGCAGCTATATGGCGACTGGTACAATGTTGATCTGAATCCGGAGCGGGTGGTGATCACGCCGGGCTCTTCGGGGGCGTTCCTGCTGAGCTTTACCGCGCTGTTTGACAGTGGCGACCGGGTCGGCATCGGTGCGCCGGGCTATCCCTCCTACCGTCAGATTCTGCATGCGCTGGGGCTGACGCCTGTTGATATCGAAACCTCGCTTGATCACCGCCTGCAACCGGTTCCGCAGGATCTGGCGGGGCTGGATCTGGCGGGTCTGATGGTGGCCTCACCGGCCAACCCGACCGGCACCATGCTGGACCGGGATGCGATGGCGGCGCTGATTGATGCGGCCCAGGGGCAGGGGGCGGCCTTTATCTCGGATGAGATTTATCACGGCATCGAATATGACGCGAAAGCGGTCACCGCACTTGAGGTGACTGATGAGTGCTATGTGATCAATTCCTTTTCCAAGTATTTCTCCATGACTGGCTGGCGCGTGGGTTGGATGGTGGTGCCGGAAGACCATGTACGGGTGGTCGAGCGCATCGCGCAGAACATGTTCATCTGCGCGCCTCATGCCAGTCAGGTTGCCGCGCTTGCGGCGATGGACTGCGGTGCGGAGCTGGAGGAGAATCTGGCGGTCTATGCGCGCAACCGGGCGCTGATGCTGGAGGGGTTGCCAAAGGCCGGGTTTGACCGGATCGCGCCACCGGACGGGGCGTTCTACGTCTATGCGGATGTTTCCGAGCTGACCAATGACAGCCGCGCCTTTGCCAAGGAAATCCTGGATCAGGCCGGGGTGGCGGTGACGCCGGGGCTGGATTTCGATCCCAAGCGCGGCGCGACCACCTTGCGGTTCTCCTATGCGCGGTCGACGGCGGATATCGAAGAGGGGCTGGCGCGGCTCAAGAGCTTTATGGAGCAGCGTCGGGTCTGAGAGCGCGTCGCGAAAGGGCAGGCCGTGCGGGGCAAGCGGATGAGGCTGGCAATCAGGCCTCGCGATGGCTTAGTCTTTGGCCAAAAGCCGTGCCGCCACCAGCCGCGCGGCCATCCTGTGTCCTTATGGCCGGGCAATACAAAAAAACGGGCGGAGCAACAGCCATGAGCAGACCTATAAAAGCCCTCGCAGCCCTGCTGCCGGCCCTGGTGATCGCGATGACGCCGCCGGTTGTCGCTGAGGAAACAGCTGCTGCCAGCAGTCAGATCAGCGGGCAGGGCTTCAGCGGTCTGGCGCGGATCCTGCCGCAGGACAGCCGCGCCACCGATCGCCGCTCGGGGGTGGATGTGACATTGGCGCTGAGCCAGGGGGTGCCGTATCGGCTGTTCACGCTGGATGGCCCGCCGCGCGTGGTGCTGGATTTTCAGGAGGTCGACTGGAGCGGCCTCGGGGCCGAGGCGCTGGTGACAGAGGACGGCATACGGACGGCGCAGTTTGGCACCTATGTGCCGGGCTGGTCGCGGCTGGTGCTGGAGTTGACGCGCCCAATGCAGGTCCAGACGGCGGCGATGGAGGTTGATCCGGTGACAGCGGCTGCGGGTCTGACCGTAGCCCTGCGCGAAACGAGCGCGGAGCAATTTGCCAAAACCACCGGCGCGCCGCGCGATGCCCGCTGGGATCTGCCCGCACCAACGCCAATGATCGCACCCGAGGACAAGGATTCGCTGGCGCCGCTCTTGGTGGTGATTGATCCGGGTCATGGGGGCATTGATCCGGGGGCGGAGGCCTTTGTTCAGGGCGGTCTGGTGCAGGAGAAGGATCTGATGCTGCAATTCGCCATCGAACTGGGCGAGATGCTGGTGCGGTCGGGCCAGTTCAATGTGCAGCTGACGCGCGACGACGATTACTTCGTCTCGCTTGAGCGGCGGATCGCGCTGGCGCATCAGGCCAAGGCGGATCTGTTCCTGTCGCTTCATGCCGACAGCCTATCCGAAGGGCGCGCTCATGGCACCACGGTCTACACGCTGTCGAAAGACGCCTCTGATGCGGCCTCGGCGACGCTGGTGGAACGTCATGAACGCGGTGATCTGCTCGCGGGGACCGATCTGAGTCAGGTCGATGACCGGGTGACCGATGTGCTGCTGGATCTGGCGCGGGTGGAGACACATCCGCGCAGTCAGGCGCTGGCCCGGGCGCTGGTCAAGGGGCTCAAGACCCAAGGTGGGGCAATGAACCGCCGACCGCTGCGCGAGGCGGGCTTTTCTGTGCTAAAATCGGCCGACATCCCCTCGGCGCTGGTGGAAATCGGATTCCTGTCCAGCCCGCGCGATCTGGCCAATCTGATGGACCCGGAGTGGCGCGAACGCACGGCGCGGGGCATCCTGAATGGGCTTTTGTCCTGGCGCATTGCCGATGATGAGACCCGCCCGCTGGTGCGTCAGTAGCTGCCGCTCGCCGGGATCGCCGGTCAGGCGGAACGGATCTGGCGCAGGGGCGTTTGATATCCGGGGACGGTCAGCGTCGCTTTCCCCCTGTTTTCTCCGGGTCAGCGGCATCAATATGCCGTTTCCCGTTTTGACCCCACGCGCCGCTGCACCTATATAGGCGGCACTGCGCGAGAAAGGCTCTACAGTGGTCAGATATATTCTATCGTTCTTTGGTTCCATCTTCAGCACCATCACGCTGGGCATCGCGATGATCGCGCTGACCATTGGTGCGGTGTTCTGGATTTATGGCCGGGACCTGCCCAGCCATGAATCGCTGGCGCAGTATCAGCCGCCGACGATCAGCCGGATCTACTCCGGCGAGGGGCAGCTGATTGACGAATTTGCCCAGGAACGCCGCCTGTTCACGCCCTCCGAGGAAATTCCCGATCTGGTCAAACAGGCTTTCATCTCGGCCGAGGACAAGAATTTCTACAGCCACAAGGGCTATGACATGCGCGGCATCGCCGCGGCGGCGGTCGAGGCGGTGCGCTCGCGCGGGTCGAACGTGCGCGGCGCCTCCACCATCACCCAGCAGGTGATGAAGAATTTCCTGCTCTCCGGGGACCGCAAGGCGGAGCGGAAGGTGAAGGAGCTGATCCTGGCTTCCCGTCTGGAAGATACCCTGAGCAAGGAAGACATTCTCGAACTTTACATGAACGAGATCTTTCTGGGGCAGAACTCCTATGGCGTGGCAGCCGCCGCCCAGACCTATTTCAACAAGACACTGAGCGAACTGGCCCCGCATGAGGCCGCGACTCTGGCCGCCATGCCAAAGGCGCCGTCGGATTATCACCCGGTCCGCCAAAAGGACCGCCTGCTGACCCGCCGCAACTACGTGCTGCGCGAGATGCGCGAAAACGGCTATATCTCTGATGCGGTCTACAAGGTCGAGGTCGATCTGCCGCTGCGCTCGGTGCAGAATGGCGATTTTGAGAGCTTCCGCACCGCGCTGCCGCCGCGCGATTATTTTACCGATGAAATCCGTCGTCAGCTTTCGGAGGATTTTGGCGAGGGCGAATTCTTCACCGGCGGCTTTACGGTGCGGGCGACGATCGACGAGGAGATGCAGGCCGAGGCCGCTGTTGCGCTGCGTGCGGGTCTTCAGGACTATGACCGGTCGCGTGGCACCTGGCGGGGCACTGGCGTGACGCTGGACGCCGATCTGCTGGCATCCGAAGACAGCTGGCGCGCGGCGCTCAGCGCTGCTGCCGTTCCGCGTGATATCGAACTGGGCGGCAAATGGCATCCGGCGGTTGTGCTGGAGGTCGGTGACCAGAGCATCAGCGTAGGCGTCGAGGAGGTGGCCGAAATCGGCTCGGTTCCGCGCTCTGACATCAAATGGATGAAGGGCAGCTTCAAGGACAATCTCGCCACCGGGGATGTGGTGCTGGTCCGCGCGGTCGAAAAGGACGGCGCACTGCAACATTGGTCGCTGCGTCAGGTGCCGGAAGTGCAGGGCGGCTTTGTCGCGATGGATGTGAACACGGGCCGGGTTCTGGCCATGCAGGGCGGGTTCTCCTACCAGCATTCGGTGTTCAACCGCGCCACACAGGCGCAGCGCCAGCCGGGCTCCAGCTTCAAACCCTTTGTCTATGCGGCAGCTTTGGACAGCGGCTATAGCCCTGCGACCATCGTTGTGGACGCCCCGATCGAGATCAACACCCCGCAGGGGCTGTGGCGCCCCAAGAACTCCACCAACAAGTTCTACGGCCCGACACCGCTACGGACCGGAATCGAGATGAGCCGGAACCTGATGACCATCCGACTGGCCCAGGAGGTCGGCATGGAGGTGGTTGCAGGCTATGCGGAGCGTTTTGGGGTCTATGACAATATGGGGGCTTTCCTTGCCAACTCGCTGGGGGCCGAGGAAACCACACTCTACAAGATGGTGGCGGCCTATGCGATGTTTGCCAATGGCGGCGAACGGGTGCAGCCGACACTGGTGGACCGCATTCAGGACCGCCGGGGCGAGACCATCTATCGCCATGATGACCGTGACTGCGTGGACTGCGCCTCGCCCGCGCTGGCACCGGGGCAGGCGCCCCGGATCGTGGACAACCGCGAGCAGGTGATGGATCCGATCACCGCTTATCAGCTCACCTCGATGATGCGGGGCGTTGTGGAGCGCGGGACCGCCTCCAGCGTGATCAACCTGCCGGTGCCGACCGCAGGCAAAACCGGCACCACCAACGACTCGCGCGATGTGTGGTTTGTCGGCTTTACCTCCAATATCGTGGCGGGCTGTTACATGGGTTATGACCAGCCGCGTCCGATGGGCCGCGGCGCCTATGGTGGCACCATGTGTGGTCCGGTGTTCCAGCAGTTCATGCAGAAAGCGACGGCCAAATATGGCGGTGGTAAGTTCGCGGTGCCGGAGGGCGGCCATTTCATCAAGATCGACCGCTACACTGGTGCGCGCCTTGCCGATGCGGCTTCGGGGGCCAATGTGGTAGCGGAGTATTTCCGCGATGGTGAGGAGCCGATCTTTGGTCTGGCATTTGACGGTGGTTTTGCGATGGGGTCGAACCTGCCGCTGTTTGAGGAAGCCGCGCAATCAGCGCGCCGGGTGACCACATCGGATGGTGGCACGGCGGTTCTGGGACCGAAGGCGAGTTTTGGCACCATCAGTTCCGGCGGGCTTTACTGACGCCGACTGTTTAGCGCGAACCTATCTGAGGGGCGGGGCGTGGAAATCATGACCCCGCCCGTTTTATGCTGTGCGGTGACGTGGTGCGCCAATCGCGCTGCTGCCTGCTGCGTCGGCTTGCCCGCAGGGCGCGGGTGGTTTATCACGCAGGCCTGATACGTGATTTCAAGGGATTGCCATGCGCGCCGAAACTCAGAACATCGTGGCCGATATCGAAAAGTCGCTGGAGCTTTTGGCGCAGCGTCTGGATTGGGAAACCGCAGAGTTCCGCCTGGAAGAGTTCAACGCCCGCGTTGAGGATCCCAACCTGTGGGACGACGCCGAGGCGGCGCAGGCCCTGATGCGCGACCGGCAGATGCTGGTTGATGCAATCGACACCTATAAATCCATCAAGCAGGATCTCAGCGACAATATGGAGCTGATCGAGCTGGGCGAGATGGAAGAGGACGATGAGGTCATCGCCGATGCCGAGGCCGCGCTGAAGGCGCTGAAGGAAAAGGCCGCCGAAAAGGAGCTGGAGGCGCTGCTGGATGGCGAGGCCGACAGCAATGACACCTTCCTTGAGATCAATGCAGGCGCAGGCGGCACCGAGAGCTGCGACTGGGCGTCGATGCTGGCACGGATGTATGTCCGCTGGGCAGAGAAAAAGGGTTACAAGGTTGAACTGCAGTCCGAAAGCGCGGGCGAAGAGGCGGGGATCAAATCCGCCGCCTACAAGATTTCGGGCCACAACGCCTATGGCTGGTTGAAGTCGGAAAGCGGCGTGCACCGTCTGGTGCGGATTTCCCCCTATGATTCCGCAGCCAAGCGCCACACCTCGTTCAGCTCGGTCTGGGTTTACCCTGTGGTGGACGACAATATCGAGATCGAGGTGAACCCGTCGGATATTCGGGTGGATACCTATCGCTCCTCCGGTGCCGGTGGCCAGCACGTCAACACCACCGATTCTGCGGTCCGCATCACCCACGTGCCCACCGGCATCGTGGTCACTTCCTCCGAGAAGTCGCAGCACCAGAACCGTGACATCGCCATGAAAGCGCTGAAGTCGCGGCTCTATCAGCTGGAGCTGGACCGCCGGAACGCCGATATCAACGCCGCCCATGAGGCCAAGGGCGATGCCGGCTGGGGTAACCAGATCCGTTCTTACGTGTTGCAGCCCTACCAGATGGTGAAGGATCTGCGCACGCAGCACGAGACCTCCGACACCAAAGGTGTGCTGGACGGCGATCTGGACGGGTTCATGGCGGCAACGCTGGCGTTGAACGTCGCCGGAAAGAGCCGCTCGGAAGCGCAGGGCGAGTGATTTCGACGCGGCATCCTGCCGCTTTGCGATAGTAGCACCCCCGGTTGAGAACTTGCAGACCCGTTTGCCTCGGCAAGCGGGTTTTCTTTGTGTTTTGCTGCGGCTAGGCTGACATCATCTGCCAGCCAGGAGCCCCCGGAGATGACCCAGATCCAGACCAGCGCCCGCGAGATCCTGCGCGATCTTTCGACCGGGCGTCGTCGCGCAGAGGCGCTGATGGAGGAGACGCTGGACCGCATCGAGGCGATCAACCCGAGCGTCAATGCAATTGTGGCCCTGCGGGCGCGAGACGTGCTGCTTGCCGAGGCGGCCGCTGCCGATCGGGCAGAGACGCGGGGGCCGCTGAACGGGCTGCCGATGGCGGTCAAGGATCTGGCAAATGTGGCTGGTGTTCCTTCGACGCAGGGTTCGCCATTGCTCGCGGATTTCGTGCCGCAGACGGACGATCTGATGGTGGCGCGGTTGCGGGCGGCGGGGGCTGTGATCATCGGCAAGACCAACACCCCGGAATTCGGCCTTGGGTCGCATACCTATAATCCGGTCTACGGGGCGACGGCCAACCCCTATGACCGCAGCCGCAGCTGCGGCGGTTCCTCCGGCGGCGCGGCGGTGGCATTGGCGACCGGGATGGTGGCGCTGGCGGACGGGTCCGACATGATGGGATCTCTGCGCAACCCTGCCGGCTGGTGCAATGTCTACGGTTTCCGTCCCAGCTGGGGGCGGGTTCCGAATGAGCCACGCGGCGATCTGTTCCTGCATCCGCTGTCCACCAATGGTCCGATGGCCCGCAGCCCCGAGGATCTGGCGCTGCTGCTGGATGTTCTCTCCGGTCCCGATCCGCGTCAGCCGTTCTCGACCGGGTTTGCGGCGGCGGATGGTGTCGCCCCCCTGCCTGCCGCGCGACCGATGCGCATTGGCTGGCTTGCGGATTGGGGCGGTGCCTATCCGATGGAGGCGGGCATATTGGAGACATGCGAGGCCGCGCTGGAGGTGCTGCGCGGCTTGGGGCATCAGGTCGAGCCGATTGCACCGCCTTTTGCAGCGGAGCGGATCTGGCAGAGCTGGAGCACGCTGCGTTCCTTTTCCGTGGCCTCTGGTCTCAGGGTGTTTTCCGGGCAGCGGCAACAGCTGAAAGCCAGCGCCCAATCGGAGCTGGAACAGGGCATGGCGCTGAGCGGGCAGGAGGTTCAGGCAGCATCTGATTTGCGGTCGGACTGGCAGCGTGTCGCGGCGCGTCTGTTTTCGCAGTATGACGCGCTGGTGCTGCCGACCGCGCAATGCTGGCCCTTCGATATCACGCTTGAGCACCCGCAGGCGATCAACGGCACCGCGATGGACAGTTACCACCGCTGGATGGAGGTGGTGACACCGGTCAGCCTGCTGGGCCTGCCCTGTCTGGCGGCTCCGGCGGGGTTTGGAGCTGGTCAGCTGCCGATGGGCCTGCAGATCTTTTCCGCCCATGGCCGCGACCGTGACCTGCTGGCGCTGGGGCAGCAGTATCATCTTGCGACCCGCTGGCCAGAGCGGCGCCCGCCCGAGCTGCCGTGCTCGGACACGCCCCTGTAAGGAGATCCTCATATGGACGAAAAAGCCTTTGGCGTGCCGCAGTTGCAGCCGATGACCCTGTCGACCCTGGGGCAGGCGTTGCGGCGCGGATGGGCTGATTTTCGGGCCAAACCGGGCTATGGGCTGTTCTTTGCCGGGGTCTATGTGCTGGCGGGCTGGATCATGGCCTGGATTACCGTTGCGACCGGCACAACCTTCTGGCTGGTTCTGGCGGCCATCGGCTTTCCGTTGGTCGGCCCTTTTGCCGCGGTCGGCCTATATGAGGTCTCGCACCGGCTGGAACAGGGGCGGGCGCTGGGTTTTGGCGCGATCCTGAGCGTTGTGCTGCAACAGAGCCGCCGTCAGCTGCCGTCGATCTGCGCCATCATCATCATTGTCTTCCTGTTCTGGTTCTTCCTTGGTCATATGATCTTTGCGCTGTTTCTGGGCCATTCGACGATGACCAATATCTCCAGCTCGCCCGAGGTTTTCCTGACAGCAAACGGGATAACCATGCTGCTGGTCGGCAGCCTGGTCGGGGCGGTATTTGCGCTGCTGCTTTACATGATCACAGTGATTTCCCTGCCGCTGCTGCTGGATCGTGAGGTGGATTTTGTCACCGCGATGATCACCAGTTTTTCCTATGTGCAGGCCAATTTTCTGGTGATGCTTGTCTGGGCCGCAGGCATTGCCATAGCCACATTCTTGGCCATGGTGCCGGGGTTTCTGGGGCTGTTTCTGGTGCTGCCATTGCTCGGCCATGCCAGCTGGCATATCTATCGGCTGATCGCGACCGCGGCCTGAGCGGCAGCTAGCGAAACCGGGTTCCCACGCCGAGCAACCGCTGCTGAAACGGGCTCAGCTCATGCTGTTCTATGAACCCGGCCCGGCGCGCGGCGCCGAGGATGGCGGCGGGATCCTGGCCGAGATGTTCATAGACCATGCGGGTTACCCGGTCCGACGTGTCGCTTTCGCGGCTGGTGCGCGCAACATAGCCTGCCCAGATGTTGGCCTGCATCGACGGCACATTGGCCAGATAGTTGAAGGAGGAGGTCCGCCCGCCACGCCGCGACAGCAGGAAGGCCACCCCATCATCATGGGCCGAGGCGTAGCCACGGAACTCCCGTGATTGCGGATCCGACGGCAGGCCCTGGTAGCGCATGGCGGATTTCGCTTCATAGCCGCGCAGGTAGGTGATGCCCTCGGTGCGAAAGACCAGCGCCAACCCCAGGATAAAGCGATCCGTGCGTACAAAGCTGCGGCGTACGAACTGATAGAGGCCGGAGGGAAAGAATGCCTCGGTCACATTGGCAACGCCGGGGCCAAGAAAATCGCCGAGGAACGGCCCCTGAAGGATCTGCCCTTTGCAGGAGAGCTGATCGACGGGATCCAGCAGAATCCGCGCATCAACGTCAAAGAAATTGCAGATCCGGTCCAGCACGTCAGGGCGGGGGAAGCTCTCGCCGGTCAGGTAGCGGTTGAACTGGGTGCGATTGATCCCGAGGCGTCGAGACAGATCCGAAATTGAGCGGTAGCCCTTGGCGAGCTGACGCAGGTTGGCACCGAACATATTGCGCAGTTCCGCCGGCGAACGATCGGCCTGGTTCAAGATTGGCTCCCTCTGTGTCGTGGACCGGGTGTTACACCAGATCTTGTGGTTTCCTAGGGACTCCCTAATACCCTTGTAGATAATACATGAGGATCTGACGCTATCCAGCATCAATTTTGCGCAAACCGGACACAAATTGACACAGATCTTGTTACAGGTTTTTGGTGTTCCTTTGCCATGATTTATCCCAGAATAGCTCGGGACCAATGTGAGGTATGATATGATTGGCGTCGTTCTTTGGACGGACTACGATCTGCGGCAGGCGGTGATCTGGAGCGAAGATCACGGTGATCTGGTATATTATCGCTGGACCTCGCTCGATGAACCCATAGAGCTGCGCAAGGGTGACTGCGTCGCTTTTCGGGTTGAGACCAAGGGCGCGTTGCGGTTCGCCAGCGATCTGCATGTCATCCAAGAAAGCCAGAGTCCGGAACTGGCGGCGAAGCTTGGCGATGCCGAGCATGAAGCCAGCCAATCGCTGCCCAACAGCCGCTCGGAGGCGACGGTGATGACCTGGGAGGACGCGCGCCACGATCCCTTGTTTGTGGATCCCTCGGTCTACCCGGAGCATAACGCCCATGAGGTAAAAGCGCCTGTTCGTGGTGCCGGTGATAGCCAGCCGTCCAGCGCGACCATTTTGTCCTTCCCTGACAAACAGGCTCGCGACGCCCGCGCGCAGGCGAAACGGCGCAGCGCTGATCGAAAGCTGATCCGTAGCTGATCTAAAGAGCGGATCCGCCGCTAGCGTAATCGGATCAGTTTGTATGGGACACGAAAAAGGGCTGCGCGATGGCGCAGCCCTTTTGTCATCCTGTCGGAATGATCAATTGCCGCGCAGCAGGGCAGCTACGCCGGTGCGGGCGATCTTGGTCAGGCCCAGCGGGCGCATCATTTCGGCAAAGGCGTCGATCTTGTCGGGTGCGCCGGTCAGTTCAAAAATGAAGCTGTTGAGCGTGGTGTCGACAACCTTGGCGCGGAAAATATCCGCCAACCGCATGGCTTCCACGCGCTTGTCGCCTTCGCCGACCACTTTCACAATGGCGAGTTCCCGCTCGACAAAGGGGCCTGCGACGGTGAGGTCGGTGACTTCATGTACCGAAACGATCCGGCCCAGCTGCGCCTTGATCTGCTCGATCACCTGCGGCGTGCCGGTGGTGACGATGGTGATGCGCGACAGATGGCCGGTGTGATCGACCTCGGCCACGGTGAGGCTGTCGATGTTATAACCCCGACCCGAGAACAGGCCGATCACACGGGCCAGAACACCGGGTTCGTTTTCCACCAGAATGGTGATGGTGTGGCGTTCCTGAACATCCGAAAAATTCGGGCGCAGGTTATAGGCAGAATGGCTGGTGGAGCCTTTTTTGATGTGTAGGGCAGACATTTACGTCCCTTTCCTAGAAATCGGGGCAGGGCGATAGCGCCCCGCTGTATCTGTTCCTGAACCGGGTTAAACCAGCACCGCGCCGCCGGATTGGATGACGCCTTGGGTCTCGGCATCGCCCAGCAGCATTTCGTTATGCGCCTTGCCCGAGGGGATCATCGGGAAGCAGTTTTCGTGCTTCTCCACCAGACAGTCAAAGATCACCGGCCCGTCATAGTCGAGCATTTCCATGATCGCATCATCCAGATCCTTTGGATCCTTGCAGATGATGCCCTTGGCGCCAAAGGCCTCGGCGAGCTTGACGAAATCGGGCAGGGCTTCGGACCAGGAATGGCTGTAGCGTTCGCCGTGCAGCAGCTCCTGCCACTGGCGCACCATGCCCAGACGTTCATTGTTGAGGATGAACTGTTTCACCGGCAGGCGGTACTGCACGGCGGTGCCCATCTCCTGCATGTTCATCAGCCAGGAGGCCTCACCGGCGACGTTGATCACCAGCGCATCGGGGTGCGCGACCTGCACGCCGATCGAGGCCGGTGTGCCATAGCCCATGGTGCCCAGACCACCGGAGGTCATCCAGCGGTTGGGATCCTCAAAGCCGAGGTACTGTGCGGCCCACATCTGGTGCTGCCCCACTTCGGTGGTGATGTAGCGGTTGCGGTCCTTGGTCAGGGCTTCCAGACGCTCCAGCGCGTATTGCGGTTTGATGGAGGTCTCCGAGGCGGTGTAGGACAGACAGCGAATATTGCGCCATTCGGTGATCTGCTCCTGCCATTTTGCGATGGCAGCGCTGTTCACCTTGCGGCCGCGGCTCTTCCAGACTTTCAGAACGTCTTCCAGCACGTGGCCGATGTCGCCGACGATCGGAATATCGACGCGGATCACCTTGTTGATCGACGAGGGGTCGATGTCGATATGCGCCTTGGTCGATTTCGGGCTGAAGGCATCCAGACGACCGGTGATGCGGTCATCAAAGCGGGCGCCGATATTGATCATCAGGTCGCAGCCGTGCATGGCCATATTGGCCTCGTAAAGACCGTGCATCCCCAGCATCCCGAGCCAGTTCTTGCCCGAGGCCGGATAGGCCCCAAGCCCCATCAGCGTGGAGGTCACCGGAATGCCTGTGGCCTCGGCCAGCTCGCGCAGCAGCTGGCTGGCGCCGGGGCCGGAGTTGATCACGCCACCGCCGGTGTAGAATACCGGGCGTTTTGCGGTTTCCATAGCCGCCACCAGCTCGGTGATGGCCTCCAGATCGCCCTTCACCGGCGGCTGGTAATGCGACGCGGCGGGTTTCGGCCCCTGATAGGTGCCGGTGGCAAACTGCACATCCTTCGGGATGTCGATCAGCACCGGGCCGGGACGACCCGCGGTGGCGACATGAAAGGCCTCATGCAGGGTGCTGGCCAGCTTTTCGGTGTCTTTCACCAGCCAGTTGTGTTTGGTGCAGGGGCGGGTGATGCCCACGGTGTCGGCTTCCTGAAAGGCATCGGAGCCAATCATGAAGGTTGGAACCTGACCGGTGAGAACAACCAGCGGAATGGAATCCAGCAGCGCGTCGGTCAGGCCGGTCACCGCATTGGTGGCGCCGGGACCGGAGGTCACCAGAACAACACCGGGCTTGCCGGTTGAGCGGGCATAGCCTTCGGCGGCGTGAACCGCGCCCTGTTCATGGCGCACAAGAATGTGCCGGATATCATTCTGCAAAAAGATCTCGTCATAGATCGGCAGAACGGCACCGCCGGGGTAGCCAAAGACGGTGTCCACCCCCTGATCCTTCAGGGCCTGAACAACCATTTTTGCGCCGGTCATCTCACGTTTCATCTGCTTTAGCTCCAATTGGCGGCATCGTCCGTTTCGCATAAAAAAAGCCCCCGATTTCTGGTCGGAGGCGCATGGGTTCGATTATGGTCTACCGTTACCGGCCCATGCGCGTGGTTCCTACGATTACGACTAGGATATTCATCGTGTTGGCTCCTTTAGCGTTGCAGCGGACCTTAGGACCGGTGGCCGGGGGCGTCAACAGGGAAATGAACCGAAAATACCCCAGTTTCGGACATTTTGTTGCGCTGGCGGGGTTCCTGGCGACATTTTCGCCTTTCGCACGGCCGAAAATCGGACCACTTCGGCCCTAAAGTCGAAAATCTCCCTGAACCAAAGGCCAAGGTCAGATCACGCGCGACGGCGTTTTGCCAAATTGCGAGGCGCATCGGACCTAGTTTGCGGGAGTTTCTGCTGCATTGCGGCGCAATTTTAGCTCTGCCACCAGGCGGCGGGGTGGGCGGGTCAGAAACTGTGACCGGTGCCCTGCAGCACGCCATGTTCCAGCGCGTAGCGTGTGAGACCGGCGGTCGAGGAAATGCCAAGCTTGCGTTTGATGTTCTTGCGATGGGTTTCCACTGTGCGCACCGAGATATCCAGCGCCAGGGCAACGTCCTTGTTGGATTTGCCCTGTGCGAGTTCGAGCAGAATGGTCTGCTCACGTCCGGTCAGCGCCTCGCGGGCGGGGTCGTCTTTCGGCTTCAGCGAGCCTTCGGCGCCGGTGCAGAGATAGGTCTCGCCACGCATCACCGTGTCGATGGCCTGGCGGATCTCCTCGGTTGGGACATCTTTCAGCACATAGCCCATGGCCCCATGCGCCAGCGCGCTGGAGATATATTCGGGGCTGTCGTGCATGGACAGGATCAGGATGCGGGTGGCAGGGGTCTGCTCGAGGATGATTTCCGTGGCGCTCAACCCGCCCAGTTTCGGCATATTGAGATCCATCAGGATCACATCGGGTTTCAGCGCGCGGGCCTCGGCCACCGCCTCTTCGCCGTTGCCGGGGATGCCGACAACCTCGATATCGTCATAGCTTTCAAGGATGGATTGAATGCCCTCGGCGACCATCGGGTGATCGTCAACGATCAGAACGCGAATGGTATTTGGCATGGTCTCCCCCCTCATTTGGCGTGGCGCGGTCCAGCCCGTCGCGTGCATCCACCGGTGCGGCGGCGACAGTCTGGCAAGAGCGCCGATTGGCTCAGGACACCCGCTTGGACGCCGGTTTGGAGGCATCACCCGGGGGCAGCAGATGGCTCAGCGGCAGCAGGACCTCGATCACGGTGCCGCTTTGCGTGCCCCGTGATGACAAAATCCTGAGGGTGCCGTCAAGCTGTTCGATTCGTTCCTGCATATTGCGCAGCCCGATGCCCGGGCCGCTGCGGTCCTGAACCGGGGGCAGGCCGCGGCCATTGTCGGTGATCCGCATAGTGGCGCCGCGCGCGTGTCCGCGCAGATCCATGGTGACCTCCGTCGCCTCGGCGTGGCGTTCGATATTGGTGAGCGCTTCCTGCGCGATCCGGTAGAGCGCAATCTTGGCATCCCCGTCCAGACGGTTGCGGAACACGACAGTGCTGAAACGGGTCTCGATGCCGGTGCGTGCGGCGAAATCATCGGTCAGTGCCTTCAGCGCCGGGCCAAGGCCGAGATCATCCAGCACACCGGGGCGCAGGTCGCGGCTGATGCGGCGCACCTCGGTGATGGCGGTGCCCAGATGCGAGATCCCTTTGTTCAGCGGATCCTCGACCCGGTCAAAATCTCCCCGCGACAGGCGTCTGCGCGCGTTGTCCAGCGCGTAGCGCACCCCGACGAGGAGCTGACTGATCCCGTCGTGCAGCTCGCGCGCCACCCGGCCGCGCTCTTCTTCCTGGGCGTCGAAAACCCGCTGGGTCAGCTCTTTCAACTTGGCGTCCGCCAGACGACGCTCGCGGATGTTCAGCACCATACCGGAGGCAAAGACCAGCCCCAGTGCAAACAGGGTGATGCCACCGATGTAGTAGAACGTACGGCGCACACGGGTCTCGACCTCGGCGCGCGAGGCCGCGACAGAGGCCAGCACATCATCAATGAACACCCCGGTTCCGATGGCCCATTGCCAGTCCTGCAAGCCCAGCACATAGGCAACCATCTGCGCCTCTTCGCCGGTTGAGGGTTTCTCCCACATAAACGTGTGCCATCCGGCGCCCTGACGGGCCAAGCGGATGAATTCATCCACGACCGGTGTGCCGCGGCTATCAGTCAGCCCCTTCCAGTTGTTGTTGATGAACTCGGTCTGGCGCGGGCTAACCAGATTGGTGCCGCCGTAGTCGTAGACAAAGAAAAACCCGTCGCGGTCATAGATCATTGCACTGAGAATCTGGGTGACCTTTTCCTTGGCCTCCTCGTCATCTGGCGCCGCCAGACCGTAGATGTGCGAAAACCCATTGCGGGCCTGGGTCACATAGTTGCGCAGCTCGGCCATCTTGGCCTGCAACAGCTGCTGTTCCAACGCTTTGATCTCGCGTTCGGCCAATGCGCGCGACTGCACGGAGACCAGCACGGCAATGGCGGCCCCGGCCACGATCAGCGGCAGCGTCGCCAGCAGGGACAGCTTCTGGGCGTAGTTGGGGCGCAAGAATTGGGGGATCAGCTGCATGGTCGAATCGTTACGCAATCCGCCCGGAGAATCAAAGCCCCCACAGCTGCGCTCAGCGCGCGAATCTCGGGATCGGCCTTGGCGGTTGTCACAGGCTGCCCAGATTTTGGCCAAATAATTTGTCCAAAATGCGGTTTTCTACGCAGTAGTAGGTATTCACATGACGCAGCGTACAGCTAGGCTTGCGTCACTCGACAAGACCCGCCTCGGGCACAGACCCGGGGCAATCCAATTAAATGGGAGGAGAAACCTATGGATCGTCGTTCCTTTTTGAAGACATCCGCGCTGGGGGGCAGCGCCGCTGCAGCAACCACTCTGGCCGCACCGGCTTATGCGCAGGGCAAGCGTACCCTGACCATGGTCACCACCTGGGGCCGTGGCGCCGCGGGCGTTCATGACTCCGCACAGCGCGTCGCAGATTCGATCACCGCCATGTCCGATGGCGACCTGACCATCGACCTCAAAGCTTCCGGCGAACTGGTTGGTGCATTTGAGGTATTTGACGCGGTGACCGCCGGTCAGGCCGACATGTACCACGGTGCCGACTATTATTTCACCGGCCAGCACCCGGCCTATGCCTATTTCACTGCCGTGCCTTTCGGCATGACGCCGCAGGAACTGGTGAACTGGTACTACCAGGGCGAAGGCATGGCCCTGCATGATGAGCTGGGCCAGATCTTCGGTCTGAAATCCTTCCTTGGCGGCAACACTGGCCCTCAGGCCGGTGGCTGGTTCAACAAGGAAATCAACAGCCCCGAAGATTTCAACGGTCTGAAGTTCCGTATGCCGGGTCTGGGCGGCAAGGCGCTCGGCAAGCTGGGCGCATCGGTTCAGAACATTCCCGGCTCCGAAGTGTATCAGGCGCTGTCCTCCGGTGCGATCGACGGCACCGAGTGGATCGGCCCCTGGGCAGATGAGAAGATGGGCTTCCAGGAAATCACCAAGGTCTACTACACCTCCGGTTTCCATGAGCCGGGTGCGGCGCTGTCCGTGGCGACCAACCGTGACGTGTTCGACAGCCTGTCGCCCGCGCATCAGAAAATCATCGAAATCGCGGCGGCCGAAGGTCACCAGTGGAGCCTGTCGCAGTTCATGAACAACCACGGTGCGGCTCTTCAGCGTCTGCAGACCGGTGGCGTGAAGACCCTGGAATTCCCTGACAGCGTCTGGGATGCCTTTGGCTCCGCGACCAAGGAAACCCTGGACGAGTTCATGGGTGACGAGCTGTTCGCAAAAATCCGCAACAGCGTCGAAGCGTCGATGAAAGCCTCTTCGGGCTGGATCACCAAATCTGAAGGTGCCTATCGCACCCAGCGCGACCGCGTTCTCGGCTAACCGCCCCAAGAGTGGGTTCAATCGGATCCTCCGCATCGGCGGGGGATCCTTTCGCAATAGCAGCCGACACGGATGGCTCGCGCCATTAGTGTCCATCGGGTCCCAGGATCCGTGCGGCCTGATTATTATCCCTATGATGACGATCCAGACCGCCCGCGCTGCACGCATTTATTCGAGGGAAAAATGCAGGACGAAAGTGGCGTTTCCTTTTTCGGGACCTTACTGGACGGCCTGATCTGGCTGGTACAGAACATCGCGGGCGCCTTTTACAACTTCGGCTATGCCGTCGCCAACCCGCAGCTCTGGCTCGACTGGTCGGACAAGGCTTCCATCATGCGGTTCGTCTACTATGGCGGGTCGGTTGAGTTCTTCTTTGTTGTCTTCACCGCGTTTCTGGTGCTGACGGCGGTCGGCATGTATCGCCGCTCCATCATGTGGGGGGTCGTGCGCGGACTGGAGGGCTTTGCCAACACGCTGGGTCGGCTGTTTGCCTGGGCAGGTCTTCTGATGGTGCTGCAACAGATCATCATCGTCTTCATGCAACGGGTGTTTGCGCGCCCGGACATGAGCTTTGGTCTGGGTATCGCGCTGGAAAAAGACATCAGCTGGTTCGCAGAAGAACTGAAGCTTTACAATGCCTTGGTGGTCTGCCTTTGTGTCACATACACCTTTGTGCAGGGCGGCCACGTGCGGGTCGATCTGATCTACTCCGGCATCAGCTTCCGGGCCAAGCGGGTGGTGGACATGCTGGGATCGCTGATCTTCATGATGCCCGCCGCCGTGCTGACCTGGATGTATGGCTGGTACTTCCTGTGGCGCCACCTGATCGTGCCGAAGCCCTCGGCCTCGGACACGCTGGAGCGTCTGGTGATGAAATCCCGCGCGCTGCGCTGGAACATCGAGACCATCGGCTTCAGCCCCAATGGGTTCAACGGATACTTCCTGTTCAAGATCCTTCTGGTGACATTCGCCGGTATCGTATTCCTGCATGCCATCGCGTTTTTCTACCGCTCGTATCTTGAGTTTGTGGAAGGCCCCGGCAGCGAGAACAAACACCTCGACAAGGACAGCCTTGGTGAAGGTGAAGAAGCCTATGAAGGCGCGCATTAAATAAGGGACAGCCCCCATGCTATTCGGACTTGATGGCGTTGAAATCGGCCTGATCATTGTCTTCTTCTGCCTTTTCGGAGGCATTCTCTCCGGCTTTCCAGTGGCCTTTGCCATTGGCGGAGCCGGCATCATCTCCTTCGGGATCATTGCGGCGCTCGACAGTGCCGGGATCCTGGTTCACCAGGCCATCGACACCTCGTCGCAGGTCTATCGCGACCTGGTGGGCTCCGGCGTCAAGCCGGATGTCATATCGGTGTTCAGATATCCTGAACTGCCACGGGTCGCCGAGGCGGTATTCCCGCAGGGTTGGGAAGTTGCGATGGACCGCAACATCTCCTTTGTCGTGAACCGTATGAACGAACGGGTTCTGGCCGGTGCCTCGATCGAGACCCTGCTGGCAGTGCTGATGTTCGTCCTGATGGGCATCACGCTGGAACGGTCGAAGATCGCCAACGACCTGCTGACCACCATGGCGCGCGTCTTTGGTCCGCTGCCCGGCGGTCTGGCAGTTTCCATCGTGGTTGTGGGCGCTTTCCTTGCGGCCTCCACCGGGATCGTCGGCGCAACCGTGGTGACCATGGGCCTGCTGGCGCTGCCCACCATGCTGCGCAACAACTATTCGCCGGAACTGGCGACCGGTGTGATCGCCGCCTCGGGCACGCTGGGGCAGATCATTCCGCCCTCCATCGTGATCGTTCTTCTGGGCACGCTTGCGGGGGATCTCTATTCCACCGCACAGGAAACCCGTGCGCAGGAATTCGGCTGCTCCGATGCGCTGACCTATCTGGGTGAGCCAGCGGTTGTTTCGGTCGGGACGCTGTTCCAGGCCGCGCTGCTGCCGGGTATCCTGCTGGCGCTTCTTTATGCGCTCTATGCCTTTGGCTATGCGCTGCTGAATCCGGAGAAAGCTCCGGCAGTTGTGCTTGAGGGCGGTACAGGCGAGCCGATCACCCGTGGCGAAGGCCTCACCTGGTTCCTCGGTGTGCCGGTGGCGCTGATTGCCGGTGCGTTGCTGCTGGGCCAGGTGAACCTGATCGGTAGCCAGAACATCACGGTTTCGACCTTCTCCGATGCGGGGCAGACGGCATCGCTGCGCACCAATGTGGGTGCGGACTGTCAGGCGGCAATGATTGACCTGCATGGTCAGGAGGCCTGGGATGCCGCTGTCGCCGAGCAGAAGAGCATCGACGACGCAGGCGGCGTTGCCCAGGCAACCAAGCTGACCGAGGACGAGATGGCCGCAGCCCGTGTCGCCAAGATCGAAGCCGCGGCTCCGATTGGCACCGGTCTGACCGTGCTGATGGTGCTGATGGGGCTGACGCTGGCGGTTGGTCGCGGGGTTTCGCCCTCGCGGGATCCCAAGCCCTTGATCCTGGGGGCGATTGGCGTGCTGCTGATTGCGCTGGTCGATATCGTGGCAATTTCACCGACCACGACGCCCGGGGTCACCGTGCTGCTGATCGCGCTGCCAAGCCTCCTGGCGCTCTATGGGTGCAAGGTCGCGGCGGTGCGCAGTTCACAGAATGATCTGATCCGCGTGGTGTTCCCGCCGCTGATCCTGATCATTGCGGTGCTGGGGTCCATTCTGGGCGGCATCACCAACCCGACGCCCGCTGCGGCGCTGGGGGCTGGGGGCGCCATCATGCTGGCGGCCTACCGCAAGCTGCAGGACCAGGGGAAATCCGGCTGGATCATCATCTGGGCAACCCTTGCGGTGGCGATCTGTATCCTAGTTGGTGTCAACTTCGATCTGCGGATCAATGGGCAGGATGGGGTTTCGGCAGAGACCATCATCGCCTTTGGTGTGGCCTATGGCGCCTATCTCTTTGCGCTCTTCGGGCTGCTCTACGGTTGCTGGGTGCTGTTCAAGGGCGGGGTGCTGACACCGGTGGTGCGCGAAACGGCCAAGGTCACGTCGATGGTCTTCACCATCCTGATCGGCTCGCAGCTGCTCAATCTGGTGGTGATCTCCTTTGGCGGGGAACACTATATCCAGCAGTTCCTCAAGAGCTTTGACAGCGAGCTGAAGGTCTTCCTGATCGTGATGGTGGTGCTGTTCATCCTTGGCTTCGTGCTCGACTTCCTGGAGATCATCTACATCGTGATCCCGATTGTCGGGCCGGTGATCTACGGCGGCTCCTTCGATCCGAAGTGGGTGACCATCATGGTTGCGGTGAACCTGCAGACGTCGTTCCTGACGCCGCCGTTTGGATTTGCGCTGTTCTATCTGCGCGGGGTGGCACCGAAGGAGGTGACCACAGGCCATATCTATCGCGGGATCCTGCCATTTGTGCTGATCCAGGTGGTGGGTCTGGGGATCCTGTGGATGTTCCCCTCCATCGTGACAATCGTGCCGGCGCTGATGCCAAACTGATTGCAATCAGCCAAAGACGACAAAGGGCCCCGCTTGCGGGGCCCTTTTTTCATGTCGGCACCGGGGCGAAAGCAGAAACAGGGGCGCTGCCCCTCTGCGCCATGCGGCGCATTCACCCCGGGATATTTGACGCCAGAAGATTGGCCATGCAGCCGTTTGCCGATGGCAGCTGAAGGGGCGGTGCCGAATGGGACCGGCGCCCTGCGGTTCAGGTGAGCTGGAGCAGATCCCAGCGGTTGCCGAACGGGTCGCGCCAGACCGCAACCCATCCGTAGGGTTCATGGCGGGGTGCTTCGTCGAAGGTGACGCCTGCGGCCAGCATGGCGGCATGGTCTCGGGCGAAGTCATCGGTGTGCAGGAACAATCCGACGCGGCCGCCAAATTGATTGCCGATGATGGTCTTTTGGGCATCACTGTCGGCCCGGGCCAGGATCAGGCTGCCCTCACGGGCGCCCGGCGGCAGGATCCGGACCCAGCGCTTGCGCCCCTGATCGACATCTTCGGCCAGCTGCCATCCGAGGGTGCCGCAGTAAAACGCGATCGCGCTGTCGTAGTCCGGGACGATCAGCGTCACGGCATGAAGAGATTGCATTGGGTTACCTGCTGTGGCTGCGCGATTCCGGCAGGTGAATATTAGCGACCTGTTCCGCAATCGGATCGGTCGACAGCGGGTGCGCCGTGTCATCAAAGGCGTCGGGATCGGTCATCGGCTGCCAGGCGCCGCGATGATAGACTTCAAGCCCGGTGAACTTCGCCTTGTAGCCCATCTTGGCGCTGCCTGGCACCCAATAGCCGAGGTAGACATAGGGCAGCCCGGCCTCGCGCGCGATGTCGATGTGATCCAGGATCATGAAGGTGCCGAGCGAGTTCTGCGGCAGATCGGGCCGATAGAAGGAATAGACCATGCTCAGCCCATCCTCCAGCACATCGGTCAGCGACACCGCCGTCAGCGCGTTGCTGTCGCGGTCGATATATTCGACGACGCGGCTGCGAATGGGCGTCTCCTCGATCATGGCGGCATACTCGAAGACATCCATATCGGCCATGCCGCCATCGGCGTGCCGGCTGTCGAGGTAGTTGCGGAACAGCGCATATTGATCTTCGGTCGCCCAGGGAGAGGTCGCGCGCCGATCCAGCCCGGCGTTGCGCTTCAACGTGCGTTTCTGCCCCCGGCTGGCGGTGAAGGCGGCGACATTGATCCGGGCAGACAGGCAGGCGGAGCAATCGGAGCAGGATGGCCGGTACAGAACATTCTGCGAGCGGCGGAATCCCTGCTGCGACAGGCTGTTGTTGAGCTGTTCGACACCATCGCCCTGCAGGGCGGTGAACAGTTTGCGCTCCATCCGATCTGCCAGATAGGGGCAGGGCTGCGGCGCAGTCACGTAGAACTGTGGGGCAATCGGCAGAGTGTGGCGCATCAGGCGGTCAGGTGTCCGTTTGGGCTTGGCACAAATGGCCCCGAGTGTCGCGCGGGCGCCGAGTACTGATCACGGAGCCGCTGACAGATCGGGGCATTCTGGCCACAGGGTTATCTTGAATGATAGCAATGCCATCGCACTGCGCCAAGAGGCCAGTTGGGATTAAGGTTTACAGATTGCCCATCTTCGCCTTGAACCAGACGGCAGATCAGCGGCGCCGGTTCAGCATGACGGTCCCCATCACCGCATCCGTCAGCCCCTGACCGCGCGCGGACATCAGCATCATGAGGATGGAGATCACCTGCAGCAGCGGGAAGGCCATGGAAACTGTATATCCGGCGGTATGCAGCAAGGCGCCCTGGCCGTCGAGCTTGCGTCCCGACAGGTCGCGCAATTCGATGCCTGCGACGGCCATGCCCCAGGTCGCGGAACCAGAAGCGATGGTTGCAGCACGATAGATGAAACCGATCACCAGATAGAGCAGCGGCCAGATGAACAGCCCGGTAAAGGCGGTGAAAACCACGGCGATACTGGCAAGAACGGTGATCAACAGGCTGTCGATAAGCCAGGCAAACAGACGTTTGGCAGGGACCAGCTGATAGAAATCAGCCTGGTAGTCTGGATCGGGCAGGGCGGTCATCAAAGCTTCCTTATCGCGATAACGGGGTCGAAAGAACCGGGGCGGGGAACCGGGCTCATGGTTTGGCCGTCTGGCCAGGGTGGCGGCTGACACGCGGGCTGATCATCAGCTTCGGCGTCAGGCCGCTCCCGCCGGGATAGGCCCCGCCCAATGCGGGCGGAGCTGGCTCTGGTCAGTGACGCTTGCTGCGCGGGCTGTCCGCGTCATCCTCTGAATCATCAATTTCGATGGCTTCATCGTCGTTCTGCAGCGCGCGTTCGTGCATGAACTGATCGAATTCCGATTTATCCTTTGCAGCCCGCAGACGTTGCAGGAAGGCTTCGAAATCATGCTGTTCCTGCTCCAGCCGGTGCAGCGTATCGGCCTTGTAGGCGTCAAAAGCGCTGTTGCCGGACGGGGTCATCGCGGACATGCCATGACGGGCCCAGGATTTACGGCGTGTGGTGCAGGATTTCGAGAACATGCGCTTGCTCCAGATCATGTAAAACAACAGGGCGAGGCCAACCGGCCAGAAAAAGACGAAGCCGAGGACCATGGCGGCAATCCAGGCGCCTTTGCCTTTGCTGTCGAGCCAGGATTCACTGCGGGAAAACCAGCCCTGTTCGGACGGGTGCGGGGCGGTAGAGGTGTAACTCGTCATCGGGGTCTCCAGGTTAACGTTGCGAGGTTCGGCGTCCATGTAAATGCGCTTCACATTATGGAATATCGGACTGCCCCCGCACGGTTTCAAGCCTGCATGTAAACATTTTTCACATTTTCGCAGATCGAAGCATGTAGCTTATTGATATGTTTGTATTAATTGATGATTGTAGCGGGACATTTCCGTTTGCAAACTTGGACACTTCAAGTTGCAGCAAATTATTTCTAAGTCCGACTCGGTGGTCAAAGATGATTGTCTCATCAAGAAGCGCAGCGGGGCGTAGAAGCTCTAAATAGTACACAACCTCTCCTCCCAGCCAAAGTACGTATAGCAGATCGCCTCGAATGTGCCGCCTGCCAATTTGAGCATGCATCAGCGCAGATTTCACCCTTTTCAAAGTCTAAGACGCAAGCCCGCTAACGAGGCGAGATCGGTCCGGAGCAGCCGTTCACGGAGCGAGTTTGACGCTGCGGTGCTGGGACACATGGGTTCGCGAAGTGAACCCTTAGGCGTCAGAGTTCTGCAACAGCCCCCAATCGTGATTGGCTTTTGTGTTTGATGTTGGATCGAAAATTCAGGAAGTTGACACGCAGAAAGCTCTAATCAACCTGTGCAATGGAGATGGTGATGTTTAAGAGGCTTTGGTCGAAGATTTTTAGTCTGCCTAAATTTGAGAGCAAAGCAGAGGCATTTTTCGCAAAACACTCGGTCACGCAGACCGTGCTTACCGCCATCGCAATATTCATAACAATCACAATTGGCTATCTCTCGCTCGTTAAACCCGGCACGGTGGTGCAGGGCATTGATGAGTTGATAGACGCCACGAGGGAAGGTGCTACTGCAACTCAGCAAGTCGTAGCAGCCCTAGAGCCTGACGATGCGATTGAGGCTTTAACGAAGCGTGGGTACGCATTTTCGAAGGACGCGTTTTGGCGCGCCATACGAAATGAAGATGATCGGTCGATCCGTTTGTTTTGCACAGGAGCTCCGCCTTCTTGGACCAGCAGTAGCAACTTTGACAAGGCCTCTATTCCCCAAGCCGCGCGCGCGACCCTTTCGGATTGCCACGCCTCTGAAAACTTTGTGTGCGATTATCAAGACCTTTCGAAATTTGACCATTATGAGTTGTCCGATGCTCTCTATGCCGATGCGCAACACGGTCTAATTTCTCTGATCTGTGGCTCGAATATTCGCCGTAAGTTAGAAAAGCAGGTTGCCAAATTGCAAAATGCCGAACGCACCCAGCTAAAAGATGAGTGCCAAGAAAACTATCGCTTACTGGAAGACACTGCGAATAAAAACACACACATTGCGTTGCGTCGAAATGCTGTTCAGATGCGCATTATGGAGCTGAGTGCGGCGACAAATTTTCGCTTCCCGGGCAGCAGTCTACCGGAAGTCTGCCGATCGGAGTTCAATATTGATTTTGAGCAAGTGCTGACCGAAATGCGTTCTCGTTAACCTCTCGTTGCCGCGTCAAACGCATGGCTTCATTGATGTACTGCGCACTCCATGGCGGCAAACTAGCAACTGTTTGCGTTGGGCGTCCTCCGCTTGAACCAGCACCGATGTCTGCTCAGGGCTGTAAACTGCTTTGCCAAGGCCCATGATTTCTGGAGGAAAAGGCTATTTTCATCCATCGCAAGCGCACCCTCGGCCCTTACGACAGGTTTTGCTGCGACTGATACAAGAGTTTCCACAGGCTTTCCCTTTGCGGCAGGTCTTACAGCAAGCGGCATTCCAGATCGTTGCCTCAGTGTCGATGCCAAGCGCACGAAGGCGCTCCCAAGTTGCCGCTGTGTAGGCTGCTGGGTTGGTACTTTCTTGTAGATCCGACATGCTGTGGTTCAGATCAGCCGCAACTGCGATGTCCCCAACACCAACGACAGCGAAAACTGCCAGAATATTTAGAAATTTGCGCATGGTTTCCCCCCGGAATATGAATCACCTATAAATTGCATGGATCGTGCGGCATTAAACTGACCCATATCAAGTCAGGATGGGAGCGGTGGCAGCAACTTTGGGCTGTCCTCGGCTGTGTTCGATGCTACGGAGAGGGCAACAGTTTCGAACACTAGGGCGTAGCAGAATGAGACTATCCAGTGCGGTCGCTATGAAACCTGCAATTGCCGTGGCGCTCGCTCTTGTGGTTTCAATTCCCGCTTCGGCTGCTGGGCTACGGGTGCGAGATGCTGACACAATCGTGGTTAACGGAACACCAGTTCGACTACAGGGCGTGGATGCGCCAGAGTTGAAAACCAGCGCGGGGAAGGACGCCAGGCGTTGGATGGTCAATTTCCTTGCCGGTAAGAGCGTAGAATGCAGCCTGAATGGCGAACGTTCTTATGATCGCTATATTGGTGTCTGCTATGCCGAAGGCCAAGATATTGGAGCGGCCGTTATCGCTGCTGGCCACGCGCTTGACTGTCGCCGTTATTCTGGTGGGCGATATAGTCATTTGGAGACCCCGGCTGCGAAGTCCCGAATACGCCGTGCTTCTTACTGCCGTTGAAACGGTTCGGTACCGTGAGGGCTGATCTCAGCGCGAGATCTATTTCTTAGCCTTTTCGTTGTCGCGTTCTGCTTTGAAACTGGTTGTGAGTTTGGCGTCGAGGCGGTGGGTGACGCTGGTGATCAACCATTCGCCTTCCAGTTCGGGCTTGATGCCGGTCAGGTTCACCTTGGCCTCGGCCATCAGATCACCCCAGAAGCCGCCGAGCTGAACACTAACAGATCCGCTGGCGCGGGCGGCGCGGGACAGGGCGGCGTCGGCGGCGCGCTGTGCTTCGGCCTCGTTCGGGTAGCGGTGGCGTAGCTTCAGCTTGGGGTCTTTGTCTCCGGCCTTGCATGTGCGGATTTCAGCGCTGCCAAGGTCGGCCCATTCCACGATGACGCAGCCATATTTGCCGCGCCCTTGCAGTTGCCAGTCGCAAGACGCCATCTGCGCGCGGTTCACTTCGAACACCGGCAGGGCAGAGCCATCAGCGGCCCTGTTTTCCCCGCGCTTGGCCACAACCAGAGCACCGCCCGCCGGTTTGGCAACGGCGTCCAGATCCTTGGCCAGACGGGTCAGGAAGTTGAGGTCGCTTTCGGTGGTCTGCGCAAGATACGCATAGCGATGGGCTTTCAGGCTGTCGCTGATCACCGGTTTCAGCCCGTGTTCACCCGCAATCTTGGTCACAATGTCGGCAAGGGACACGTTGCGCCAGGACCGCGATTTGCGCGCCCGGATACCGCTCAGCATATCGGCGGCCTTGGCACCGATGGTCAGAATATCCGGCGCAATGCTTCCGCTCAGCTCATCCACCACAAAGCGCCCGATCTCCACCAGATTGCCGGTGAAGCCAAGCGAGATTTGCAACGCGGCGCCGGTTTTAGGCAGGGCGATGGCATAGTCGCGGTCGTCCACTGTGATCTCTGCGCGGTCGGATTTGCTGCCCGCCTCATCAATGACGGTCAAGCCGATCAGCCGGTCGGCAAAATTGCCGGTGACGTCCTCACCATCGGCTATAATCTGATAGGCGACTTTCATGACGTGCCCCAGAGACGCAGCGGCTTACGGACGGTGGCCGGGGCCGGATCGGGCAGGGTGATCAGCACCCCCTTGGGGAGGATGGGGCCAAGCCGCGCCAGCCCCGGATTTGCCTCATAAACGGCAACGGTAATGTCCTCGTGGCCATAGTGATCCTTGCAGATCTCGTCGATCATATCGCCCTCGCTGGTGCGGTAGGTCTGCATCACAGCCCCCCGAGGAATGAGGACAGGACGCCGTTGTCCTGGCCATAGGCTTGCAGGGTCAGAGAGAACTCAATCTTGCGGGGAGCGCCATCGGCCAGAAAGACGCTTTTGCGTTCCTCAACATGGGTGATCACCCAGCGGTCCCAGACCCAGCCGAGGCCATCGACCATCATCATCGGTTTGGCCACCTTGGCCTGCAACCGCATCATTTCAACCTGCCGTAGACCGCCTTTGAAATGGGGGTAAATTACCCCTTCAAGCCGCAGCTCCTCGGCGTCTGGTCCGGTGAACTGAAGGGCCGGGGCACGTCCAATCCGATTCACCTTTTCCCAGCGGTAGGCGGCGGTGCGGGCAAACTGCTGGTAGGAACCCCCGCCCATACCAAAGCGAAAGCCGCCAAGGGCCATCATGACCATACTCAACATCAGTAATCCAACCCATCATGCAGGTCGGCGCGGCGGGCGCTTTCCCGTCGGTTCAGCTCTTGCATCACCATCCGCGCAATTGCAGCCTCATCGGTGCCCTGCGGCGGGGCGATGGTGATATTGATCGTGTCGCCCTGGCGGGTGATCTGCGGTGCGGCGGACTGCGTGGACAGAGCCGGGCGCGGATCAATCTGGCGCTGGATTTCGCCGGGACCTGCGACGGCGGCCGCCGGGATCGACAGCGAGGTCGCCGCCATTGCCGCCTTCAGAACCCGCGTGGGCAGGATGCTGCCGGATACGCCAGGCACAAAGATCTCGGCGCTGCGTTCCCCGACCAGATAGGGCATCCCGGCGCGCACCGGCCCGCCCGCGTCTCGCTGCCCGCTCAGGGGATGTGCTTTAGGCGAGCGTTCGCGCCCGCTGCCGGTCGCTGCCTTGGCGGTGGGGCTGTCGCCGCTGGCCCAGGCTTGCAGATCTGTCAGCCATTGCGGCTTGAGATTGGCCAGTTTGTTGGTGATGAACGTCACCGCCTGGTCCACGATTGAGGCCATGCCGTCCCAGAGTGTTTTCATCAACGTGACGCCGCTGGCAAAGAGAGAGATTTCGCGGAACTTGGCAATGATTTGCTGCGGGACGCCCAACAGCTCCATGACATAGGCCACCAGCCCGATGGCGCCCTCTATCGCAAGGGTGAAGGGGTTGAACTCTGCCAGCAGCTTGAACACGCCTTTGATCAGCCCTTCGTCAAAGGCCGCGCGCACCAGTTCGATTTTCTCGGTGACTGCGCCGACGATCTTGTCCCAATTGTCATAGACGACATAGGCAAGTGCGGCGACGGCTGCGATGACCAGGCCAATCGGATTGGCCATGGCCAGAGCGCCAAGGCGGACAAAGGCACCGCTCAGCAGCTTGACCCCGCGCAGCAACAACAACAGCGGACCTTTGCCAACCCACATCAGCAGTTTGCCCGCCGCGAAAATGGGGGCCATGGGCAGCCACCAGATCAGGCGCAACGCGGCAAAGCCCGCATAGAGTGCTGCGGCTGAGGCAATGACCCGGCCTAAGCTGCCGTCCCACTCAAACAGCGAGGCCACCATTTGACCAAGCGCGGCCCCAGCATCGGTGCCCCAGGACGTCCAGGCGTCGCGGCTGGCGTCCAGCGGTCCCAGGAGATTGCTAAACCACTCCCAAAGATCACGCGCGGCCTGGATGATTGCGTCCAGCATTGGCGCGGCAGGACCAAGGGCGGCGCGGAACCCTTCCCAGAATCCGGTAAAGAACGCGCCAAGGCCGGACCAGTTGTTGTAGATCCAGATACCCGCCATCGCGACACCGGCCAGGAGCGCGCCTATGCCGGTGGCCAGAAATGCCCAGCGGATCGCAATCAACGCGCCGCGCACCAGTTTCAGCGGGTTCAACAGCGCCAGCAATCCACGCGCCAGAAGTGGCGCCAACATCAGCAAGCCGCTGCCCGCACGGATGATGTGCAGGAATACCGGCAGGATCGAGAACAGCGACCAGCGCAGGGCAATGGATGCAAGCCGCAGGCTGAACAATGCGAGTGTCGCTTTCATCACGCCGTTGATCAGAGCGGGGTGGGCGGCGGCCCAATCTGTCATCGCAGCCACAATCGGCATCAGCGTGGCCATCAGCTCATTCATCTGCGGCAGAACGGCAGCGCCGACGACAACGGCCAGCCCCTTGGCGAACTCCAGCAGGCGCTGGCGCTGCACAAAGGTGGTGGCCGCCTGTCGGCTGTATTCTTCCTCCATCAGTCCGAGCAGGCTTGCGGTATCGGCGGCCTTGGCAAAGGCGGTCTCCAGCATTTCGACATTCGTGATCAGGGGGGTGATCGCGCCCTTGGCTTCCTCACCAAAAAGAATGCCGACCATCGAATTGCGCTGATGAACCGGGATGCTGTCAAACGACTTGATCACCTTCAAGATGGCGCCGGTCGCATCGTCCTGCATGTCTTTGGCGAGCTGTTCCGGGTCCAGGCCGAGGGCCTTGTAGACGGCGCGTTGGCGTTTGGTGACATTGCTGCCACGGGTCAGCGCGTTGGTGAAGTTTTTCAGCCCCGTTGCGGCCACCTCTGGAGCCGCGCCTGCGGCCAGCAATGTGGCGCTAAGCGCGGCGATTTCATCGGCGGCAAGACCGGCGGATTTGGCAACGGTGCCTTGCCGGTTGATCACGGCTAGAATGTCGGCCTCGCTGGTCGCCATGGTATTGCCGAGCAGGTTCACGGTATCGCCCAAGACCATGGCTTCGCTGTGGGTTAGGTTCAGGTTCTGACGCCAACGCGCCAGCGCGGTTCCGGCCTCATCGGCAGTGATGCCAAAGGCGGCGCTCATCTTGGCAGCGTCGGTGGCAAATTCCAGCAACTGGCGACGTTTCTCATCATCGGGCAGGTTTTCATCTACCACGCCCATCCGACCAGCGGCGGCGATGATATCGGTCATGCCTTCGGCGGTGGCGGCCAACCCGCCAGAGGTCACCAATTCGCGGATCTGCGTTTGCAGGATATTCAGCCCATCGGCGTCCTTGAATGACACCACCTTGGACACCTCGGCCAAACGCCGTTCGGCCTGAATGGCGGGTTCGGTCAAGCCAAGCAGGGTGCCGCCCAATGCGGCTAGCCCCAGAACCTCGCCTTGCAGGGCAGAGCGGCGCGCCTTGTTGGCTTCAAGCTGTTGATTGGCCCATTCCACACCACGGCGCCCGGTCTGTTCGGTGACGTGGCCGATCTTGTCCAGCGCCGCAGTCGCCTGCCGCGCCGGGGCCGACACCTGGTCAACCAGTTTCAAGATCAGGGCAATGTTCAGATCGCCTGTGGCCATGCCACCCACTCCAATATCAGCCTATTTCTGCGCGCCGTTCTGGGCCTCGGATCGCTCGCGCGCTTTTTCCCGCCACATGGCCAGCTCCTCGATGCTCATGCTGTCCATCACATCGGGGGGCCAGTGGAACACGAGGGCGATATCCGCCATCGCGTCCTCTACAAATTCGGGCAGTTTTAGGGGGTCGCCTCCAGTTCCAGAAGCTGCCCCTCCAACTGCTCTTTCTTCGCGAAAAAAAGCAGGGTTTTCGTCGCCAGTTCGGTGAAGTCCTCCGGTGCTAACTCAGAGGACAATTGCAGAGGGGACAGCGGCGGCTGGGTAATGCGGGGCAGCAATTTGAACATGGCGTCCACTTCCATCCGCAGGATATCCACCATCGACAAGCCGCGCAGCTCCCCTGGCGAGGGGCGGCGCAGGGTGATTTCGGTGACCTTCTCGCCGTCGATGGTAACGGGCGAGGACAGGGTGACAGCGTTTAGTTTTTGGGTCTGGCTCATGGGTCAGGCTTTCAAAAAAGGTGAGGGCGAGGGCAGGGCGGATGAGCCGCCCTGCGGGGTGTTCAAGGTGTTTCAAATGCTGCTTTAAAGGCCCATTGAGGCGCGAAGGGCCGCCAATTGATCAACGCCACCGATGACGCGCTTGCCCGCGCGCACGTCGATCTCGAACAGTTCTTCGCCATCGTGCAACATGCGGAAATAGTCAGCTTCAAGCGTGAGCTTCATTGGTACGTCAGAACCGGGCTTAAGGTCGGCAAAGTTGGTGACGGCGAACAGACCGCCAACGGTGGCGACATAGGTGTCAGAGGAAAAGTCATCTTCGCCCATCGCGCCGGGGCGCAGTGTCAGCCGCTTGCGAGTGCCAAACATCTTGATCAGCTCCGGCGGCCATTCCGCCAGCGTCAGCTCACAGCGCAAGGCCTCCATGCCCATGTCCTGGGCAACTGTGCCGTCCATGCCGGAACCGCGATGATTGGCAAGCTGGAGTTTCAGTTCCGGCAGCTTGCCTTCGGTGACGCGCCCGCAATAGCTGCGCCCGTCCACGAACGCGCCGAAATTGCGGATTGTGCGGGGGTATTGGATCATTGTTCAGCCTCCTTATGCTGCCTGTTTCACACCGGAAACAAGGTCGTCGTAATAGGCGCCATTGCGGTGGCCCCGGAAAATCAGGTGTTCCAGCGGGGCGGGCGGTTCCAGGTCATAGTCCAGATACAGCTTGCCTGCTTTCAGGGTGGCCTCGGTGTTCAGTTCCGCGTCCATCCAGCAGTTGAAACCCAAGAGGGCACCGCGCTGAACCAAGCCCCGGCCAAAGGCCAGAACGCCATCGCGAATATCCATGATGAGCTGCGCCGACATAGGACGATCCATGGCCCAATCATGGGCTTCGGCGATGCTCTGGGCCACGATATCGGCGGTCCGTACAACCGACAGGAACGCCCACTGTGCATCTGCCGAGGTTGTGCGGTTACCCCAGAGGCGGAACCCATTGTTGCGGATGATCGTGGCGACTTCCGCCTCGTTCATCCGGTTGGCTTCGGTAGCCGCCGAGTTGATGTGGAAACCGACCGGGCGGGCGGTGCCATTGATGCCGCGCACGATCTTGTTTGACGGGGAATGCCAATAGCCGTTTACAACGTCATTCTTGGCGATCAACCCGGCAACATAGCCGGAGGCTGGGCGGGTCACATTGCTGGCGCTGTCGGTGTCAAACGCGGTCACCGCTGGGTCGATGATGAACAGACGGTCGGATCCGTAATTCTGCCGATCCAACTTCCCGTCTTCTTCGGTGGTGTTGGGGCCGTCCTTCAGCACCACGGCGCGGGTCTTTTCCGCCAGGGTAATGAGATTGGACACAACCGGATTGACGCCCTCACCGGGCAGGCCAGAGGTAAAGCCGGGCGCCGCCGTGATCCGGGGGGTCATGTCCAAAACACTGCGCGCGTGTTCCAGGGCAAAAACCCCGGTTCCAGTGGTCGGATCGCCAACCACATTGGCCTTGGTTGCAGCCGCGTTTTCCCCCTCTGGTGCGGCCACCACGACCACCTCGGTTGCGCCGTTCTGATAGGCAGCCAGATAGGCATCGCGCAGGGTGCCGCCGACGCCCAGCTCATTGGCGTGGCGGGGGCCTTTCAGGTGAACCGGCTTGTTACGGGGAAAGCCGAGGGGCGCATCGGGCGCGGTGCCGACAAGCCCGATTACCGAGCTTTTGGCCGAGCGGATCGGGCGGAGGCCGTCGTCAATGCGAACGACTTCGACCCCGTGAAGAAACATTTCAGGCATTGTGAGCCTCCTTTGGTTGGGTTCGGGAAAATGGGCCATGTGTCAGCTCTCGACGGGCCAGGCGGCCAGCATGGCGGCCTTGTGTTCGGCGGTGGCGTAGCCTTCGGCGATCAGGCCGTCCAAGAAGATGCCGACGACAGCGTGTTCGCGGCGGATGCTCTGGGGCACATCGGTTTCCCATTTCATCCAAAGCAACCGCATGGCCGGGCTTGGATCCTCGCGCATGGCCAGCTCGCCCGCGTCATCCATGCCGGTGATGTGCCGGAACAGGGTCATGGCTTCCAGCTTGGTCAGGGGGCGGTAGACCGGATCGCGGGGCGGCAGCGGTTCGACCGTCCAGCTGCCATCCTGCCAGTCCAGCCGCTCGGTGGCCGGATCATAGGCGGGTTTTGCCGGGGCCAGCGCATATCCCGCAGCCGTCAGATCCGCTTCGGCATAGGGGGCAGTCCGCCAGCGGCCATTGGGCAGGCGCAGTTTTTGAGGAAGAGACGCGGGACGCGCGCCATTCAGCGTGTATTGGCTCACAATGGCCTCCTTAATATTGCTCGGTGAGGTAGCCCCGGTTCTCAACCAGCCAGAGCGTTCGGTCAGGGGCATAGGCGAATTGTTCGCTGCTGGAGTTATGCGGATCCGGGCGCTGCCCCTGATAGGTCAGCGTGTCCAAATCGCCATTGGTGCCATATCTCAGGGTCTGAACCCCGTAACCAAGACCGACGTCTGACGAATTGAAACAGCACAGCTCATCGTCCGCTGGCATAAAAATTCCGGCACCGCCGTTGTTCTTTATCTCGCTGGGCACAAGCACGCTTTGATCGGGGGTCGCGGTGTCAATGCCGGAGAAATCCCAGGGCGTGGCGGCGTTCCACTTGTCGAGATAGCTGACGTAATCCGGTGATCCGGTCTCTTGGCGAAAACGCAGCAAGTAGCTGCCGTCGCGGGCAAAACAGGCATAACTGCTGGCATGTGAAATCGGATTTCCCACGGACCAGTCCAACACCATCGTATTGACGTCCCAAGGGGTGGTCAGCCGGTAAACGCTGATCGCGGAGGCAGATCCGAAAAATGCAAAATGAGATCCATCAGCAGCGGCCACCATCATTCGGTTTCCGGGCGAGACTTGCCCATGGCTCACAACCGAATTGGCAGGATCCGAAAGATCCTCCCAATTTCGGATATCATAGACGATGAGGGCACCGCCGGTATCCTCCGATGACACGATCAATTTGCCGCCTCCGGAGGCGTCTGGGACGACACAGATGCCCTTCAGGATGCTGAGGCTTGGGCTACCAACAATGCCCGAAAGAGACAGCTGTCGCCGAAAGAGGCCGGTCGCCGCACCTATGCTACCGCCGCCCCCAGCTTTACCTGCGCTGCCCAGCGACAGCAGTGGGCTGCTCAGCGCGCCGTCATGTCCGACGACGCGTCTCATGCGGGCACCGGGCGATCATGGTAGCTGACCCAGACATCAAGCGCTGCATCGTCGCTGGCAACAAAGCGCAGCACGTCACCGGCCAAGAGTGTGCCGGGGCCGACCATACTGGCGCGGGCGTCGCCCT
This sequence comes from Phaeobacter sp. JH20_26, assembly GCF_048056275.1. Taxonomy (NCBI): domain Bacteria; kingdom Pseudomonadati; phylum Pseudomonadota; class Alphaproteobacteria; order Rhodobacterales; family Roseobacteraceae; genus Phaeobacter; species Phaeobacter sp. JH20_26. Next base: position 89,746 of record NZ_JAYMWL010000008.1, on the reverse strand, counting down.
CGGTGATGGTCTGGGCGGGCGTCACCTTGTAGGTCTCGCCGCCTGCGTCGATTTCGCAGGTCAGGATAACGCCGGATGCCGCGTCATTGCTGGTCTGGATGGTGGCAATATGGCGGGTGTGATCCGCCGGGACCGGTGGCATGGCGACACCGGCTTGCGTGACATGCGCCAGAAAACGGTTTGGGATGATGCTCATGGGTTCAGGCTCCTGCGATCATGGCGAGGTGTTCGGTGTCGGACAGGGCGTCAGAGCGCGGCACCCATTGAGCGCTACCGTCTGGGGCGCCTTGCAGCATCGCCCCCGGTTGCGGCGCATCGTCGGGCAACAAGCGTGGGTCCAGCGCGTCCAGGTCTTGTTTGGTGGCGAGGGTCAGCAGTTCATTGATCTGGGCCGTGACATTCTGGGCCTGGCCAATCACGGTGATCAGATCAAAGGTCTGTTCAATGACGGTTGCGCCGCCTTCAGCGGGCATGAAATCCGGCGTATCGGCGGCATGGGTGTAGCCATAAAGCTGTTCATCACCTGTCGCCGGATCGCGGGCAAACACGCCCAGCTCGCGGATATAGAACCCATCGGCCAGCCCTTGGTTGGTGACAAAGGCGCGGATGCGCGATGTACCATCGCCCAGAACCTCCATTGACTGGATGCCAAGCGACAGCCGTTCATTGACCAGGGCATTCAGTGGCTTGATCTCTGCCGGTTCTGCGCCGTCGCCCAGGGCAACGCGGGTGAACTCCAGGGGCTGGCCGATCTGGGCCTTGGCTTGCAGGTTGTCGCCTGCGGCGGTGGTGACTGTGCCGGAAAAATTCGCCATCAGATTGACCTCGGTTGAATGGTGGTTTTGGCGGTGATGTGGGCGGCTGTGCCGCGCATGAGCCGGGCAGGTGCGACGGCAATGCTGGGCCGTGCCGGGCGGATCTCGGTGCGCTTGACCTGGTGCATTGCGGCACCGATGGTCCGGCGGGTCGGCGCGACCTTCACGTCAAAACGGATACCGACACGCAGATGCGTCCCGCTGTGCAAGGCGGTAGCTTTGTAGAACGTCGTCACAGCGGATCGGGTGACGCGGATTGCGCTCAGGCGTGACCGCACGGGTTTCACGCTCTCAACAACACGGATCAGCTCCGCATAGCTGGTGGCTTGCAGCCCCTGATCGGGGGCAAGGGACAGCGCGAAGGCATGGGGCGCAAGGCGCGTGTCATTGCGCGGCTCAGCAATGCTGATTTGACCGACGATACCCTTCAAAACGCGACGCAGTGCCGTGACCGTGCCCTTGCGACGGTGAACCTCGAGCGCGGCCTTGATCACCCGGCGTTTGGTCGTCTCATCCCAGGACGGTTCCCAGACATCCACGGAAAACGCCCAGGCCAACCAGCCCAGTAAATCGGCGGGGCAGCTATCAGGGTTCATCAGCGTGGCAACGGGTGACAGATCCGGGCGTGTGCTTTGGATCAGCCGTTCCAAGGACCGCTCCAGCGATGTGCTGTTTGGTGGCAGGATGGACGGTTGATCAGACATGCTGCCCCCCAACGGTCAGGGCCACGCCTTCGGGCGCGCAATAGGCCGCTTGCCAGTCTCCGACCTCGATGTCGGCGGCAGGGTTGATGAGATTTACACGCTGCACACCTTCGACAAACAGCGCGGCATAGATTGCGCCGCGTGTGACGTCGTGGCCAAGCCGGTGACTGCGGTTGATATAGTCGGCCAGTGAGGATTGCGCGGTGTCCAAAACCAAGGCGCGATCGGGGCCGTCCTTCAGGGTCAATTCCGCGGTGATCTCATAGGGTAGAATACCGGCGCTGCGCGGGCGTGGGTTGTCGGTGATCGGTCGGACGTCTTCGGCGTTCACAGAGGTTTCAACGGCGCTTAAAACCTCGTTTGAAGCGCTGCCGTCACCGGTTTGGCTCAAGACAGTAATGGCCACGTCACCCGGCATCGGGTCCACCAGACCGGCATCATCCAGAACGCCAAGCACCAGGGCACCGGCGGGCAACTGCGCGGCCAGCTCGGGCGTGATTTGCAAACGCGTAAAGGCGGGCGCTGCCACGTCCACGTCTTTGATGCCGCCCGCTGCTGACAGTGCCCAGTAGATGTAGGAGCCGCGCGGCCCGGCGGTGCTGCGACCTTCCATGGATAGTTGGATGCGGTGGCGGAATGCGTCGTCGCTTTCCTTCAGCTCAGGGATCGGTGGAATGGGGCTGTCGTCGGCCTCTTGAATGGTCAGGCGTTCAACGCCCCAGAACACACCGAGGTGATCCAGTGTTGCACCGGTGGAAAGCGCCAGCAGCAGGCCGCGCGCATCGTCGTTAAACTCCAAACGATCCAGCAGGCGGTAGTAGGCAAAGACGCGGATCAGTTTTGTGACCGGCTCGCTTTCAAGCTGAAGGAATGGCGCCAGCTCCGGCTCCAGGCGGACCGCCTCTGCCTTCATATCGGCAAACAATGTGTCAAAGCCGACCGAGCGCAGGATTTCCGGCGCGGGAAGCTTGCTGTGGTCGATGGCGGTAAAGCCGCTCATTGGCTGGCCTCCGGTGACAGATCCACGGGCAAGGGCAACAGGTTGCCGTCGGGGTCGCTCAATTCCAGAACCGCATAGCCGGGGCGCGCCTCGGTGACCTGCACCCGCGCAAGCGTGATGCGCGGCTCCCAGAGAGCCAGCGCCTCGGCGGTGGCCTGGTAGACGTCAATGAGGGTGTCCCCGTTCAAGGGCTGGTCGATGATAAAGGGCAGGTCTGAGCCATAGTCCCGCAGCATCACCGTTGACCCCTTTGGGGTGGTCAGGATGTCGTGGATCGACTGGGCAAGATGCCCGTCGCCCTGCAACGCCCGCCCGCTATGTCGGTTCATACCGGTCACGACTTGGCGCGCTCCGGCTTGCCCGCGCCTGATTTGGCAGCGGGTTTCGGGGCCTCATCCGCCAGGGCAACATTCTCATATTGCGCCTGGGCTGCGGTCAGTTGCAAAGGCGCGCCTTTGGGGCGCCATTCGCCGGCCGTCCAGCCTGCGGCGGTGGTCACATAGTCCAGTTTCAATGGCATCTTAGCCTCCTACAATCACGGTTCCGGCGCCGGTCGCGATGGATGAGCCGCAGCCCACCGCATCGCCAACGCGGGCCAAGGGTTTGCCGTTTACAAAAACGGTGGATGAGCCTGTTGCCTGGCTTGCGCCGTGGCAAAGGGGTTCGGGGTTGCAGTGGGTTGCCCAGCTATCGCCTTGGCGCAGGGCGGCGAGGCCCTCGATGTCCACATTCGGGCTGCCGCCAGTGGCGGGCCGGGGTGGATAATCGGCATGGCCGGTGCAGGTGTCGGTTTTGCGGGCTGCTTTTGGCATTAGTTGATCCTGACTTTGGCGCCTTGCAGGAACAGCTCACCAACCGCTTTGATGGTGATATTGCCACCAGCAGCTTCGATGTATGAGCCGCCCTCAAAGCTGAGGCGGAATGTGTCTGGCGCCCCGTGGGGCGGGTTCTTTCCTGTGGGCAGGGCGCCCAGAATGACAGCCTGGGCCAGATCACCGAATGGGGCGGCCAGCATCACCCATTCGCCGGTCTGCAAGGGCCACCACGAATGGTTGCTCGCGGCGCGCTGTGCCATCCAGGGGATCAGGTCGGTCTCAATGTCACCGCATTGGACGCGCGCCCGGCCTGAGGCCGCATCAACCGCAATGACCTTTCCAGTCATCAGCAAGTTTTCAATGCGGCGGTCTGCTTCTGCGAGTTGTTCACTCATCGTCAGAGCCTCCAACGTGTTCGTAGTCATCGGCATGATCCGCGCCGACCTTGGGCGCGATGCCGACATGCAGCTCCACACCCAAAGATCGGGGCGCAGGCTGGAAAAAGCTGATGGGCTGAAGCCAGGTGACCGCCCAAAGGGAAACGGCTTTTGATTTCACCTTGGTCGATATCAACGTGTGCATCGCCGTGGTCCGGGCGGGGCCGATGCCGTCCAGGCCCCAAGTCTGTTCGGGGATCGTGGCCAGCAGCGTCTGGCAGATTTGGGCGGCCAAAAGGTCCCGTCTGGTGCCGAGGCCATCACGGGTGACCACATATGCGGCCATCAACAGCAGAAAGGTTGCCGGTGCCCCTGCATAGGTTTGGTCCTGCTTTGCGCCGAGACACGAAACCTTCACCGCAGGCGCGGGAATGCCTTCGCGTTTCAGGTCATCAAGGGTGTATTTGCCCTCATGCGGCGCACACTCGCGAAGATCCGGCAACAGGGCGTTGAACCGGGTGCAGATGTGGGCGGGCAGTTCAGCCATAACGTTGTTCGGATCGCTCATTGCAACAGATCCTCCAGCGTCACGGTGACGAGGTCGTACAGATCCAGCTCGTCCTCATCAGAGACGCCAAGATAGGGCCGGGCCGGAATGCCGCTGTCGATTTCATCACCGCCGATCTGGTGGTGGGCGGCATAGACAAGATTGGAGCCGACCTGGACCTCGCTCTCGCTGGCATAGCTGGCGATGCTGTCCCGCAAATCTCCCTCATCGACCAGCAGCGAATGCACGTCATGGTCGCGGGTTTCGTCATAGCTTTCTGACCAGGGCGCCCAACGGTCGCCGTCGGGGGCTACGGCAGTGTCAAACCGGCGCCGGGTAGAGCTTTCCAGAACCGCCCCGGCATCATCTGCCAGTTCAGCCATGCGAAAGCCCTCAAGGCGGCGGACCTTGGCAATGGCTTCGGTCAAGCCCGAGGATGTGAGAGTTGCAGCAACACCGGCCATGGATCAAAGCCCCCGCATTTTATCACGGGTGAACTCGCGTTCCGGGCCGACCGTAACCACCGGGCGGGGGCGGGCGGGGGCGACAGGATCGTCTCCGTCGCCTGATTGCGGCGCGCCTGTGTTTAATGTGGCGGTGCCGCGCGCGATGTCCTTCAGGTGTTTCTGGGCGTCCTCGTAGCGGGTGCGGTGTTCGTCCGACAGCACGTCGCTGGACAGCGCGAGCCGGTAAAGAGCGATATCCACGCTGAACTGAACCAAGAGGCCGGGCACGGTCTCCAGCGGCAAGCTGAACCGGACGCCCAGATAGCTGTCGATCTCATCACCCGCTGTTTGCAAGGCGCGGGCAATGGCTGCCTCGTCGGGTACGCCGTCGCCGTCACGATCCGCCACATAGAGCGCGTCCTGCGAATAGAGCGTCACGATATCTGTCTGAGTGGCGTAGGCCATCAGGTCACCTTTGGTTACTGGTCTTGGATAAGTCGTCGGGGCAAGAGGCTCCCCGATGCAGCACCCCGTGGCCGCGTCGGATCATCGCCCCCCGGTTTAAGCCGGTGCAGTGGCGGCTGGGGTTTCAAACCCGCCACTGGTGAGAGCATCCCAGGCCGCGTTGCGCTCGGCGGTGGTGATCTTGCCCAGGTCATCGCCCAGAAGGTCGAACAGGGCGTCGATTTTCGGCTTGCCGTCCTTCTGGAAATCCTCGGGGCTGAGGCTTTTGATGGCCTCGCGGATCTGGGCGTCGCGCGCTGCTGCGTCTGAAGCCGGGTCAGCCTCGGCCAATGCCACCCGCAGGTTTGGCTCTGCCTTCAGGCGGCGCCATTGATCGGCGTCGAAATCCTCGGCGTTGACCGGGATGCCAGCGTTGGGAAAGAACGTGCCGCAGCGGCAAAAACCCTCTTTTGGTACGCCTGAAATTGTATAGTTCTTGGATGTCATAGCGCGGCCCTCCTTTAAGGCAGCCAGGGGTTCACCAGAACCTTGACCTCGTTGTAGTTGGGGTTGGATGCGCCACCGTCGCCGAGCATCATCTTGACGACCTTGTTGGCCTTGGAGCGGTTGGACCGGCCCACCATGATGTGTGAGGGCATCAGGCCCAATTCGCGCCCGCCGTCGCCGGTCACGCCCATCATGGCCTCAAAGGCGGCATCAAAATTGTCGCCGTTCAGTTCGGCCTTGGACATATGGGCCATTTGCCAGAAGCCATAGCCAGCCGCCCAATATGCGTCGGCGCCATAGAGGTACTGGTTGCGCATGAACACATGGTCGCTGGTCTTGGGGTCTTCCTTGCCAATGAGGCTGACCTTTTCGCGCTCTTGGAAAATGAACGGGCGCAGGACGGAATTCAGATCCAGCATATACCAGGGCGACCCGGCGCCATCGGTCATGTTGGAAATGGTTGTAACCGCGCCGGTGCCGTCATGCCCGGCATAAACCGGGTGGTCAGTGTCAAAGAAATACTGACCGTCATAGCAAGTCTGGCTTGCTCCGTTGATGATCAGATCGCGGACCATCTGGTCGGGCTTGCGGGCGGCGGCTTCACCGAGGCGGCGGAAACGAGGACCGTAGGTGCCCAGCTTGTCGTTCTTGATGTCCTTGGCTTTGACGCCGATGGTTGTCTCGAACTCTTGGTTGATGATCTGGTAGCCATGCGACTTGATATCTTTGACCACCCGGTCGCCGATCCATTCGCGCATTTCCGGTGCATCGCCCAACCAGTCGTAGGTCTCGCGATCATCATTGGAATTCACGATGGTGCAGACGTCCTTGTAAAAGGACTGATTGGCCATCGCCTCATAGCCATCATTGAAGTTCTTTTTGGCGCCTGTCCAAAGTGCTGTCAGCACCGCTGGGGTAATTGCAGCCATGATCAGCTCTCCTCGGTTTCAGCTTGCGCCGCGTGGAAGTCTTCAGCGGTGAGGCCCATCTGGCGGCAGATTGCCAGCTCGTCGGCCGACAGCGCCTTGTTTTTGGCGGTGGGGGTCTTGTCGCGCAGCTCGCTGTCTGCGGCGATGACGGGGCTGGCATCGACCAGTTGCTGGAATTTCTCCAGCCCGCCCTCGGAGCGGCAGGCCGCCACATGGTACTCGCGGCTGCTTGGCGCAATTTTACCCGCCTCAATGGCGGCGCCGACGGCGGTGTTGATCGCCTCGTCCTGGCGTTCTTTCTCAGCGGTTTCAAAGGCACTGATCTTGTTCATCGCCAGATCGTAATCGGCGCGCGGGATGAATTTGCCGCTGTCAGGGTTTTCGGCCCGATTGCGGGCGGTTGCCTCATCCGTTTTCATTTTGTTGATCGCCGTCACCACATCCAGATCGGACGCGTTTTCCGGCAGGCCGAGGGCCTCAAGGATCGCCTTGTTCATCGGCAGTACCTCATCAGCGCCACCCTGATGGTCTTCAGTGTTCAGGGCGGCTAGTTCCAGGTTGGGTTGGTTGGTCAGGCCCGCCGAAATCATCTTGCTGATTTCCTTGGCCGCCTTGGTGAAGGTGAAAACGGGGCTCACATAGCGGTATCCTTTCGACGCGATGGAATTGCGGCCTGCGTCATTCCATTCAACGCGCCCCCAGATCGCCCCGTTGCGCGCTTCCAGTTCCTTGATCCAGCCGACCGCAGGGGCGGCATCGCCCTTTGCGCCCTTCACTTGGGTGGCATGTTCAAAATCAACGGGGAGGTCAGCACGGTTGCGCGCAAATTCAGCGACAACCGCGTCGGGATTGGTCAGCCGCCATTGGCGCCCGTCACGGCCCGTCAGGTGCGGGCCGGTTGGCGTGAGCTGGATCCAATCGGGAACGCTGTCGCCTTCGGCGTTCAGCGCTAGCGCAATGGTGGTTATGGAGGTGGCCTGTGTCATGAGGCCACAATGCCCCGCCGCGCCGCGCTACTCAGGCCTGGCAGGTGTCGGGGGCAAAATCGAGGGTCAGAAAGAGGTTGCCGAAAGAGGGGGCTTAGACGGGCGAAACGGCTGATCTCGCATGATGCCGCCCGAAAACCCGTTCCACCCCTTTCTACCCCCTTTAACCCCCCTTTAAAAACGATCCTCGCAGCATGAGGTCGGGGCGATCAGCGGCTCGCAGGCACTATTCGGGCCAGTATTGAAAATTTCATACCTGATTGCTATCTTTGTGATGCGCGTGAGCCTAGGGAAGCCGGTCTTGAGCCGCGAGGGAATTTCCGCCCCTCCACGCGCGTCACTCCCTCACTATGGTTACGTTTTTTCCGCGCAGCAGCTTTGCCCATTTGGCGGGTGTGCTGCGATGGAATGTACTTAGGAAGATCTCATCCCCGGCCACAGTGCGCTTTAGAACCAGCCGCCAGCGCTTGGCGCCTTGTCCTTCAAAGATCAGGCTTTCGGTTCCGGTGCCTGATACCTCATGAGCCACGGCGCCGGTTTCCAGCAGCTCCGCAACGCGTCTGAACTGGTCGGCGGTGGCCTCACCATGTTTTTGCCGGGTCTTCTCGGCTGTGTAATCGGAGAACTGCACCACGCGGGTTTTGGCGCCGATCCGGTCTGCCAGCTCCTGCGGCAGCATGGCGACAGGGGCCGATCCGGTGGCCGAACCGTCATGGATGCGGCGCACACGCCAGCTTGTTGCCGTATCGCGGGCGGCGGCGTGGGCGATGGCCGGATCTGCGGCGTTCAGTTTGTCTTGCAGGAACTCGGCCATGCGGCGTTGGCGGTAGAGGCCGGGATTGCTTTCCCATCCGGGGTCGATGCCAACCGGGATTTCCTTCAGCTCGCCGGTACGCGGATTGAACACCTCGCGGCTGGGGGTGTCGGGGTTTTCACTGATGCCGATTTCTTCAGCTTCGCGGCGGGTGATCTGGCGAACATGGCATTTGCAACCAAAGCCATTGGGCGGATACCAAACCTGCCAAGCCGGATCATCGACCGGCAGCACCATGCCGCTTCGGGCCGCGTGGCTGGGCCGGTGGCGAACGCTGGGGCCGAGCAGATAGACCAGATAGGGCAGGGCGCGCTTGCTGCGCTGGATGCGTTGCCATTGGCCGGCCGCGCGGGCCGAGCGCATATTGGCGCGATAGATGGTCTTGAGACGGCGAGGCGATCCAAGGCGCACTTTCTTTACGTCACCAGTAAGCGGATCCACCTGTTCCTCGACGCCCCACCAGCCCATCCGACGCAGGCGTGGGATCAAAGTCGTCTGGAATTCTTCAAAGGGAATGCCCTTCTCCAGCGCCGCTTGCAGCTCGTCGCGGATGGTTTGCAGGACATCGACCTGCATGGCCTTGGCCACGGTGAAGGCGACGGCGTGTTCCTCAGGCTCAACATCGCGAAAGCTGAAGCTGGGGCGCATGGCCTTGTTGCGGAAAAAATCCGCCACCTCAGGTGGCGCGCCGGGATTGAAGCTGTAGCCGGGCCGGTCGCGAAACTCAGCCATCGCTGATGTCTCCCAGGGCGCGGGATTTCACGGCGGATTTAACCAGGCTGTCCAAGAGCAGGCGGGTGTCCATTTTGGGGAACGCATCTGCCAGTGTCGCAAGCGCATCCTCATAGGAGGTGGCGGTTTCCAGAAGTTCCAGAACCGGGGCAACAACTGGTCCCATGATCGCCTCCCAATCTTCTGCCAGTTCGGCCTCCAAGTCGTCCAGCGGCGCGTAGGGATTGCTTGCGGCTGTTGAGGTTTCAGACCGGTTGGTGGCGGTTTCTGTGGGCGGCGCTGACGGCCTTGCATCTGCGGCGTTGGATTTCGCCCGTGATGGCGTCAGGATCTCGTCGCCCGCATCGGGTTCAGAATAGCCAAGCTTACCGCGCACCTCGGACTGGCGCACCCGAATGCCTCGATCCACCATCTCAGCGGTGTGACGCAGGATCATGTCCACGTCTTCTATCTCATCAATCGTGATCACCAGGCGTGGATATCGCTTCTGGACCCCAAAATGCAGATCTACATAGGGCTTCACCAGATCACGGTTCAGAGTGGTGGTGACAGATTTGGCATCGGCCTTGGCAACGTCGTGGCGGACGTCATTATGCACCTCGGCCTGGGCCATGGAGGAGCCATTGTCTGAGGTCATGGTCTGGCCGAGCACGGCCTTTGATGTCTGTTCATCGACCCAGCGTGCAAGGCTTTCAAACACCTCGGCGCTGGCGCTGCCGCTCATGGCCTGCACAAATTCAATTTTCATGGCCTCGGGGATAACCGCCGCTGCGTCGGTGCCGATATTGGCAACAGCTTGAAAGAGCACCTCGACGTCGTCGGGCGTGGCACTTGGCCCATATTTCCCAACACGCAAGGGCAGACCGTAGGTTTCTGCAAAGGCCATCCAGTCTTTCACCGTATAGGCTTTGCACATCCAGCCAAAGGATACGAGCCGGGCCAGACCGCCCCGGATCGGCAAACCGGACTTCAGTTTGGCTTGGTGGGAAATCCACTTGAACGGCTCCAGCTCGACGCCGTCGATCATATCCCGCTCGTCCAACATTCGGATCTTACGACCTGTTTCGCGGTCTACAGTGAAGAACCTCGGGTCGTGATGTAAGAACTCTTTGACCCACCATTCTGTCTTGCTCCGGTCCCAGATAATTTCCGTTTGGGAGAATCCCTTTCCGAGCGCGTCCAGCATATCCTCAATCAGGTCGGAAAACCCGTCATGCTCTGCAATGTTTTCGCGAACGGCGTCGGCTATTTTTTCGTCTTGAGCGTCACCGGAGGCCGGAGTGACAACGGGATCAACCCCTGAAATCGCGCGCTTTCGGATGCCCAGGACCGAACCATAGTGCTGGTCTCGCTCCTCCATTTCTTCAGCCAGAACAAGATAGTCCTGAATATTGCCCTCATTGGCCGCCAGCAGGATCCGCGACAGGCGCTGCGGTGTCAGACCAAGTGCAACAGAGGGTGCCCATGCGTTGCGGATGGATGTGATTCCCGGTTCGGGCACCCGCTGCGTCAGGCTCTGGAGTTTGATCGGGCGCCCATAGGCATCAAGCAAGCGGGGTGTCATCACCAAATTCCTTTTCTGGCATTAAAACCTGCGGTCAGGTTGATGAGCCGTTTTGTGTGTTTGTCGCCGCCTGGTGCGACAGGGCGATAGACCAGCGGCTGGTATTCGGTTTCTGCTGCTTCGCAGGCCAGGGCTGCTGCCCAGAAGCGGTCGGCGTGGCCGTCGGTGTCGGTGTCCGCGACAAGGCGCCGGATGCCCGTGGGGCCGGTCACAGATTTGATGGCATGAAGATCCGCGCGCAGCTTGGGGTCGCCTTCGGGGATCAACATTGAGCGATCCTGAAAACGGTCTTTCATGCCAGTGGCCAGATCCAGCTTAACCGGCGCGCTGAACAACACGCCGAGAACAAGGTCCTCGCCGTGATTGCGCTTGGCATCTTCCACCGGCTTTTCGCCCATGCCGGTCTGATCCATGCAGCAGCGCGCCACCCGGTAGCGGCGGAACACATCTGCTAAAAGCTGGTCCTGCCGCGCGAAGCTGATACGGCGCTCGGCAACAACTTCGCGGGTGATCAACTGACCTTCGACCAGTTCCATCACCCAGATCACAAAGAGGTCGTTTCGTGCCGCGATATCCACGCCGACGTAGCAAAGCCCGCCACGATAGAGCGCAGGGTGACCGGCCCGCACATCTTCGCAGGATGAAATCAGATCGTAGTCCAGCCAGGCCGAGGCCGCGTCCAGCCATTTCAGCTCAAATTCCTGTGCCCAGGCGTCTTCGTCGGACATACCGGCGCGCAATTCGTCGATATCAACGTCCAGCCCCTGTTTGACCGCCTCGTAGATATCGACGTGGTGTTTGGAAAACCCATTGTTGAGCGTGGTCATCAGCTCATGGAACTTGTTGCCCTTGCCATTGGGGGTGCTGATCACCCGGATTTTATGGCCACCGCGCGCGGCGACTGGAAAAGCCGATCCCCAGATCCGGCGGCTGTCGGCGTGAAAGGCAAACTCGTCAAACAGCATGTTGCCGCCAAAGCCACGGGCGGCGTCAGGTGAGGCGGAAATCGCTGTGACGCGTGAACCACCCGGAAATCGGACTTCCTGCGCCTTGTAGGTTGCCGCCTCAACATCAATCAGATGGGTTGCGCCGTTCTGGACGACCTCGCGTTTGTGGGCCGGGACGTGGAAATCTTCCTCGGAAAACTCTGGCCGACCCTTGCGCGCCAAGGTGGAGAGGGCCGCGTAATAGCCCTCAGTCATGGGTTTTACGGCGTCTTCAATAGCCTCTTTGGCGGTTGCCTCTGATCGTGACAGGATCGTCCAACGCGTTTTGCGCCCTTCAATCTCGGCATCAACGCAGTCGCCTACGATTTCGCCGCCTGAGCCGAACGTCTTGCCGCCCCGCCTGGTAAACATGCCAATCTTGAAACGGGATGTGTCGGCGATCCACGCCTTTTGGTAGGGTAGGAAGTCAATGACCGGCCCAACGCTAACCGCCATTTTTGGCCTCGGGCGCCTCGCGCATTGCAATCAGGTAGGGCTGTTCTTTGTACCACGCGATTGTGCAGCGCATTCCAAGGTGGACGAACCTCTGGCGGCGTCCAAAGAGCAGAGCAGCTATTGAGGGCCACAGAGGCCCCTTGCGCCAGTTGTAGTCACCGACCAGGACAACAGTTCCAATTGCCATATCGCTCATCAGACAAACCCCATGATTTCGCGGGCCTTCTGCGCGGCCTCTTTTTCCACGTCGCCGGCTTCCACCGCCTCATCCAGTTTGCGCGCCATTGCGTCGCGTTCGGCCTTGGCGATTTCATCACGCAGCGAGGTGCTGCGGATTAGATTGTTGAGGGCCGTGGTCAGATCCTTCAGCCCGCGCGGATCGGGAAGCTGATCGGGATTGGCCATCGCCATCTGCAACCGCCATTGAATCGTTGTGAGCTGCTGGAACAGAGCCGAGGTGACATCGACCTCATCTTGCAGGCTGGCCTCTTCAAGAAAGGCGCGGATCTCGTCCTGGGCCTGTTCCTGCATCTTGGCGTAGTCGCGAAACTCCTGCCCGTAGGCGTGAACGGCAGACTTGCCGATCCGCATCTCCAGCCCGGCGTCTTCAAGGCGAAAATTCAGCGCCTCGGTGACATCCTCATAGGCAGAGAAACCGCGCGCCTTCAGCTCATCTTGCAGCCAGTGGCGCATCTCGCTTGGCAGTAGGTCGATCTTGCGGGGTGGGGGCATGATTACGGCCCAGGCCGGGGGCGTTGGACGCCTGAATGGCGCGCTTTGCCTTCGGCGACCTCAACACCGCGACTGGTCGCAGTGGCAATGCGGAATAGCCCGTTGTCAGTGACACTGGCCAAGCCCTGTTCGCTCAGCCAGTCCAGCTCCCCCATGACCTGGTCGCGGGTGGTAGCTACGCCGTAGCTATTGCAGACGTCCACGAGGATGGATGCGTTGGACGTATATTCCGGGCTGTCTGACAGGAATTTTAGAATTGTCAGGCGACGGTGTTTGGACAGGGTGTCTTGGTATGCGCTCATGGTCTCTTAGGTCCCGATTAGATGGTCTTCGTGTCGGCTGACGATGGTTTCAAGTCGGGCCATAATCTTGGCGTTGCCGTCCATCACAGCGCGGATTTCAGCCAGCGATCCTGTCTGTTTGACCAGCTCCAATTGCAGGGCGTGAATGTCGCCCGTGCCGGGGAGGATCTGCACCGTCTGCTCAAGTGCCGCGATACGGTTTTCGTGGCGGTCCATCCGCTTGGACCCTTCCTTGAACCGTTCGTCGGTGTCTTTCTGACGGGTGGCGAAGAACGTGTAGATGATGGCGCAGACCGAAATTCCGAGATTGGTCAGCTTTAGAATGGTCTCAAGATCCAGGGTCACCGTTTCTGCCCCGCTTCCCACCAGTCGATCACGGCTTGATTTTCCCCTTTCGGCTGCGCCTTAGCGATGTCATCGCCCGCCACGCCGCCCTCAGCGGCGCCGGGCGTGTCATGTCGTAGAGCGTCGATTGCGCTGATGTTTTCCAGAACCTGCGGCAACAACGCGGTGCCCTGGTTCAGCGACTGGCGGAACTGCTGCGACTTCACCTGAAACCGCCCGCCGAAATAGAACGCGACGATTGTTCCTGCCAGCCACCAGAGCGGATCTGGCACCAGGGCAAGCCCCTGCATCCGGGCAGCAAACCAAAGAGGGTCGAACATGGCCGAGGCAAAGAGGGCAAAAGTGGCGATCACCATCAGAGGGCGCGGCAGGCGGTTCATGCCATCCATAAACCGATCAAAACGCCCAAGGGCGGGTCGGTTGAACTCGGCGCCATGTTGGGACAGCGCGGATTGCACGTAAGCGGCGTCGCGCTGTGCGCTCGCCTCAGCATTGGGGCGAAATACGCCTGCTGTTTCAGCGATCACATTGCGACCACCGCCAAAGAGCCATTTCAAAAACTGCATATCTTGCCTCCTGAGTCGCAGCCAAACCGATGCGTAAACTGCGGAACCTGCCAATTGCCCGGCGCGTTCATCCCCATGCCGATGTCCGTTGCCGGAAAGCGGCGTCGCTCAGGTGGTAGCGGGGCGAAATGAATTCCTCGGCGCGCTTGATCCAGCCGCCTTTGCCGCCCACTCGGGTCCGGGCAAATTTACGGGATGCAGGCCGACGGTCAGCGAGGCGCAAATAGTAGTCCCGGCGGGCAATACCGTAGGCATCGACCAGATAGTCTCCGGCCTTTTCATAGGCCCGGTGGGCCGCTGCGGCGGTCTTTGGGCCAAGCGCGCCATCGACCGCGACCGGTTCCTGAAAACCCGCCAGCAGGCGCTGGAGGATCTTTATGGCATTGGCACCAGCATTGACCTGCATGTCAAAAACACTGGCTTGCAGCGCCTGCGGCAACAGGTCGATCCGGGCTCTTGTGAAATAATGCCGGATGAAAATTTCAACGGCCTGCGCGCGGCTCAAAGCGCGCACATCCAACACGTCAACATCGCCGTCGCGGTCTAAGTCCAATCCCAGACGGCGCATCGTATGGATGGTGACGCCGTAATTGGTCGCGCCGCCGGGGTCGGCGGGATCATTTACGAACCCGCCTTCGCGCGCGACGATTTCCTCTGCAATGGTCTGGACTGATGGCATGGCCGGTGGCTCCGTCTGTGTAAGACAAAACTACCTGTGGCGCCGGGTGATTGCCGTCCCGGCGGGTGTCGGGGGCAATGCGATATTAGATGAAAAAATCGCCTTGATCGTCGTTGCGTCGGCGCAGGCTGGCCGCGACACGCTCGACTGTTCGCAGGGTCACGTCAACCTCGGCGGCGACCACCGAATGACTTTTTCCTTGGCCCAGCAACGTGGCGATCCGCTGGCGGCGGCCGGCCTGCCCGCCAAAGTTTCCGGCGGGGACAACCAGTTTGCCGCCACCTAGTAGTTTGTAAAGGCGTAGAGCATCTTCTGCGCCCACCAGCTCCGCAAGGCTGGAGCCTGCCTTATCCGAGATGTAGATCTCACGCCCGCCCTTTGCCTCTGCCAGGCGCACCGCCAGATCAAGGCTGATTTCCTCGGCGATGTAGGACAGCACACCGGGCAGATATGGGCGGAAATTGCGGTTCATCGCTGATGGTCAGACCAGTCAAAGTCGATGTCCTGGCGGTGGCCCCAAGACTTCAACGCCTGAATGACCTGGTCGATCTGATCATGATCGCGGAGCATATCAACGTCAGCGGGCACCGACTGCCAGGCGGAGCCGAACCGTTTGCGAATGAATGTATTTAACCCGTTCCGGCTAGGGTCACGCAACGCGTCGGCCTCACCGAGCTTGCGCCAAAGGACATGGACCAAACGCAGGTCAGCACGGGGGGCTTTCTTGTGGCGGTGGTTCCCGGTTTTCGCGGGTTTGAAACCATCGTTTTTAAGGCGTTTTAAAACGCTTTTTAACTCGGCCTCGGTCATGTCTTTCATCGACGTTTTGCCCGTGACGGCCAGTTGCAGGCCGCGCCGTGCATCGCTGTCCATGCCTAGCTGACGACAGCCGATGTGGATCTTCTGTTGCAGGGCGCGGCTCATCAAACCACCTTGGCAATAGGTTGGGCAATCGGATGCCGGGCTGCATCGTCTCGCATCCGCTTGTCCGCTTGGTTCATTTCCACACGGGCCATCGCATCGAATGTCTCAGGCGCGATCTTGGCAATCTCCGCCTCACGCCGCAGAACGACCAAGCTATTGCCCAGGACCAGATTGGCGCGCCGCATTTTGGTGGCATAGCTGCTGAACGCACGGTGCAGAGCAGTTTGGATTTCGGATTGGGTCATTGCCATCGGACGCTCTCCTATGCCTTGGCCAAGTCAATCGTGATGTGTTCCCAGGGCGCATCAACGCTGGGCCGCTGATAGCAGCGCGTATAGCTGGCGGTGCCCACCACCCGCATGGCATCCTTGATCGCCGTCATGGCTCGTTTCCAGCGCTCATCGGTGATGTCCAGCCGCAAGAGCATCATCACCTCACCGCGATTGATCTGGCCGGGCTTTTCGGTGTTGAACGCACGGGTGACGATGGCGCGCAGCTCTGCCGGGGCATCTGCTGACCATTCGTTAAGGCATTCATCCAGCAACTGCTTGGCCACCTGCAATTCCGGGCCAAAGTCGATTTTGTCCGCGACGGACACGGTGATTTTGAACAGGCCGTCAAATGAGGTCAGGGTCATATTACCCTTAGCACCGCCAAGCTGTGCGCCGTATTCCTGAGCCAGCAGGGCCTGCAAATCGGCGACGTCGCGGCCAGTGTGGGATTTGAAACGGGCAACCTGGCTACGCAGCGGTAGCGCATAGCTGATGATCTTGCGGACGGTTTCGTCCTGGAGTTTGTCGCGGGCGTTGACCGTTTCCAGTGGAACCAGTTTGCCCTTGGCGTCGGTCATGTATTTGTTGCCATTGGCCTCGACGATGCCGTCGGGGATGTCTGCTCGTTCGAGGGAGGAGGTCTGGGCTTGGGTCATTGCAATTGCTTTCTTTCTGGGGGCTTGGGTTCAAGTCGGGCTATGCGCCTTCTGGGTCCAACGCGTCGGCCAGGCTGCGCAGGACAATGCCGGAATGAATGGGGTCTTTGATCATGATGGCGTCTGTGAGCGCCTCGACAGTACCGGCAGGGGCATCCGTACCTGCAACAAGGTCATTCACTGCTGCGCGCACCTTCTCAGGTGTCGGGCGGCAAAAGGGGCGCTGAGTGATCATGTTACACCTTCTGGTTTTGCGAATTTCGGGCAAGCGCGACAGGCGCGGGTCATGCGGACGCGAAAGGGGTTGGAGTGGGACCAGGTCTCAGCGCGGCGACGGTGGCCGAGGCAAGCCGCGCTAGAAATCTCCACCTGCAAGGCGGGGCATCTGACAGGTGCATTCATGAACACATCGCGCACGGTGGCTTCGATCCGCGTCATATTGCCAGCGTAGCGGTTGCGGATTGCTTGGCTGACGACGGTGGCACTCACACCGAGCTGCTTTGCGACCACGTTTTGCGAAGCGCGGTCGCATTCGGCGATCAGGACGGCGATCCACTCCGGCAGGGTTTCGCCCCAACCATCCTGGGCAAGGATCAGGCGGTCGCTCATCAAAGACGCCCTCCGGGTGCGTAGACAATCTTTTCGTCGTTGCTGTCCACGACAACCGTCATGCTCCGTTTCACAGGGGGTAGGGGGCCGCTATCTTTGATGAGCCGCAGGGGCGTATCCTCGCCCAGGCCACGATTATTGGCGGCTGCGCGCAGGTATCCGGCCAACCGCAGGGTGCGGCAATAGGCCAGAATGGCTTTCTGAGTGATATCGGGCCGGGCCGGTACAATGGCTGCAAACAGGTCGATGGGCCGAAACCGCTTTTGACGCCGAATTGCCGTCCACATGATGCCTTCCACGCTGTCGCGCTTGCTTTTGGCGCTGTCGCGGACCTCACTCGGCGATCTAGTGGTATAGTAGGTTTCTCCGTTACCGCGTCCGAACACGCGCACGGCTTTAGACTGCCTAAGACGCTGGAAGAACCTTGTTCTGATGGTCTCTGCGGCGCAAACGGTCTCAAGATCCTTAGTCGTGAAGTAAGCGAGGTCGTTGATATACTTCCATATCTGCGCTTCTTCGGGCGAACGCGGTTCGGGACTAGGCATTTCCAGATGGTTTGGGCCGGTCTCGTTCATGGTTTCAATTAGCGCTGCAAGGCGTTTCTTGGATCGCTCGGCATCGAGTTCATGCGGGTTTCCAGTTCCCGCAAGTTGCTGCGCTTCCACGGGGTCAAAGACTGTGTAGAAAGTGGCGTAACCGTCCTTGCCGCATTCGCGTACAACACCTTGGCGCTGGAGCGCGCGCAGGTAGTTTTGACGGGTCCACTCGCTGGCACCGCAGTAAGTTGCGACCTCTGCATGGGTGAAACGCAGGCGAGTGCTGATGTAATCAAGGATTTCCTGTTCAGCGCTGTTGTTGGCCACTGCGTTCACCATTTCAGCCCCCGGCGCGGAGCTGGGGCCTCGTTGGCCATGAACTCAATACCGCCCCACTCATCTGCCCCCATGGATTTTAGACCAAGCTTGATGGCTTCTTCTTTGACCTGGGCAATGTTTACTACCATTAGGCGTGGGTTGCCGGTGTTGCGTTCGATGATTGACCCCAGCAGATCATCGCGGATCTCCACACCTGCCGCGTAGATATTTGCCAGCAGACGGGCGTCTTTCAGGGACGCGGGCTGCGCGGCGACATAGCTCAGCACTCGGCTGTCAATGACCGGAAATTTCTTCAATTTCTGAGGGAAGCTTTCGTTGCCGATCATGATCACCGGCGTGTCAGATCCGTCATGCAGATCACGGATTAGCTCAATGACACCGCGATTTAGCGCATAGTCGGCTTCGTCCACCACCAATGTTCGGCCATTCAACGCCAAAGCCTCACAGGCTTGCAGCACCATGTCTGGGATCGTCTTATGGGCTGATACGCTCAGTTCTCCGAGCAGGCGGGAAAGAAGTGTTTTCTTGGTCCAGTCTGCCTGCATTGAGATATGGATGACGTCAAATTTGGACGCGCAGTAGATGGCCCCAAAGGTTTTGCCGTAGCCGGGATGGCTATAAAATACCGCGAGGCCGGGAACGCCAAAGGCACGGTCCTGCAACTGGTTCACCAGCGTTGCCAGTTTCGCGACATTGGTCAGCGGCTGGATACTATTGCCGACCTCGATAAGCTGTGACATAGTTTGCTCCTACTCAATATTAACCGTCGCCTCGGGGCCAGCCGGGCGGCGGTTTTCTTATCCGGCGCTGTTGCTGCCGAAATCTCCGAAAATCGCCGAATATGCCTTGTATTCAGCGTGTTCTAAAAACCCCTCCAGCCAACCGGCTTCGGCCTCACCAACAGGTTTCCCCTGCCGCTGTCGCTGAGCGATGTCTTCGGCCTGGCGGAACCGTTCCTCAGGGCTATCGGCAACCAAGAACCCAATGTGCTGCGGTTCTGGCCTGGCTGAGGGGGAGGCACTCATCTGCAAGATCAGTGCCTCTTGCGCGCGTTCGGCCGCCGGGTCCATGTGATCGCGGAACGTGGTAACCGCAGTTGGTCTGCGGAACACCGGCTTCACAACTTTGGCCTCCAAGTCTGCCAGAGCCTCAGACGGCGACGGGGCATAGTTGGTCATATCGGCGGCAAGTTGTTCGACCGGGATGGGCCGTTGCAGCTCTGCCAGGGCTTTTTCCGCTTTGACGATCTGGCGGTTGCGGCGGGCTGTTGACCGCGCGCCGTCCAGATCGAAGAAACCAACCTTCTGCTGGCATTCGGCAAAGCCCAAATATTGACCGTCGAGCGCTGAAAGATGTACGCCGCTGTGCAGGTCTTCGGGATCGAAGCGGATGATCACTTTGCGACCCGCTTCCTGGCTCATCCAATCGCAATGGTAGACATTGCCGTGCAGGGTGAGCTTGCCGCTGTCCTTGTGCAATTTCCCGTCTGCCTGACCCATCAACCAAAGGTGCCGCTGTTCTTCGGTCGCCTTGATGATCGGCGCGGTCGCATAGCTTTCGGCAAATGTCTCATCAAAGGACCGGCCCTTGGCGGTATCGGATCGGCGACCCGTGCGGGCGTTGTGTTCGGCTATACCTTCCGCCAGGACTTCCAGAAACTCAGCGGCCTTGATTGCTCGGCTACCGTAGTTTTCCGGTTTGGCGTCGGGCCGGTTGCCGACATAGGCGCCTGCAAAGCGCACATCCTTGGCCACATCACTGGCCAGATCGCGGAACGCGCGTTCAATGGGTTTCGCCTGACCGTGGGCTGGGGTGGCCCAGTGCATGTCGATGCCGAGCAAGGGCAAAACACCGATTGGATCGTCTTCCCGGACTTTGAAACGGAACCGGGTTGGCGCGCCTGCTGTCATCCATTTGTTGGCAAATTCGCGCCCGTTGTCGAACAGGCAACGCTTTGGAATACCCCAGTTGTCGACCAATTCACCAAATGCCGCCATCACCATGACTTTGTTCGGGTCGTGATCCACGCGCCAGGACAGAAACTTGCCGGAGTAGAGGTCTTGAAACGCCACGATTTGGGGCCGGTTGACGGTGCCGTCGGGCCATTCGACAAAGACGTCGATCTTGTGACAATCGGCGTTGACGGCTTCCAGTGCATGGAGGCTCGACCGGTCGCGAATTTGGGCGGGGTAGCAGCGCATTAGGCCATTAACGCCTTCGCGGAGATAGACTTGCGTTGTGCGTGGCACCTCGGCATCTACCCAGCGCTTTGCGGTCTTCTCAATCGGGATGGGCCATCCCGCCTGTTCGGCCTGACGCATGGACATACGGTAGCATTGCGCAAAGGTAGGGCGCTCGGGACGAAGCCAAGCGCTCTTGAGCCAATCCATAAACGGCTGATAGGCGGTGCGATCTGCCTGTTGGGTGCGTTTTTTCGGCGCCTTGGGCGCGACGAATGCAAGCCGGTCCTCTGGTGCTGCACCGGCGACAAGGTCGATCCAGTTATAGATCGTCCGGGTACTGGACCCGATTTCTGCGGCGACGGTGTCAACAGCGTGGACATGGCCCGCACCGCTGGTGTGAAGCAATTCAACCTTGGTGATCGCATCCAGGCGGCGCGCGGCCTCATCTTTGGATTTCTGGGGTAGGGCTGCATAGGCGGCCCAAGCGCTGCTACGGTCGAGCTTTTTGACCGGGCGGCTGGCGTCATGCTTGATCAGTTTAGTACGTGCGGCCAGCGGCAGCACTGACCAATGATAGAGTAAACCACCACCGCGACCGACCTTGCGTTTGATCGCACCGGGCACGTCCCGCCAGCCTTCACGGTCGGCTTTTGAAGTCACCCCCCGAGCAGTCCCAGGAATGTCGGGCAGGCGGGCCGCAGCCAGCTCAGCCACAGACCACCATTCCTGTTTGGGCGAGACGGGCGATGTCATACCTGTGCCCCGCCTTTGGCATCTTCGATCAACTCGACCAAGACGTCGCCATACTGCGCGACAAACTGGCGGCGGGCTTCTTTGCTGGCGCGGATGAAGGCGTCTGCCAGCTTTGAAAACTGTTGCTCAACAGGGGTTTTAAGCGCCGCGCCTGGGGCTTTTTTCCGGTCCAGGACCTCTTTAGCGGATTTGGCAGTCCCATCGCCTAAGGCAGCGCAGATGGCGGTCCTGTCCGCTTGTTCGCCGCATTTGGCGATGTGCTCAAGGTCTTTGAATTGGACCTTTTGCGGGGCGCCCCGGAGCTGGGCGATTTCATTAGGTGAGAGCTTTTCGCCGACGCTGATCAGGCGTTGCATAGTTTTTTGAGACTTACCAAATGTCTCGGCTGCATTTGCCGTGAACGATGCAAGCGACATTTTGTCGTTTGCATCCCAGCGCCCGTGTGCGCCCGCTTTTCCGCGCGCAGTTTCGGGATTTTCCCTCTCATATAGTTCTTTGTGTGCGGCAAGAAACACCGCCATATCCAGTGGCGTCAAAGGCGCGCCGGCCACATTGGCGTCCACCTCAATACGGATCGCCTGATCGTTGGTGCATTCGCTGACTTTAACCGGCACCTCGGCTAATCCTGCTTCTTTTGCGGCAGTTAGGCGGTGCAGACCGTCCAGCAGGCGATAGCCGTCTTTGACACGGCGGACCAGGAGCGGTTGCAGGATGCTGCCAACCTCTTGAATAGAGGACACAATGCTTGCAACCGCTGTTTCAGAGGCGGTGCGCAACCGTTCCTCTACCTGAATATCATCTACGGGCAGGGTGTGGATTTGTTGCCAGACGGGTGGGGTCATTGGGGATGCTCCATCGTAGCTGAGGGTCGAGTTTGCTGGTCTGTCGTTCTGTGCGACATGGCCGATGAGGTTGCGGCGCTTCACCTGGGCCGCATGGCCTCCATGGGTCAGCACGCCGGGCATCAGGGACGCCCGCTGGTTTCGAGTTTCAGAAGGTCGGCGAGGCACTCCAGAGAACCGCGACCATTTAGGTGGGCGACAAGGTCGGCGACTCGCTCCTGAGCCGTGCCAACCGCCTCTGCGGCGCTATCCACCGCGTCAGCCAAAGCTCCGGTGTCCTGGCTTCCGCGGGTTCGGGCCTCTTGATGGGCCGTAATCGCTTGCTCCAGTACTGACCGGCATCGCGCATAGTCGGCAGCCTGTTTTGTCAGCTCATTGGCCAGCCGGTGTTGTGGGAATTGGATCAATTCAAAGTCAATCGCGCTCATTGCAAAAGGCTCCAAAGTAAGGGGGCGACGGGCAGCACAAAAACACAGGCTGCGCCGATAAGGTCGCCCCAGAAGTCGAACGGGTTAGCGAAGTAGTGTTTGAAACCGTCGCGCAACATCCGCTGCACGGCTGCTGCGTTGCGCTGAAAAGCCCCCAGCGGCGCATCCCCATGGCCGCTGGGGGAAGGCGCCCGCTGGGGTCGCGAAGGGAGGTTGCGTCCTAAACGGGATACCGTGTGGGGCTTCGAGTTCACGCTCATCTGTCCGCCTCGGATTTGAGGCGACGCTCAAGCGCTTGAACAGCCTCCAAGCGCTCAAAAGCGTCTGTGATCTGCTTCATCTTTTTTACTGACGGGAATTGAAACTGCTTCGCAATCCAATGCCCATAATAGGAAGGTTCGAGACCGGCCTTAACCGAAAACCCCCGCGCGCTGAGTTGGAGCGCGCGGCGGCGGGCCTCGCACTCGTTGATCATCTTCTGACGTATCGCGTCATCTCTGTCGGCTGGGTTTGGCATGTTCCACAATCGCATGTTTTCGACTTATATCACGCATTATCGTGATTAATCACGCATTGTCAATTCGACTTATTAGTCGTATTGTTGTGACCAAATAGGCATGGCGGTAGCATTGACGTGGAAGACTGGCGGGTACGACTGAAGGCGGAACTGATGAGCAAGAAAGCTACTGACGGCTTGCTTGTAACTAAGCTTTCTGAGGCTCTTGGCTGGAGCCGCGACCGCGTAAGTCGGATGACTTCTCCAGGAAGTAACCCCGGAATTCAGGATGTAATAACCCTGTGTGAAGCCTCTGGTATTTCAATAACTTACGTTCTCACTGGTAAGAGAGATGACCCTGTCTATGACAGGGTCATCTCGGAAATGTCAAAACTAACGCAGGCTGAGCTTAAGTCTCTTCAAAATCACTTGAGCGCTGCTCCTCTGGTGTCCGAGCCAGACGAAGAACCCGGCAATAGTTAAGCGCCTTTTCTGCATCCTCCGGTTTAAGTGCGAGTACAAAGGTTACTAGTTCCAATAGAAGGCTGCTGTTCATTTTAGGCATATATTCTTTTTTGGTACAATTTATATGGAACCTATTGCATGAATAATAGTGACTGGCAACAACTGAAGGGAGAGTTGATCGCGTTCGGCAAGCGAGTATCTAGCCATGGATTTACAGCTGGATTTGACTTTATTGCGGGCGTTCCTGCTGAGGTTGTAACTACCTTTTCACAAGACTGGCTTGATGAATATCAAGGTGGCGGGTACGTGATCCACGATCCCGTGGTAATTTGGGGGTCGCAGTTCGAAGGTGTTCAATCTTGGGACCAACTCGCCAGCCAGTTTCCCACCTGTACACCTGATGTGATTGCTATCGCGAGGGCGCGCGGTATGAAAAACGGCACAGTTGTGTCTATCACCGTCAATAGAAAAAGAGCGATTATCGGGATCACGCATGATGCTGCGGAGATTTCTAAAGAAGATCTTCAAATCTTGCAGGGGCTTATGGCGAATATGTTGATTGCTTGCCCCGACCCGCGAGAGGAACTTCTGACGATAAAGGGCAGGAAGTATATCTCACAGGTTGCCCAAGGCCTTACCGACCAAGAGATTGCGGGTATAGAGGGGCGCTCAGTCCGCGCGGTTGCTGCGTTGAGAGAGAGGGTAATGGAAAAGCTTTCAGCACCAACGCTGGCCGTTGCCGTGCTTAGAGCATATAAGTCGCGAATAATCGACTAATTGGTCGCTGAATAGTTGTGCGCAACAGAGCTAATGTGCCGTTTTACACAAGGAACGGCAAATGCAGAACGTGTTGATTATTGATGACAAAAACATGGGACTTTATGGGGGGCTGCTCCATGAACAGTTCAGGAAACGCCATGCCTTGTTCGCCGAAGAGCTGAAGTGGGACGTGCCTAGATCGGCTCACATTGAGCGGGATCAGTACGATAGGGCGGAAACTGTCTATGTACTCATTGAGGAAGCCGGTTGTCTCTCTGCTTACGCCCGTCTTTTGCCGACGACTGCACGAGTTAACTATGGCTCGTCCAGCTTTAGTTATCTGGTGCGGGACGCTTGTCTAGGCAAGCTGCCGGGCATTCCGAGCGACATACTTGAAGGTCAAGATCCGCCGAGCTCAAATGATGTCTGGGAAATGACAAGAGTGGAGGCCAAAGGGCGAAAGTCCCTTGTTTCTTTGTTCGACGCGGCCAATGGATTTCTGACCTCACAAGGGGCACAGCGGGTCATCACCTTCACCCGCCGGAGTTTCTCAGGGATATTGAATTCTCTCGGATACAAAACTGACATACTAGGCAGAGACATCGACTACGGTGGTAAATCGTACTGCTCAATGATGACTATGCTCGCCAAGTAGACGACTTTAGTTGGGCTAAAGATTGGGTAAGGTGCGGTTGTTGGGTCATCTGGCGCTCACTTTACCCAACACAATGGTGCTTATTGTGAGGAGTAAGTGAAAGGCAGTGGCCAGCCCGAAGCTGACATTTGACCTTCTCCAGCGCGGCCATAGAGGCAGGCTCTATTGACAATTTGCAGGGTTCTTTACAGTAAGTCCTTTAATGCCTGCGAAGAAAAAATCTGGGAGCAAAACTCCAGCAGGAGAGGTTCGGCGAAATCCTCCACAAAACCCGTTTCTGCATCAGTTAAGATAAACTCGCCTATCCTGCTGTGGGCGATTGAGCATCGAACTCGGTAGATCCAGTAACCAGAAATTTTCGAGATGAATGCGTTATAGTCCTCTTTTGGCTTCAGCGCATTGTCGCCCTTAAGGTCAGTCTCTTTGTAGCGGCCTGCACTCAAGCTCGCGACTACGCTGGCCCACCGTGGTGGGTTCGCGGAAGGAGCGATGGGATTTCCAGACTTGGAGTGATCATCGAAGATCTTCTTAGCAAGGTGTTCGTATCCAGAAATTAAAGTTAGTTTTTGAGCCAGGGCTTCATGCCCGTAAATGAAGTCGCTCGATATAGAAATAAGGCGGTCCACCTCCTTTGTCCCGTGTGCATTCAGGATCGTGGATAAGTCACGAATATCACTCGATAGTTTTTTGACCCTGAGAACGGTGATCGTGTCGAAGAGCAACTCGATACAGTGGTAAAGGCGTAAAAAACGCTCAAAAGGATTTCGAGCATATGTGTAGCGAGCAAAGGCTTCAGAGTGGTGTAGCGATGGGACGGAAATCTTAGAGTTCGCGACAATACTCGATATTGGCGCTCCGGTACTTGGCGGGGGAGGTGAATGACTAAAACCACCCCAGATGTCCGATGTACCTCTCAGATCACGGCTGTATTCCGCTGCGGAAATGTCCGATGTTACAAGAAAGTCTTTGGAAAAAATGTGACCTAATTCACCGAATTGTTCGCAGGGAACATCAGCCACATACGCCAAAAATTCAGCAGAAGAAAGTGAATAAAAATCCTCGAGCGTCGTTCCTTTTAATAGAAGAAGCTGTCCGAGGTCTCGGCCATCTTCATGAGTGATGTCGACGCTGGCTCCGCTCCGGATGGTTTTCGAAGAAATTTCATAAACGGGAAATACGCCTGATCTTGCAATTTCAAGGTAGTGATCGTGATCATCTATTTTCCCGGGCGCAAAATCTTCTTGGGTGCCAAAAATACGATCAAATGCACCCGAAGTGAACGCATCTTCTATTTCTTCAGCGAGCATTAGTCAGCAGCCAGATTCCAGGCGTCGGCCAAAGTAATATCGCCCTCAGCTCGAAAATACTCTTTCAGCCCATTTGCAAGAAGCCGTCGCGTGTAGGTTCCCACATTGACTTTTCTTGCACTTTTCCCCATTCGAATTGCGTCAAGGTCTTCGAGATGTAGAGGGTCAGAGCCGGGTGCGGAATTAGATATATCTGCAACAAGCTTTTCCAGAGCCGACTTTGTTCTGCGTTTCTTTTCTGTGCTGATTTTCTCAATGGCGCTTCCATGTGGAGCGTATTGGGCGATAGATGCAAAGAATGAAATGCAGGTGTTCTCATTGGTCAGCCAATGCGGAGAACGAAGATTTGACTTTTCGTCTTCCTCGTCGCCTTCAGCGTTAGCGCTTGAGTAAACTCTAAAGACTTCTTCGTCCAGCTTTGCGTATATCCGAAAGTAATCAATGAATTCTGAGAATTGTTCCCGTATGCTTTTCTCCCCCATATCAAGTGCGTTGTCGACTTGAAGCTTCTGAGAAATTAGGTTGTCCTTGTTCAGCTCAGTCGCTCCGGAAACGAATGCTTGGTATCCAGAAATAACCACTTGAAGGGGATAGATTCTTGCTCGACGGCGCCTTTTTTGATCCCTTTCCGTGACAAGGGTGATGCTTCCTATTTCGTCTTCGATAGCCTTATGGAGTGAGGCGAAGAGAAGCTCGATCTGATGCCTTGCGGACATGGGCTTCTGTCCGGCGTTCAGTACGATGATGCGGTAAACTAACTTTTGAAGGTCGCTTTCGATCCAGATTTCGAGAAGAAGTTCCTGCCCTTCTTTGAATTGGAAATTTTCTTTTTTTAAATCATCTAGGATGTAGGTCCTTTGCAGTCCGTCCAGGATATTGCAGCGCCCGGTCATTGATAGATAATTTGTCAGTTTCTCATTCTCCCCAAGAACCGCAGTCGCACCTTCGACGTATTCTGGCTTCAGCGCGAGCGTTATGGTTGGAAGAGAGGCACCTAGGCGTATATCATCTTTTAGCCTTCCATAAGCCTTGTGTGTTTCACGCTTTCTCTGGATTGCAAAGGTTCCATAATCGTCCCCAACTATTCCCAAATACTCATCGGGCGTGACCTGCGCGTAGATGATTTTAGTCTCTGATCTAAGGTCCTTGGCTTCACCGATGATTTTCATTCTATACTCCACGTCCTGGTGCGCAGGCATCTTGGGGCTGAATTTCGCCTTTTTAGCTAAGCCGGTATGACTTGATGGCAAGAAATCTACCCGTGTTTCTTGTTGCGATACAAGCGGCATACTGAATGGTATATTCACGCACCACAACTGTGTCCAGCCAGCCTAAGAACTCACTGCCCGTGAAGGCGTGATCAAGTGACCGCTGTTCAGACTTTGCAAAGTCCGCTTCCTGCGCAGTACCGACGTTGAGGGCAACAGAACTGCGCTTCCCAGCAACTTCGGTGAAGTGTGCAAGTCCGCTAGAATCAGTTCCAGGTTAAGGGTGGTGGGTAAGATAGTCGTATTCGATCATCTGTTTGATTTTATGTAGCTAATCTCGTTCTAGGAACTGACCCTTCCGATGGTGTGCTAGTTCCAAGTTCGGCGGACGACATGGCGATTCGGAACTTAACATAAGCGCGCTTATTGGGATCTTGCGGCGCTGCTGTGGTGGTGCCGTTTTGGCTGGGGCTATGCCCTCACAGCCTTACAATGAAGGCCGACAGGGCAGGTGGGCGCTGCTGTGCGCTACGCTGGGAAGCCTGGGCAGCATAGAGGCAGGTAGCCCCGGATAATTTGAAACTTGAACTGTCTCAGTTTTCGACATCGGCCCCAAAGTCGCCCGATTTTCAAGTTGTGCAAGACAAGCGCCATTTTGGCCCGAGCCTTTAAAACCCTCTTGAAAGCCCAATTTTTTAGGCTTCATCCGCGTTTGTCCGGCTTCCTCCGGCCTCTTCCGGTTACTGCAATATAAATTGTCTCCTAACAATGATTTTGTGGCTAAGGGGAGATAAACGGCTGCGCTTTGCTGTCAGACTTTGTGATACATATCCGATGACCTGAACACGCGTTGTATCGCCATTTTGGCAATACTAGGGTGCCGGTCGGTCACTGGTTCACTGGTTACTAAGACGCTGTCTGACATGCCCCCGGAACTTGAGCGCAGCCGCAGTACCAGCATTAATGTCTCATTCATAAAAGGGCTATTCCGGTATTCCTTACCTTACGTAACCTTTTGAACTCTGGCAGGGCCAAAGGGTGGTTTCCTCAATTGACGACGGCGGCGTCTCACCCCAGTGTCTGCGGATGGGACAGTCGATTGATATTCAGCGCCTTCCACGGGCATTTGATGCGGATCTGGCCGGCGATGCGCTTGCGCTTGTGCCGGACCTTGGCGGCGATGAGGCGCGCCTGGTCGCAGGGGCGGCGGGCTCCAGCCCCTATCTGAAGGAGCTGATCACCCGCGAGGCCGCCTGGCTGGCGCCCGCACTGGCGGATCCGCTGGCTGCGCTTGGTAAGATCATGGAGGCTGTGCGCGGTTTGGCGCCGGATCAGCTGAAGCCGGGGCTGCGGCAGGCCAAGCGCCGACTTGCGCTGCTGAGCGGGCTTTGCGATCTGGCCGGGGCCTGGGATCTGATGCAGGTGACCACGGCGCTGACGCAATTTGCCGAACTCTGCGCCGATCGGGCGATCAAGGCGGAAATTGCCGCACTGATCCGCCGTCAAAAACTGCCGGGCCTGACCGAGGCCGATGTGGAGACCGCCGGCGGGTTGACCCTGCTGGCCATGGGCAAGATGGGCGCCTATGAGCTCAACTACAGCTCCGACATCGACATGATCTGCCTGTTTGACGAGACGCGGTTTGATCCGGCCGATTTCTATGAGGCGCGTCAGGGCATGGTGCGGGCGACGCGCAACATGTGCACGGTACTGAGCGAACGCACTGCCGACGGCTATGTCTTCCGTACCGATCTGCGCTTGCGGCCCGACCCGGGGGTTACACCGGTGGCCATGGCGATGGAGGCGGCGGAGCGCTATTACGAGAGCCTCGGGCGCACCTGGGAGCGCGCCGCCTATATCAAGGCGCGCCCCTGCGCCGGTGATCTGAAGGCGGGGGCCGAGTTCCTGCAGACGCTGCGCCCCTTTGTCTGGCGGCGGCATCTGGATTTCGCGGCTATTCAGGACGCCCATGACATGCGTTTGCGGATCCGCGAAAACAAGGGGACCGGCGGGCCACTGACGGTGCCCGGCCATGACATGAAACTGGGGCGTGGCGGCATCCGCGAAATCGAGTTCTTTACCCAGACCCGGCAGCTGATCGCCGGCGGGCGGGATGAGAGCCTGCGTCAGCGCGGCACGCTCGATGGGCTGACCGCGCTCGCGGCCAAGGGCTGGGTGCCGCAGGAGGCCTGCGCGCGGCTCAGCGCGCATTACATTGCCCACCGCGAGGTGGAGCACCGCATCCAGATGGTGCATGACGCCCAGACCCACCGGGTGCCGCAGTCCGAAGATGGCATTGCCAGGATTGCCTGTCTGATGGACCGCGACCCGCAGGCGCTGCAGGCGGAGATCCGTGGGCGGTTGCAGGAGGTGCATGAGCTGACCGAGGGGTTCTTTGCCCCGGATGTGCCAAGGCCGCAACCGGCCGCGGCGGTGCCGGAGGCTCTGGATGGCGATATTCTGGCGCGCTGGCCGACCTATCCTGCGCTGCGCTCGGCGCGCGGTGCGCAGATATTCGAGCGGCTGAAACCGGAGCTGCTGGCGCGACTGTCCCGCACCGCCCAGCCGGCCGAGGCGCTGGTGGCGCTGGATGGGTTCCTGGCGGGGCTGCCTGCCGGTGTGCAGCTGTTTTCACTCTTTGAAGCCAACCCGCAACTGATTGATTTGCTGATAGATATTGTCGGCACCTCTGGTACGCTGGCGAGCTATCTGTCGCGTAATTCCGGGGTATTCGATGCTGTGATCGGCGGCTCGTTCTTCAGTGACTGGCCCAAGCGGGAGGGGCTCTGCCAGTCGCTTGCGGCGGTGCTGGCGCAGGAAGAGGATTATGAAACCCAGCTGGATGCCACCCGGCGCTGGTGCAAGGAGTGGCATTTCCGTATCGGGGTGCATCATCTGCGCGGGCTGATCGATGCTGCCACCGCAGGGGTGCAATATGCCGAACTGGCCGAGGTGGTGATTGCCGGGGTGGCGCCGGTTGTCCTGCAGCAGTTTGCAAAGAAACACGGAACGCCTCCAGGGCGCGGGGCGGCGGTTCTGGCCATGGGATCGCTGGGTGCGGGGCGGATCAATGCGCTGTCGGATCTCGACCTGATTGTGATTTATGACCCCGGAACCGCGGAGGCCTCGGAGGGGCCGCGACCGCTGGCGACACGCCCGTATTATGCGCGGCTGACCCAGGCGCTGATCACGGCGCTGACTGCGCGTATGTCGCAGGGGCAGCTCTATGAGGTGGACATGCGGCTGCGACCCTCCGGCACCCAAGGCCCGGTGGCCACGAGCCTCGAGAGCTTCTGTGCGTATCAGCGCAATGACGCCTGGGTCTGGGAACATCTGGCGCTGACCCGGGCGCGGGTGATGGCGGCTGTGCCAGCACCGGGTGCGGAGGGGCTGGCACAGGATATCAACGCATTTCGAACGGGTTTTCTCGGGGCGCCGCGCAGCCGCGCGGCGATCCTGCCCGAGGTCGCCAAAATGCGCGCCCGTCTGGCCGCCGCCAAGGTGCCGACAGGTCCCTGGGACGCCAAGACCGGCGCGGGTCGGCTGATGGATATCGAGCTGATCGCCCAGGCCGGGGTCCTGCTGAGCGATGCCACCGGGCAGGACGTGGCCGCCGGGCTGGCGGGCGCTGTCGCCTGTGGCTGGCTGGATGCCGCAGATGCAGCGGAATTGCAGCGCGGCTATGATCTATTCTGGTCGGTACAGACGGCGGCGCGGCTGGTCTCGGGCAAGGCAATTGATGCACGGACATTGGGAGAGGGCGGCGCGCTCTTTCTATGTCGCAGCACCGGCTATGACGATCTCGCCGCGCTGGAGGCGACGCTGACCGAGAGCTACGGCAGATGCGGTGACATCATCGCCGCCGCATTGGAGAGAGAGGGGGCGACAGGCCATGACGAATGAGGCGACGGTTGATGCGGCGCAGCTGGCGCGTCTGGATCCCAAGGGGTTGATCCGGGAAAGCTACCGTATCGAGGGGATTGGCGAGGGCGAATGCCGCAGCATCTTTCTGGATTGGGCGCTGAGCCTGCCTGATGGGGTCGACAGCCGTGTGGCAACCATCGCGCTCGTGGAGCAGCTGGCGGCAGTGCATCCCGATCACCCGATGACGGTTGTTCTGCGCGAGGGGCAGGAGGCTGCCGACAGGCCTCGCAGGCGCGGCGGCTGGCGTTCCCGCCCGCGGTGAACTCACTTGCGCCGCGCGGGATCGTGCCGCAGAGCCTGACGCGACCAAGGCATCGTCTCTGCGTTGCGGATGCCCTTTCAACCGCGCGTCGTTGGGAGTAAGAGAGGCGCATGACAGCATCTTCCTCCGCGCCCGAGCGCGCCCGCGTAAAACTGAAACCCAAAGCCAATGCCCGTGCCCTACGCCACGGCTTTCCCTGGGTCTATGCCAATGAACTGGTCACCGACCGGCGCACCCGGAAACTGTCACCCGGCACCCTGGCGGTGCTGGAAGACGACGCGATGACGCAGATGGGGCTGGTTGCGGTCAACCCCGAAAGCAAGATCATCGCGCGGATGCTGGACAGCGATCCTGCGGCCGAGCTGAGCGTGGAGTGGTTCAGCGCCCGCCTGCGCCGCGCGCTGGAGCTGCGCGAACAGCTGTATGATGCGCCGTTCTACCGGCTGGTCCATGCTGAATCCGATGGTCTGCCCGGCGTGGTGATCGACCGCTTTGGCGATACCTGCGTGGTGCAGCCCAATGCCGCCTGGGCCGAAGCCCATATCGAACCGCTGACCGAGGCGCTGGTGGCGGTGACCGGGGTGACAACGGTATTGAAAAACGCCTCGGGCCGGACGCGCAGCCTGGAAGGGCTGGACGATATCAGCACTGCCCTGCGCGGCACCGCCCCCGAGGCGCCGGTAGAAGTGTCCATGAATGGCGCCACCTATATGGCGGATCTGACCGGCGGGCAGAAAACCGGCCTGTTCTACGACCAGCGCGACAATCACGCCTTTGCCGCCAAGCTGGTCAGGCCGGGCGCAAATGTGCTTGACGTGTTTTCCCACGTCGGCGGCTTTGGTCTGGCGATGCTGGCGGCTGGCGCAGCGACGGCAACCTGTGTCGACGGATCCGCTCCGGCGCTGGATCTGGCGCGGGACGGCGCAGGTGCCAGCGGTTTTGGCGATCGGTTCAACGCACGGCAGGGCGATGCCTTTGAGGTGCTGGCCCAGCTCGCCGAAGAAGGGGCGCAGTTTGATGTGGTGATCTGCGATCCGCCAGCCTTCGCACCTTCGAAACAGGCGCTTGAGGCGGGGTTGCGGGCCTATGAGCGGATTGCCAAACTGGCCGCCCCTCTGGTGGCGCCGGGTGGCTATCTGGGGCTGTGCTCCTGCTCGCATGCGGCTGACCTCAGCCGGTTCCGCAATGCCTCGGCGCGTGGCATCGGGCGCGGCGGGCGGCGCAGCCAGCTGCTGCACACCGGGTATGCCGGGGCGGATCATCCACAGCTGCCTCAGCTGGCCGAAAGCGGCTATCTGAAGGCCGTGTTCTTCCGGCTCGACTGATCTGTTGCGGTTGATCAGGCCATGAAACTGCTGCTGGACGCCTGTGTCCTCTATCCGACCGTGATGCGTGAGATGCTGCTGGGGGCGGCCCGGATTGGCCATTTCACCCCGCTGTGGTCACAGCGCATCCTTGAGGAATGGGCGCGGGCGGCGCGCAAGATCGGTCCTGAGGGGGAGCCGCAGGCGCGGGCAGAGATCGCGCTGATCTCTGCGGCCTGGCCAAAGGCTGCCGTCACCCCGACAGCGGCGGTTGAAGCACGGCTTTGGCTGCCGGACGTGGCCGATATCCATGTGCTGGCCGCCGCCATTGCCGGCCATGCCGACGGGATCGTGACCGTCAACAACAAGGACTTCCCGCGCCACACGCTTGCCGAGGAGGGGTTGGAACGGATCGGCCCGGACCAGCTGCTTTATGATCTGTGGCGACAGGATCCGGACGGGATTTCGGGCGTGGCTGCGGCTGTGCTCGCCGAAGCAAACCGGCTGTCAGGCGGCGGCTGGGAGCTGCGCCCGCTGCTGAAGAAGGCGCGGCTGCCAAGGGTGGCCAAGGCGCTGTCGGCCTAGCGTGCTCAGCCGCTGAGACCTTGGCGCGGCTCAGATGTCGCCCAGCACCTCAGCGGCGATCTCAAAGGATCGCAGCCGTGCATCGTGGGCATGGATCTGCCCGGTCAGAATGATCTCATCCGGTTGATACCGCTCAAGAATACCAGACAGTTCGGCGGCCACCGTGGCCTTGCTGCCGGTCGCGGAAATCCGCAGCGCCTCATTCACCCCGTGCAGCACCGGCGGGGCGATATGCTGGGTGATATCCTCCACCGGAGCCGGCAGCTTGCCGGGTTTGCCTTCGTGCAGCCGGGCAAAGGCCTGCTGCATGGTGGTTCTCAGCCGCTGCCCTTCGCGGTCGGTATCGGCGGCAAAGACGTTGACCGCGATCATGGCGCGGGGAGCGTCGAGATGCTCTGATGGCTGAAAGCCGCTGCGATAGGCGGCCAGCGCCTGCTCCAGCGCGGCGGGGGCAAAGTGCGAAGCAAAGGCATAGGGCAGCCCCAGCTGTGCCGCAAGCTGCGCCCCATAAAGGCTGGAGCCGAGGATCCACAGCGGCACCCTGGTGCCCTGTCCCGGAAAGGCCCGCACCCGCGCTTCGGGTGTTTCGGGGCCAAGGTAGTTGATCAGCTCGATCACATCATGCGGGAAGGTATCGGGATTGCGCTCACCGGTTTGCAAGCCCCGACGCAGGGCGCGGGCCGTTTGCAGATCGGTGCCGGGCGCGCGTCCCAGCCCAAGATCAATGCGGTTGCCATATAGGCTGGCCAGCGTGCCAAAGGCTTCGGCCACCATATAGGGGGCGTGGTTGGGCAGCATGATTCCCCCGGCACCGACCCGGATCGTTTTGGTCTGTCCGGCGATATGGCCGATCAGAACAGCGGTGGCGGCACTGGCGATCCCCGGCATATTGTGATGCTCCGCCAGCCAGTAGCGGTGATATCCCCAGGCCTCGGCCCGCTGTGCCAGATCAGTGCTGTTGCGCAGCGATTGAGCGATGTCATGGCCTTCGGGTACGGGGGCAAGGTCAAGAACGGAATAGCGCATGGTAGGTCTCCGGGAGCCCGCCCAGGCGGGTTGTTAGGTCTTGTGTCCGCAGGGACATATCTGACTGAAACGCCTGCAACGGGGGATTGGTTGCCCACAGATGGGGATGGCGGCCGCACGGGCCAAGGGGGATGACGCGCCCGGCTGCGCTTGATCTTGTGTAAATTTCAGTGAACCAATGGTTTGCGGCCTGATCTTCAGCTCTTTCCCTTACTCCAGCGCTGTTCGAGCCGGTCCAGCGCGGCAATACGCTCCTCGGTCTTGGGGTGGCTCATCAGCCAAGCGGGTGCCATGCCGCTGCGGGCCTGTGTCAGCTCTTCCAGCTTGCGAAACAGGCTTTTCTGCGGAGCGATGCCGATCCCTGCCTTGGTCAGCAGTGCTGCGGCATATTCATCGGCCTCATATTCATCGCTGCGCGACAGCCGCGCCGCCAGCAGTGAGGTCAGCACATTGGCAATCCAGGGCCCGACAAAAGGCACGAAACGGCCGATGATAAGCATCAGCGCCGTGCGCAGCGCGTTCTGCCCGGAAAAATCAATCATGCGTTTTCGCGCGTGCCCCAGCGCCACATGGCCCAGCTCATGTGCAATCACCGACGCAAGTTCAACATCGCTGACCTCGCCATTGCGGTATTTGCGATAGAACCCACGGGTGATGAAGATCCGCCCATCCGGCGCCGCCAGCCCGTTTACCGGATCGACCTCGTAGATATAGACCGGGATATGGCTGATGCCGAGCGCCGCTGCCATTCGATCCGTCAGCTGGCGCAGGCGGGCATCGGCCAGCTCGGTCGATTGCTGATCAAGGGCCCGATGGGTGCGCCAGACCGACAGGCGGTACATGACCAACCCGTAGATCACGGCGAGAAGGATGGGGGTTAGACGCAACATGCTTTAGGATATGGGGCTGGCGGTGAGAGCGGACAAGGCGCGTGGCCCGACAGGCCGCGCGGTGGGCAGCGCGTCAGTCATCGCAGGATGGCGTGGCCGCGCGCGCCTCTGCCTTTACCTCGTCCCAGAGCGCGTCCATTTCCGCCAGGTTGCTCTCTTCGGGACGTTTGCCGCGGGCGGAGAGTTTGGCCTCGACCCCTTCAAAGCGGCGGGTGAACTTGGCATTGGCGGCCCGCAGGGCGGCTTCCGGCTCCACCCCCAGATGGCGGCCCAGATTGGCCATCACAAACATCAGATCGCCGAATTCCTCCTCCACCTCGGCCTGGCTCAGGCTATCGCGGGCTTCAACCAGCTCTGCGGCCTCTTCAACGATCTTGGCGATCACATTGTCCGCCGACGGCCAGTCAAAGCCGACACGTGCGGCGCGTTTTTGCAGCTTGTAGGCGCGCAGCAGGGCGGGCAGGCCGACCGCCACACCGTCCAGCGTCCCCTGTTGCGCCTTGCCTGCGCGCTCCGCGGCCTTGATCGCCTCCCAGTCAGCGGTCTGCTGGTCGGCGGATTTCTCGCGGCTCTCGTCACCAAAGACGTGCGGATGGCGCGCGACCATCTTGTTGGACATGGTGGTGACCACATCCTGAAAGGTGAAATGCCCGGCCTCCGCCGCCATCTGCGCATGAAACACCGACTGGAACAGCAGATCCCCCAGCTCGCCCTTCAGCTCATCCCAGGCCTCGCGCTCAATTGCATCGGCAACTTCGTAAGCTTCTTCAATGGTATAGGGCGCGATGCTGGCAAAGTCCTGTTCAATATCCCAAGGGCAGCCATGCTGTGGGTCGCGCAAGCACGCCATGATCTGCAGGAGCCGGTCGATACCGGCGGTTTCATCGTGGATCAGGTTGGTATCGGGCATTGCGGCGGCTCTTGTTCCTGTGTCAGATGCATCAATCCCGAGTCTGACCAAGGAGTCCACCCCCATGCCGGTTGTGAACCGAATTGCCGATTACGCCGAGGACATGACAGCCTGGCGGCAGCATCTGCACCAGATCCCCGAGCTGGCGCTGGATCTGCCGAAAACAGCGGCCTTCGTGGCGGAACGGCTGCGGGACTTCGGCGTTGACGAGCTGCATGAAGGGATCGCAAAGACCGGCATCGTGGCCATCATCAACGGTCAGCAGAGCAGCGCGGCGGATGCCCCCTGTATCGGTCTGCGCGCCGACATGGACGCCTTGCCAATCCCGGAGGAGACCGGTGCGGCCTATGCTTCGACCCATGCCGGCAATATGCACGCCTGCGGCCACGATGGGCATACGACGATGCTGCTGGGTGCGGCGAAATATCTGGCGGAAACACGCAACTTCAAGGGCCGGGTGGCGCTGATCTTCCAGCCCGCCGAGGAGGCCATCGGCGGTGCGCGCATCATGGTCGAAGAGGGGATCATGGAACGGTTCAACATCGGTGAGGTCTACGCGCTGCACAATGCGCCGGGTCTGCCAGAGGGGCATTTCATGACAACTCCGGGTCCGCTGATGGCGGCGGTGGATAGTTTCCATATCCATATTCAGGGCGTTGGCGGCCATGGCGCGATGCCCCATGAAACCCGCGACCCGGTGATGGCGGCCTGCGGCATCGCCCAGGCGATCCAGACCATCGTCTCGCGCAACCATTACGCGCTGGATGATCTGGTGGTGTCGGTGACGCAGATCCACACCGGCACGGTGGACAATGTGGTCCCCGATACGGCCTATATCAACGGCACCGTGCGCACCTTTGATCCCAGGGTGCAGGAAATGGTGATACGGCGCATGGGTGAGATCGTGGCCGGGCAGGCGGCCAGCTACGGGGTCGAGGCGGAACTGGACTATGAGATCGGTTATCCCGCGACCATCAATGACGCGGCCAAGACCGATTTTGCGGTCTCCGTCGCGGCCGAGATCGCAGGCGCGGAGCATGTCGAGGCCGAGGCCGGCCGCGAGATGGGGGCGGAAGATTTCTCTTATATGCTACAGGCCCGTCCCGGCGCCTATCTGTTTCTGGGCCAGGGCAATAGTGCCGGGCTGCACCATCCAAAGTACGATTTCAACGACGATATCGCACCGGTCGGTGCCTCGTTTTTTGCCCGTCTGGTCGAGAAAGCACAGCCCGCAAGCTGATCTGGCGACAGCGCGGGGGCTTTCAGATGACAAGGCCACGCGCATTCGCTAGGAGATGGCCACAACCCGAGAAGAGGGAGCAGTCTGCATGGCGCTAGAAGACGCAAAGAAACAGGTCGATCAGGCCTTCACCCGCGACGACCTGAAGGGGTTGAGCTTTGAGAACACCTTTGGCGGGGCGACGTCCTTTCTGCGGCGCCGCTACACCAAGGACCTGACCCATGCGGATATTGCCGTCACAGGCATCCCCTTTGATCAGGCGGTGACGAACCGCCCCGGCACCAGGCTTGGCCCCCGTGCGGTGCGTGAAGCCTCGGCCCTGCAAAGCCCCGATGCCCCCTATGGCTGGGACATTTGCCCGGCAAGCGAGCTGGCGATTGTCGACTACGGCGATCTGGCCTTTGACTACGCCAATGTCGCGGCCTTCCCCGACACGCTGACCGAGCATATCCGCGGCATTCTGGCGACCGATACGGCTTCGGTGGCCATCGGTGGCGACCACTATGTGTCCTTCCCCATCCTCAAGGCCTATGCCGAGAAATACGGCCCGATTTCGCTGCTGCATTTCGATGCCCATAGCGACACCTGGCAGGATGATGATTTCAGCCGCGTCGATCATGGCACGATGTTCTACAAGGCGGTGAAATCCGGCATCATTGACCCCAAGACCTCTGTTCAGGTGGGTATTCGGACCACCAATGAGGACAATCTCGGCGTGCCCACCATCGACGCGCCCACCGTGCATGAGATTGGCCCGGACGAGACCGCGCGCCGTATCCGCGACGTGCTGGGTGACCGGCCGGTTTACCTGACCTTCGATATCGACTGTCTGGATCCGGCCTATGCGCCGGGCACCGGCACGCCGGTCTGGGGTGGTCTGACCTCGGCACAGGCCGAAGCCATCCTGAAAAACCTGCGCGGTATCAACATCCTGGGCGGCGATGTGGTCGAAGTGTCGCCCCCCTTTGACACCACCGGCGCCACCGCCATCGCAGGCGCGCATGTCGCCATGAGCATTATCTGTCTTCTGAGCTGGAGAATTACGGGCCGATGACTGACTTTAATCAGCCGATCAGCGGCAATGATCTGGCGCGGTTCTCCGGGCCGAACACCTTTATGCGGCTGCCGCAGGCGACCTCTCTGGAGGGGCTGGATGTGGCCATTCTGGGTGTGCCGATGGATATCGGCACCTCCTGGCGCTCAGGGACCCGCTTTGGGCCAAAGCAGATCCGCGCCGAAAGCGCGATGATCCGGCCTTATAACATGACCAGCGGTGCGGCGCCCTTTGACAGTCTGAACATTGGCGATATCGGCGATCTGGCGATCAACACGTTCTCGCTGCCCGACAGCCTGCGCATCATTCAGGAAAGCTACAGCGCCATCCTGTCCAGCGACGTGACGCCGGTCGCGATGGGTGGCGATCATTCGATCACCCTGCCGATCCTGCGCGCGATTGCGGAAAAATACGGGCCTGTCGCTTTGGTCCATGTCGATGCCCATGCGGATGTGAACGACGATATGTTCGGTGAGCGCGAGACCCATGGGACGGTCTTCAGGCGCGCCTATGAAGAGGGGCTGATCGTCGCGGACAAGACCTATCAGATCGGCCTGCGCGGCACAGGCTACGGGGCGGATGATTTCAAGGAGGCGCAGCGCTGGGGGTTTCAGCATTTCCCCGCAAGCGAGCTGTGGAACCGCTCCCTGCACGGGATGGGTGCGGAAATTCGTCGCGATATCGGTAATAGGCCGGTCTATGTCTCCTATGATATCGATAGTCTGGACCCGGCCTATGCACCGGGTACCGGCACGCCGGAAATCGGTGGGCTGACCACACCGCAGGCGCTGGAACTGATCCGCGCCCTGCGGGGTTTGAATATTG
Organism: Phaeobacter sp. JH20_26; assembly: GCF_048056275.1. Taxonomy (NCBI): domain Bacteria; kingdom Pseudomonadati; phylum Pseudomonadota; class Alphaproteobacteria; order Rhodobacterales; family Roseobacteraceae; genus Phaeobacter; species Phaeobacter sp. JH20_26. The sequence continues at coordinate 50,548 of NZ_JAYMWL010000008.1, read as the reverse complement.
TGGGCTGCGATATGGTCGAAGTATCGCCGCCTTATGACACGTCGGGCAACACGGCGCTGACAGCGGCCAACCTGCTGTATGAGCTGCTCTGTGTGCTGCCGGGTGTGACAACCAAATAAGGCCGGCTGTCCAGTGGCAGCCGCCACGAGGGAGAGCGGACCATATGGGTCGAGTGATGATATTTGTCTGGCTGAGCATCGCAGCAGTCGTTGTGGTGCTCGGGTTTATCCGGCTGGCGCCCAGCGATCCGCTGGACTGGAACACCCAGCCTGAATTCACCGAAGACAAGACCTTTCGCGGTGGCGTGTTCCGGGTGCTGCGCAGTGGCGAGGACGGGCTGGAGCGGTTCCACAACGTTGCCAGCAACGCTCCGCGCACCCGTGTGCTGGCCGGTTCGGTTGAGGATGAGATGGTCACCTATGTGACGCGTACGCGGTTTCTGGGCTTTCCCGATTACACCACCGCGCGGCAGGATGGCGATCTGCTGAAAGTCTATGCCCGTCTGCGGTTTGGCCGCTCCGATCTGGGCGCCAACAATGACCGGATCAACAGCTGGATCGCGCAGATGGCGCCCACACCGCAATAGCGCCCTGATGCGGATCTCCCGGCCGCGTATGCTGCCCGGTCTGATATGACAGGCCAATCTCAACAAACGCATATCGGTGGGATCAGATCCGTGGCAGCGGCTCCGCCGCCGTCGAGATGGCCGGCGCCGTATCAGCCTCAGCCGCAAGGCAGCCCGCCTGAACTTCGCGCCACATCGGCACATTCAGCGACATCTGACATTGGGCCGTGAACATGCGCCCGTCGACCTGCAGGCAGACAAATTCGCCCAGCTCAACCCGGCCGCCGCTCTTATCGGTGCAATAACAGTCGATCGTGCGCCCATTTGGCGCGACAACATCGGCCTGAATGGGCGACGCGGTTGCGCTCCACGACAGCGCAAACCCCAGCAGATACAGCAAAGAGCGGGGCAGGCCTGGTGTCGCAGGGGGCAGCCACCCAAGCTCAGGCAGGCGGCGCTGCGCATGATCCTTTCCCGCAATATGAGGACTGGCATGTTGCATGACCCTAGCATATCACAAGGGCAGCCTTGCGCAAAAGACAGATCGATACGGATATTGCACGCATGATCCCCGAAGACCGCCTCGAGCAGATTTTACAACGGTTTCAGTATCTTGAGGCCGCAATGGCAGAGGGTGTCGCAGGCGGCGATATTGCGGCTCTGGCCAAGGAATATTCCGATCTGCGCCCGGTTGCCGAGCAGATCAGCGCCTATCGCCGCCTGCTGTCCGATCTTCAGGAGGCAGAAGACATGCTCGCCGATCCCGATATGGCGGCGCTGGCGGAGGAGGAGCTGCCCCAGCTGCGCGCGGCGTTGCCCGAGGCCGAACATGCGCTGCAACTGGCGCTGCTGCCCCGGGATGAGGCCGACAGCCGCCCGGCCATTCTGGAAATCCGCCCCGGCACCGGCGGCGATGAGGCGGCCCTGTTCGCCGGGGATCTGCTGCGCATGTATCAGCGCTACGCCGAGGCGCGGGGCTGGGGGTTTGACATCATCGAGGAACAGACAACCGAACTCGGCGGGCTGAAAGAGGTGGTCGCCCATGTCAAAGGCGAAAACGTCTTTGCCCGGTTGAAATATGAGTCCGGTGTCCACCGCGTGCAACGCGTTCCGGTGACCGAATCCGGCGGGCGCATCCACACCTCTGCCGCCACGGTTGCGGTGCTGCCCGAGGCGGAGGATGTCGATCTTCGCATTGATCCGGCGGATCTGCGGATCGACACCATGCGCGCCTCCGGGGCCGGTGGCCAGCATGTGAACACCACCGATTCCGCTGTGCGGATCACCCATATTCCCACCGGTATTATTGTGGTCAGCTCCGAGAAATCGCAGCACCGCAACCGCGAGATCGCGATGCAGGTCATGCGCACGCGGCTTTACGATCTGGAGCGCCAGCGCATCGACAGTGAACGGTCCGCCGATCGCGCCAGTCAGGTCGGCTCTGGCGACCGGTCGGAGCGGATCCGTACCTACAACTTTCCGCAGGGCCGGATGTCGGATCACCGTATCAACCTGACGCTCTATAAGCTTGATCAGATCATGCAGGGCGATCTGGACGAGATCATCGACGCGCTGACGGCGGACGATCAGGCGCGGCTGCTGGCCGAGATGGGCCAATGAACGCGCCGCAGACAGCCGCTCAGGCGATGGCTGCCGCTGCGGCCCGGCTGCGCGCGGCCGGTGTGCCGGACCCGGCGCGCGATGCGCGGATCCTGCTGGCCCATGCCGCCCGGATCGAGGCCAGCCGCGTGACCCTGATCGCGCCCGAAGATCTGGCGCCTGAAATCGCCGAGCGCTATGAGCAGCTCATCGCCCTGCGCGCCATCCGGGTGCCGGTGTCTCAGCTGATTGGCGAGCGGGAGTTTTATGGCCGCCGCTTCAAGGTCTCCGGCGATGTGCTGGATCCGCGTCCTGAAACCGAAACCCTGATCGAGGCGGCGTTGGCCGAACCGTTCTCGCGGGTGCTGGACCTCGGCCTTGGATCGGGCTGCATTCTGGTCACCCTGCTGGCCGAGCAGCGTGCCGCGACCGGCGTTGGCGTCGATCTGAGCGAAGCTGCCTGCCTTCAGGCGAGCGCCAATGCGGTGCTGCACCGGGTTGAGGCGCGTGCCGAAATCCTGCAGTCGGACTGGTTTTCCGCCGTCGAGGGGAAGTTCGATCTGATTGTCTCCAACCCGCCCTATATCGCGCTTGACGAAATGTCGGAGCTTTCGGATGAGGTGCGCGCCCATGAGCCGGAGATGGCGCTGACGGATGGCGGCGACGGGCTTGGCGCCTATCGGACCATCGCCGCCGATCTCGGCGATCATCTGGCCGCAGGGGGGCGGGTCTTTCTGGAGATCGGCCCGACGCAGGGTACGGCGGTCAGTGATCTTCTGCTGTCGGCCGGGTTGAAAGAGGTCCGCATCCTGCCGGATATGGATGGGCGCGACCGGGTGGTCTGTGGCCGCAGCTGTGGCCAAAACAGCTCCTAAACCCGTGAAAATGGCCTGAATTTGTAGTTTCGTAAGAAAAAGCACCGATAATCGCCTGGACCCCCTTGTCTGAAAGGGCGGAACATGATTACTCAAAGAAGTCGCTTTAGGGTGAGGTAAAGAATACCTCCCGGCGACATCAAGCCCAAAATGGTCGATGATCCGGCGCAGAGGCGCGCTGGTATGGATCCACGACAAATACAATCAAGGCTGACGTTAGGCATATGAGATCGTCCAAATCACGTTCGCGTTCCAAGTCGAACCGGAACCGCCCAGCAGGCGCAAATGTTGTCAACCGCGTGTTCGACAGCTCCGGCCCCGAAGGCAAGGTACGCGGAACGCCGCAACAGATCATCGACAAATACAATCAGCTGGCGCGCGATGCCCAGCTGAGCAATGATCGCGTTGCCACCGAGAATTTCCAACAGCATGCTGAGCATTACCTGCGCATGCTGAACGAAGCGCAACGCGAAATTGATGCGCGTCGCGAAGAGCAGGAACGCCAGAACCGCGAGCGTCAGGCTGAGCGGGACCGTGAACGCGCAGAGCGTCTGGAGCGCCAGGAACGCGAGGCGGACAGCCGCTCCGACGATCCGTCCGCCGCGCCCCAGCCCGACGTGATGGATCCGCGCGATGGCAATGGTGACAGTGGCCTGGTGGAAACACCCGAGAGCCGCGATCAGTCCGCCGCCGACAGCGACGGCGACAGCAAACCGGCAAAGCCAGCAGCGCGCAAACCGCGCAGCCGCAAGCCCAAAGCTGAGGGCGACAAGCCTGACAGTGGCTCGACAGATGAGGCAAACGCGGACGCGCCCAAGGCGGGCGCCGATGCCCCGGCAGCAGATGGGGCCGCGGCACCGGAACGCAAACCAGCACCTCGGCGCAAGCCCAAGCCGAAACCCACGGCTGAAGACGCTCCCGAAGCGGCCGAATAATCCGCAGACCGGCCGTTCGACCGGATCGAAGGATACAGGGATAGATAAAAAGCCCGGTCTCAGCTGAGACCGGGCTTTTCTCTTGTCAGTCACATTGCGGACAGACTGGGATGGATGTCGTTGCCTGTCTGGTGTGGCTGGTCAGGATTCGTTCTTCAGGCTTCGCGCCAGCGCGCAGAAGGCTTCCAGCCCGACCTGTTCCGCCCGCTCGGTTGGTGGAATGCCCACCGCCACAAGGTGATCCTCAATATCGGGGCTCACGCTCTTGAGACTGGCGCGCAGCATCTTGCGGCGCTGGTTGAAGGCGGCGGCCACCACCTTGTTCAGGGTGCCGGCATCTGCCGGATACCGGGGTGCCTCCAGCGCTTTCAGATGCACCACCGCGCTATGGACCTTAGGTGGCGGGCTGAAGGCCTCCGGCGGCAGCGACAGCACGATGCGGGCATCGGCGCGCCACTGCGCCAGCAGCGCCAGTCGTCCATAGGCCTTGCTGCCGGGCTGCGCGACGATCCGTTCGGCGACCTCGCGCTGGAACATCAGCGTCAGGCTCTGCCAGAAGGGCGGCCAGGCCTTTGGTGTCAGCCAGCGCACCAGCAGTTCGGTGCCGACGTTGTAGGGCAGGTTGGCGGCGATACGGATGGGCGGTGTCAGATGGGTGAGCGGGTTCACCTCCAGCGCGTCACCTTCGATGACCTGCAACCGGCCCGGATAGGCCGCGGCCACCTCTGCGAGTGCGGGGATGCAGCGGCTGTCCTTCTCCACCGCCAGCACGCGCCGCGCGCCTTCGGCCAGCAGACCGCGGGTCAGACCGCCGGGACCGGGACCGATTTCCAGCACGTCGCATTCGCTGAGGTCGCCGGCCTGGCGGGCAATTTTTGCCGTCAGGTTCAGATCCAGAAGAAAATTCTGCCCCAGCGATTTGCGCGCCGAGAGCTGGTGGGTCTCGATCACCTCACGCAGGGGAGGAAGGGAGTCGATAGCGCTCATATCATCTGTACCTTGGGACGGGGCGCAGCGGCTGCGCCTTAGATTTTCATGCCTCCGGCGGGGATATTTCCGGCCAGAAGAAGTTTCAAGTGCTGCTGGCCGCGTTCGGGGTCCGGCGCTGCGCCATGGATTGCGCCAGCCGCAGCGCCTCGATCAGGCTGGAGGGGTTGGCGATCCCCTGACCGGCGATATCGCAGGCAGTGCCGTGATCCGGCGAGGTGCGGATGAACGGCAGCCCCAGCGTGACATTGACGCCGCGATCGAAATCGAGCGTCTTGATCGGGATCAGCGCCTGATCGTGATACATGCAGATTGCCGCGTCATAACGCGCGCGTGCGGCGGCATGGAACATCGTGTCGGCAGGGTGCGGCCCAGAGAGTGTATAGGCGCCGCCCTGCATATCGGCAATCAGCCCGCGCATCCAATCCAGCTCTTCGTGGCCCATGGCGCCATCTTCACCGGCATGGGGGTTCAGCCCCGCAACCGCAATCCGGGGGTGGGCCAGGCCAAACTGGTCCCGCAGCCCCTGCGCGGTGATTTCAATCGTGCGGCGCAGGCCGTCGGCCGTCAGCTGCTGCGGGACCTGTGACAGGGGGATATGGATGGTGGCGGGCACCACCCGCAGCTCCGGGCTTGCCAACATCATGACGACATTTGGCGAGCCGCCCAGATGGGCGAGAAACTCGGTATGGCCGGGGTAGGCAAATGCGGCGCCGTCAATCAGCGCCTTCTTGTGGATCGGCGCGGTGCAGAGCGCGCTGGCCTCGCCGGATTGCACCAGCGCGACACCGGCCTCAATGGCGCGGATGACACCGGCGGCATTGTCGGGGTTGAGCTGTCCGGGCACGGTTGGGGCGGCAAAGTCGACCCGCAGCACAGGCATAGCGCTGGCACTGACATCGACGGCCTCAGCGGCATTATCGATCTCTTGCCAGTCTGTTCCCGTGGGCAGGTGTCGCGGATCGCCCAGCCACAGGAACGGGCAACTGTCGCGCAAGTCCTGCCAGGCTTTGACCGCCAGTTCCGGGCCGATGCCCGCCGGTTCCCCACAGCTGAGCGCGATGGGCAAGGGGCGGGCAGGGCGGCTCATTCTCCGCTGATCCGCGCGTCGGCTTTCAGCTGTTCCAGAAGGCTGTCGGCAAAGGCGCCGAGCCGTTGCTGGGTCAGCGCATTGCCGACGCTTTCGCGGCTGGCTTCGGCGTTCACTTCAGCGGTGCGGCCACAGAGCATCAGCAGCATCAGGGTCTGGCCATTGTTGCGGGTCAGCGCCAGCGAGGTCTCATTAGGGTCGAGCTTGGCAAGTTCAATGGCGATATCCTGCGGGATCTCACCCGGCGCCAGGGTTTCGCGGTCCAGTACAGAGGGATCCTGACCCTTGGCCACACCATAGAGATCATCGCAGCTGTCAACCGCATTGACCACCTTGGTGCCAGCGGCCAGCGCCTCGGGGGTGCGGCCTCCGGGCAGATAGTAGGCCGCGTATTCGATGGCGGCGTAGCTGGGTGCGGCGCCGCTGGTTTCGCGCAGATCACGCAGCTGGAACAGGGCAACCGCGCCATCCAGCGGCAGCGGCGCAGTGACTTCACCGGGGCGCAGCGCCAGGACGACCTGTTGCAGCTGGGGGGGCAGGTTGGTCAGCGGCATCCAGGGCAGCCGTCCGCCGCTCTGCCGGGTGGCCGTGGCCGAATATTGTTGCGCGGCCTGCGAAAACGCGCCGGTGGTGGTGATCCGGCTGACCTGTTGGGCGATATCCTCGACCTGGGCGGCATTCTGCGCGTTGATCGGCATGATCAGCTCGGACAGGAGCACCTCGACACCACCGGAACCGGCAAGCCCCATGGCGCGGTCGATCTCTTCCTCGCTGGGGCGGGCCTGTGCAAGGTAGCGCGCAGCGATATATTCGCGCCAGGCAATGCCGACGCGGGTGAAATCGCGCAGGGTTTCAGGCGCCACGCCATTCTGACCCAGCACATTCAGGAATTCCTGCAGGCTGAGATTGGCGCGGCCGGCCAGTTCGGTCATACCTGCGACAATTTCTTCTTCGGTCGGCTCGATCCCGGCCTGGGCCAGAACGTCGAGTTTCAACCGGTCCTCGATGAGGTCTTCGCGGGCTTTTTCCAGCGGATCGCCCGGATCGCGCAGCAGGGTCAGGAACCGGGCGCGCTGTTGCAGCTCGTAATTTGTGACCACTGCGTCATTCACCGTCACCGCCGGGGCAAACAGCCCCTGTGCCAGGGCGGCGGGGGCGGGGGCGAAGATCACCGCCGCTGCCAGCGCCACGGCTGTTGCGGTCTGGGTCAGTCGCTGAACGAAGGGGGCCGCATCTTGGGGCCGGAAACTCAGGTGTTTTTGCATGATCGCCTGTACTTCTTGCTGCCGCTGTCCACGGAAAACCCGTTTAACGCGATGGTAAAGCCGAAATCCGTTGTCGGCTCAACACTTGTTGTCGATGTATAGCGCCGGTTGACCGAAAGATCGACCGTCACGCATTCGTTGGAATAGACCAGCCCGAGGCCTGCGCGGGTGGCCCGGGCGTCAGAGATGTCGTAGCGCAGATTGGCGCTGGCGGTCCAGCCGGGGCTGACCTCATAGGCACCGTCGAACCAGAGTTCGGAGACCTCCTCGGCGCGGCCTTCGGCGGGATCGGTGCCCAGCCACATATAGGTGCCGGTCAGGCGGCTGCGGTCGGTCATCCAGTCGCCGCGCACCTCCGCCTTGGAGAAGTTGAGTGAGCCGTTCAACAGGCCCCGCGTGGTGATCGCCAGATCATCGTTCAGCTTCAGCTGCGCGGCCATCAGGAGGTCGGAGGAGGTGCCGCCGAGGCCGGAGCTCTTGGTGAACCGACCATCGTCGCTGTCGCGGAACACCTGCCCGATGGTGGCAGAGGCCTGCCAGCCACTGGGCGAGAACCGCGCCCAGTTCAGCCCGAAAGCCACCGTCACCCCGTCCTCGCGCGCATCGGTGGCCGGAAACCGCGACAGATCCAGCAGGTTGCCCCGGTCGAACTCCACGAAATTGCTTTCGTCGTTGGGGACAGCGGTATCGCCGGTATCAGTCCAGCCGATCTGCAGGATCGGTTCCAGAAACTGCGTGGCGCCGGATTGCTCCCGCCGGGTCATCGGCAGGCGGAAGGTGAGCGCGCTGCGTGGGCTGAAGCGCGAGGTGTTATTGGCAAAGACATCGTCGTCATAGACCGCAAAGGCATCCGCCGCAGCGCCCAGCGACCAGTCCGCCACCAGCCCGTTGGCAAAGCGCCAGCTGCGGTGCCAGTCCACATCAAATGTCGCCCGGCCAATATCGCGGCCGCCCGGATCGGTCAGGTTGCCCCGGATGTCGGAGGTTCGGTTATGACCGTGGGTTTCCAGTGACAGGCGCAGCTCGCCGCCGATCTGCGTCGGGAAAAACCGTCGTTCATAGTAGAGGTTGCCGACGGAGGACGGGATCAGATCCTGATTTTCGCTATCGCGCAGTGTCTTGTAGGAAATCGCGCTGGCGCGGAACAGGCTGTCGCGCTCGACCTTGGTCACCACAACCTCGGAGCGGAGGCGGTCCAGATCACGCAGGCCGTAGTCGACCAGATAGGCATCATCCGACACCGTCTTGAGATCGAACCGCAGCTTGAACGCATTGGGCAGATCAAAGGTCCCCTCGGCAAAGACATAGCCGCGATCCTCGCCCCGGTAGAGCTCATCCCGGGTATAGGCGCCGTTGATTTCGATCTCGCCACGGCGGAAGGCCTGACGATAGCGCATGTCCAGCGTCCGGGTACGCGACGACAGATAGGGCGACAGCGTCAGGTCGCGATGTGGGCCGATGGTCAGGAAATACGGCAGTTTCACCCCGGTGCCGAGGTTCGAGGTGGTGCGGATCGACGGAATCAGAAATCCATTGGCCCGCTCCAGCGTCGGGTCGGGCAGGCGGATGCCGGGGAAATAGAACACCGGCGTGTCCAAGATCCTCAGCTGGGCGTTCTCCAGATAGAGCTGGCGCTCCTGCTGATCGTGGGTGATCCGTTCGGCCCGGATCTGCCAGAGCGGCGGCCGCCCGTCGGTGCAGACATGGCAGGAGGTGACGGCGGTTTTGTAAAGCTGCGTGTAGCGGCCGCCAACGCGGGTCATCTGCAGGGAGGCCAGTTGCAGCTGCTGCTGAAACACCATGCGCGCGCCGACCAGCAGGCCATTGCGCATATCCCGGTCCAGCTCGGCAGCATCAGCCAGAATGGTGATGTCGCCGCCTTCGTCGATGCGAATGGGGCCTTCGATCTGCAGGGCGCCTTGGGTCTGATCAAAAGTGATCTTCCGCGCCCGGAGCCTGACATCGCCCTGGAACGCTTCGACATTGCCTTCGGCCACTAGGGTACGATCCGGGGTGATGAACAGCTGGTCGGCCACCAGAATTGCGGGCGTATCAGCCGATTGCGCAGCGGCGCCGGGGCGGGCGCTCTGGGCATGGGCGACATCGCTCAGCGCCAGCTGGCCAACCGCCAGCCAGGGCAGAACCGTCGAGAGTAGCAGGGCGCGGCGCATGTTATCCGTCCTCGGCATGTAAGAGTAACCCCATCGTCAGCAGGATCGCCGCCACCGGCGGTGCCCAGCCGGCCAGCGCCACGGGGATCTGGCCGTTTTCCCCCAGGATCTGGGCGAAATTGCGCAGAAAATAAAGCCCGAACCCCAGCAGCACCGCTGTCAGAACCGCCAGACCGGTGCCGCCAAACCGCGTATGGCGCATGGTAAAGGCGGCGCCAACCAGCGCCATGGCGATCAGGAACAGCGGTCGCGCCAGTTCCACCTGCAACCAGACCTCATAGCGCTTGGTGGAGAACCCGGCCTCGGACAGCTCGCGGATCGTGGCGGGCAGATCGTAGACGGAGATCCCGGTCGCAGTGCCCAGCGTGTCGCGAATCCGCTCCGATGTCAGCGTGGTCGAGAGGCGCAGTGTCGGGTGCCGCTCGGCGTTGGTCTCGGGGTTCACACCCACGATGAGCGGCCAGACCTTGGCCTTGGTCAGCACCCAGTCGCCGCCATCCAGCGTCGCCTGTTCCGCAAGCGTCTGGCGGATCGGGCGGCCTTCGGGGCCGTAAGAGAGGATCGTCACATCATGGAGCGTGATATCGCCGGTATCGCCGCTGTAGCCGGTGGCGTGGATGACCGATTGCCCCAACGCGCCGCCCTGCCGCAGCCACAAGCCCTCACCGGTAAGCGACAGCGCCGCCGGGCCGCCGTTGCGGTAGGTCTCCGCCAGATCGCGGTAGCGGTTGGAGGTCGCCGCCACGATCGGGTTCAACGTGCTGACAGCCAGCACCCCGATCAGCGCCGCCAGCAGCACCGGAGCCGCCAGCGCGCGGATGCCCGAACGGCCAATGGCGCGGGTCACCACCAGCTCGCTGCTGCGCGCCAGCCCGATGAATAGCACGATGGTGGTGAGGATCATGATCAACGGCAGAAATTCACTCAGCGCCGCAGGGGTATTGAGCAGCGTCAGGCCGAACAGCTGGCCCAGCGACAGGTCCTGCGCCTCAAACCGGCGGATCTGCTCATTCAGGTCGATCAACATCACAAGCGTTAACAGGACGCCGCAAATCACTGCAAACCATTGCAAAAAGCGGCGCGCGTAATACAGGTCCAGGGTCATGTGGCGCGCTCCCTGCGGGTTTGGCGGCTATGGCGCCGCCGCGCCAGCAGCGGTCCCAGCGGCTTGGCCGCCAATTGCAGAAACGCCAGCCCGACCAGCAGCCCGATCAGCGTCGGCAGGTAGATCAGCGGCCAGAAATCGGCGTTGCGCAGCACCGGCTCGGAGACCACGCCGCGCAGCCCCTCGACAAAGATCAGCAGCACAAAGGCAAGAAGCGCCTGCCGCCAGACTCCAAATCGCGAGAAACCGCCCAGCATCAGGGAGGCAAAGCCGATCAGCACCACAGCGACACAGACCAGGGCACGGGCAAACCGCAGGTGCAGCTCTTCGGCCAGCGCGCCGGCACTATAGGGGCCATCGGCGATCAGCTTCGGCATCTCGCGCAGCAACTCAAGGCTGGGGATGGCGCGGATATTGCGGGTCTTTTCTTCAGCTTTGTTGGCAAGGCTACTGATATCATAGGAAAAATCGGAAAAAATGGTGGAAGACAAGCGCTGGGTCTCAGCGTCGATACGCTGTGACATGCCATCAACCATCACCAGATGGGTCCTGTCGTCGTCGCGCACCAGATAGGCCTTGCCGCCGGTATAGGTGACGCTTTCTGCCGGGTTGCGGCGATCGGACAGGAACACGTCATTGAGCGTCCCATCGGGGTCAATCCGACCAATGTAGAAGGTGACGCCACGCGCCGGATGCAGGAAATCACCCTCGCTCAGCAGCTTGGCTGTCACATTGCGGGCGACCTCGGATTCGCGCTGCTCCAGCGTTGCGATGGAGGCAGGCAGCAGAACATGGGTCAGGATCGACATCATCAGCGCGGTGATCAGGCCAAAGGCCAGCGCCGGTTTCGCCATCTGCCAGGGGCTGGTGCCGGTGGCCCGCAGAACCGTCAGTTCGCTTTCGCTGTTGAGCCGGTTGGTCACCCAGACCGATGCGGCAAAGGCCGCAACCGGCAGCACCATACGCACCAGATTCGGCAGGGCAAGGGCGGTGAATTCCAGGAAAACCAAGGCCGACTGCCCGTCGCCGATCAGCCGGTCAAACAGCACCACCGCGCGGTTGATCCAGAATACGGCCACCAGAATCAAGGCAAAGAACCCGAAAAACAGTAGGTATTGGGACAGCACATATCTGTCGTATCGTGACACGCGATCCCCCCAGATCCTACTGCCCTTGTTTTGAGGAGACCTTAGAGGATTTGTTGGCCGGGGAAAACTGCATTCTGCGGACGCGCGACAGTCGGCCGGTGGCCGCCCGCTAGCCCGTTCTGCGCATCCTTCGACGGCGGTCAAACCATATCTGGCCCTAGTCATTGTCGCACAGGCAGGCTACCTGTTGGGGATTGAGGAATTGACCCTGACAGGAGCCCCGCACATGCGTCCGCTGACCCCTACACGTTTTGTCGAATTTGATCCCAAGACCCTCTCCGAGATTGAGGGCCGTGTGGTGGTTCAGATCACCCCGGAGGGGACATTGGGGCAGGCAGCGCGCACGGCAAACCGGCTGACCAAAGGGGCGCTGGCACGTCTGGTTGAAGCAAAGGGTTTTGAGAAGACCAAGGCGGGCGATGTGATTTCGCTGGCCTGGCCCGCTGGCATGAAAGCCGAGGCGCTGGATATTCTGGTCACCCCGCGCAAGATCAGCGCGATCGAGGCGCGCAAGGCCGGCGCCAAGCTGGCCGCGCGCAGCGATGGAAAATCGGTGACGGTGATGGCAGGCTCCATGCCACGCGCTGCGGATCTGGCGCTGGGGATGGCTCTGCGCGACTATCGCTTTGACGATCACAAGACCGGCGACAAGGCCCCCTCCGACGCTGAGGTGGTGATCGCCCATAAATCCCCCGCCGATGTCGAGGCCGCCTATGGCCCGCTGGCAGCCGTGGCCGAAGGTGTCCACATGACCCGCGATCTGGTCAATGAGCCTGCCAATGTGCTGACCACTACAGAATTTGCCAATCGGCTGGCGGAGATGGAAAGCCTCGGACTGAAGGTTGAGGTGCTCGACGAGGACCAGCTGGAAGAGCTGGGCATGCGGACGCTGCTCTGCGTGGGGCAGGGGTCCGACAGCCCGTCGAAAGTGGTGGTGATGCAGTGGAACGGCGGCGAAACCGACTCCGCACCGCTGGCGCTGGTGGGCAAGGGCGTGGTGTTTGACACTGGCGGCATCTCGCTGAAACCGGGCGCGGGCATGGAAGACATGACCATGGATATGGGCGGTGCCGGCGTTGTTGCGGGCACCATGCGGGCGCTGGCCCTGCGCAAGGCGAAAGCCAATGTGGTCGGTCTTGTCGGGCTGGTCGAGAACATGCCGTCGGGCAATGCGACCCGCCCGGGCGATGTCATCAGATCCATGAAGGGTGACACCGTCGAGGTGATCAATACCGACGCCGAGGGGCGCTTGGTTCTCTGCGACGTGATGTGGTACGCGCAGGAGCGCTTCAAACCGGTGGGCATGATCGACCTCGCCACCCTGACTGGCGCCATTATCATCGGCCTTGGCCATGAAAACGCGGGCGTCTTCTCCAATGACGACACCTTCTGCAACCGCTTCCTGAAAGCCGCCGAAGCCGAGGGCGAGGGCGCCTGGCGGATGCCTCTGGGCAAGGCCTATGACGACATGCTGAAATCGCGCATTGCCGACATGAAGAACATCGGTGGACGCCCGGCCGGGTCGATCACCGCCGCGCAGTTCCTGCAACGTTTCGTCAAGGAAGACACCCCCTGGATCCATCTGGATATCGCAGGCGTCGCCTCGGTCAAGACAGACACCGACTACGCCCCCAAAGGCGCGACCGGCTGGGGCGTCATGGCGTTGAACCGGCTGGTGCAGAATATGTTCGAGACGGACTGAGACAGGCAGAGATACAGACCATGGGGGCGGCCTATTTCTACCATCTGACCCGGCGTTCGCTTGAAGAGACGCTGCCGGTCCTCCTCGACAAGGCGCTTGGCGCCGGGTGGCGCATTGTCGTGCGCGGGGTGGACCTGCCGCGGATCACGCAGCTGGACGAACGGCTGTGGCTTGGGCCGGAGGAGCAGTTTCTTCCGCATGGTATTCTCGGCGGCCCCCATGATGCGCTTCAGCCCGTTCTGCTCAGCCATGAGGCGACGCCGGTGCCCGGTACCAGCTGCCTGATGGCGGTGGATGGCGCCGAGGTCACGGCGGAGGAGGTTGCCGCGCTGGAGCGGGTCTGCATTCTGTTTGACGGCACCAACCCGGACGCGGTGGCCCGCGCACGGGTGCAGTGGAAATCCCTCACCGATGCGGGATGCTCAGCGCAATATTGGTCCGAAGAGAGCGGGCGCTGGGAGAAAAAGGCCGAGAAAACCGCCTAGGTATCAACCCGCGAAAGGGGGGCGGCGCTGGCCTCAGCGCGTCAGGATCAGCGATCCGTTGCGGATCTCGATGCTGGACCAGCGTTGCAGGTAATCCATCCCCAGGAGCGACTGATCCATCTGCCCCTCGTTCACCGAAAGCGTGATATCGCGGTCGGTGATGTCGCCCAGCGACATGCTCTTGACCGTGGCCAGCGCAGTGCGCACCTCGCCATTGGCGGTGCGCGCCCGTCCCAGATAGGCAAGGCTTTCGGGATCAATGCCAACCCGCCGCGCATCCTTTGCATTCAGCACCACGGCGCTGGCGCCGGTATCGACCAGGAAGCGCACCGGCACCTCGTTGACATCGACGGTCAGATAATAATGCCCGTCGCGCGCACGCGGCACATCCACGCGCCCCTCGTCGCGCATCACCACCTGCTGCGGCTGCACCGTGCTGCGGATGTCCTCCCACAGGCCGTAACCGGCTATCACGCCAAGAAAGATGAACGCCCAGATCGCCAGCTGCTGCACGGTTTTGCCCAGCCCCTGCCGGTTCTGCACAAACACCCAGGAGCCAACCGCGACCAGCAGCAACACCAGATAGATCAATCGTGGAGTTTCGATGCCGTCCAACCTGTTTCTCCTGCCTTGCGCCGATCTCTCCCCTCAATATGGGGAGGCACCCGGAAAGTTTCGAGAGGCTCAGCCCCCGGCAAATCCAAAGGCCTGCAACCCGTCCAGCACGAATTGCACCGACAGCGCGGCCAGCAGCATCCCCAGCAGCCGTGTCACAACAGTAATGCCGGTCTTGCCCAGCAGCCGTTCAAACAGGCCGGAGAACAGGCACATCAGCAACAGGATGCTCAGCACTGCAAAGACCACCGCCATCACCATGGCAAATCCGGCAAACCCCGGCTGCTGACCGGTCAGCAGGATCACCGTGGCAATTGAGCCCGGCCCGGCAATCAGCGGGATCGCCAGTGGAAAGACCGAGGGATCGTCAAAGTCATCTTCCTCGCTGCGGTCCTCGCGCCGCTTGTTGCGACGTTCAAACAACATGTCGAGCGCGGTCAGGAACAGCAGAACGCCGCCCGCGATGCGAAAGGCGGCCATGGAAATCCCGGCAAACCCCAGCACCGCCTCGCCAAAGGCCGCAAACACCGCCAGCAGCACTGCAGCGGTGATGGTGGAGCGCAGGGCAATCGCCCGCCGCTGCGCTGGCGTCATGCCCTGGGTCAGCGCCAGAAAGATCGGCGTCAATCCAATCGGATCGACAATCACGAACAGCGTCACAAAGGAGGTGATCAAAAAGGCGGTATCGATCATAGCGCTTCTGCCTTTTCCAGTTTTTCAACCGCCTTCAGCCACAGATCCTCTGCCCGGTCCTGCGCCTCCATCACCTCGGCGTATTTGCGCTGCCAGACCAGCGCCTCATCCTTGCGATCTTCGTCATAGAGGGCAGGATCGGCCAGTTTCTTGGCCAGTTTGTCGCGCATTTCGCTGACCTTCTCCAGCCGTGCCTCGCCTTTGCGCACCTCGGCGCGCAGCGCCTGTAGCGCATCGCGCGACGGGCGTTTGGGCTTTTCCGCCTTGGCCTTGGATTTGCCCGCCGGTTTGTCCCGTGTGAGCAGCAGATCGCGGTAGGAGGGCAGATCGCCTTCATAGGGTTTCACCGTGCCGCCGGAGACCAGCCACAGCCGGTCGGCAACAAGGCTGAGCAGGTGCATATCGTGGCTGACCAGAATGACCGCGCCGGAATAGGCGGTCAGCGCCTCCACCAGCGCCTCCCGGCTTTCGATATCCAGGTGGTTGGTCGGCTCGTCGAGGATCAGCAGATGCGGCGCGGGCAGGGTGGCCAGCAGCAGCGACAGACGCGCCTTTTGCCCACCAGAGAGGCGCCCGACCTCGGTATCCGCCTGATCCGACCCGAGACCAAAGCCTGCCAGCCTTGCGCGCAGACGGGCCTGGCCCTCATTGGGGCGTTCGCGTTGCAGATGCTGCAACGGGGTTTCGTCAATATGCAGCTCATCGACCTGATGCTGGGCAAAGAAGCCGATCCGCAGCTTGCTGGACTGGGTCATCTTGCCCGTCATTACATCCAGCCGGCCCGACAGCATCTTGGAGAGGGTGGATTTGCCCTCACCGTTTTTGCCCAGAAGCGCAATGCGGTCGTCCTGATCAATGCGCAGGTCCAGCCGACTCAGGATCGTGGTGCCGTCATAGCCCACCGATGCGCCCTCGGTGGCGATGATCGGCGGCGACAGTTCTTCGGGTTCGGGAAAGGTGAAGACCGTGCGCGCGGCGTCTTCGGGCGCGCGGATGGTCTCCATCTTCTCCAGCATCTTGACGCGGCTCTGCGCCTGTTTGGCCTTGCTTGCCTTGGCCTTGAACCGATCGACAAAGGCCTGCAAATGCGCCCGGCGGGCGTCCTGCTTCTTGGCCTGTGCCGCCTGATTGGCGCGGTTGGCGGCGCGCTGGCGGGCAAACTGATCATAGTTGCCGGAATAAAACGTCAGCCCGAGATCTTCGAGATGCAGGATGCCATTCACTGAGCGGTTCAGCAGCTCGCGGTCATGGCTGATGATGATCACGGTGTGCGGATACTTGACCAGATAGGCCTCCAGCCACAGCGCGCCTTCCAGGTCCAGATAGTTGGTCGGCTCATCGAGCAGCAGCAGATCGGGTTGCGAAAACAGCACCGCCGCCAGCGCGACCCGCATCCGCCAGCCACCGGAGAAATCCGAACAGGGGCGCTGCTGCGCCTCATAGTCAAACCCCAGCCCCTTCAGGATCGAGGCGGCGCGCGCTTCGGCGGACCAGGCGTCGATATCGGCAAGGCGGGTCTGGATTTCGGCAATCCGGCCCGGATCCTGTGCGGTCTCGGCCTCCGCCAGCAGCTCGGCGCGCTCGGTATCGGCGGCCAGCACCGTATCGATCAGCGACACACCCGAGGCTGGCGCCTCCTGCGCGACACCGCCAATGCGCGACCGGCTGGGCAGCGAGATGCTGCCGGATTCCAGCGAGAGCTCATTGCGGATGAGGCGGAACAGGGTGGTCTTGCCGGTGCCGTTGCGGCCCACCAATCCGACCTTGTGGCCTGTGGGGATCGTGGCGCTGGCGCCATCGAACAATAGACGGCCTTCGACCGCATAGGAGATATCGCTGATACGTAACATGGCAGCGGTGTGACCCAGTGACCCGGTGCTGTCAATTGGCCTCGGGGCGTCCAATGGGCCAAAGCGTGCCGCGATGCGTCCAAACGGACATATATGTCGCGACTCTGGCCTGCTACTTTGGCCCGCCGATGGCCCGCACGGGGCAGCGGCAGTGCAACAACCCCCTTCCCATGGCGCGCAAGCCATGCTAGGCGGCGCGCGAAGTTTCCGGTCCCGGGAGGTCCATCCCGCGACCCAAATTGCAGGAGTATGCCAAATGGCTCTGGAACGTACCTTTTCGATCATCAAACCCGATGCAACCCGTCGCAACCTGACCGGCAAGATCAACGCGAAATTCGAAGACGCAGGTCTGCGCATCGTCGCGCAGAAGCGCATCCACATGACCAAAGAGCAGGCCGGCGTGTTCTACGCTGTCCACGCTGAGCGTCCCTTCTACGACGAACTCTGCGAATTCATGTCCTCCGAGCCGGTTGTTGTGCAGGTTCTGGAAGGTGAAAACGCCATCGCGAAAAACCGCGAAATCATGGGCGCGACCAACCCCGCAGACGCGGCTCCCGGCACCATCCGCGCCGAATTCGCCGAATCCGTCGGCGAAAACTCCGTTCACGGGTCCGACGCACCGGAAACCGCAGCGGTTGAAATCGCCTATTTCTTCTCCGGTCTGGAGCTGGTCGGCTAAGCCACCGCTGTTTCAGCCTGACCAAAATTGGAAAAGGCCGCTCCGGATCATCCGGCGCGGCCTTTTTCTTGCGGTCACGGGTATCAGATGGTCATGATGCCAGTAAGCGGCAGCGATCAGCCGTGGCGCGGCTCTGCGGCCGGGCGCGCGCGGCCCGCGTGCAGCCGACGCGGCAGATCACGGGCGGCCTTCAGTGTTCTGCGGGTTGGGGCGTTGATATGGTCGAACCCCCTGCGGGCCAGCCGTTTGGCCAGAGGCTCGCCCGCCATCGTCTTTTTTTCGAGATGCCGCCTCAGCAGGGCAACATTGCGCAGGTTGGCCTTCCAGCCGATGTCGAAAATGTCACCGATCAGGGGCACGGTGCCGATCAGCGCGTCGATGCCGATGTTGCCGACCATCCGCGCCAGCGTCCCGGATGAGGCCCCCATGCGATAGCCCGAGAGCACGATATACCCCGCAGGCGCCAGCGCCAGCGCGTCGCCGACGCCGGGGACCAGCCCCAGGATACTGTCCCAGCCGATCCGCGTGCCGATCACCGGCAGGCGAAATGCGCGGTCCATCCCATGGGCCAGCCGCTCAAGCGATTGCAGGCGGTCTTCCTGCGGGATCTGCAGGTTAGGCATGCTGCGGCTCCCGCGCGATGACCCAGACGGCATGGACGATACCCGGAATATAGCCAAGCAGGGTCAGCAGGATGTTCAGCCAGAAATGCTTGCCCAGACCGACCTGTAGAAAGACGCCCAGCGGGGGCAGGATGACGGCGGCGATGATACGGATAAGATCCATGAGAATTCTCCCGGATGTGCGGTTGCTGTTGCGAGGACAACGCGCATCATTCGGCAAATGTTCCCGGATTCAGCGCCGTTCGATCACGCCGATCTCGTCCAGCGCCCGCTCCAGAGCCGAGCGATTGGCATCGAAACTGCCCGCCTTCAGCGCATCGAACCGCTTGCGCAGCGCCGCCTTCTCCGCCCCCTTGCAGTCGTTCCAGGGCCGCCCCTGAAGCGCCATCACCAGAACATAATAGCCGATGAAATGCGGTCTGTTGCCAGCCTCCAGCAGGCGGGTGTAGGCGGCATCGGCCCCCAGGGCGCGCAGCGCCTCGGCCGAGGTGATCCCTGCCTTGCGACAGGCCTCTTCAAAGGCGGGGCCGAGATTGCGGATCGACGACACAGGGGTGGAGGCAGGTGCGGACATATCGGGAACATACTCAAGGCATCTCTGCCTGTCACGACCGTATTTTAAGGAAATTTGAAACATTTCTATGGTGAATTGTGCCAAGGCCCAACGCTAAGGTTGTGCGGGTACTATCCTTTTTCGCGCTTCAAAACGCCCACTGGATAGAAGATCGCAAGCACCGACTTCCCTAGTGTGAGATCAACACGTCATCCCTGGTTCAAGCCAGACACGCCACGATACGCCGAAAGGAATGCAGCATGATCTATCCCATCGTTCTCGCCGGAGCCACAGACGCCGATGTCACCAATGGCGCCGACATGGTGCCGATGCACTTTGAGGATGCTGCCGGTGTCCAAAGCCGCTTCCAGACCCTGCTGTCGGCCGTTGCCACTGCCGAGTTCCACGCCCCGACCGTGCTCATCTGCGGCGCTTTTGCCGAGGTGGCGGCCACCCAGATGGAGGCGATGAAGGTCGCGGGCCAGCTGCTGCTGGAGCCGGGCGCCACCAAAACCGCTGCCGGCACAATTGCAGCGCTGCACAGCCTGAAAGCGGCTGCCGACAGCCTGGTGCTGATCCTGCCTGCGGATCAGGATTTTGACGATGCGGATCAGCTTCAGGATGCTCTGGCTCAGGGGATGCAGGCGGCCCAGAACGGCGATATCGTGATGCTCGGCGTGCAAACCGATCGCGCCTGCCGCAGCCACGGCTATATCGAATGTGCACGCAGCCTCAACGCAGAAGGCGCCACCCCGGTCAGCAGCTTCCTCGATCAGCGCAACCCGGCCTTTGATGGCTGGCGTGATCAGCCTGCCGCCAAACTCTGGAGCACTGGTATCTATCTGGCGCGGCTCGACACTTTGATGGCCGCCTACAAGAAACACGCCGCCCGCATTCTGATGCCCGCAAAGGCTGCCGCCACCCGCGGTATGAAGGTCGACGGGATCCTCGCGCTTGATGCCGACAGCTACCGTCGGGCCCGCAGCAGCACCTTCGAAAGCGCGATCCTGTGCCATGCCGCGCGCTTGTCCGTGGTCGAAATGGATGCAGGCTGGGACGAGATGTCGGCCTGGCAGGTGGAACCGGAAGTTGCCAGCGACGCCGAGTGGGAGGCCTGGTTGGCCGGCAGCGTCTCGGGCGAGGCGACCTGGTGCAAGACCATGCCGCACAGCCGCAAGGATGGCGCGCAGGGCCCCGCCGAGTTGACCCAGACCACAACCGGTGTCAGCGACGCTGCGAGCCTGGCCAGCTGGTACGCCGATCAGCTGAGCGAGGGCGCCTCCCGCAACAGCAGCGAAATCGAAACCGAGAGCTGGGGCCGCAGCGAGACCCTCGACACCGGCGCCCATCACATTGTCAAACATCTGACCGTCTTGCCGGGGCAGAGCCTGCCGCTGTCTGTTGCGACCCTTGGCACCTACTGGCGGGTGGTCGAAGGCTCCGCGATGGTGACCTCGGATGAGCGGGTGCGGATGGTCTGGCGTGATCAGAGCCTCACCAGCGGTGGCGAAATCCAGCGAATCGACAATATCGGTATCCGTCCGCTGCGCTTGGTCGAAGTGGCCCCGGCGCGCAGTGCCAAGATGTCGAAGCGCAAGTTTGTCCAGGTGGTTGCCTGACCCGATCAGAGCGGCGCGAAAACCTCTCGCCGGTCGCAATCCGCGCATAGCTAACCGCCGAACAGCAGGCCGCGACAGTCAGCGGCCCGCTGTCTGTGTCCAGCACCAGATTATCCGCCGTGCAGCCCTGGGACTGAGATTCGCATGGCCGCATCTTTCGGGCATAGGGCTTCTATCGCGTCGTGCTGACTGAGGAAGACCTGACCGCTCAGATGCGTCAGAAAATCGCCGCGCCGCAACCGGTCCATCACCGGTCCTTTAACCTCCGACAGATGCAGGGTGACCCCCATCTCCGACAGCCGGTGCATGATCTCCTCCAGCGAGTCCAGCGCGCTCAGGTCAATGTCATTGATTGCTGAGCATTGCAGCACCACATGGTCGATCTGCGGATCATCGGCGACCCGCCGGTGAATGCAGTCCTCCAGAAATCGCGCATTGGCGAAAAACAGGCTCTCATCCACCCGCAGCGTCAGCAGGCTGGGATGGGTTTCCACCTCGTGACGCAGGACATTGCGGAAATGCTCAGTGCCCGGCACCCGCCCGACCTCGGCAATATGCGGGCGCGAGGATTTGTAAAGATGCAGCAGGATCGACAGCAGCACCCCGGCGGTGACCCCGGCCTCAACCCCCAGCAGCAGGGTCAGCGCGATGGTGGCCAGCACTGCGGCAAAATCCGCCTTCGAATAGGCGCAGCTCCGCCGCAGGATGGAGAAATCGACCAATCCAAGAACCGCCGTGATGATGGTCGCCGCCAGGGTCGCTTTTGGCAGGAAGTAGATCAGCGGCGTCAGCGCCACGGCGGCTATGGCCAGCCCGATGGCGGTAAACGCCCCCGCAGCCGGGGTTTCGGCGCCGGCATCAAAATTCACGACGGAGCGGGAAAACCCCCCCGTCACCGGGAAACCGCCGGTAAAGGCCGCGCCGAGATTGGCGCTGCCAAGGCCGATCAGCTCCTGATCCGGGTCAATACGCTGGCGCCGTTTCGCCGCCAGGGTCTGCGCCACGGAGATGGATTCGACAAATCCAATGACCGAGATCAGCACCGCCGGCAGTATGAGCTGCGCCAGCAGCTCATACGACAGATCCGGCAGGGTGAAGGGCGGCAGCGCCTGTGGGACGGCCCCGACAATTCTGACCCCGCGCTCCGCCAGATCCAGCCCCCAGACCGCAAGTGTCGTGGCAATCACGGCGGCGACCGGTCCGGCCTTGGTCAGGAACCCGGCCAGCGGTGCGCCGACCCCAAGCGCACGCAGGGCGGGGTTCAGCCCATGCCGGACCCAGACCAGAAACCCCGTCGCCCCAACCCCGATCAGTGCCGTCGGCCAGTTCAGCTCAGGCAGGTTCTGTGCCAGCGACAGGAGCAGTTCGGGCAGCGTGTGCCCGTCGGCATTCACCCCCAGCACATGTTTGATCTGGCTGGTGGCGATCAACACGCCGGAGGCGGTGATAAAACCGGCAATCACCGGATGTGACAGGAAATTGGCCAGAAACCCAAGCCGCAGCAGCCCCATCGCCAACAGGATCGCGCCGGATAGCGCCGCCAGCGACAGTGCTGCAACCCCGTAGCCGATGCTGCCCTGCGCTGCGATCTCGCTCAGGCTGGCGGCCGTCATCAGCGAGACCACCGCCACAGGTCCGACGGCCAGCGCCCGGCTGGTGCCAAACACCGCATAAAGCAGGATCGGCACGATAGAGGCATATAGCCCGGCCTCGGGCGGCAATCCGGCCAGCAGGGCATAGGCCAGCGATTGCGGGATCAGCATGATCGTCACGATCACCGCAGCGATCAGATCATTGGTGAGGTTCAGGCGGCTATACGCCCGCCCCCAGGTCAGCAGCGGCACATAGCGGATCAGCAGAGGAGGCATTCAGGTCTTTCTTCGCGTGACACCGGACCGGGGGGCGGTTCGGTAGCGTTTGGCGCTCAGGGCGCTTGGCATGATGTTGAACAGTGATCATCACGTCGGGTCAAGGGCGCGCTAGACGCGACAGGCCCGCGCGCCGCAACCGGTCAGCGCCGACAGCTGCGCAGGCCAAGAATCGTATAGATCGGGCAGCTCCGCGTCAGCGCCACCAGCAGCATGACACTGCCAAGCGCCACCGACAGCAGTTTCGCCCAGCCTGCGGCAAAGATGGCATAATCACTGAGAAAGGGGGCGGCGATCAGCCCAACACCGAGCATCAGCCGAATGGCCCGGTCAAGCGTACCTATGTTTCTGGTCATCTGGTCACTCCTTTGCGATGTCTCGCACCAGAAAACGCCGGTTCTGCGCAGATGTCTGTGACTAAGTCACCCTTGCTGCGCGCCACCCGCAGCCAGCCGCCAGCCTTGGGTTCTGAAGGGACGCCCCACCGGGGCGCGACGCTGATCCGTCCAAGGATCAGTGCCGGGTCAGCGCCGGATCAGCCGCTGCAATGCCGCGCGGTCGAGGATATCGACACGGCCGCGTGCCAGTTGCACCCAGCCGCGACGCTGGAACTCCTGGATCTGCCGCGAGACCACCTCGCGCGCGGTGCCCAGATCGACCGCCAGCTGTTGATGGGTCACGGCGAGGTGATCGCCAGCCGCGGCCAGATCCAGCAGCGCCTGTGCCAGTCGCACATCGACGCGCTGAAACGCGACCTCGTCGATCACCAGAAACAGATCGGTAATCCGTTTGGAGAAGGCCGAAAACACAAAGCTGCGAAAATCCGCAGAGGCGGCGACCAGCGCGTCAAACACTGCACGGGGCAGGATGGCTGCGGTTACTGCGGTTTCGGCAATACCCTCTGCTGCATAGTCCTCATAGGCCAGCAGGCAGGCGGTGGTCAGCACGCAGCTTTCGCCCGCGTTGATCCGATACAGCAGGATCTCGCGGCCCGTCTCGGAAACCTGCTGCACCCGTACGGTGCCATCCAGCAGGAACAGCATGTTTTCCGGGGATTTGCCGGGGCCAAAGATCACCGTGCCGCGGGGCAGGCTCAATTGAGACGACTGCGCAAGAATATGCGCCTTGGTCTTGTCATCCAGTCGGGCCAAGCCGGGAAAGCGCTCTATCCAGGGGGTCTGTGCCTCGGTCATATCTGCATCTCCGTTTCTGCCTGCGCCATTGTGCCGCCGCCCGCGCTCCGCAGGTCCGGTCTGGTGGGGGCGGGGGAACCGGCAGGTAAATCCGCCCCTGATGGTCCTGAACCCGAGCTTGCCGCGTGGCTGCGCGAGGCCTAGCATAGCGGAATAGGCTTGGAATAACTGAGACCTGTCGCCGCGCTGCGGCTTTCTGCCACCTGCAACTTCTCCACCGCGTACTAACTTCTGTGCCAATGGATCGCTCGCTCCGGCACTGTCCGGCAGGCCAGACCGAGGCGGGCGGCGCAGTTTCTAGGAAAGTGACCAGATATGTTCGATGGGCTGACAGCCGAGACACTGGCACGCATGCAATTTGCGTTCACCGTCTCGTTTCACATCATCTTCCCGGCGTTTTCCATCGGGCTTGCCAGCTACCTCGCGGTGCTGAACGCGCTGTGGCTGCGGACCCGGGACGACACCTATTACACGCTGTTCGAATACTGGAAAAAGATCTTCGCCGTTGCCTTTGGCATGGGGGTCGTCTCGGGCATCGTGATGTCTTACCAGTTTGGCACCAACTGGTCGGTGTTCTCGGACAAGACCGGCCCGGTGCTCGGGCCGCTGATGGCCTATGAGGTGCTTTCGGCGTTTTTCCTGGAGGCCGGGTTTCTCGGGATCATGCTGTTTGGCCGTGCCCGCGTCGGCGATGGGCTGCATATGTTTGCAACCGCCATGGTGGCCTTTGGCACGCTGATGTCGGCCACTTGGATCCTGAGCGTGAACAGCTGGATGCAGACGCCGGCGGGCTATGCCATCAACGAGGTGGGCCAATTCGTACCGCAGGACTGGTGGCAGATCGTCTTCAATCCGTCCTTCCCCTATCGTCTGGTGCATATGGTGCTGGCGGCCTTCCTGACCACGGCACTGGTGGTGGGCGGTGTCGGCAGTCTGCACCTGTTGCGCGACAAGACCGATGTGGCGGCGCGGCGGATGTTCTCCATGGCGATGTGGATGCTGGTTCTGGTGGCGCCGATGCAGATCGTGGCCGGCGATATGCACGGGCTGAACACATTGGAACACCAGCCCGCCAAGGTGATGGCCATGGAAGGCCATTTTGACAGCCATCCCGACGGCGCCCCGCTCATCCTCTTTGGTCTGCCCAATGCCGAGACCAAGACAGTCGACTATGCCATTGAAATCCCCAAACTCTCCAGCCTGATCCTGAAACATGACCTGAACGCACCGCTGGCAGGGCTCGATACGATCCCCGATGAAGATGAGCCGCCGGTAGCCATCGTCTTCTGGAGCTTCCGGGTCATGGTCGGCCTTGGCTTTGCCATGCTCGGCCTTGCGCTCTGGTCGCTCTGGGGGCGTCTGCGCGGGCAGCTCTATGAAAACCGCGGGCTCCAGCGGGCCTCGATCCTGATGGCACCGATGGGCTTTGTTGCGGTTCTGGCCGGCTGGATCACCACAGAGGTCGGGCGGCAGCCCTTCACCGTCTACGGGCTGCTGCGCACGTCCGACAGTCTGGCACCGGTGGCAGCGCCGGCAGTCGCCGCCTCACTCACGGCCTTCATCGTGGTCTATTTCTTCATCTTCGGCGCCGGAACTTTCTACATCCTGCGGATGATGAACAAGGTGCCTGCCACCCGGAACCTGGGGCTGCGCGACGGGCCGATCCGGGCCGCAGGGATCACCCCGGCGCAGCAGGTTGATCCCGATGTCACCGATGAACCCACCCCACAAGGCAACTGACAGAGGTCCTCGCTATGCTGTTTGAACTCTCCTTTATCTGGGCCGGAATCATTGCCTTTGCGGTGCTGACCTATGTTGTGCTCGATGGGTTTGACCTTGGCGTCGGGATCCTGTTCCCCTTCGCCGGTTCCGAACGCGATCGGGCCACCATGATGAACTCCATCGCCCCGGTCTGGGATGGCAATGAAACCTGGCTGGTGCTGGGCGGCGGCGGGCTGTTTGCGGTGTTCCCGCTGGCCTATGCGGTGATCATGCCGGCGCTCTACGTGCCGATCACCCTGATGTTGCTGGCGCTGGTGTTCCGCGGTGTCGCCTTTGAATACCGCTGGCGCACCACCCGCTGGCGTGGCGTCTGGGACGTCGCGTTCTTTGGCGGCTCTGTTGTGGCGGCGATCATGCAGGGCATCGCGCTGGGCGCGCTGGTACAGGGGATCGAGATCGAGGGCCGCGCCTACGCAGGCGGCTGGTGGGACTGGCTGACCCCGTTTTCGCTGATCACCGGCCTGGCAGTGCTGACCGGCTATGCGCTGCTTGGTGCGACCTGGCTCTACATGAAGACCGAGGGTGATCTACAGCATCAGATGCGCGGCTACGCGCGCTGGCTCGGCGTCGTCACATTGGCGGCAATTGCGCTGGTCAGCCTGCTCACCCCGTTTCAGGACCCGGAGTATTTCCGCCGCTGGTTCAACCTGCCGGGCAGCCTGTTCAGCCTGTTGGTACCGGGGCTGGTTGTGGCGTGCAGCTACGCGCTGTTTCAGGGGCTGAAGGGCGCGCGCGACGCCCAGCCTTTTCTGGCAGCACTTGGGCTCTTTGTGCTGGGTTTCATCGGCATCGGCATCAGCTTCTACCCGTTCATCGTGCCGCCGGGTCTGACCATCGCCGAGGCCGCCGCCCCGGATGAAAGCCTGATGTTCACGCTGGTCGGCGCGGTGGTGCTGGTGCCTCTGATCCTGGCCTATACCGCCTATGCCTATTGGGTATTTCGCGGCAAGATCAACCCGGAGGAGGGCTATCATTGAGCACCTCCGAACAGCCTCCTGAGCGGGCAACCACACCCCGCGGCAGCGCCAGTCCCGAAGCAAAGGTCAGGCATCACCCACTGGGGCGGCTGCTGTGGTTTGCGGTCATCTGGTGTGTCAGCGTCGGGGTGCTGGCCTGTGTCGCGGCGCTGATCCGCTGGGCCATCACACCTTAGGCGCGCGCCGGTTTTCTGAGTGCAAAGGCCAGCCGCGATGCAGCCAGGTCACGTCAAGTGGTCGGCCACGTCATGTAATCGACCACCGCATAGGTGGCCACCGGCTGAGGTTGCAACTGTATCGGGGCCGTCGCAGGCGCCTACTCGCAGGATGGGCGCCGCAACAAGTGGCAGCTGCCGAAGGCGGCTTTCCACCTCCTGGCAGATCGGGCGGACACGATTCGTCGCATCGGTTTCGGGATCAACAGCCCTGCGACACAGACCTACGGCTCAGACCCGGCGTCTGGTCCTGACCCGGAGACTGGTCCCGACCCGGACACCGATCCATAGCCGGACACCGATCCAGCTCCGACATAGACGCGGACCCAGACACAGCTCTGCACGCCTGCGGCGTCTCACGACAGGCCGACCTCGCTGGGCAGAGCCAACAGTTTTTACCGGATACGTTTCACCAACCACAGGCCCCACCCATCGCAGCCCCTTCAAGATGGATCCAGCGATCATGCCCCCCATAAAGGCGCAGTCATTTGTGGCGCCGAGAGCTGCCCGTCAACGCAGCCCTTAGAACAGGCCTGCTTCCTTCGCGGTGAGAGCGGCCTGGGTGCGGTTCTTGGCCTCCAGCTTGCGGCACAGCGTGCGCACATGCAGCTTGATCGTCACCTCCTGCAACTCAAGCTCGCGGGCGATTTCCTTGTTCGACAGGCCGCGGCACAGCCCGTCCAGAACCTCGATCTCGCGCGGGCTGAGTTTTTCGGCAAGCGGATGGGCCGGGGCCTCGGCCTCCTTGCGCATCAATTCGACGGGCACATAGATTTCGCCGGCGCTCATGAAGCGGACCGCGTTCAGCAGCGATTGGGCGCCCATGGTTTTGGGAATGAAGCCAATCGCCCCGGCATCCAGAGCCTCCTGAGCAGTCCGGGTCGGCGCGCTGCCGGAGATGATCGCAACCCCCTTGCCGCCATTGGCCTTCAGCGCCGTTCCCAAACCATCCAGCCCCTGCATTCCTGGCATATTGTAATCCAGCAGGACCAGATCATAGGGGCCGTTCTCTTCGATCTCGCTCAGCGCGCCGGGCAGATCGACGGTCGAGGTTACTGCCGCGCCGCCTTCTGATGTCAGATAAGCGGAAATGGTTTCACGCACCATGTCGTGGTCGTCCGCCAATAGAATACGCATGTAAGCTCCTGCAAAGTACCGGCCTGAACGTCAGCATACCCTCAATTTGGTTGATAAAAAGTCAATTCCACGCAACCGCAGCGCGTGCAGGGGCGCCTTTTGAGGTTACCGGAACATTGTACAGGCAGGTATTCCCCGCATCATTGCGGCCGTGGAGGCATAAAATCGGCCGGAATTGCCAAAAAAATGCAGCGCTGGTTACGAATCCTATACCAAAGAATAGCAGTCTATCCGCAGGAACAGATGCTCTGGACGGCGGTTTGTGACAGGTTCGACCCAGATCAAGAATGTGCATCACCCGGTAGCGGGGCCGCAATCGGCGGAATGGCACAGGCAAAAGGATAGACGCGATGAAATACTGGCACCTCCACATTGTAGCCCTGCTTGCAGCGGTCACATTGCTCTGCGGTCTGGCCCCTCAGAACGCCCGGGCGTCCCAATCCGGCGAGACGGTTCTGACCGTTGCCGTCAAACCCCAGAACGGCGGCGATACGCAGCAGTTCGTATTCTCGATGGATGAATTGCGCAGCCTGCCGGTCGCCCAGTTCGATACCCGCACCATCTGGACCTCCGGCGAACAGGCCTTTACCGGTGTCAGCCTGGCAGCGTTGCTGGCCCATGTCGGTGTGGATCAACATCAGGCCGGTGTCGTCGTGGCACGGGCAATCAACGATTATGCCGTGGAGATTCCGGTTTCAGACGCCACCAATGGCGGGCCAATGGTCGCCTATGAGCGCAATGGCGCAACAATGTCGGTCCGCGACAAGGGCCCGTTGTGGATTGTCTACCCCTACGACAGCGATCCGACCTACCGTACTGAGGCGGTTTATTCCCGCAGCATCTGGCAGCTTGAGGAGATCACGATAGGCGAATGACCCGAACAGGCATAGGCACAGGTCTTTCATAGGTGCGGCTCAGGGAAAACCCTCTGCTGTCGCGCAGCGTCCTCATCACCGTGGGCTTGGTTCTCGCCTTGCTCGCGGTGCAGTCCGTTCGGCTGGGGCGCGAGGTGCTGGTGCGTCTGGATGGCCTGTCAACCGCCGCTACCGACAGCCTGCAATGGACCCTGTCACAGGCCGAAATCGAACAGCTGAAACTGGAAAACGCGGTGCTCTCCGCCCGGAGTGAGCAGGATCTGTCTCAGGTCCGCCGCGAATTCGACATCCTCTACAGCCGGGTCGCCACCATCCGCGAAAGCCGCACCTTCAAACCGGTGCGGGACGAACCCGAAAACGCCCGGGTTCTGGCGCGGGTCATGTCGCGGATCGACCGGCTGATCACCTATATCGACGGCCCGGATGAGGCGCTCCTGTTCGGGCTGCCCCAGGTGCGGGACATGCTGCGGGACAATCGCGCCGATCTGCGTGTCCTGGCGCTGGCCGGGTTGACGGAACATGCCCGCACAACCGAGGAAAAACGCCTCAACCTCTTTGCGATCCTGTCCCGGCTGGCGTGGGTGGTCCTCGCGCTCTGTGTGGCGCTGGGGCTGACGGCATTGATGATGGGGCGGCTTTACCAGCGCGGCAAGCGGCTGGCGGAGCGCACACGCTTTGCCGTCAGCCGGATGCGCGCCATGATCACATCATCGCTGGATGCCATTCTGGTGGTTGGTGACGACGGGCGCATTCAGGAGGTCAACGGCGCCGCCGAGACGATCTTTGGCTATTCGCGGGGCGAGGCGACGGGCGCCGATATGGCGGATCTGATTGTCCCCGATCACCTGCGCGACGCCCATGAGCAGGGCATGCAGGCCTATCGGTCCGGGGCGACGCCCAAGGTCATCGGGCAGGGGCGTATCCAGCTGGAAGCAAAGCGTAAATCCGGCGAGGTCTTTCCGGTGGAGCTGTCGATTACGGCCAGCCAGTCGGCAGAAGAAACCGTCTTTGTCAGCTACCTGCGCGATATTTCTGACCGCATCGCCGCGGAGGAGGCGCTGACGCGCGCCCGCGATGAGGCGCTGGCCGGTGAACGGGCAAAGGCGGATCTCCTCACGGTGATGAGCCACGAAATGCGGACGCCGCTTACCGGTGTTCTGGGCGCGGTTGAGCTGCTGGACGGCACGCCGCTCACCGCTGATCAGCGTGAATACCTGTCGGCGATCCGCGACTCCGGCGATCGCCTGATGGCCCATGTCAACGACGTCCTGCAGCTGTCACATCTGGAAACCGGCGTCGAATATGAACATCAGCGCATCTTCGATCTTTGCGATCTGGTGCAGGAACTGGTCGATTCCCATCAGGCCGTGGCGCGCCGCGGCCGCAACGATCTCAGCCTGCATTGCAGCCTTGGCCCCTGTGACGAAGTCCTCGGCCGCCCCGTCGCTCTGAAGAAGGTGCTGGTCAACCTTGTTGAAAACGCGTTGCAGTTCACCACCGATGGCGCGGTGTCAATCGACGTGCTGCGGGTGAGGGGCAGCGATACCGTGGAGATCTGCATTGCCGACACCGGGGCTGGCATCGCTGAGCATGATCTGGACCGGATCTTTGAAGATTTCATCCGGCTGGACGCCAGCTATGCGCGCAGCAGCGAAGGCACTGGTCTGGGTCTTGCGATCACCCGTCGTATCGTGGTGTCGATGGGGGGCGAGATCACCTGCGAAAGTGAGCTGGGGGAGGGCAGCCTGTTCACCATTTCGCTGCCACTGCCGGCCTCGGACGGGCGCGGGCGGATCGGTCAGGCGACCCCCGATACGCCGCTGATTGCGAATGCGGCACAGACGTCTCCGCAGCCCGGCGATACAGCCGCGGATGAGGCACTGTGCGCGCGGATCCTTGTGGTCGAAGACAATGAAATCAATCGCATTCTTGTCGAACGGATGCTGATCACGCTTGGGCATGAGGTGGTGCTGGCCGAGGGGGGCGCCGAAGGGGTGGAGGCCGCACGGCGCGAGGATTTTGATCTGATCCTGATGGACATCAGCATGCCTGAAGTGGACGGGATCGAGGCTACCCGCCGCATCCGCGCCGAGGCGCTGGCGGAGGGCACGCAGATTGTCGCGCTGACGGCCCATGTCGGGCAGCAGGATCACGCACGGATCCTGGCAGGCGGGCTTGCCGAAGTGGTCACCAAGCCGGTGAGCAAGCAGGCATTGGCAGAGGTGATTTCACGCCGCGCCAGAATGCAACGCAGCGCCGCAAAAGAGGTCGCCGGACAGCCGCCCGCACAGCTGCCTGCCGCGCCTCCCAGCCCAATGCCCATGGCGCAGCCTGCACCGCAGCCAGCCGAGGGGCAATCGGACATAACGCAATTTTTTCATGCACTTGGTGCTGAACGTGGGGCGCAGTTCCTGCACAGCTACAGTGACGAGGTCGATCAGTTCCTGACCGATCTGCGCGCGGCAGATGAGCTGGGGCAGGCGCACCGGCAGGAGGCACACAGGCTCGCTGGTTCCGCCGCGGTGCTGGGCTTTACCGCGCTGCGGGAGGCCCTGCTGACGCTTGAACATTCGGAGATGGACGCCATGCCCGATCTGATGCCCCTCATGGCCGAGTGGGAACAGGCGAGCGCGGAAATCGGTGGATATCTCCCCGGCAAGGCGGTCGGCTGAGCAACCGCGTGTAAAAGCAAAAACGGCGCGCCGCTGACCCAGAAGGGGCATTGGCGCGCCGGGACATGTAACACCGGCTATCAGGTCATGAGATGCCAGCCCATGCGGGGCGTAAACCGGCGGCATTTGGCCAGACGGCGTTTAGACCGGCGGCTTACCCTTGAGTGCGCGCATGACCATGGCCACGACGAACAGCACCAGGAATATGAAGAACAGGATCTTGGCGATGCCTGCCGATGCCCCGGCGATGCCGCCAAATCCGAGTAGGGCCGCGATCAGCGCCACGACCAGAAATGTAATTGCCCAACCAAGCATTCTATCTCTCCTCCAAAAGGTTAGTCCACGATCCGCAGATGAGGGGACAACGTTTCAGCTTGCGAATTGTTCCCGGCAGGTTTCCTGGCCCCCTTGCGCCGCGGCGTCAGCCAGCTCTTGATCATTGACGCCGAAAACGGGCGAAACAGCACGGGCCAGGGGTAGGTGCCTATGTCGGCAAGCTCCAGTTCAGCCTCGGCCCGGGTGCCCATCAGAACCAATGTGCCAGACCGCGCCGCAATGATCTGGTCCAGTTTCAGCTGGTCGATCTGTGCACTGCCGACCTCGGCAAAGACCACGGCCAGGGTGTGGCTCTTGCAGATATCCGGCATGGCCACGTCGATCGACGGATGGCACAGCACCTCGGCGTTGGTCTCGCATTCATGAATTGTATCTGAGATATCGCAGGTGGTCAGATGATCCTGTGTTGCAATGATATAAATTGGGGTTTCCGCAGCGGTCGTATTGACCGGAACATCGTCTTGCATAAGCTGATAGACCTTCGTTTCGTGCATTCTGCGCCGAATTCAGCCTGCTCGCATTAATCTGTGACATACCATTTAGGGAATAATCCAGTGTCGACCACCGATTGCAAAGATTGTCCCCTGCGGCATCGTGATGTGTTCACGCCGATGACGGAGCAGGAGCTGGCGTTTACCCAAGGGTTCAAGACCGGCGAACTGGTTGTCGATCCGGGCACCACGATCCTGCTGGAAGGGTCAAACAGCCCGCAGCTCTACACCGTGCTAAAAGGGATGGGGACCCGCTACACCACGTTGGAGAATGGCCGTCGGCAGGTGATCAACTTTATTTTTCCTGGTGATTTCATTGGTTTGCAGGCCGGTCTTATGGGGGAGATGAAACATTCGGTCGAGGCGACAACAGCAATGACGCTCTGCGTGTTTCGCCGGTCCGAGACCTTTCGCCTGTTTGAACAGAACCCGGCGCGGGCCTATGATCTGACCTGGATCGCCGCCGTGGAGGAGCATTTCCTCGGCGAGACCATCGCTTCGCTCGGGCAGCGCGACGCTTCGCAGCGGATTGCCTGGGCGCTGGTGAAAATCTACCTGCGGCTGCGCGCTGTCGGTCTTGAGGTCGGCAATACGGTTCCGCTGGCCTATCGTCAGCAGGATCTGGCGGATGCCCTTGGTCTGTCGCTGGTCCACACCAACAAGCGGCTTAAGGTGCTGCGGGATGCGGGCCTTGCCGAATGGCAGAACGGGCTCTTGTCGATCACGGATCTTCAGGCGCTGGCAGACCTGGCGCTTGTCGATCTGGAAAAACCCGAAACGCGCCCGCTGATCTGACCGATCAGCCGCCTGGACGCAGGCAGGGTGCGGCGCCTACCGCGACCGCAGCAGCTTTCGAACCCTGCCTGCCATTATCCCGATCAGAAGATGAAGTCTTCTTCCTCAAGCTCCTGATCGGACTGGATCGTCACCAGTCTGGTTCCCTCATCAAGCTCAATATTGAAACTGGTCTGCCCGTCAGAATGGCTCAAGGCTGCCATCAGGGCTTGGGGATCGGCGAAGAAAGATGTCAGAGCAGAGACATCAATCTGATCAGCGTCGCCGTTTTGCCCAAAGTCGGTGATCTGCACTGACCCGGTATCCGCCGTCACGGCAAAGACGTCGTTCCCTGCGCCGCCGGTCAGAACATCATCACCCGCGCGGCCATTGAGGATATCATCGCCGTCGCCGCCATTCAGGTAGTTGTCCGCATCGTCGCCACGCAATGTGTCATCGGCGCTGCCGCCCAGAATGTTTTCAATGCGGGTGTAGCTGTTGTGGTACTGATCCGTTCCCGTGTTGAGATCAATGTTGAAGCCATAGCCGCGAACATCTGAATTCGCGATGTCATAGGTATCGCTCCCCGCACCACCATCAAACACGTCGCCGGTTCCGTCGTCAAAACCCGCGCGCAACGTGTCGTTGCCGTGGCCGCCACGCAGGATGTCCTTGCCGTTGCCGCCGTCGAGCACATCGGCGCCATACCGCCCGGAAAGCGTGTCATTGCCATCGCCGCCATGCAGATAGTTGCGCGAGCCGTTGCCAAGCAACCGATCATTCGTATCGCTGCCCAGAATGTTCTCGATACCGGAGTAGGTATTGCCGTATTGATCCGTGCCATCCCGGAGATCGATATTGAACCCATAAACGCTGACATCGGAATTTGCGATGTCATAGGTATCTCTGCCCGCGCCACCGATAAAGACATCGCCGGTGCCATCGTCAAAACCGGCACGCAGGGTGTCATCGCCAGTGCCGCCGTCCAGGGTATCCTTGCCGCCCTGGCCGTCCAGCAGATCATCGCCCGCCCCTCCGGAAAGCAGATCATTGTCATTGCCGCCGATCAGGATATCTGCACCATCGCCGCCGGCGCCGGGCACCCAGTCATCAATCTGCGTGGTCAGGCTGCCATCCGGGTCAGCCACCGGCAGCTGCGTCGGCAGGTCGGCTGCAAAAGACGCGAAGTTCGGCAGCCAATGGCCAGGCCCGATGTTGGCGCCCATTTCCGCAGCATAAGTTTCGGTCCATTCCACAACATTCGAATAGGCATGATAAAAGGCCGGGTTCTCTGTTTCGGCAAACATCGCCCAATAGCCATAGGCCGAAGAGATCGCGATACCAGCCGAATGCGAAAACCCGACCCCCGCATCCAGACGTGCACCTTCGGTATCGAGCAGCTCTTGAAGCGAACCATCGGTGACGCTCTGCAACATCTGGGCATGGATGTCGTCAAACAGCGCCGTATCTGTTTCTCCCGCAATCACATGGGCATAGGCCGAGAGCGAAAGCGACGAAAAGAAATCGCCCTCATCAATTTCCGTCTCCCCGGATACATTCGTATCCGACTGAATTTGCTCAAATATCTGCATGTAACGCGCTTCAGCCGGTGCATCGTTCTGATGCTGGGCGTATTGGATCAGATTTGCGATCTGCCAGTTTGCATCGCCGTAGGAGCCCGTACCCGCATCGGATGTTCCGGCTTCAATGCGCTGGGACAGACGGGCCTCCAGTTCGGCGGCAAAATGATCACCGGCAGGTGCCAGGTTGTCGATGCCATTGTCCTGAAGCTTGGTGTCCAGTTTCAGCAGCCACGCCCAGCCATAAGGGTCGTTATGGGTAAGGTCGATTTCGCCCTGCACGTCCTCGGCGGAAAAACGGTCATCGGCAAAGGCCTGCAACCCGGCTTGATCACCTGTGGCCTCGTAGGCCGCAACATTGGCCAGATGGGCATGCACGCTGGAATGCCAGTCAACCGAGCCATTGAAAATCGGCGCTGTGGCATGACCCCGTGCGTCAAGATACCGCTCGGCCAACGCATCGAAGGTGGTCAACAGCTCATCATCGGCATCGCCATTGAGGTAATCCGTCTCCAGCACAGGATCACCCGGATCGGTAACACCGTCGTCAGGATCGGAGGTGTCTCCTCCGACTTCCTGCCAGGTGGCACCGGTTTCGCTGACAACCAGTTCCAGGTCCTGCTGGCTGACTTCGGCACCATTTGCATCGGTCCCGATGACGGAGATTTCATAGATATGGTCCCGGTCCAGATCCCAGACCTCTTCGTAATTTGGCGTGAACCAGCTCTGATAGGAGACATCGCCGCTGTCAGGATCAACCAGGAATATCGCGGCGTCCTGCTCCGTCAGCGTGTAGGTTACACCGGCAGCGTTATCTCCCTCCCAGACGCCTGCACCGGGGTCTTGCTGATCCGAGCCGCCGTTGCCAGGATTGGGGATGTCGCCAGTGGCGTCCTGCCAGGTGGCACCGGTTTCGCTGACAACCAGTTCCAGGTTCTGCTGGCTGACCTCGGCACCATTCGCATCCGTCCCGATGACAGAGATTTCATAGATATGGTCCCGGTCCAGGTCCCAGACCTCTTCGTAATTTGGCGTGAACCAATCCTGATAGGAGACATCGCCAGTGTCAGGATCAACCACGAATATCGCAGCGTCCTGCCCGGCCAGCGTATAGGTGACGCCAGTTCCGCCTGTGCCGGTGCCTGTGCCTGTGTCGACATCAGGCGGAGGTGTGTCGGGGCCTGTGCCACCGCTGCCGGTATCACCGCCGCCGAATTCGGTCGGACCTTCGCCGGTGTCGGTACCGGTCAAGGCGCCAGACAGCCCAAGATCCGCCGCCGTCAGGGGTGTTTGATGCTGGATCGTGATCACCAGCTCCCCACCGGTGACATTGAGGTTCAACGTGGTCTGATAGGGACCGAAGGTCATGCCGGACGACACCGCCTCCGCTGAACCATAGCCAGTCAGCTCCGACAGATCGATCATATCCGCAGCGCCATTTGCGCCGAAATCGGTGATCAACAGGCGGCCCGGCACGTCTTGGATCAGAAAGATATCGTCGCCATCCCCGCCGGAAATTGTATCGCTGTCGCCGCCACCGGAAAGCAGGTCATTGCCGCTGCCGCCGCTCAGCAGGTCATCACCGCTGCCGCCCAGCAGCGTGTCGTTGCCAACACCTGCGGTCATCGTGTCGCTGCCCGAGCCGCCTTCTGCATAAAACGACGAACCGGCCAGGGCGCCATCGACAATATCATCGCCCGCATCCATGAAAATCCGGTCGGAGTCTTCGAACGTACCGATGAACGCGATGTCGTTTCCGTTCCCGCCATGGATCTCATCATTGCCTTGGCTGCCGGCCAGCACGTCATTGCCGTCGCCGCCATAGACAGTGTCGGTGCCAATGCTGCCAATCAGATGGTCGTCACCACTGCGCCCAAAGATAAGATCATCACCGTCGCGGCCAAAAACATGGTCATTGCCCGCGCCTGTGTCGATCACATCATTGCCGTATAGGCCCTCGATTTCGTCATCGCCGTCACCGCCTATGAGGGTATCGTCGCCGTGTCCCCCCCGCAGCGTGTCATTCCCGCTGCCGCCGACAAGTGAATCATTGCCCGCATCTCCGATCAGGCTGTCGTCGCCCCCCAGCCCAACGAGCGTATCCGCGTCCGCCGTGCCCATGATCGTGTCTGCGTTGACTGTTCCTCTGACGGGGTTCACCGGATTTACTGGCATCATCTTTCCTTCGTACAACGGAAATCGTGAATTAACGGATTTCAAATCGTCTAGCACGAAAGCAGGGCATCAATAGATTTATGGAGAAAATTGGGCCAAATTGCCCGGAAATGGTTAATAATAATGATCAATGTTTAGCTAAATTTTTCTAGAAAACCCGGACTGTTTCCAGAACGCGCTCAATCCATTTGATCGGCCCGAGCTGATCAGTCCGCTTTCGTCGTCAGGGGCAGAACAGATGGGGACAGTGGCTTAGCAGCGCTTGCAGGCGGGTGCTGGAACTTTGGGTGGAAACAGTGCTACACGGCGCCGTCGGTGCTACAGTCTGTAGCGCCGCACCCGATAACGGGGCTGAATCGGGCCAGATCGAGGGAAACGGTGACAATGGAAAACTCGAAAAACCAAGAAGAAAAAAGGTTTTCCGAAGTTCGGAACGCGGCGCGTCTTTCCGTGGCTCCCATGATGGATGGAACAGGCAGTTCGAAATTTTCTTATTTATGTAAATACTTTGCGGGCCCAAAATAGCCATGTTGAAAAAATGTTGTAGCTATCGGGCTCTTGTTCAGGAACGCTCCACTCCCCTATCAATACAAGCGCTCTCGTTATCATGTGCGTTGCCCGCTTGATCGCTGTCCACGGCGAGAGGCGTAGTCGGATCGCGCGTGTTCCAAGCATCTTCGGCCATGCAGATTTTTCACGGGGTCATCACATATGAAAAAGGCGGAAGCGGTGCGCGCATCATGTCAGCTTCCATCTGGACCAACAGTGTCTACCTGCATGCGCGGATGGAGGTGCGGGCCGAGTGCATGCTGGTCATTCTGGGCGCCGCGCCCAAGGGCAAGAATGAGCTGGTCAGCTTGCACGTCGACGTGCGCGAGAGCGCCCAGAGCTGGCGCAAACTACTGATCAACATCAAGGTCCGCGGCCTCACGGTTCCGCCGGAGGTCGACGTGGAGAATGGGGCGATGGGGTTCTGAAAGGCGGTCAAGAGGGTTTTCCCGGCACGCGCCACCTACGCTGTTGCGTCAAGATCGCCAATGTCCTGAACACGTTCCCGAACTCGATTTAGCCTGCGGCGAAGGCCGACTTGCGCGAGATATGGGAGGCCGGAAGTCGCGCCGTGGCAGAAGCCGCCATGGACATCTTCGCCGAGAAATACTGCGCCAAATACAAGAAGGCCGTGACCGGCCTGACGAATGACCGGGAGGCCTTGCTCGCGTTCCACGACTACCCGGCCGAAAGTTGGGATCAACTGCGGACAGGCAACCCGATCGAGAGCGTGTTCGCCACCGTCCGGCATCGGACCTTCCGCACCAAGTGCGCGCTGACGCAGAAGACCGCGAAGCTGATCGTCTTCAAGCTCCTACAGGCCGCCGCGAAGACCTGGCGCCGCCTGGCGGGCGCGGAAAAGTTGCCTCGGGTCATCGAAGGTGACCCATTCACCGATGGCGTCGCCGCAAACGACACCGAGAACCGCGCCGCCTGATCAGGCCGCGTCACCCAAAATCCAGCATAGCTCCACTCCTTCCACATTTAAATGTTGACGGAAGCAACCCCGATCCAGTCTACTTACTCTTGTCATGTACAGCGGAGTGGCGTCGATAGCGACACAGCGTGCAAAAAAGTCCCGCACCTGTTCTGATCTGAAGAGCAATAACATGGCCGGATCATCCTGCAAAAGAACAACAACATATGAGTACTCTTCGACATTTTTTTTCCTTGCGAGCGTCCGGAGATTTCCGCGTAGGTGACATTTTACTTCTCATCCTTTTCGCCATTATCGGCTTGCAAGGATACGCAAGATTTCCAGCATATCGTCTTGTATTGGAAGATATTAGTGCGGTGCCGTTTACTTGGACTATAGCCATCGCAACGTTCAATTACCTGCTAGTCCACAAGAAAATTAGGATATGCTATATAGCTGATCTAGAGGCTTACTTGGTAGCGGCTATTTTATTCTTTCTGCTGTCTATATGTCTTCATGCTATATTGTCTGCAGGCGTAGCAGACTTTAACTTTTTTTCGAAGCCAGCTCTTTTGTCAACTCAAGCAGGCTTGGCAACACTTCTTTTGATTGTTCAAGGATGGTTCACATTCTCACCGGACCTATCCAAGGTTCGGCACAGAAAAAAAGATTTGGACAGGCTGCTTGGGCAGATCGCGACTGGTCGGGTCGACACTGAAAAGGACAAACGAAAAGCTCAAGAAATTTGCCAAGATCTTATCGCCGATCTTAAAGCAAGTATCAGTGGTGTTGGCGTATCAGAGGAGACCAGATCCCGTCTGGAAGGACTTGATGCCTACTACTCTAAAGTGAGTTCTATACTGAGAAAGCCAACCGGAGCACTAAAGAATGATGTCAAGAAGCTAATAGGTGATCATCAAAATGGATAAGGAGTTTTTCACAATATTCATAGTCCCAAGCCCAAAGGGTTCTTCTACTGGAGGTGAGAAGTCTGAATTGACAGGAGACTTTATTCCACCGCCAGTAACCAACAAGATACCACCACCTACTCGTCAAATACACTTGAGAGTCCCTACGTCATCCATTGGTTCTTTTTTCGATGAAGACTTGTCTGAAGTCGTCGGGTTGGTGTTTCGTGGAGATACAGTGTTCTTTGATGGCGCTCCTTCCATTGATAACTTAAAGAACATTCATGCGGCTACAAAGAAGCTGGCATTGCGAAGCAAAATCGCAGATATGGGTGGCGCAGTGGTGGGAATCTATTTGAATGGTCGCGGGCACGAAGAGTGCTATCAGGTCTATGCTAGTTTTCGTGAGGAAATCGAGGGTAGGGAAGGTGTCAGTGTTTTCGACGTCTTTGGTGACGAAGATGGCCTGAAGATTTTTTTAAGAAATGCCCAGTATCGTTCAGCTTCTTTTGAAGAAGCTCTTGCTTTGGAAGAGCGAAGCTAGTGGCTGCAAAGGACGTCAAATTCGACACCGATGCACGCAATCGCATGCTTAAGGGCGTCAACATCCTCGCCGACGCGGTCAAGGTCACCCTCGGTCCCAAGGGCCGCAACGTCGTTCTCGACAAATCTTTCGGCGCCCCGCGCATCACCAAAGACGGTGTGTCCGTGGCGAAAGAAATAGAACTGGAAGACAAGTTCGAGAACATGGGCGCGCAAATGGTGAAAGAAGTCGCCAGCCGCACCAGTGACGAAGTAGGCGACGGTACCACCACCGCCACGGTTCTGGCCCAGGCCATCGTCCGCGAAGGCATGAAGGCGGTTGCCGCCGGCATGAACCCGATGGACCTGAAACGCGGCATCGACATGGCGACGTCGAAAGTCGTCGAGGCGATCAAGGCGGCGGCGCGTCCCGTCAACGATTCGGCCGAAGTGGCGCAGGTCGGCACGATTTCCGCCAACGGCGAATCCGAGATCGGACGCCAGATCGCGGATGCGATGCAGAAGGTCGGCAACGAAGGCGTCATCACGGTTGAAGAGAACAAGGGTCTGGAAACCGAGATCGAAGTTGTCGAAGGCATGCAGTTCGATCGTGGCTACTTGTCGCCTTACTTCGTGACCAACACGGACAAGATGACTGCAGAGCTAGAAGACTGCATGATCCTGCTACACGAAAAGAAGCTCTCCTCTTTGCAGCCGATGGTATCACTCCTCGAGTCAATTATTCAAAAACAGAGACCCCTTCTTATCCTAGCTGAAGACGTGGAAGGCGAAGCGTTGGCGACCCTTGTGGTTAACAAGTTGCGCGGTGGCCTAAAAATTGCCGCTGTCAAGACCCCAGGATTTGGCGAGCGACGTAAGGCCATGCTGCAGGACATCGCGATCCTGACTGGAGGCCAGGTGATCTCGGAAGACCTCGGCATGAGGCTTGAGTCAGTCACCTTTGACATGCTCGGTTCGGCAAAGCGAGTTGAGATCACAAAGGACGAGACAACCATCATCGATGGGGCAGGCAGAAAGGCAGAGATTGAAGCGCGAGTTTCAGAAATCCGGACGCAGATCGAAGGCGCAACGATCCGTGAAGAAAGGGTGACAAAGCTGTCTGCAATTGAGATAATAAAAGCTGCTCAGAGCGAACAGCCTTCAGATACTAGCCTCATTTTCGAACAGTTTTTGGCCGACACTCCCGAACGAGAAGCTTTTGTGAAAGAAATCGCACAAGCCATCTTCTCGGGAGGAACTGATGTTGTTCCAAGTGGTTTTATTGCCCGAGGTAGAATGGCCGGCTTCACGGCCAAAGAACTAGAGGGTATCCAAGACTTCTTGTGGCGTATGCGCAATGAGGCTGTAGCGGCTCTCGCCTCCAGACCAGATAGCTTAAGGCGACGCGATACTTTCACTCGGCACATTAAAGGGGCTACCTCCGACTATGATCGCGAAAAACTACAAGAACGTGTCGCAAAGATCGCTGGCGGCGTCGCTGTGATCCGTGTGGGTGGCATCACCGAAGTAGAAGTGAGAGAGCGCAAGGACCGTGTCGATGACGCGCTGAGCGCGATCCGTGCGGCCGTTCAGGAAGGTGTCGTCGCAGGTGGCGGTGTTGCCCTAGTGCATGCGGGTAAGGTACTTGACGGGTTAGAAGGTGCTAATAGCGACCAGAACGTGGGCATTGCTATTGTCCGGCGGGCAATAGAAGCACCTTTGCGTCAAATCTCTGAAAACTCTGGCGTCGACGGTTCTGTTGTTGCAGGTAAAATTCGAGAGAGCAGAAATGCCTCCTTTGGCTACGACGTACGGATCGATGAGTATGGCGATATGTTCAAGTTCGGCGTCATAGATCCAGCAAAAGTGGTGCGTACTGCTTTGCAAGACGCAGCTTCCGTGGCTGGCTTGCTGATTACGACCGAAGCAATGGTGGCAGACAAGCCTACGAAGGGTACCGGGGCGTCCACTGGCGGCGGGATGCCCGACCTGGGCGGTATGGGTGATATTGCTTGATATTCCTCGATCAACGGAACAGCAGAGGCACTCAAACTCGAGAGATTTTGAGGTACAAGCACATTCTGCTGACCTGCTCCCCGCCGATCACATGCCGATTTTCCGGCATATCCAGCTTCATATATTGCTACATGCCGTCGAAATGCGCGCGATGCATTGGATGTCGATAGAGTGCTATGTTGGTGGTTTATCCCGTAGACTATAGGTTCAAAGCACTGGACGTATTGGAGCCGCCGCGAATGGCCGGTTTTAATGGCCTCAACGCAGAATGATTGGTTCACGACGAAAGGCATGTTTGGGTCGTTTCGTGTTCGTTCAGCAAAACGACCAAAGGATCGTATAGGCCGCATCTCGTTGAAACTCTGGCGACCTGGTGCCAAGGGCGGCAAGATTGCGCGTAAGCTTCTGAATCTAATGCAAAAGTTTGTATGGGGGTGTTGGCCTAGCGACAGCGTCGCGTTCCCTTTGCGACAAATCTGTAACTTGATCGAAAACGGACTCGAATGGGCAAGAAACGGGCTTGAAACATGGTCTAGCGAAACGGCCCGCGCTGCTATAGGTGTCTGGAATGGAGAGAAGATCGCAGATTATCGTACCATGGCGTATGTCTTGCGCACCTATGATGGATTGGACCAACGGTTCGAAAAGTCTGTTATTTTTCAGTTTCTTGAGGTCATGTTGTTGCTCGTGTTGTAAATCATGTTGTAAGTCCGTCCCGGTCATGCGCGCAAAAAGTAGGCAGAAAATCTGACAGGCCATCGCCTGATAGTTCCATTTTCGGATTTAATTTCAGAGGTTTGGGATAGGGCTGGAAGGCTTTTGCCCAGTTTTTCACCTAAGAAGCTCTGGTCAGCTGGATTGGACGGATCGATGCGGTGACAAAACCCCTCGCCAGATCACGTCTAGAGGGTGTTTTTGGGCAACTGAACGGCCCTCATTTGAAGAGCTGCAGGCCGCTACTTGAAGGCGTCCCGCTCGCACAGCGCGACCTCGCGACGCTTGTCGAGATAGGTGGCTAGATCCGACAGGTGGACGCCCTTCGCGCTCTTCTGGCTGCGTTCCGATCGCACCAAGGGCAGATCAATCTCACCGGAACTGACCTTCCTGAGAAACTTCGGCAATGTCAGATGGGAAAAGTAGTCCTTGCAAACCGTATCGACTGGCACGACCGCGCGGCCATCATATTGAGCCATCAGAAGGAAAAGCGTGTTCATCGGTCAGTCTCGGTGGTTTCTCTGCTCCACATCCTCGCCTCAGCCACGTTCTCCATCAATGCGAGCGGGCGGCGGCGTTTGGCGGGATGAGGGACCTTGATCGTGAAAAGGGCGGCAAGCGGCGGCGGAAGGGGGGAAGAAATAGGACAGAAGGCGATCAAATCGGCGGACTTCCTGCGGACGTTCACCGGTTTTCCGAGAGTCAGAGGCGGGCAGGGAGGGCCGTGATGGGTTGAAGGCTGGAGGAGAGGCCTCCGGCGCCCGTCGCGGAGGTTTCCCAATGAATACCGAGATTATCGATGCCGGGCGTGACATGAGCGGCGGCTACAAGGTGGATGTGTCGCGCGGCACGAACGTGGACCGCGTGTCGTCCGAATGGTTCTCGCGACCGGATGACGAGCGGTATCTGTCGCTCGACGACCTTTTCGCTTCGGTCAAGGGCCGGGCGGGGCGGAGCCGGACGCGCACGGTGGAGAGTGCGGCGATCCGGGTCGAGGCCAATCGCGACGATCCGGAGAAGCTCGGCCTTGTCCTGCCGGGCACGGATGAGCCGGTTGCGCCGACCCATTGGTCCTTCGGCCAGCTCTCGAGCCTCGCCGGTGCGCCCGCAGCCTATCTGCGGCAACTGCCCGCGCCGCTGGCGGGGATCAACCTGCAGTACGGTCTGACCAACCACCGGGCCGAACAGATCAAGACGATGGAAGTCGCAGATGGCCGCACGGAACTGCGCGCGGTGACGGGCCCCGACTACGGCCGCATCTACGACCATGAACTGGTCTCCGCCGTGCAGCGGATCGCGGGCAACGGCATCGGCGACACGCGCTGGAAGGTCCCCGGTGTGCTCGACTGGTCGACCGGCATCTACAACCCGCGCGTGGATGTGACGAAGGAGACGACGACGCTCTACGCCTCGGACCGCGACGTCTTCCTGTTTCTCGTCGACGACCTGAACCCGATCGAGGCGGGGCTGCTGCTCGATGGCTCGCCCGA
Organism: Phaeobacter sp. JH20_26; assembly: GCF_048056275.1. NCBI lineage: Bacteria > Pseudomonadati > Pseudomonadota > Alphaproteobacteria > Rhodobacterales > Roseobacteraceae > Phaeobacter > Phaeobacter sp. JH20_26. Next base: position 6,799 of record NZ_JAYMWL010000008.1, on the reverse strand, counting down.
CCTTTATTTCCGAGGGTTCTATTGCTGGAACTCGGAGGTGGGTGCCAAGACCCTCGGCATCGCCAGCTTCTATCTCCGGGCGGTCTGCCAGAACCGCAACCTCTGGGGCGTCGAGGACTTCCAGGAGATCACCATCCGCCACTCGAAATACGCCGCCTCCCGCTTTGCCCATGAGGCCGCGCCTGCACTCAGCCGCTTCGCCGAGTCCTCGCCCACGCCCTTCATCGACGGCATCCGCGCGGCGCGGGAGAAGATCGTCGCGCGGTCGGACGAGGACCGTCTGGACTTCCTGCGCAAGCGCGGATTCTCCAAGGCGGAGACGGGGCGGATCGTCGAGACGGTGCTGGCCGAGGAAGGCCGCCCGCCCGAGAGCGTCTTCGACTTCGTGCAGGGCATCACGGCGGTCGCCCGGTCGAAGCCGCAGCAGGACGCGCGGCTGGTTATGGAGGGGAAGGCGAAGGTTTTGTTGGAGAAGGTACGCTAGGAATAGAGCATGCGCGCGCCTTCCTTTTCAAGTCGCGCGCAGTCCTTCAATTCGTGATCCATCAAAGCCAGTAATTCGGGACAGCCCGCCTTGCAGGAACACCGCGTTTTTCAATCTTTGCAATCGACATCGCGATAGACTTTGCGGTTCCGTCCTGCTTTTTCCCGAGTGTACTCATTTTTCTAGCGCCGCCAGCGACAGCAATTCCGAGGCCAGCGGTCCCGGCCGCCGCTAGTGGTCCGCCCCAATGTGCACCTAGCGCCGCAAGACCGATAGTTGAAGCCGCTTCAAATGCGAATAGAGTTCCAGCGGTGAAGCGCTGGCGGCCAATTTGTCGCTTGATGCTGGTTAGTTCGTCGTCGATGTGATTTCGCGCATCTTCCAGACGTTCCAGAAGAGTTTCTTGATCTTTCACCTCCAAGTCCAAATTCTGTTCTCTAGATATGTCGTCCAGATATCGCCAAACCAGCCGCCGAACACCCTCATATTCCTGATGGATCGAAAAGAAGTCACGGATATTGCTGCTTCCGACATTGTTCGGAACAAACAAGTCCATAGCGCTCTGGAGGAGCTTAAACCGATCCGCGCGATGCGTCTGATCACCGTCGAAGAGGTGATTTACATAGTTGATGCCACCGAACGTAATGCTCGGGAGACCGTCAACGATTGAAGCCTCACGCGCCATTCTCGCCAGAACGAAATCTGCCAGAACGGGATGACACAAAACACCGTTGTGCTCGATCACGTCACCAGTCTCTGGATTTCTAAAATGCCCCACGCGCATGGCCATTCCGTCAGTGAAGAAAATGTCGCGGAAATTTGGAGGGAATTTCTCCTCGGCAACATACTTCCAGCCCTTTTGTGACCAACGCATGGCTATCTCATCGTCTTGACCAGGACTTACGTGGCCGTACTGGTCGAAGTGGATTGGGGTCAGGTCTCCCTCTTGTTCAGTGTCTTCAACCAGCTTGGCAATAAGGTTCTCTGTCGCCTGCGCTACCCCATCTTTGTCCATCCACCCTGAGTAGCGGTATGTAGGATCTTTCATTTCGATCAAGCTGTCGTCGTGAGAAAGAACCTCTTCAACGTGTTGGCGACGCTGTACCCCGAATTGATCAACATTCGGAACAATCAGAGAGACTTTGTCGCTGAATAAAAGGAGCGAACGCAGCCTTTCTTGGCTTGGTGTATAATGCGGATAATAAAGCATGATCTCAATTCCTGAAATTGCACTGGCGGGCCAACAGCGCACCGTCTCTAGCTCCACTCTAAGGTGATTTCTTTGCGGCGGAAACACTGCATTCCTGTCCGGAAGCGCCCAAGAGTGAGAGGGTGGCCGGGTTTTCCGTGACGGGTTTGGAGGTCGGGAGAGAGGCTCCCGGCTGGCCTGTCGCGGAGATATCCCGATGACCAAGCAACAGAAGATCACACTCAGCGCCTCGCGCGACATCCCCTTCAACAAGCTGATGCTCAGCCAGTCGAACGTGCGCCACGTCAAGGCGGGCGTGTCGATCGAGGAACTGGCCGAGGACATCGCGCGGCGGACGCTGCTCAGCTCCATTACAGTTCGGCCCGTGCTGGACGAAAACGGTGCAGAGACCGGCATGTACACGATCCCTGCCGGCGGGCGGCGGTTCCGGGCGCTCGAACTGCTCGTCAAGCAGAAGCGCATGAACAAGACAGCACTTGTCCCCTGCATCGTGCGCACAGACGGGCTCGCCGAGGAAGACAGCCTCGCCGAGAACGTCCAGCGCGCGCCGCTGCATCCGCTCGACCAGTTCCGAGCCTTCCAGGCGATGCGCGAGAAAGGCCGCTCAGAGGAGGAGATCGCCGCGGCCTTCTTCGTCTCGGTCAGCGTGGTCAAGCAGCGGCTGAAGCTCGCCGCGGTCGCGCCGTCGCTGCTCGACGCCTATGCCGAGGAGGAGATGACCCTCGACCAGCTCATGGCCTTCACCGTCAATCCCGATCACGCGCGGCAGGTGCAGGTTTGGGAGACGCTGCAGCGGCACTATTCGCGGCAGCCCTACGAGATCCGCCGCATGCTGACCGAGGGTGCGGTGCGGGCCTCGGACAAGCGGGCTCAGTTCGTCGGGCTCGACGATTACGTCGAGGCCGGGGGCGAAATCCTGCGCGACCTGTTTCAGCAAGACGATGGCGGCTGGCTGCAGGATGCCGCCCTGCTCGACGTGATGGTGCGCGAGAAACTGGCCGAGGAGGCCGAGGCGGTCCGCGCCGAGGGCTGGAAATGGGTCGAGGTCGACGCCGAATTCCCCTACGGCCACACCTTTGGGATGCGCCGGGTTCATGGCGAGGCGGTGCCGATGAGCGACGAGGAGGCTGCCAGCTACCAGGCGCTGAAGGCCGAATACGACGCGCTCGAGGCCGAGCATGCGGAAGCCGACGAGTTGCCCGACGACGTCGATGCCCGGCTGGGCGAGATCGAGGAGGCGATGGAGGCATTCGAGGCGCGCCCCATCCGGTTCGAGTTCGAGGATCTGGCGCTGGCCGGGGCCTTCGTCAGCATCGACAGCTCTGGCCGGCTGCGCGTCGAGCGGGGCTACGTGCGGCCCGAGGATGAGCCTGTGGAAGAGGTGGAGGACCTCGGCGAGGTCGCACCGGAAACGGCGCCGGTCGAGGACGCCGATGACACCGTCGCGTCTTCCAAGGACGAGGAGGAAGAGGATGACGGCCTCAAACCGCTCTCCGACCGCCTCGTCATGGAACTGACGGCCCATCGGACACTGGCGCTGCGCAACGCACTGGCCCAGGACCCGCAGGTCGCCTTCCTCGCGGCCCTGCACGCGATGGTCCTGCGGCTCTTCTACCGCTACGCCGTCGACAGCTGCGTCGAGATCGAACCGCGCAACGCCGGGTTTGGATCGCAGGTGCCGGGCCTCGGCGACACGGCCTACGCGCGGGCCATCGACCAGCGCCACGAGACGTGGGCGCGGAACCTGCCGAAGGCATCCGAGGACCTCTGGGAGGCGCTAACCGAATTCGACAGCTGCAGTCGCGAGGCGCTCTTCGCCCATTGCGTGGCGATGAGCGTCAATGCCGTCCACGATCCCTACCAGCGCCGACCGCGCGCCATCGCGCATGCGGATGTGCTGGCCGGGACGGTCGGGCTCGACGTGGCAAAGGCGGGCTGGACGGCCACGGGTGACAGCTACCTCGGCCGCGTGACCAAGGCGCGCATTCTGGAGGCCGTGCGCGAGGCAAAGGGTGAGGACGCCGCCGACCGGTTCACCGGGCTGAAGAAGGCCCAAATGGTGACCGCCGCAGAGGACCTGCTCTTGGGCACCGGCTGGCTGCCCGAACCTCTGCGCACGCCGCCGCTGCCGGAAGAGGACGCACCGGAGATCGAACTGGTCGACGAGGCGGACCGCTCCGACGATGACCCTTCGGAAGACGATCCCGACAGTGGCGAAGCGCAAACGGCGGAAGACGGCGGCGAACCGGCTATCGGAGACTCCGACCCGATGGAGGAAGATGATCCCGTCGCCGGTGACGCCTTCGCCAAGACAGTCGCCGAGTGACCTACGAGCAGCACGGGACCTTCCCCCAAGGTCCAAATTCAGGGGCCCGTCAGTCATGGCGGGCCCCTGATTGCGTCTAATCCTCTTGGAGACCGCCATGACGAGCCCCGCCACCGAGCTTTCGCACCAGCTTTCCCAGAACGCCGAAACGGTGTGCCGGCACTATCTGTCGAACGGCCGGAAGCAGGGTCATTACTGGCTGGTGGGAGACGTTCATAACACACCGGGCCGATCCATGTTCGTTCGGCTGTCCGGGCCACTGTCCGGCAACCGTGCCGCTGGAAAATGGACCGACGCAGCCACGGGACAGCATGGCGACCTGCTCGATGTCATCCGTGAAAGCTGCGGGCTGGTCGACTTCAAGGACGTTGCCGATGAGGCCCGACGCTTCTTGAGCCTGCCCTTACCTGATCCAACCCGACAGCATTCTCCACATTCACAGCCACCAGCTGCCACCGGATCTCAGGAGGCGGCACGACGCCTGTTTGCAATGGGTGTACCGATCCGCGGCACTCTGGTAGAAGCCTATCTGCGCAGGCGTGGCATCGGAGCGCTTGACCAAATGCCAAGCCTGCGGTTCCATCCCGCCTGCTTCTATCGGCCCGAAGGCGGCGGGCCGATCGCGCGGCTTCCGGCCATGCTGGCCGCCATCACCGATCTCGAAGGCCGCCAGACCGGGACCCATCGCACCTGGCTGCGGCCGGACGGGAGCGCCAAGGCCGATATCGACACACCGCGGCGCGCGATGGGCGCTTTGCTCGGGAACGGGGTGCGGTTCGGCGCGCCCGCAGACGTGCTCATCGCGGGCGAGGGGATCGAGACGGTTCTTTCCGTGCGCTCGGCCCTGCCTTAGTTGCCCGCCGTCGCGGCGCTGTCATCGGGACACCTGGCCGCCATCCGGTTTCCCGCTGGCCTGCGGCGGCTCTACGTGTTGCGCGACCGTGATCCCGCAGGCGCGGCGGCAAGGGATCGACTGGAGGCGCGCGCAGCCGAGACCGGGATCGAGGCGCAGACCCTCACGCCGCGACTGGGCGACTTCAACGATGATCTCCGGCGCTATGGGCTGGCGGCCTTGCAAGCGCGGTTTCGGCTTCATCTCCACGCCAAGGACGCCGCGCGGTTCGTGCCGGTGTGACAGGGCGGCAATCGGGCTGGCGCTGTACGGCTCACAGCATCGTTTTCGCAGGGGCATCCCGCGCGCGGTTCCCATCCACGGGAAAGGCCGGCGCGCGCGGCCTTCTCAGAGGGCAGGAGGCCCACAATCGGGACGGCCCGGCAATGGCCGCGCTCCGGCTATTTTCCGCCGCGCCCCGTTGGGGCGCTTTGCATCGCGAGGCAAAATAGCCGGGCTTGGCCATCAAGGCCCTCGCGAAAGGCTCGGGCTGCCCGGCCGCTCCGCCCGTGGGCGCGTTCCTGCCACGAAGGCCGCGTGTGGCGCGCGGCTCCCCCCGAGGAAGGAACCCGCAGATGACCCTCGATCCCGAAACCGATGCCCACGAGCCCCATCACAGCACGTCCTCGACCGCCCATGTCCTGACCGAACTCCAGCTCTACGGCTGGCGCCCCTACGAGGATGAACCCGATCCGCGCCCCTTGCCCGAGGGCAGCCAGATCGCCGGTGCCGTCGCCGATATCCTCGACGCCCTTGTCGCGACGCTCGGCGATACACGTCTCGAACCCGATCTCGACGAACTGCTCTGGGGCGCGGTCAACCTCTTCCATCGCGCACTCGCCCGGGCCGAACGGCAACTCGACGACAACGAACAGGCGCAGCGCCGCCTGCAACGGGAACACGATGGCTCCGAAGTTAAATCCCTGGAACTCGAACGCCTTCTGGCCGAGGGGCTGAGCATGGTCGAACGGCGCACGGCGCTGGAACTCTTCCGCGACCTCGCAGCCGAGGGCTTCGAGCATCACCTCGGCAAGCCCTGGCATCCGCGGACCGGCTCGCGCGTCAGCCATCGCAACCTGACCGCCGCGATGATCGACAGCCGAGATTTCATCGCCGCCCGCTGCCGGGCCGAAGCGCAACTGCTTCTGCCCGAAGGCCCAAAGGTGGCCGTGACCGGCGGGACGGACTTCAACGATCACCGCCTGATCTGGGCGCGGCTCGACCGGGTCCATGCCAAGCACCCGGACATGGTGCTGCTCCACGGCGGCTCACCCAAGGGCGTAGAGCTTATCGCCTCCCGCTGGGCCGATCACCGCAAGGTGCCGCAAGTCGCCTTCCGGCCCGACTGGACCAAACACGGTCGCTCGGCCCCGTTCAAGCGCAACGATGCGATGCTGGACGTCCTGCCGATCGGCGTGCTGGCCTTCCCAGGGTCTGGTATTCAGGAGAACCTCGCCGACAAGGCACGAAAGCTGGGCATCCCGGTTCTGCAGCATGAGTGCGATGCTAAGAAGCCGACTCCTTCGGTAAGGAATGTATAAACAATGGCCAAGCTAACACTTCGCGCCAAGCGGCAAACAGCACTCACCTTCGGTCGTACTATGGTCATGGACCCGTTACTCGGATTTTTCTTCGATGCAAGACTGAAAAATTTGATGTGATCTGGCGGCACTTATGTATGAATGCGCCTTGTATTCAGGGAGATCGAAGCAACTGCGGACGTGATCGCCGGACTGCTATGCAGATGGAGGCGAGAAGAGGCGAGTGAGCACGCCCTGTAGCTTGATGGAAAGGGTTTTTAGTCGAATGAAGCGACCAAATTTCAGGCTAAGAGCATCACCAAATTCTGCGAGCCGATATTATGAAGTTTTGGTGAAGGTTGTTGCT
>NZ_JAYMWL010000007.1:0-24545 GCF_048056275.1 Phaeobacter sp. JH20_26 | reverse complement strand
GTCGAGTTTCCAACGGAAACTCTGGCCTGCGGTGACAGGTGGTTTTCGCTAGAAAATCACCGAGAGCCCGCACGGGTGAGAAAATAGAAAGGCCGCTCCAAACGGGGCGGCCTTTTTCTATGCGATGACGCTGGAACAGGGCAGGGGGCGGCCTGACCGCCAGGCCTTTAGCCATGTCTATCTGCGCAGAGGCTGCCCGACGGCCCGGTCGGCCGTGTCCGTAATCTTGTCCAGCGAAGTCTGCAGGCTCAGCCGCAGCGTCTCAACCTGCTCATCGCTTGGCTTCTTCGGCACCTCATCCGTCCATTCCTGACAGAGGAGAACACCACGTGAGAACGGCAGAGGCAGCATCTGCTGATCCCAGGTTGGCAGCTTAATCACTTTCCGTTCTGCAAACGCGACAGTGAACACACGGCATCCGGTCATCCGCGCCCAAGTGATCGGTACGCCCGAGGATATACGAGCCGGCCCTCTTGGTCCGTCAGCGGCAATGCCGATAGAACACCCCTCCTTGGTGCGGCGCAGGACTTCGCGGGACAGCGCCACATGGCGTTTGTGGCTGGACATCGGGATGGTCTCAAACCCCAGACGCACCAGAATCTGTCCCGCCAGCCGCCCGGCCCGCGCCGCAGAGGTCAGCGCGCAGATCCGGCCCAGAGAGGTGTCAAACAGATAGGGGGCCATGATCAGTCGCTGGTGCCAGAGCACAAAGATCACCGGCTCTCCAGAGGCGACACAGGCATCCATTTCCTCGAACCCGCGGCGCTCCCAGCGCGAGGTGCGATGGGCGAATCGCACATATCCCGCCAGCAGGGCCTCGATGGCGCGGTTCACTTTCGGACTGTCGGCGATCTTTTTGCGCAGGCTCACTCTGGGATCTTTCCTCTGGACATTTTTCTCTGTCATACTGAAGCATGGCGAGTGGGGCCAGTCATCGCGGGAGGACGCGCGGAAATCCGGGCGATTTCGTTGATTTCCCTCTTGCCAGCCGCGCAGCTCTGGCTTAGGAACTGCCGCACCGTAGGGGTATAGCTCAGTTGGTAGAGCGACGGTCTCCAAAACCGTAGGTCTCGGGTTCGAACCCTGATGCCCCTGCCACTCTCTCATCTCAGACACAAGACATCCCAGCACGGGCCTCGTTCTAGCTCGGGCCTCATTTCGATTGGCGGATCCGCAGCTGCGCCTGTCCGCTCTCTCTCGTCGTGGATCGGTCCCGCTGGATCCAGTCCATATGGAAGACAAAACGCCTCCGCCGCCTTTCTGGGGCGGGGGAAGCGTTGGGTTTCAGGGTGAAGATTGCCCTGATCAGGCTGCGTGAATGGGCGTGCCTGCGGTCTGTGCCGCGCTGTAGCTGTCGGTTGGTTTTGCAGGCACCACATCCTCGGCCGGAACCGTCACATGCTGTGGCAGCAGTGCGTCGCTATGGCGGGCAAAAACCATGTCCAGCCCGCGTTCCAGATCTCGCATGTAGCGCGTGGTATCAAACAGCGGTGCTTTCGTCTGCATCAGCCGCAGTTTGCTGCGCAGTGCCAGCAGCTGATCCCGGTCCTCGGCCAGTTCCAGCGCCCGTGCCTCATAGGCCTGGGGCGTGGTGGTCAGCAGGTCTTCCATGTCGGCAGCGGCCAGCAGACTTGCGGTGGTGCGGGCAGCGAACTGGCGCCCCGCCATTGTCAGCACCGGTAGCCCGGCAGCCAGTGCGTCGCGCGCTGCCGGACCGGCATTGAGGGTGAAGCTGTCCAGGAACAGATCTGCGACCATGCTGCGCGCCATACGCTCCTCGCCGGTGCTGGCGGCGGCAAAGATCACGCGATCCGGGTCGACACGGCGGTCGCTTGCGGCCTGTCGCAGTGCAGCCTGTGCCTCTTCTGGGTAGTCCGGGAGCCACAGAACGCTGCCCTCCACACGGGCCAGCAGGCGCATCCAGATATCAAATTCACGTGGGGTTAGCGCATGGCTGGCGGTAAAGCTGCAGAAGACAAAGGCATCATCGGGCAGGCCGCAGTCGCGTCGGCTGAACTGGTGGCCGGAGAGGTCCTGCAGAGCTGTAACACTCTGATAGCTGTGCGGCATGCGGATCACATGTTCCTCGAAATAGCGCTCGCTGCCGGGCGGGCAGGTAACCGCATCGCCGAGGATATAGTCATACGCCGGAGTGCCCATGGTGCCCGGAAAACCGGGCATGGCAATCTGTACCGGCGCGATCCGGGCCGAAAACACGGTTGCGTCGGCTTCGTGGGTATAGCTGGTCAGGTCAATTGCGATATCCAGCTGATCCGCGACGGCCTGTGTCTTGATGGTGGTTGCGGACAGTCCGCGGATATCGCGGTGGTGGACGCCGACCAGATCCGCGCGCGGTGCGCTGGCCGCATAGACGTAAAGCGCGAATCGGCTCTGATCGTGGCGGGCCAGCAGGCTGTCGAGCAGTCGCAGCGCATCGAGATCCTGGGTCGAGCTGACGAAATAGCCGACACGCAGCCGCTGTGGGCGTGTTTCTGCCCTCGGCCGTTGCGGCGCCGGGTCAGATTGCGGGCGGGAGCTGGCATGGGCCTGTATCCGGATGCGCAGTAGGTCTGGATTGTCCTCAAGCGCGATCTGCGCTTGCGGGGCGCAGGCGGACCCACGCAGCCCAAGGTGCCGACGGTGCTCCTGATATTCGTCCAGCCAGCGCCAATCGCACAGCTCCGCCATCAGGCGCAGCTTCTGGGCACGGGCGCGATCGTCATTGGGGCGGGCCAGTAGAATCTGGTCCAGATGACGGATCGCCTCGCTCTGCTGGCCGATCATACCGGTGAGCTGGGCAAGGTTGTACCGCGCTTCCAGGAAGTTCGGGGCAAAGCGCGCGGCCTGACCATAGAGGTCGCGGGCGATCCCCATGTTCCCCAGCTGACGCTGGATATTGGCACGGTTGTAAAGCAGTTGCGCGTTGTCAGGCGCTTGATCAATCGCGGTGGCGAAACACTGATCGGCCTCGATGATGCGATCCTGCTCCAGCAGCGTGTTGCCCAGATTGTTGAGCGCGGGCAGGCAGGTCGAATCCAGTGTCAGAGCCTTTTTATACAGGGCAATCGCATCCACTGGCCGGTTCTGGCGCCGGTAGACATCACCCATCGCGGCAAAGGTCGTGGCGGAGGTCGGGTTCAGCTCGCAGGCTTTGTTCAGGCAGGTCGCCGCTTCATCGAGGGCGGTCTGCGCAAGATGGCAGCGGCCCAGCAGTTCCCACAGGAATGCTGATCTCCGATGGCTGTTCAGCAGCTCTGCGCAACGGGTTGCGGCCTGCTGGAAATGTCCATGCTGAAACAGCGCGGTCAGTTGCTCCTGATGTTCGGGGTCCAGCTTCGCATTGTCTTGCGGTGGCAGCCGCCGACTACGGCCAGAGAGCTTGCTGGAAATCTGCATTGTCAGCGGCGGGGTTGCCTGCGCTTCGCGCTGGGTGGCAGCCCCTGCCGGGGTGGTTTGGCTCAGGCTGGTCGCCTGCTGATCGTTCTGTGCGAGGGTCATGGAATCCTATCTCATAATCGCGCTCGGTAACGGGCAGGGCGCGATGTGCTGACATCTGCGGTGCCCCATGGCGGATATTTATGGCCCGCGAAAATTAAGATAGAATTGATTGCTTCTCGGCGGATGCTGCGGCGCGGACCTGAAGAACCCGCCCCGAGCCATCGGTGAAGGTGCAGCAGGGCTTGAAATTGCCATGGTCTGCGGTTAAATCGCTGCTTGATTGCAAGCAGAGAGAACCCCGCCTCATGGCCACCACAAACCCCGTCCAGTTCATCCAGCAGGTTCGCGCCGAAGTTTCCAAGGTCGTCTGGCCGACCCGCCGTGAGGTGCTGCTGACCACCGTGATGGTGTTTGTCATGGCGGCGTTGACGGCCGTGTTCTTTGCCATCGTGGATATCCTGATCCGCTTTGGGCTTGAGGGCATTCTGGGCATGTTCGGCTAAACCCGTCTGGCAGCCCCGATCGCGCAACCCGTTGTGGCGAAGGGCAGCTTGGCTTCGCAATTGGCGGCTCACCTCTTGATCTTGGACTCCCGGGGCGGTAGGTGAGCGACTAACTCTGACGTAGGCGTGTGGCGATTCGTGTCGCGCGCCGCTTTTTGTTAGAGCGCAGCCCCAAGGCTGTATCTTATTTTAGCAGTGGCCCGACGCACTTGTCGGCCAAGAGACACAAGGACGATCAGGTTCATGGCGAAACGGTGGTATTCGGTCAGCGTTCTTTCGAACTTCGAAAAGAAAATCGCAGAGCAGATCCGCACGTCGGTCGCAGAGCAGGGTCTGGAAGACGAAATCGACGAAGTTCTGGTCCCCACCGAAGAGGTGATCGAAATTCGTCGCGGCAAGAAAGTCTCGACAGAGCGTCGCTTCATGCCCGGCTACGTGCTGGTGCATATGGAAATGTCCGACCGCGGCTATCACCTGATTTCCTCGATCAACCGCGTCACCGGTTTCCTCGGCCCGCAGGGCCGTCCGATGCCGATGCGCGACGCCGAAGTGCAGGGCATCCTGGGCCGCGTTCAGGAAGGCGAAGAAGCGCCGCGCACGCTCATCTCCTTTGAAGTGGGCGAAAAGGTCAAAGTCAACGATGGACCGTTCGAAGATTTCGACGGCATGGTCGAAGGCGTCGACGACGACAATCAGAAACTCAAGGTCACCGTGTCCATCTTTGGCCGGGAAACCCCGGTGGAACTGGACTTCACCCAGGTGACCAAGCAGGGGTGATTGGGTTGGCGGGCAGGTTGCCCGCGCTACGGGATTTGAGGCGCCGCGTTGGGTTCAACGCGGCGTTTTTTGTTTGGTTGCGAAGAGGCGATAATTGTTAAGCGACTAACCCCTGCTGATACTACTAAACCCTGCTGATACTCTGGAGGGTTAGACGGAATGGAGAAGTTCGCGAATTTCTTTAACAGAAAGAGGTGCTTCGCGTTTTGAATGAGCAATTCTGTGACAGTTTGGGCAAAGACAAACCAAATCATCAAGTGAGTTAATCACTGGCCCTGTAGAAGCTGACAGCGGTGTAAGGTGGTGTACGTCAATTATGTAGTGACCGTTCGACACTTCCTGATGAAATCCGCACGCTTGGCATGTGAACTCGTCTTTTTTCTTTCTTTCCTGAATCAAAACTTGGTCTCTAAAGCGACGCAAATATTTTGTTTCCTTTAGGATGCCCTCTAGTCCCCAAAGATACAGGCTTTCATCGGAGTTTTCTCGTTGCTGCTTAGAACTCGAGAAGTATTCGCTTCTTAATCCCCAGATGCCCTTGTTGGCTCCTGCAACGGCGTAAAAGACGTCTGGAGCATTTTTTGCATCCACTCTCTTGCGGCTGTTTGAATCGGAAGAATGCCGCTGCACGCAGTCCCGGATGGTTTCTCGGGACTTGGTTGTCCAGTCCAGCCCTTTCAGTTGTCGAATTCTCTGTGCTTCAGGGTACACTTCATTCCAATGTGCTTCACCTCCGAGAGACATGTAGGTCTCGATGAGGGTTTCGACCCAAGTACCTTTCTTGATCTCATTCATGACGCATAGCTTTCTCTATGAGGCTGTACTCCAAATGCAGAAGTATTCGCTTGTTAGGGATAACGTGCAAGTCGCAAGGTACAGAGCAAGTGAGGCTTATAAAGCTCGTGAGTGTGAGTTCTTTCGTGCCGATTCATGAGGCCCCGCCCACTTGCCAACCCGGCCATTCCCCTGTAGACGCGCCCAATCGTCTTCGGGCGAGATTCTCTCGTGGGAGATGGAGGGATCGCGATCCTGATATCGGACCACGCAACATGCATAGGGTGAAACGCGTTTTGCCCGAGTTGAAAGGAACACCAAATGGCTAAGAAGCTTGTTGGCACGATGAAGCTGCAAGTGCCCGCCGGTAAGGCAAACCCATCCCCGCCGGTTGGTCCGGCACTGGGTCAGCGCGGCATCAACATCATGGAATTCTGCAAGGCGTTCAACGCCAAGACCGCAGACATGGAGCCCGGCGCGCCGTGCCCGACCGTGATCACCTACTATCAGGACAAGTCCTTCACCATGGACATCAAGACGCCGCCTGCGTCTTACTACCTGAAGAAGGCCGCCAAAGTGAAATCGGGCGCGAACAACCCGTCGCGCGAAACCGTGGGCACCGTCAGCGTTGCTCAGGTGAAGGAAATCGCCGAAGCAAAAATGAAAGATCTGAACGCGAACGACATCGAAGCCGCGATGCAGATCATCCTGGGCTCTGCCCGCTCCATGGGCATCGAGGTGAAGTAAGATGGCTAAGCTCGGTAAACGGACCCGCGCTGCGCGCGAAGCTTTCGCTGGCAAGGACAACCTGTCGGTGGAAGAAGCGGTTGCCCTGATCAAGGCAAACGCAAACGCAAAATTCGACGAAACCGTCGAAATCGCCATGAACCTCGGCGTTGACACCCGTCACGCAGACCAGATGGTTCGCGGCGTGGTTGGCCTGCCCAACGGCACCGGCAAAGACATGCGCGTTGCTGTTTTCGCCCGTGGCGCGAAGGCTGACGAAGCCAAGGAAGCTGGCGCGGATATCGTCGGTGCAGAAGACCTGATGGAAACCATCCAGGGCGGCACCATCGATTTCGATCGCTGCATTGCAACCCCTGATATGATGCCGATCGTTGGCCGTCTGGGTAAAGTGCTTGGCCCCCGCAACCTGATGCCGAACCCCAAGGTCGGCACCGTGACCATGGACGTGAAAGCGGCCGTGGAAGCAGCCAAGGGTGGCGAAGTTCAGTTCAAAGCTGAAAAAGGCGGCGTTGTGCACGCTGGCGTTGGCAAAGCTTCCTTCGACGAAGCCAAGCTGATCGAAAACGTACGTGCCTTCATCTCTGCGGTTGCCAAGGCAAAGCCGTCGGGTGCCAAGGGCGCTTACATGAAGAAAATCGCTCTGTCCTCCACTATGGGTCCGGGCGTCACCGTTGACGTGGAAACCGCTGTTACCGAGTAATCTCGGCAGGCGGGGCGAGGGCTGACAGTGCGCCGAGTCGCATGTGTCAGAAACGCCGCATTGACGATAGACCGGGGTCCCTGATGGGGGCCCCGGTTTTGCCTTTTCGGGGGTGTCATTGTGGCGATCTCGGCTGATCCTGGCCTTGGTGGTCTTTCGGACGATTTTGCCCTTGGAAATCCCTAAAAATGGGACTAACTACGACCCCGAGATAAAGCGTGCGATTCGTCGTGCGCTTTATTTCATTTCGTCCAAGATGGTGGGTGGCCTGTCGATCGGGTCTTAATTTCCCTCCTGAGACGGGAACGACCAAAGGATCGAGGGAATTCCTACCCTCGGGTGATTTTGGCTCACCCCGTTAAAACGGACTTGAACGCCGGGCAGCAATGTTCGGCACATCAATGAGCCGGGATGCGCAAGTGTCCCTAAACTTGGAGAGAACTGTGGATAGAGCCCAGAAAGAGAGAGTGGTCGAGGAACTCGGCCAGATCTTCGAAAGCTCTGGCGTGGTGGTCGTAGCCCACTATGCCGGTCTGACAGTTGCAGAGATGCAGGATCTGCGGGCGCGTGCAAGCGACGCCGGTAGCTCCGTGCGTGTTGCCAAGAACAGGCTCGCCAAAATCGCCCTCGAGGGTAAGCCGTGTGAAAGCATGTCTGACCTGCTGACAGGGATGACCGTACTGACCTATTCCGAAGATCCCGTGTCCGCCGCTAAGGTGGCCGAGGATTTCGCCAAGGAGAACAAAAAGTTCGAGATCCTTGGCGGCGCGATGGGTGAGAACGCTCTGGACCGTGCCGGCGTTGAAGCCGTGTCGAAAATGCCTTCGCGCGACGAGCTTATTGCTCAGATCGCAAGCTGCATTGGCGCACCTGCTTCCAACATCGCTGGCGCAATTGGCGCACCTGCAAGCAACATCGCAAGCATCCTTTCGACCATCGAAGAGAAGGCGGAAGCTGCGTAAGCGGTTGGCACTGAATGACTGGCGTCGGGCATATGCCCGCACGTTGGAACACACACACTGTAAACGGAAAGAGCTGATAAAATGGCTGATCTGAAGAAACTCGCAGAAGACATCGTTGGTCTGACCCTGCTTGAAGCACAAGAACTGAAAACCATCCTGAAGGATGAGTATGGCATCGAGCCCGCAGCTGGCGGCGCCGTTGTCATGGCAGCTGGCGGCGACGCCGGTGGCGCAGCGGAAGAAGAAAAGACCGAATTCGACGTCGTTCTGAAAAATGCTGGCGCATCCAAAATCAACGTGATCAAAGAAGTTCGCGGCATCACCGGTCTTGGTCTGAAAGAAGCCAAAGAGCTGGTCGAAGCTGGCGGCAAGATCAAAGAAGGCGTCAGCAAGGACGAAGCCGAAGACATCAAAGGCAAGCTGGAAGCAGCTGGCGCCGAGATCGAACTGGCCTAAGCTACGCGATACGGGACAACATGGGGTGTCGGTTTCGACGTCCTCTGAACATCCCGGAAATTTGGCTGGGCCCGGTGAAAACCGGGTCCAGCCGAACCTGTCTTAGAAAGGGCCCAACTAAACGGGCGTTTTTTCAGGCGAGGTTCAAAGGATCGGGAGGCCGCCATTCGGGAAGGTGGTCATGAATTGATCCGAACACGCTGTCTCGTATGGACAAGGTGCCGGGGCCCGGCGGCATCCTTGTTCAGTGAGAATTGGAAAGGTGACATCTGACATGGCTCAATCGTTCCTTGGCCAGAAACGTCTTCGCAAATACTACGGTAAAATCCGCGAAGTCCTGGACATGCCGAACCTCATCGAGGTCCAGAAATCTTCTTACGACCTCTTCCTGCGCTCTGGTGATGCAGAACAGCCGCTCGACGGCGAAGGCATCATGGGCGTGTTCCAGTCGGTATTTCCGATCAAGGACTTTAATGAGACGTCGGTTCTGGAGTTCGTGAAATATTCCTTTGAACGTCCGAAATATGACGTCGAGGAATGTATGCAGCGCGACATGACCTATTCGGCTCCGCTGAAGGTCACTCTGCGTCTGATCGTCTTTGATGTGGACGAAGACACCGGTGCAAAATCGGTGAAGGACATCAAGGAACAGGACGTCTACATGGGCGATATGCCCCTGATGACGCCGAACGGCACCTTTGTGGTCAACGGCACCGAGCGTGTGATCGTGTCCCAGATGCACCGTTCGCCGGGCGTGTTCTTCGATCACGACAAGGGCAAGACACATTCTTCGGGCAAGCTGCTGTTTGCCTGCCGCATCATCCCGTATCGCGGCTCCTGGCTGGACTTCGAATTCGACGCCAAGGACATCGTCTTTGCCCGCATCGACCGTCGTCGTAAGCTGCCTGTGACAACCCTGCTCTATGCGCTGGGTCTGGATCAGGAAGGCATCATGGATGCCTATTACAACACCATCTCCTTCAAGCTGGAGAAGAGCCGTGGCTGGGTCACGCCGTTCTTCCCCGAGCGCGTGCGCGGCACCCGTCCGACCTACGATCTGGTTGACGCCGCCACCGGTGAGATCTTTGCCGAAGCCGGCAAGAAGGTCACACCGCGCGCCGTCAAGAAGATGATCGACGAAGGCAACATCAGCGAGCTGCTGGTTCCCTTTGAGCATATCGTTGGCAAATATGTCGCCAAGGATATCATCAACGAAGAAAACGGCGCCATCTATGTCGAGGCCGGCGATGAGCTGACCCTCGAGTATGACAAGGGCGGCGAAATCATTGGCGGGACCGTCAAGGAACTGCTGGATGCCGGTATCATCGACATTCCGGTTCTGGACATCGACAACATCAATGTCGGCCCCTACATGCGCAACACCATGGCGCAGGACAAAAACATGGGTCGCGATACCGCGCTCATGGATATCTACCGTGTCATGCGCCCGGGCGAGCCGCCGACCGTCGAGGCTGCCTGCGCGCTGTTCGACACGCTGTTCTTCGATTCCGAGCGTTACGACCTCTCCGCCGTTGGCCGTGTGAAGATGAACATGCGCCTTGCTCTGGACGCCGAGGACACTCAGCGCACCCTGCGCAAGGAAGATATCATCTCCTGCATCAAGGCGCTGGTCGAACTGCGTGACGGCAAGGGCGACATCGACGATATCGACCACCTCGGCAACCGTCGTGTGCGCTCCGTTGGCGAACTGATGGAAAATCAGTACCGCGTCGGTCTGCTGCGCATGGAACGCGCCATCAAGGAGCGGATGTCTTCGGTCGAGATCGACACGGTGATGCCGCAGGATCTGATCAACGCAAAACCGGCTGCTGCTGCGGTACGTGAATTCTTCGGCTCGTCGCAGCTGTCGCAGTTCATGGACCAGACCAACCCGCTCTCCGAAGTGACGCACAAGCGTCGTCTCTCGGCGCTTGGGCCTGGCGGTCTGACCCGTGAGCGTGCTGGCTTTGAGGTGCGCGACGTTCACCCGACACACTATGGTCGGATGTGCCCGATTGAGACACCGGAAGGCCCGAACATCGGTCTGATCAACTCGCTGGCGACCTTTGCTCGCGTGAACAAATATGGCTTCATCGAAACACCTTACCGCGTTGTCAACGACGCCAAGGTGACAGACGAAGTCCACTATATGTCCGCGACCGAGGAAATGCGTCACACCGTGGCGCAGGCCAACGCGACGCTTGATGAAGACGGCAAATTCGTCAACGATCTGGTCTCGACCCGCCAGTCCGGCGACTACACCCTGGCACCGCGCGAAAGCGTGGATCTGATCGACGTCAGCCCGAAACAGCTGGTATCGGTTGCGGCCTCGCTGATCCCGTTCCTTGAGAACGACGATGCTAACCGCGCTCTGATGGGCTCGAACATGCAACGTCAGGCGGTTCCGCTGTTGCGTGCCGAGGCGCCGCTGGTCGGCACCGGCATCGAAGAGATCGTGGCACGGGATTCCGGCGCGGCCATCATGGCCAAACGCGCAGGCATCATCGACCAGATCGACGCGCAGCGTATCGTGATCCGGGCAACCGAAGATCTGGAACTGGGGGATGCGGGCGTTGATATCTACCGTATGCGCAAATTCCAGCGTTCGAATCAGAACACCTGCATCAACCAGCGTCCGCTGGTGAAAGTAGGCCAGGAAGTCCGCAAAGGCGAAGTGATTGCCGATGGTCCGTCCACCGATATGGGTGAACTGGCTCTGGGTAAAAACGTCGTCGTGGCCTTCATGCCCTGGAATGGCTACAACTACGAAGACTCCATCCTGATCTCCGAGCGCATCGCGCGTGACGACGTCTTTACTTCGATCCACATCGAGGAATTCGAAGTCGCCGCCCGTGATACCAAGCTTGGGCCGGAAGAGATCACCCGCGACATCCCCAACGTCGGTGAAGAAGCGCTGCGCAACCTCGACGAGGCGGGCATCGTTTACATCGGTGCCGACGTGGAGCCGGGCGATATTCTGGTTGGCAAGATCACACCCAAGGGCGAAAGCCCGATGACCCCGGAAGAAAAGCTGCTGCGCGCCATCTTTGGTGAGAAAGCATCTGACGTGCGCGACACCAGCTTGCGCGTGAAGCCGGGCGACTACGGGACCGTGGTCGAGGTGCGGGTCTTCAACCGTCACGGCGTCGAGAAAGACGAACGTGCGTTGCAGATCGAGCGTGAGGAAGTCGAGCGTCTGGCCCGTGACCGGGACGACGAGCTGGGCATCCTGGATCGCAACATCTACGCCCGCCTGCGTGGCATGCTGCTGGGTAAAACCGCAGTCAAAGGTCCCAAGGGCATCAAGGCCGGTTCCGAAATCACCGAAGAGCTGCTGGACACACTCAGCCGCGGTCAGTGGTGGATGCTGGCGCTGGAAGACGAGCAGAGCGCACAGGTCGTCGAGGCCCTGAACGAGCAGTATGAAGCACAGAAACGTGCTCTGGATGCCCGTTTTGAAGACAAGGTCGAGAAGGTCCGTCGCGGCGACGATCTGCCCCCGGGCGTTATGAAGATGGTCAAAGTCTTTATCGCGGTGAAGCGCAAGCTGCAGCCGGGCGACAAGATGGCCGGCCGTCACGGGAACAAGGGTGTGATCTCGAAAGTGGTGCCGATGGAGGACATGCCGTTCCTCGCCGATGGTACCCCGGTCGATTTCTGTCTCAACCCGCTCGGCGTTCCGTCGCGGATGAACGTTGGTCAGATTCTGGAGACCCACATGGGTTGGGCCGCACGCGGTCTGGGTATCAAAGTCGATGATGCGCTTCAGGAATACCGTCGTTCTGGCGATCTGACCCCGGTGCGTGAAGCGATGCACCATGCCTATGGTGATGACGTCTACGGTGAAGGTATTGCCGATATGACCGAGACCGATCTGGTCGAGGCTGCCGGTAATGTGACCCGTGGCGTGCCGATCGCGACACCCGTCTTCGACGGCGCCAAAGAGGCGGACGTCAACGATGCACTGGTGCGCGCTGGCTTTGACACTTCCGGTCAGTCGGTCCTGTTTGATGGTCGTACGGGTGAGCAATTCGCACGCCCCGTCACCGTCGGCATCAAGTATCTGCTGAAACTGCACCACTTGGTCGACGACAAGATCCACGCGCGTTCGACCGGCCCGTACTCCCTCGTCACGCAGCAGCCGCTGGGTGGTAAGGCGCAGTTCGGTGGTCAGCGCTTTGGTGAGATGGAAGTCTGGGCTCTGGAAGCCTATGGCGCCGCCTACACCCTGCAGGAGATGCTGACCGTGAAGTCGGATGACGTTGCAGGCCGGACCAAGGTCTATGAATCGATCGTCAAGGGCGAGGACAACTTTGAAGCGGGCGTACCGGAATCGTTTAACGTTCTGGTGAAAGAAGTCCGTGGCCTCGGCCTGAATATGGAACTCCTGGATGCGGAGGGTGACGAGTAAGGGGAACAGGATTTTTCAAAAAATCTTGGCAGATTTCTTCACAGAAATTTGCCTCCCCCTCCAGCCTTTCGCACGAATTTGAGGACATCAAGATGAACCAGGAACTGACGAATAATCCGTTCAACCCGCTGACGCCGCCGAAGGTCTTCGACGAGATCAAGGTGTCGCTGGCCTCGCCTGAGCGGATCCTGTCGTGGTCCTACGGCGAGATCAAAAAGCCGGAAACCATCAACTACCGGACGTTCAAACCTGAGCGTGACGGTCTCTTCTGCGCGCGTATCTTTGGCCCGATCAAGGACTACGAATGCCTCTGCGGCAAATATAAGCGTATGAAATATCGCGGCGTTGTCTGCGAAAAATGCGGTGTGGAAGTCACGCTGCAAAAGGTCCGCCGCGAGCGCATGGGCCACATCGAACTGGCGTCGCCGGTTGCGCATATCTGGTTCCTCAAGTCGCTGCCGTCGCGCATCGGCCTGATGCTGGACATGACCCTGCGCGATCTTGAGCGGGTTCTGTATTTCGAAAACTATGTTGTCATCGAGCCGGGTCTGACCGACCTCACCTACGGCCAGATGATGACCGAAGAAGAATACATGGACGCCCAGGACCAGTTCGGCATGGATGCCTTCACCGCCAATATCGGCGCTGAAGCGATCCGCGAAATGCTGGCGGCCATCGACCTTGAAGCCGAAGCCGAACAGCTGCGCGCAGAGCTGGCCGAAGCCACAGGCGAACTGAAGCCCAAGAAGATCATCAAGCGCCTCAAAGTGGTTGAGAGCTTCCTGGAATCCGGCAACCGCCCGGAATGGATGGTCATGACCGTGATTCCGGTCATTCCGCCGGAACTGCGTCCGCTGGTGCCGCTGGATGGTGGCCGTTTTGCGACCTCCGACCTCAATGACCTCTATCGCCGCGTGATCAACCGGAACAACCGCCTGAAGCGGCTGATCGAACTGCGCGCGCCGGACATCATCGTCCGCAACGAAAAGCGGATGCTGCAGGAATCCGTGGACGCGCTGTTTGACAACGGCCGTCGCGGCCGCGTCATCACAGGCGCCAACAAGCGTCCGCTGAAATCGCTCTCTGACATGCTGAAGGGTAAGCAGGGTCGTTTCCGTCAGAACCTTTTGGGTAAGCGGGTCGACTTCTCCGGCCGTTCGGTGATTGTGACCGGTCCTGAGCTGAAGCTGCACCAGTGCGGCCTGCCCAAGAAGATGGCGCTCGAACTCTTCAAGCCCTTCATCTATTCGCGTCTGGAGGCCAAAGGTCTGTCCTCCACCGTGAAACAGGCGAAAAAGCTGGTTGAGAAAGAGCGCCCCGAAGTGTGGGATATCCTCGACGAGGTGATCCGCGAACATCCGGTGATGCTGAACCGCGCGCCGACGCTGCACCGTCTCGGGATCCAGGCGTTCGAACCCACGTTGATCGAAGGTAAGGCGATCCAGCTGCACCCGCTGGTCTGCTCGGCGTTCAACGCGGACTTCGACGGCGACCAGATGGCTGTGCACGTCCCGCTGAGCCTTGAGGCCCAGCTGGAAGCGCGCGTCCTGATGATGTCGACAAACAACGTTCTGTCGCCTGCCAACGGCGCGCCGATCATTGTTCCTTCGCAGGATATGATCCTGGGTCTTTACTATGTGACCCTGGAACGCGAAGGCATGCCCGGCGAAGGCAAGATCTTTGGCACCATCGACGAGGTTCAGCACGCGCTGGACGCCGGCGAAGTGCATCTGCACACCAAGATCACCGCGCGGATCACCCAGATCGACGAAGAAGGCAACGAGGTCCTCAAGCGTTTTGAGACCACCCCGGGCCGTGTCCGTCTGGGCGCGCTGCTGCCGAAGAACGTCAAGGCACCGTTTGAACTGGTCAACCGTCTTCTGCGGAAGAAAGAGGTTCAGCAGGTCATCGACACCGTCTACCGCTACTGCGGTCAGAAGGAATCCGTGATCTTCTGTGACCAGATCATGACCATGGGTTTCCGTGAAGCGTTCAAGGCGGGCATTTCGTTCGGCAAGGACGACATGGTGATCCCCGACACCAAATGGACGCTGGTCGATGAGACCCGCGATCAGGTGAAGGACTTCGAACAGCAGTACATGGACGGCCTGATCACCCAGGGCGAAAAGTACAACAAAGTTGTCGATGCCTGGTCGAAGTGTAACGACAAGGTCACCGATGCGATGATGGGCACCATCTCCGCTGACAAGCGGGATGAGAACGGCGCCGTGATGGAACCGAACTCGGTCTACATGATGGCCCACTCCGGTGCGCGTGGCTCGGTCACCCAGATGAAGCAGCTGGGCGGGATGCGTGGCCTGATGGCGAAGCCGAACGGCGACATCATCGAGACCCCGATCATCTCGAACTTTAAAGAAGGCCTGACCGTTCTCGAGTACTTCAACTCGACCCACGGTGCCCGTAAGGGTCTGTCGGATACGGCTCTTAAGACGGCGAACTCGGGTTACCTGACCCGCCGTCTGGTGGACGTGGCACAGGACTGCATCGTGCGTGATCGCGATTGTGGCACCGAAGCAGCGATCACCGCCGAAGCCGCTGTCAACGATGGTGAAGTTGTGGCCTCGCTGGGCGAACGTATCCTGGGCCGTGTCGCGGCAGAGGATATCAAGAAGCCCGGCACCGAGGAGATCATCGTGGCCGCTGGCCAGCTGATCGACGAGCGCATGGCAGATGCAGTGGAAGAGGCCGGCGTTCAGTCGACCCGTATCCGCTCGCCGCTGACCTGTGAAGCCGAAGAGGGCGTCTGCGCCCAGTGCTACGGTCGTGACCTCGCCCGTGGTACGCAGGTGAACACCGGTGAGGCCGTCGGCATCATCGCGGCGCAGTCGATCGGTGAACCCGGCACACAGCTGACGATGCGGACCTTCCACATCGGTGGCGTTGCGCAGGGTGGTCAGCAGTCCTTCCTGGAAGCCTCGCAAGAGGGCAAGATCGTCTTCGAGATGCCGCAGACCCTGGAGAACGCCAATGGCGAGACCCTGGTTGTTGGTCGGAACATGAAGCTGATCATTCAGGACGAGCACGGCGAAGAGCGCGCCAGCCACAAGCTGGGCTACGGCTCCAAGCTGTTCGTCAAGGAAGGTCAGTCCGTGTCCCGTGGCGACAAGCTGTTCGAATGGGATCCCTACACCCTGCCGATCATCGCCGAAAAACCCGGTACCGCGAAATATGTGGACCTGGTTTCCGGCATCGCCGTTCGCGACGAGACCGACGAAGCCACCGGCATGACGCAGAAGATCGTGATCGACTGGCGTGCGGCTCCAAAAGGCTCTGACCTGAAGCCGGAAATCATCCTGGTGGATGGTGACGGTGAACCGGTGCGTAGCGATGCGGGCAACCCGCTGACCTACCCGATGTCTGTGGACGCCATTCTGTCGGTCGAAGAAGGCCAGCAGATCATGGCCGGTGACGTTGTTGCGCGTATCCCGCGTGAAGGCGCCAAGACCAAGGACATTACCGGTGGTCTGCCGCGCGTTGCGGAACTGTTCGAAGCCCGTCGTCCGAAGGATCACGCGATCATCGCCGAAATCGATGGTTACGTGCGCTTTGGCCGCGACTACAAGAACAAGCGTCGCATCTCGATCGAGCCTGCGGATGACTCGATGGAGCCCGTCGAATACATGGTGCCCAAGGGCAAGCACATTCCGGTTCAGGAAGGTGACTTTGTCCAAAAGGGTGACTACATCATGGACGGCAACCCGGCGCCGCATGACATCCTGTCCATCATGGGTGTTGAGGCTCTGGCGAACTACATGATCGACGAGGTTCAGGACGTCTATCGCCTGCAGGGTGTGAAGATCAACGACAAGCACATCGAGGTGATCGTTCGCCAGATGCTGCAGAAGTGGGAGATCTCCGACTCCGGCGACACGACGCTGCTGAAAGGCGAGCACGTGGACAAGCAGGAGTTCGACACCGCCAACGAAAAGGCGCTGGCCCGTGGCAAGCGTCCGGCTCAGGGCGAACCGATCCTGCTCGGCATCACCAAGGCGTCGCTGCAGACCCGCTCCTTCATCTCGGCGGCCTCCTTCCAGGAGACCACCCGTGTCCTCACCGAAGCTTCGGTACAGGGCAAGAAGGACAAGCTGGTCGGCCTCAAGGAGAACGTCATCGTGGGTCGCCTGATCCCGGCCGGTACCGGTGGCGCCACCCAGCGTGTGCGCAACATCGCCCAGTCGCGTGACAATGTCGTCCTCGAGGCGCGCCGTGAGGAGGCCGAAGCGGCCGCCGCTCTGGCCGCCCCGTCGTTGGATGATGTCAGCAGCGAGGCGAGCTTCGACACTCTGGTGGAAACCCCAGAGAGCCGCGACTGATCCACGTTGACCTGAAATGAAAAAGCCCCCCGCAACCGATGTTGCGGGGGGCTTTTTCTTGGAGATGTCCGCAAACCATGTTGGCCCGCTCTGCGGGACTTTGCTGTCGTTCAAAGATTGGGAGGCAATGTCTGGTTTCAGTACGTCTCAAAAAGATCGGCTCTGTATGTTTCGACTTTCTCGGATTAGTGTTGTGAGATCATTTGTCCGTAGTGGTTCAGCGATGAGCGATTTCAAAGATACATCTAGTTGGGAAAAGAAAGACGGGACCACACTCGTCTACACCTACGAACTGGACGGCAAGCAGCACGAAGGGTCAGCCGAAAAGAGACCAAATTCCATTCATGTCCAACTGGATCGAATTTCAGTGCTCAATGAAACCTCGTGGCAGTTGAAAGACGAAAAAGAGCCAGAGAGCAAGACTGGTTATTCGACACGAGAGTACATTAGTGCCGTCGGAGCGATGGATAACTGCCGAATTCACGCAATCACCTTGGACGACAATCCGAACGAAGTTTTTTCGCAGCTTGATGTGTCGATCTATCCGACGGAACTTGAAAATTTGGTCAAGACTAGCACTATCGACCAGTTCTCATTTCTTCGCGATGAAGAGCATATACCAGACGAAGGGTGGCTTAGCGAAGAGACTGGCCGAATCTGTTTCCACAGCCAAGGTGAGTACCATCACGCCTCCCAGCTCTTTGCGACATTGTTGCTATCCCGGGAAAAATTCGACGACCTAGTTGAAGCTATAAAATCCGGAAAAATTCATTCGACGCGCTTGGATGTTTTCGCTGATCTCTACGAATTTGGCTACGAGAGTATGGGCGCTGGCATGCCCGGTCACCGCTACAATTACGCTATCCTGAGTAAAGATGAAGGTGAAAGCACTTTTGGCGCTTCAAAGGGCTCGAGCGGCTTCACGCGGGCACGACTGCAAGAAGTCTTGCTTGAATGGTCGCCAAATCTCGAAAACAGGACGGCTAGTTATCGGGATGAGCCCGATAAATACGACTACCTCGAAGAAGATCTAGAGCCTTTTGAAAGCGACGTCGAAAGGACTGTCGCAAAACTCTCTCGGGATGTTGAGGCAATACGCGGAAGGATCGATGTCTTCTATCAGGCCGCCATATTCATCATTGTTATTCTAGTGATTAGCCAAGTTACCGATTGGCTGGGCTTCTGAGCTAGAGCTTTTTTGATGTCGTTGAACACATCTTCCCATGCTGAGAAGTCGATGTACTGCGCAGATAGCTGACGTTCGCACTTAGTGCAGCATCCAGTAAAGTGGGCTGCAAGCGGACCAACGCGATTTGCGGACATCTCGTTTTGCGTTGCGACGGCTTCGTTTGCGGGCCGACCGCGCGGTTCGCGTGATTTAGGATCTTCCCAATTAGCGCCGGGAATGGTCTCTTGCTGCGGATGACGAAGAGCCCCGTCGGGCCGAGACAGGACAGCGCAGAATGGATATCAGACTCAGCATCGTTGGCCTTGTGCGTTTCTCCGTGCTGACCCCGACCTATTATTCCGAGAAATTCGCGACCCTTGCCGATACGGCGGCTCATCTTTTCGCACCGGACCGGATGGAACTCAGGTTCCGGGTGTTTGAGCGGCTCTGCCTGCGCTCTCTCCTGCGTCAGAGCGATCAGGGGTTTCACCTGATCGTCCTCACGGCTGAAGATATGCCCGAGCCCTATCTGGAACGCCTGTCGCGTCTGCTGGAACCCGCCGACAATATCACGCTGATGCCGGTGGGGCCCGGCGTGCATTACAAGATGCTGAAGCAGGGCTATAACGCCGTCCCAACAGAGGGGGCGACCCATCGCCTGATGTTCCGTCTGGATGACGACGATGCGGTGGATCTCGATTACATCGCCCGCAATCGGCGCCTCGCCACCGGGATGATCCCGCTACAGGGAGAAAGCACCCCCTTTATCCTTGCCAACAATCGCGGCATCTACCTGCGCCGCAGCGAGGGGCCGGAGGGCGTGCAGGACGAGATCTTCGATGCCTGCGAAAAGGCGCCGCTCTCGGTGGGGGCCGCGCTTGTGGCACCTGTCGGATATGGCGGCAATCCCTACCGCTACAATCACCGCCGCTACGCGCAGCACTGGAACGTGGTGTCGGATATCTCGACGCCGGGTTTCCTGCGCACCATTCATGGTGACAATAAATCCAGACCTGCGCAGATGGGGATCACCCACAAGATGTCCGAGGCCGAGATCGCCGCAGCGCTTGACCGCCACTTTGCGATGACGCCGGACCAGCTGCGAGCTGTGCTGCCGTGATGTCCCGGCTGACCGGAAACCAGCTGGGCGCGCTGCTGATGATTGGCAGCATGGCGGGTTTCACGATCAATGACGGGATGGTCAAACTCGCGGGGCAGAGCCTGCCGCTCTCGCAGATCCTGGTGGTGCGCGGCATTGCGGTCAGCCTGCTGATCTACGCGCTTGCCCGCGGTTATGGCAGCCTGCGCCTGTCGCTGAGCCGCCGGGATTGGGGGCTTGTCGCAGGCCGCAGCCTGACTGAGGTGGCCACCACCTATTTCTTTCTCAGCGCCCTGTTGACCCTGCCCATCGCCAATGTGACGGCCATTTTGCAGATGCTGCCGTTGACCGTGACCCTCGCCGCGGTGCTGCTCTTTGGGGAACAGGTCGGCTGGCGTCGGGCCGCAGCGATTGGCGCGGGTTTTATTGGAATGCTGCTGATCGTGCGACCGGGACCGGAGGGCTTTGATAGCGGCACCGGCTACGCCCTTGCAGCGGTTCTTGGTATCACCGCACGTGATCTCTTTACCCGCCGGATGTCGGCGGCGGTGCCCTCGCTGACGGTCAGCTTGATGGCGGCGCTGTCGGTCCTGCTGTTCGGTCTTGTGCTTGGCTTGCAGGAGGACTGGCAGCCGCTGACCCTGACGACCACGTTTATCCTGCTTTTTGCAGCCGGCTGCATCTTCGTCGGCTATCTGTTCTCGGTGATGGTCATGCGGGTTGGTGATGTGGCGGCGGTTTCGCCCTTTCGCTACACCGGGCTGCTCTGGGCCCTGCTGCTTGGCTGGCTGATGTTTGACAGCTGGCCGGATGCGCTCACCCTGCTGGGGGCGGCCATCGTCGTGGCTGCCGGTGTTTTCAGCCTGCTGCGAGAGCGCCCCCGCCGCCGCGCCAGCGCGCCCCTGTCACCGCCCGAGTAACCGCGTCAGGCCCGGATTGCAAAGCGCGCTTCGAATTCGCCTTCCTGCGCTGGGGTGAGGCGGCTCAGCTCCGGTTCTCTGGCGCCTTTCTGACGGGAGTCATTATAGGCGTTGAGCGTGCGCACAAACATCGGCGCATCCGGTATCGTGATGCTGGGCATGAAACGCGCAATCTTGTGATGGGCAAAATTCATGATGCTCTGCTTGCAATTGCCGGCCACATACATGCCCATCGCCGCAACGAAATAGGGCCGGTACCCCTCTGCCGCATAGATCCCGTCCGACGCGAAGCGCGCGGTGAAGCCCTTGCAGAAATCAATCGCAACCGTCTGGTTCTGTGCGATCAGCCCCTGACACTGGCCAGCGGTCTGGCGCAGCCGCTCGACAAAATCCACCGAGACCGCATCATCATCGTCATGACGGAATTGCAGGCAGGGCGCGCTCAGGTCATTGCGGGCGGTATTCAGAACCTCCTTCATGACCTGCCGGTGGTTGCCGGGGGGCCGGGCGCGGATCTGCACCTGCGGCATATCCGCCGTCAGATCGCGCAGCCGTGCCCGATGTGGCGCTGGCAGGCTCTCGCCAATCACAATCACCAGCGTGAAGTCCTGATCGGTCTGGGCACGCAGACAGGGCAGGGCGACCCGTTCCAGCAGGTCAAACCGCTCCTTCAGCCGGGCCTCGGCATAGAGATAGGCGATCCGCTCATCAAGCGTGTCATGTTCAACCTGAAACCCACCAATGGCGGGATAGGAAAAACGGCATAGACCTATGACCTGCATCGCTGTAGACCCTCGCGCCTGCGGCCTCTCATGCGGGTCCGCCTGTCGCGGCGCACTATGCACCGCGCAGGTTGTACGGGCAAGCTGTAGGCCACGGGCGCTGTCCGGCCGCCGGCGCGCGCGGACGCCGCGCCGATGCGGCTGGGGGAGCTGCTGTTGACATCCCCCGCGACTCCCCATATACGCCCGCCTATCCGGCAACCGGGGGTCGCCCCAAAAGCCGATATCAAAATCTAAGTGGCTCAAGATCTCGTGCGCCTATTTGCGCGGATCCTCTGTAAACCCACCGCGTCGTTTACCTCGGAATGGAAACGATTGCGGTTTTTGCGCTTGCGGACGCGTAAGTGCGACGAATTTAGCCGTACGTTCAAGGACGTGCATGACACATGTGTTGTTGAGACGGGGAAAAACCGGAATGCCAACGATCCAACAGCTGATCCGCAAGCCGCGGCAGCCGAAAGTAAAACGCTCTAAGTCCATGCACCTGGAACAGTGCCCGCAAAAACGCGGCGTCTGCACCCGTGTGTATACCACCACACCGAAGAAACCGAACTCCGCTATGCGGAAAGTTGCGAAGGTCCGCCTGACCAACGGTTTCGAAGTGATCTCCTACATCCCCGGTGAAAGCCACAACCTTCAGGAACACTCCGTGGTTCTGATCCGTGGCGGCCGTGTAAAAGACCTTCCCGGTGTCCGTTACCACATCCTGCGTGGTGTTCTGGATACCCAGGGCGTCAAAGACCGTAAGCAACGCCGTTCGAAGTACGGCGCGAAGCGTCCTAAATAAGAAGGATATTGATAAATGTCTCGCCGTCACGCTGCTGAAAAACGCGAAGTTCTGCCCGACGCCAAGTTTGGCGACCGCGTTCTGACCAAATTCATGAACAACCTGATGATCGATGGTAAAAAATCGGTCGCAGAAAGCATCGTTTACAACGCATTCGACCGCGTTGAATCGAAAATCAAACGTGCTCCCGTGGAAGTTTTCCACGAAGCCCTGGACAACGTGAAGCCTTCCGTCGAAGTGCGCTCGCGTCGTGTGGGTGGTGCCACCTACCAGGTGCCCGTCGAAGTGCGTCCCGAGCGCCGCGAAGCCCTGGCGATCCGCTGGCTGATCAAAGCCGCCCGCGCTCGCAACGAAAACACCATGGAAGAACGCCTCGCCGGTGAGCTGCTGGACGCTGTACAGTCCCGCGGTACCGCCGTGAAGAAGCGCGAAGACACCCACAAGATGGCAGAGGCTAACAAAGCCTTCTCCCATTATCGCTGGTAAGCTAGGGGACCTAGACCTATGGCACGCGAATATCCGCTCAACCTATACCGTAACTTCGGTATCATGGCGCACATCGACGCAGGTAAAACCACCTGCTCCGAGCGTATCCTGTATTACACCGGCAAATCCCACAACATTGGTGAGGTGCACGATGGTGCAGCCACCATGGACTGGATGGAGCAGGAGCAGGAACGCGGGATCACCATCACCTCGGCTGCGACCACCACCTTCTGGGAACGCACCGAAGATGGTCAGACCGCTGACTCTCCGAAGCACCGCCTGAACATCATCGACACCCCCGGCCACGTTGACTTCACCATCGAAGTTGAGCGTTCGCTGGCGGTTCTCGACGGTGCTGTCTGTGTTCTGGACGCCAACGCCGGTGTTGAACCCCAGACCGAAACCGTGTGGCGTCAGGCTGACCGCTACAAGGTTCCGCGTATGGTGTTCGTCAACAAGATGGACAAGATCGGCGCTGACTTCTTCAACTGCGTCAACATGATCGAAGACCGCACCGGCGCCCGCGCGGTTCCGGTTGGTATTCCGATCGGCGCAGAAACCGAGCTGGAAGGCCTGGTTGACCTCGTCAACATGGAAGAATGGCTGTGGCAGGGTGAGGACCTTGGCGCGTCGTGGATCAAAGCACCGATCCGTGACAGCCTGAAAGACATGGCTGAAGAATGGCGCGGCAAGATGATCGAAGCGGCCGTCGAAATGGACGACGACGCGATGGAAGCCTATCTGGAAGGCGAAGAGCCCGACGTCCCGACCCTGCGCAAACTGCTGCGCAAGGGTACTCTGGCCCTGGCATTCGTTCCGGTTCTCGGCGGCTCCGCATTCAAGAACAAAGGCGTTCAGCCGCTGTTGAACGCTGTGATCGACTATCTGCCCAGCCCGCTGGACGTTGTTGATTACATGGGCTTCAAACCCGGTGACGAAACCGAAACCCGTGACATCGCCCGCCGTGCGGACGACGAGATGGCGTTCTCGGGTCTGGCGTTCAAAATCATGAACGACCCCTTCGTCGGCTCGCTGACTTTCACCCGGGTTTACTCCGGTACCTTGGCCAAGGGCGACACGCTCCTGAACTCCACCAAGGGCAAGAAAGAACGCGTCGGCCGGATGATGATGATGCACTCCAACGACCGTGAGGAAATCACGGAAGCGTTTGCAGGCGACATCATCGCGCTGGCAGGTCTGAAAGACACCACAACCGGTGACACGCTCTGCGCCGTCAACGATCCGGTGGTTCTGGAAACCATGACCTTCCCCGATCCGGTGATCGAGATCGCGGTTGAGCCGAAAACCAAGGCCGACCAGGAGAAAATGTCCCAGGGTCTGCAGCGTCTGGCTGCCGAAGATCCGTCCTTCCGCGTGGAGACCGACATCGAGTCCGGTCAGACCATCATGAAGGGCATGGGCGAACTTCACCTGGACATCCTGGTTGACCGTCTGAAGCGTGAATTCAAGGTCGAAGCCAACATCGGTGCGCCGCAGGTTGCCTACCGCGAGACCATCGGTCACGAGGTCGAGCACACCTACACCCACAAGAAACAGTCGGGTGGTTCGGGTCAGTTCGCCGAGGTGAAGATGATCATCTCGCCGACAGAGCCGGGCGAAGGCTACTCCTTCGAGAGCCGCATCGTTGGTGGTGCCGTTCCCAAGGAATACGTCCCCGGTGTTGAAAAAGGCATCCAGTCTGTCATGGATAGCGGCCCGCTGGCCGGCTTCCCCGTGATCGACTTCAAGGTTGCCCTGATCGACGGTAAGTTCCACGACGTTGACTCCAGCGTTCTGGCCTTCGAAATCGCTGCACGTATGTGTATGCGTGAAGGCATGCGCAAAGCTGGCGCCAAGATGCTGGAACCGATCATGAAGGTGGAAGTTATCACACCTGAGGACTACACCGGTGGCATCATCGGCGATTTGACCTCGCGTCGTGGTCAGGTGACCGGCCAGGAACCCCGCGGCAACGCAATTGCGATCGACGCATTTGTGCCGCTGGCGAACATGTTCGGCTACATCAACACCCTGCGTTCGATGAGCTCGGGCCGCGCCCAGTTCACCATGCAGTTCGATCATTACGATCCGGTTCCGCAGAACATCTCTGACGAGATCCAGGCAAAATTCGCTTAAGCGAACAGATATTGAGGGGTTCGCGCCACGGCGCGTGCCCTTCTCAACACGAAAAGGAGGCCTCT
>NZ_JAYMWL010000006.1:0-4215 GCF_048056275.1 Phaeobacter sp. JH20_26 | reverse complement strand
GCATCGATGAAATATCACAACCTTAAACCTCGCTCCGGCGGGGATCTTCGCGTTCAGGCACAGGCACTGGATGCACTACCGAAGTAAAATAGCGCCCCAGCGCCTACAGCCATCATACCAGTCATGAAACGAGGCGCACCAAACCAAAGCGGTACACATCAGCGCGGAAAACCCCGCCGCCTGAACGCTTGACCGCAACGGCGGGCGCGATCCGAAGAAAGGGCGACCTTGATACTGCAAGCGCTCGTTCAGCTCTAACAGCTCCTTAGCATTGGCGATCCTTTACACCGAAGGCCACGTCGCGGTCCTGCTCTTCCACCAGGATTCTGGCTATTGTCGCTAGGGACTTTTAGAAACGGACGCGACTTAACTCAAATTTATTTCTTATGGGCGTATCTTCGGGATCGTGAGCGCAGTTCGTTGCGCGTGCTTTGCTGGAGAACCGGTCACATGCAGTTTCGCTCTTTCAATGCTCCTGATCCAGATACAGACGATCGTCCTCTGGTGACGGTTTTCTGCGCCGTCTGGCATAAGCAGCCGAACAAGCACGAGTTATTGCGATCTCATTGGGAGAATCTGAAGGCACAGTCGATCCCGGTTGAGCCTTGCTACATCTTTGACAATGGTGATGTTGCCCCCGAGTGGCTGGACGCGCCCTGGCACAGTTTTGACGAGCCGCTCACGATCTACGAGGCCTGGTCCGCAGCAACTGCACTGGCACGTACCAAATATATCATGAACCTTAATATGGATGATCGCCTGGCCACCAATGCCGTTCAGGCGATGGTCGCCGCAGCGATTGCGACCAAATCCGCATTGGTTGGTGGTGAATGGCTCGTCAGCTTTGATGAAAGTCACCTCGACCAAAAGTTTGCTGTCGAAGACCTCTGGGATACCTGCTTCGCTGCCGATTGGCCGCCGAAGAAACAATCAAATCTGCGGCTTGGCAGCGGAACGGCTGAGCGGGGAACATATGGACCTGCCACACTGTGGAGCCTGGAGCAGGTCGGCCCGTGGTATCCGAGCTACTTCGGCAACCAGACACCGATCAAATCGATTGGCGATGCCATCTTCTGGCAGGTCCTTGCCAAGAATAATCGCAAGTTCACGCGGATCCCGATGGTGGTCGGCCGGTACTATTCTGACGAGACATCCCAGGCCGAATTCCGCCCGCACCAGGACAATGAGTACCTGCGTGATCACGGGATCAGTCGCGCTTCCTTTGCCGATTTCATCACCTCGGGTGATTTTTCCAAATGGCCCGGCCTTGCTCCCGCGGCTGGTGTCCCGGACCCTGTCGAGCTGAATAAAATCGAACGAGCCAGTGCGGAGCTGGCCGCGAAATTTCGTTCAATGGGGTTGAGAGCGCATGGCGCGGCCCAAAGCATCTCGATGCAGTGACCATGTCGCAACGTATCTTCATAACCGGCAGCGGCGGTATCGTTGGCCGCCACGCCATGGCTGCTCTGGCAGAGCTTGCGCCTGATGCGGTTGTGATCCGCAACACCGCAGATCTGACAAAACCCGATGAGATTGCCCAGGTCATCAACACGGCGGGCCCGCTTGATCTGGTCATCCACCTTGCTGCCATGGTGCCGGTCAAGGCGGTGCAGGGCGATCCCGGCGGCGCCTTTGCTGTGAACGCTGGCGGCACGATCAACCTTCTGGCTGCGCTTGGCAATACTCATGCCCGGATGCTTCTGTGTTCCTCCAGCCATGTCTATGCGAGCAAAGAGACGCCAATTTTCGAAACCGATACCATCGAACCGGTTTCACTTTATGGTCAGACCAAGCGGATGGCAGAGCTGGCTGCGCAACAGATTTGCGCCGCGACGGGTCGCTCGCTCTGCATCGCCAGATTGTTTTCGATCCACGACCCTGAACAATCTGGAAGCTATCTGCGCCCGACGCTTGTCACTCGGTTGAAGACCGCCGTGCCGGAGGCGCCGTTTGACCTCTACGGTGCCGGCAGTCGGCGGGATTTTCTGCCCGCTGCACAGGCGGCGCGCCTTATTGTCGAACTCGCTCTTTCGGATGCCGAGGGGCCGGTCAACGTCGGCTCCGGGTGTGCGATGACGGTAGCAGATTTTGCCCAATCCCTTGCTCCTTTCCCTTTGAACATACGGCCCCTGGGCCAGAACGACACGCTAGAGGCCGATGTCACGCGCCTGCGTGCGATCCTTGGAGAACGCCATGACTAAGAGAGTTTCCATTGTAGTTCCCACATTTAACCGTGCGGATATGCTGCCCAAGGCAATCGACAGTGCGCTTGATCAGACGGTCGCCTGCGAAGTGATCGTCGTAGATCACGGGTCGACTGATCATACGCCGCAGGTTGCCGCGGAATATGGTGATAAGATCATCTACGTCCGGCGGGAAAAGGACTTCGGCCCGCATTTTTGCTGGCTTGAGGGCGTCCTGCATGCATCTGGCGAATTTGTTCACCTGCAGTATGACGATGACTGGATTGCTCCGACCTTCATTGAAAAATGCCTGGCTGTCATCAGCGATGATGTCGGCTTTGCCTTCACCGGGGCTGAGGTTGTCGACAATAAAACCGGCAAGCAGATGATGACGCAGTTCTTGGGATGGCTGCCGGATACGGGTATTTTTGAG
This sequence comes from Phaeobacter sp. JH20_26, assembly GCF_048056275.1. Lineage (NCBI taxonomy): Bacteria > Pseudomonadati > Pseudomonadota > Alphaproteobacteria > Rhodobacterales > Roseobacteraceae > Phaeobacter > Phaeobacter sp. JH20_26. The sequence goes on along the minus strand of NZ_JAYMWL010000006.1, from coordinate 1,599 downwards.
AACCGCCTGGCGGAAGAAAACATCGTCGGATCCCTGATCTCCCCCGGCGCGGCTCTGTTTCGGCGCCAGGTATTGATCGATGCGCTCTACCAGGGGCGGTTGCCGCTGCAAAACAGCGAATACCACGGGGTTGGGCCAGATATCTTCGCCTCGCTGCTATCGATGCTGCGATATCCGAAGGTTGGCTTTGTGAAGGAACCTCTTGCCAGTTTCCGGGCTCATGATGGCTCGATCACCATCGACGCGCTGAAAGATCAGAAGAAGGCCGCCAACATCACCGCCGCTTACAACGAGGTGCGACATTACTACGTCGAGTTAAAGGCGATGCAGGCTGTTAGAGGGGCGCAAGCATGAAGAATTTTCAGCCACCGCGGCCGATCACCCTGGCCCAGGACACCATCTCGCGACGGGAACTGCAGCAGACCGCCGATTGGATGATGGCGGGGAATCGCCTGACAAAGGCGGAAGAAACAACCGCCTTCGAAGCCGAGTTCGCGGCATGGATGGGCTGCAAACATGCGGTATTTGTGAACTCGGGCTCGTCTGCAAACCTGTTGATGATATATGCCGCGCGCGAAGCCGGACGGTTGCGGAACAACAAGGTGATCGCGCCCGCCGTCAGCTGGGTGACCACGGTGTCCCCACTTATCCAGTTCGGTTTTGATGTGCGGCTTTGCGACTGCGATCCGACCAATCTCGGGCTGGATCTGGATCATCTCGAACGGCTCTGCAAGGAGGAGGCTCCGGCCCTGCTGATCCTTGTGCATGTGCTTGGTCACGCCAACCATATGGCGGCGATCCGGGACATCTGCGAACGGTATGATGTCCTCTTGCTGGAGGACAGCTGCGAAGCCCTGGGATCGGTCAGCGACGGGCGAAAACTCGGCTGTCATGGGACTGCGGGCAGTTTCTCATTCTATTACGGGCATCATATCTCGACGATCGAAGGGGGGATGGTTGTCACCGATGACAGTGAGCTCCATCAGGTCATGCTGTCGCTGCGGTCTCATGGCTGGAGCCGGGATCTCAACCCGACATTGCGCGATCAGCTGCAGCAAGACCACAATATCGACGATTTCCGCAACCTTTACACCTTCTACTACGCCGGGTTTAACCTGCGCTCGACGGATCTGCAGGCCTTCATCGGGCGTCAGCAAATTCTGAAACTCGATGATATCTGCCGGGTTCGCGAACGAAATTTTGACATCTACGCCGCGCAGTTGCGGGGTTATTATCGTCAGGACAGCGAGACTGAGCTGTTATCCTCCTTCGCCTATGGCACCTTGGTGGAGAACAGGATGGAGGTATTCGAGCACCTCAGGGACCAGGATATCGAGTGTCGACCGCTCATCTGCGGAAATATCGCGCGCCATCCGTTCTGGATCCGGCATTACGGGCATCAGGTGCTGCCAAACGCAGATCTGATTCACGACTATGGGATTTACCTGCCCAACCACCATAATTTGTCGCCGACGGATGTGACCTGCGTCACCGACGTGTTCAAGGCGGTTGCGCGTCCCAAGAGCATTCATGACCGCGCAGCCTGAGCTGCGGCCGATGGCGATTTCCAGAAACAACGGACAGCAAAATGCCAAGTGT
>NZ_JAYMWL010000005.1:0-152872 GCF_048056275.1 Phaeobacter sp. JH20_26 | reverse complement strand
CCTGCCAGACGTATGACTGCGCGCTTACCACAGCCGACATGCAGGTACTGGTCAACTATTCGTTCATCCTGGCCTTCATCCTGCTTCCTACCGAACTGTTTATCAAACCATGGGCGCGCTCGATGCAGATAACCGACGAGTTGCGCTCGATGGCAGTCAGGGGTGTTCCGGAAGCGGCGTTTGCACTTGCGGAACTTTATTCGGCTCGCGGCGCGAGCAGTCAGGCGCAAATTTGGCTGACCAGGGCTTCTGATCTTGGTCATCGCACTGCAATCAAACAACTCAAGAGGCAAAAATGATGAAAATTCATTCGGCACTATCTGCCGCTATCATCGCATTGACCCAGCCCGCCCTCGCTGGTGGTGTTCCTGTCATCGATGCCACCCAAATTGCCAATGCCAAGCAACAGTTTGCCCAAGAAATCGCTCAGATGGCAAAGGAGCTGGAAGAAGCTAAACGGCTTTACGATGCAGTCAACGGCATCACTGACATGGCTGACATAGCCAGCGCCCTTAATGATCCAAAGGTGCGCGAGCTTCTGGGGCCAGAAGCGTTGGAGATCGCCAGCCTACTTGACGTGGAAGCTGATAGTCTGGGTGACCTTTCCGGCAAGGCTAACCAGTATCTGGATCACACCCGCGTCAATCAGGCCGACATCTCAGCCGAAGATTTCTACCGTCAAGAACTGGACCGTATCGGCGCACAATCAGCCCGGGACGCGGCAATCGGAGACCGCATTGTTCAGTCCGCCGATGATCGCCTTGCGGGACTGGAAAGGCTGCGGCAGGCAATTGGCGTGGCCGCCACACAGAAGGAAATCGACGCCCTGTCTGCCCGCCTGCAAGTCGAAACAGCGATGCTGCAAAACGACACTAACCGCATTCAGGGGCTGACTATGCTGCAGTCGGCGCAAGCGCGGGTGGAAGATCAAAGGCAAACGGAAACCCTCCTCACGAACAGCCAGCAGAATATCGCAGTGGCAAAAGAACACTTCGGTGATTGAGCATGAACAGACTGATCACGGCCGTATGTCTCGTTGTCCTTACAGGATGCAATGAAGAAGAAAGCAAGACGGTTGAACACTTCATCGGTGCCCCTGCGGAACGAGCTGAAACGCTGGCAAAATGCGAAACCTTGGACGCCGCCGCCGCGGACGCGGACTGCGCCAACGCCCAAACCGCGGAAAATCTCGCTGAGAGCAATACGAACCTCGATGCCGCGCAAAAGTATTTCGGAGATTGAGCATGTGGGAGAACCTGTACAGCGATTTCATTGACGCCGTGTCCAGCACTGCAAACACCATTGCGGGCTCCATGTCAGCGGAGCTGACCGCGCCACTTACTGCTGCAATGACGCTCTATATCATCCTCTACGGCATCGCGATCATGAAGGGGGCTATTCAAGAACCCGTCCTGGACTTTGCCATTCGGGGCATCAAGCTGGCCATCATTTGGAGCCTGGTTTCGTCAGCAGGGGACTACACGGCGTGGGTTGGTAACGTCATCAACAAGGACATGCCCAACTTCGTCGATGCTCTTGCAGGGGGATCCGGCACCGGTAAATTGCCCTCGGACCCAGTTTTCTCGAAGTCGGTTTCCGTGGCGGAGCGTGTCTACCAGCATCACGTATCACAAGGACTCGCAGGCAAAATCGTCGGGCCAATATACTATGCGATTGTCATGCTCCTGGGGGGCGTTGTCCTGTCAGGCGTAGCGCTCGTTTTTTCCCTATGGGCCACACTTGGCCTGACGATCATGGCCGCGATTGGCCCCTTATTTATTTGCTTCGCTTTGTTCGAAACGACGCGCGGCTGGTTCATGTCCTGGCTGGGTCAGATCCTGAACTTCGCCACCTTCAAGCTGCTGATCTATGTTCTTTCGCTCACCATCATCCTGATGCTGGAAAGAGCGTTGATCCAAACTGACCTGCTACCGGCGACCATGGGCATGTTCTATTTCGCGGGCGTTACAGTCACAGGCATCATTTTCTTTTTCCTCCTTCCATCCATTGCCGCATCCCTGTCCTCAGGGGCACAGGCGTCCACCGGAATGCTGCAAAGGGCAGCGGAAAGATATCTTGGCCGTCACCTGGGGGGAGGTGATGGCGGCAACAACCACACAGGGAGCGCAAGCAAGCGATGAGCGAAGAAGACAAACCCAAACTGACACTGGCATACATGCGTCGGCCGGAAATCAGAGAGAAAGTTCAGGCAATTTTGGAGCAGTGCCGCCGAGACAGCCAGACGCCCGAGGGCCAGGCCAGGATCAAAGAGCTTCTACGAAGCTATGGGATAGACGTCGAAGGGGGTGACAATCATGATCCTAGCGAAATGCAAGTCAGGACGGAACCGCTCTCAAATAAGGAGACTGAAGCAAACATGTCGCCACAGCGGAAACGCATGTTTCCTCCGGGTTTCGAAAAGCGAGTTGAAAAATAGAGAGCATACGTCTTGATCCTGACAATCCGTGCTGATCTCTGGTGATCAGCACGGCGCCTATGCGTGACGACACCTCTTAACATAAATGGTCCGCCCCGAAGGAATTGCTTGAAAGCATTGCGTCGCCTGCTCTGGACCGGTCATTCATGCAGAGTACGCCGGATGCCCGGATCGTGTCCAAAGCGCCGAATGCTGTGCCTGGCACTAGGGGCAACACAGCGCAGTTAGTGACCTTTGCAAAGTCTCGGGGGCTGGCAGTCGGGCGGCGATCCAATGCTGCATGAGCGATGGCAGGAACAGACCTTTGCCGCGAGTGCAGCCGCCAACCATCATCGAATGGAAGGGGGCGGACAAACCCGCCTTTTGTCCGTGTGGCCAGTGCTCATGCAGACAACCGTTGCGCTGGCAGCGTGGCGTTTGCAGCGCATTTTCTCAAAGCAAACGCTCACACGTTGCTTAGATTTTCAGCTGATGGGTGTCCGGATCACAGACAAGTAGGGCCGGGTTTTCAGGAAGGCGTTCGGAGCTGAGCGACCCGAACTGAGTTTCTGATGATCAGGCTTGATCAGACTTTTTAAGTTGTAAGAAGCTCATCGCCGCAAGAAATGCAAAGAAGGCGGGATCCGACCAGCCAAAGCCGGTAAAGACACCAATCATGGCGGCATATAGCGTTACGATAAACCCAAGCGCATTGGTTGCCATCAGCCCGGTCAGGAGCCTCCGGATGGTTGTCCCATCGGTCACATCCCGAAGCAGGAACCCGAGAATGGCAATCCCTCCAAGGAAAATGCTGTTGTGCTGGGACAGGAACCAAGCATAGCGGTCATTCAGCTCCACGCCGTAGTTTGGCCACAGAAAGCCGGGCAGGAAAAACAGTGCAAAGGCGAAGAACGCGTAGATTATGCTGTGAAGGGTTAGGAAAGTTCGGTTGCTCATCAGAAAGCTCATTTGCATTGTTTCAGACCGTTTCTCCCAAGGGGGCATGGGTGATCGCACTGAGGTCTTCCATGATATCAAACACATGATCTGACGCTACAGTAACACCGATGGCTTCCAACCGCTGCACGTGCATCGCTTTGTAGGTTTCCAGCGCCGCGAGATCCCGGAACAGGTAGGTTGAACCGAAATCACCGGTGCTTTCATCCAAGGTCCAGATCTTCCAGATCACGCCGGTTTCCTGTGCAATGCTTTCGGCCAACCGATTGGTATCTTGAAAAAATTCTTCGTTCATTGGTCCGTCATAGGTCATATGCAGGTCCCAGATTTTCATCGTACTCATTGGTTCTATCCTTTCGACGTGCCTCGCCTTGACGAGGTGTGTGGCAGAGCGTGCCGTTTCCATTGCCAAGTAGGGTAGTTCGAAATAATTGTTAGATGAACAGGATCTTTTAGATCGCAGTGTTAGGATTATCGAACGGTGAAGCGGAATGAGTTGAACGATGTGTCGATATTCGTGGCGGTGGCCCACGAAAACGGTTTTCGCGCAGCTGCCGACAAGCTGAAACTGGGAGCGGGATCAGTTAGCGAAGCGGTGCAACGGTTCGAAGACCGCCTCGGCGTGCGCCTGATCGAACGCTCGACCCGGACCATAGCCTTGACCCAAGCAGGGGAGCTGCTTTATCGCCGCAGTCTGCCCGCGATTAACGACCTGGAAACCGCGCTGAAGGATGTGCATGATCTAAACGAAGATATTTCGGGCACGCTTCGGCTGACTGCACCGACTGCTACGGGTCAATTGTTTCTGGATGCTCTGATCACAGGTTTTGCCAAAGAGCATCCGGCGATGACGATTGAACTCATCTATGACGAAACCAAGGTCGACCTCGTGACCAGCGGGGTTGATGCTGCGATACGTGCCGAGACCCTACTTGATCCTGACACACATGCCATCGCAATTGGCCCCACACAGGAGATGATGATCGTCGCATCCCCCGACTATCTAGCGAAAGGTCCGCACCTTAAGGAACCGGCAGATGTGGCGGCACATGGAGGGGTGTGTTTTGCCTTTACTGGTGCCAACAATCTGGCCCCCTGGGTGTTTACAGGCGCAGACGGTCCCTATTCGGTGATGCCGCGCCCCAAGCTCGTTACCAACGACGTGACCTCCATCCTTGAAGGCGCAAAGGCGGGACTTGGGCTGGCCTATATCTTTGCAAGCTCTGCCGAATGCTCGCTGGAAGACGGCAGCTTGGTTCAGGTTCTGGAAGGCCGGGCCGCTACGTTGCCAAGATTTTCGCTTAACTACCTATCGAAGCGCAACATGCCATCCCGCGTCCGGGCATTCGTTGATTTTGCGAAACGGCACAAATTATAAAACGCGATGCCGCGCATTGTTGGTGCTCGTCCGTCGAACCTGGCCTTTTGAGCTGACCCGTAGGCCGTTAAGGTGCTAGACTTGTACAGCCGCAGCATCAAAGCCTTTCCGCAGTGAAGGATCAACGTCGACCTGCGGCAATGCGGCAGCAGAGTTGAAGCGAACCCGCACCAGATCCAACCGGCCTGATGACGCCAGTCAGCCCAATTCGGACATTCGCACGAGGCCTGCGACGCCCTCGCTGCAGACGCGAAGGATCCGGCCAGACTTCCCGAGAGCGGACCTTCAGGCTAGCTCAGCTGGCCAGGACGATGCTGCACCCCGCTCGAAGGTTAGAGATGCGCAGAGAGCGTGCTTTGCAAAGTCAAGGCTGCCGAACCCCACCTATGACTTGAGCGGCCGATTGATGACCTCCGCAGAGTCGACTCTCGCCGCAACGCAGCTTCACCAGGCCAGCCATTCGACGCTCCTGCAACGAGAGATACCCAAAACACGATTTAAGGCGCGCCGACCTCAATCGTTTGGCCAAAAATTTTACTAGGTGTGGTCAGGCTGGTTTCTGTAGTGATATGCATGATGTTGAGTTGGTTTTTCGAAAGTACGGAAATGGACCCGGTTACAAAAGCTCTAGTAAAAGAATTTAGCGAAAACAATAACTTCGATGATCTTCCCGATAGCAAACAGTTCGAGCATTTCTGTGCGTACAGCGTGTTTGCGACGAGATTTCCTGAACAAATCGAAACCGATGATATGGTTGCTGGCGACGGAGGCGATCTTAACATTGATGCATTTGCAGTCAAAGTTAACGGTCGACTTGTCGAGGATGCAGACGTAGTTGACGATATTTTAGCGGTGAGCGGTAGCATTGATGTCGAATTCCTCATCGTACAAGCAAAAACTTCAAGCAGTTTCGACGGCGCAGAAATTATGGCCCTAGGGGACAACATGTTGCACCAAGTTTTTGCTGAATCACAGAGTGTCACCGTAAACGATGACGTAAAGCGCTTCATTGAAATCAAAGATAGAATTTACGCCAATGCGGCAAAACTAAAAGAAAACCCAACACTTCGGCTGTTTTATATTTGCACAGGGAACTGGAAGGGTGATGGTTACATCAAGGGCATAATTGATCGAAAAAGGGAAGAATTGGCCGACACAAACCAGTTTTCCAATGTAACCTTTGATCCTTTGGGTGCTCGTGAATTGCAAAGGCTCTTCCGGCAGACAAAGACCAGCGTATCGAAAACCATCAAGATCGATAATCTGGTGACTCTTCCTGCAATTGATGGTGTACAAGCCTCCTACCTTGGCATTCTGCCCGCCTCAGAATATATGAAGCTTCTTGTTGATGATGATGGCGATTTGATGCGATCAGTTTTTGTTGATAATGTGAGGGATTTTCAAGGCGACAATCCTGTAAACACTGACATCGCCAATACGATCAAAGAAGGCGCTCTGGATCAATTTGTCATCAGAAATAACGGAATAACAATCGTTGCAAAGGGCCTAAGACCAACCGCTAGAGAGTATAAGTTAGACGATTATCAAATAGTAAATGGCTGCCAAACAAGTCACGTTCTTTACGATAACAGGGGCGCGATAACTGACGATCTGCATGTCCCAATAAAATTGATTCACACGGAAGACGATGACGTTGCTCAAGCGATCATTAAATCCACTAACAAACAAACTCAGGTGGATGATAGTGACCTTCTAGCATATACGCCATTTCAGCATGGGCTCGAGGATTTTTTCACCTCTCAGGAGGGAGATCTTAAGCTATTTTATGAACGACGCGGAAAGCAGTACGCTAGGACGGAGGGTATCGAGAAGGGGCGAATAGTTACCAAAAGTGCGCAGCTCAAGACCTATTCATCCATGTTTTGTGATTTGCCTAACCAAGCAGGGAGATACCAGGGTACACTCTTGAAAACGGTTGCGTCTCGGGTTTTCAAAGACGAGCACAGTCCTGAGCCATATTATTTGGCTGCCCTTGCCGGATATCGTTTTGAAATTGCTATAAGGCGATTGCCTGTGGAGGAGCGCGTTGTTCGCGCTTTTAAGTTTTATCTACTGACTGCATTTCGTTACCGGTACGAAACTTCAATATTTCCAGGGGCAGGCAACAAGAAAGTCGCTGCTTACTGTAAGTCACTTTTGCTCCATCTGGTTGACGGAGAGAAAGCCAAAGCAGCTTTCGATGAGTGCGTCTCTATATTAAAGGAGGCGCTTTCAAATCTCGACTTGGGGCTCGAGAGAGACAACGCTAAATCGGCCCCTCTAGTTGCAGAGGTGAAGCGGTTATCAGAGGAGCGTAAATGAAAATCCCGCTTTTAGCCGCCCACCAGCTTCCAAGCCAGTCTTTATCTCCCATTGAGAACCTGTTTTTCTGCTGATTGCCGGGATTTGGCGGCTCGCAATAGCAGCTTTAATACTCCTGCTCAGTTAATCGTCTTGCTCAGGCTGTATCGAAGGGCTGCTTTGTGTGTGTCGGGGAGTGAAATTTGCGCCAGCAGCGAATGTACACTTCCCGCCCAGCGTGCTGGCGGCCTCATCCGACTTAGGTGCAGAACGAATGTCTCGAAAGGGCTGGCTGATGTCATCTGGCAGCGATGACGAGGTGCGGCATCCCCGCAACCCGGTGCCGCGGGCGCCGCAAGGCCGCTACGAGCCCGTTGTGACCGATGCTGCGACCTCTACGAATGTCCGTTTTCATATTGAGGAATGTTGTTTCGGTCTCGGTGCAAGCGGCTTGCCAGAACCGCCACCACAAGGGTCAGGGCGCAGCAGAACGCAAATGTTCCGGCCATGGCAAGGGCCGTCTGTTGGCCACCTTCAACGGTACCGATGTCGGTCCGCACAAAGGACCAGAAGATGGCACTGACAGCACCCGCGCCCAGGGCGAAACCAAAGTTGCGGCTCAGGCTGAGGACACCCGAGGTGACGCCCCGGTTCTGCTCCGAAGCCCGTTCCATCACCGACGTATTCAGTGCGGCCAGGAAAACCTGGTAGCCTGGAGCAAGCAGCATGAAGGCGAGGATGAATCCGCCAAGCCCGAATACGTAGGGGAGGCCAGCCATCATTGCCGTTGCTACGACCATCGCCGACGCGCCGACAAGCACCGCGCGACCTGCTCCGATCCGTTCTGTCAGTCGCCCGGCCGGAATGCCGCTGAGCGCCGATGAGATCGGGCCCACTGACATGGTCAGACCCATCTGGGCCGTCGTCAGCCCTAGCCCTCCGGTCAGGAAGAACGGTCCCACCACCAGTATACCCATCATGACGAGGGAGACGATGCCACTCATGGCGAGGCTGACCTGCAAGTGCCCCGAGCGCAGAAGATCGAGCGGGATGATTGGAGAGGTGGTCCGCTTCTCGATCAGGAGAAAAGCGACGATAGCGCCACACGCAATAGCTGCCAGCAGTACGGTGGCGCCATCAAGGCCATTGGCCATATGAGATACTAGAAAGGTCACGGCCATAAGGAAAAGGACAAGGGCGCCTGCACCGGGCAAGTCGATGCCTTGGCGCCGGGTCTCAGGTTTCTGGCTCTGAATAAAGAGCAGGCAGAGGGCCAGCGCGGCCAAGGCCAACGGTATCTGCATCAGGTAAACGGCGCGCCAGCCGAATGCGGCTACGATAGCCCCACCGACTGCGGGGCCTGCGGCGGTACCGATGGCAGACATCGTTCCTATCGCTCCCATCCATCTTCCGATCTGCCCCGGTGGCACAAGATCGCGGACCATTGCCAAGGGCATAGCCATCATTCCGGCAGCGCCTGTGCCCTGAATGAAGCGGCCGACTATCAGCATGGGCAATGTTGGGGCTTCAAAGGCAAGGAATGCGCCTAGGATGTAGAGGCACAGGCTGCAGAAAAGCACGGTGCGCTTGCCGAAGAGATCGCCTGCCCGTCCCACCGGGATGATGAGCGCGGTGGTTGCCAGGATGTAGACCGATACCACCAGTGTCGGGCTAAGGTCCTGACCTTGAAAATATTCCGACAGTTCCGGCAGTGTCACGGCAACCATGCTCGTGCCGAGCGATGCCACAACAATTGAAAGACCTGGACCAGACAGGACCACCAACGGATTGTTTTTATTACCGGAAATGGAAACTTCATTCATCCGAGCAACTCCATTGAAAAAGCGGAGCAGGCACTCTACAACTTGAAGTCAAGTTTAAGTCAATAGGTGTCTGAATGGAAAGACTTCTGGACATTGCCGAGGTGTCGGATCGGTCCGGCGTCAGTGCGTCCGGCCTGCGGTACTACGAAAAAAAGAAGCTGATCGGGGCTGTAGCCCGCAACGGGCTACGGCGCCAATACGAGCCGGCAGTTCTAGAGGAACTGGCGCTGATCTGTCTCGCCAAGTCAGCAGGGTTCACACTTGACGAGATAGGGTCGGTATTGGGCCGACCCGGGACACGAGTGATTCCGCGCAACGCGCTGGTCGACAAAGCAGGCGATCTAGAAGAGCAGGCCGAGCGATTGGTCAATCTCGCCAACATGCTGCGTCATGTCGCGAACTGTCCCGTCGTAGACCATTTTGAGTGTTCCCGTTTCCGAAAGCTGTTGAAGGTCTCTACCCGAGTTGCGAATGCCTGACGAACAGCTGTTGCAAAGCGGCCATTGGAGCGCGGGCAGCGAAAGCTCACTTTGTCCCGCCCCCTTCCATTCGATGATGGTTGGCGGCTGCACTCGCGGCGAAGGTCAGCTTTTCCTCGTGCGGCTGCGGCATTGATCGCTCGTCATGGCACCAGATCCGCCGACTTTGCAAAGGTCGCTATCTGCGCATCTCTAACCTTCGAGCGGGGTGCAGCATCGTCCTGGCCAGCTGAGCTAGCCTGAAGGTCCGCTCTCGGGAAGTCTGGCGGGATCCTTCGCGTCTGCAGCGAGGGCGTCGCAGGCCTCGTGCGAATGTCCGAATTGGGCTGCCAGCCGTCATCCCGTGGCCCGTGCGAGAGGCTGCCAGGCCAAGATCTGCGTGCCGCGCCGCCGCAAGCCGACTCTGATCCCACTTTACTTGATGCTGTACTTCGCGCGAACGTCCGGGTTCCGAGAAGTGGCCAATATTCCAACCAGGGTGGGAGTAAATTGATCGCGAGCGATGCGGCGTTGGCAATTGTGAAATTGTGTACTCACTATACAATTTTGCGAGCAAAATTGTCGGCCCTCAGCAGTCAGGTGATGCGGTCAAGAAGATGCACATCAATGTGGCGATGCTTCCTCAATATCCTCACCAGCCTTTGCCCGACAACAATCCCTAGTGGGCCGGCGAGTGTCATCGTCAGGTAAACTGAACGAGCAGCATCCCATGTTGCTTGGTTAGAGCTCGCAACTGTCGCTACCGCACCAATAAAGAAAAAGATTCCGCCAATTATCCCCGCCTGCCTTGCGAACAAAAAAATCGCCCGATCGCTGGCATCAAGCTCTCTTGGTTTCTTAGTTTGACCATGGTCCGCCATGTTCTGATTCCTTAGACTGGTAGCGTGTCGAAGTACTTTTTTGCCAATTCAGAAGGAGCTTCACCTGATTGCGCAGTTTGCTGTGCCACAAAGTCGATAACTTTGCACAAGCTCTCAACAGGAAGATCGGCTTGCCGCGCCTCGTTCTCCATGAGTACAGCTCGCCAAGCGCTCTGCTCCAAGTCTGGATCCTCGCCTTTTTGAGCTTGCCCCCTACCTATGAGCAGCCATTCTAAGTTCACTCCGAAGGCTTCACAGATTTTGACCGCAGCCAAGGCCGGCAGCTCTCGTTTTTCTTGCTCGTAATACTTGTAGGTTCGATCAGAGACGTCGATGACAGCTGCCATAACTGGCTGCGTAAGGTCGTTGTCCTTGCGGAGTTTCCTAAGCCGCAAACCGATCCCTGATAAGTCAGTTGACAATGGTGCACCTTTGGTTACTTGTGGTGCACATTGGTGCACTATGGCTTGGTTTGCTCCATTCTGTGCACTTTGTAGGACGAGGCAGAAAAACACAATAGGAAGGCGAACTGTGACCAAAGCACTCGAAACACCCAAGGAGCTCGCTGAACGTGTTGGGCTTCCAGTTAGGAGCATCCGTTATTTAATCCGTGAAGACATGTTGGACCACATCTTTACGGCGCCTGGAAAACGAAACCCCAAAATTCCGCATGGCGCGTGGGAGAAGTACCTCTCTCAGTTCACCGTCAAGGCACGTTCTGACGCGCACGATGAGCGTAAAGGAGCGAAGAATGCCAACAACTAATCTCAACATAAGCGTGATCGAAAAACGCATGATGAATCCATCAGAGGCGGCACACTATTGTGGTTTGGCGATAAAGCACTTCAAAGTCTTGTGCCCTGTCCAACCGGTGGCGCTACAGCCTTCAAGCCTCCGCTACGACAAATCAGACTTGGATAAGTGGTTAGATGACCTGAAGTCCGGCTCTGCCTCGATTTTGCAAAGTCAGATAGTTGAAAGGCTTTAATGACTCACGTTCGCGTTAAGGGCTTCAAGATATTTCGAGATCGGCATGGCAAAATGCGCTGCTATCACCGGACAACCAATATCAAAATAAACTTAGAAAAAGCCCCCCTTGGTTCCGCTGACTTCCTGGCTGAATGCGCAAAAATATCAGCCGCGTCTGAGGCTTTGAAGCAGAGAATGCCGAAGCCGGGAACGCTTGGTGGATTGATTTCTACATACTTCGAAGAGGAACATTTCTTGGAAAGATCGAAGGCGACAAAGCGTGAATACCGCATGTGTGCCAGAATTTTGCATCCGATACGAGACACGCCCGTTTCAACTATCGACACACCCCTGCTTGCTGCCATTCATGACAAGCTAGCAAAAAAATATAGCTGGGATAAGGCCAACCGAGTGCGCAATTTTCTTATTCAAGTGTTCAAATTTTGCATCCCAAAAGGGCTAATTTCCAAGAACTTCGCAGAAGGTGTAATCAAAAAACCGCGCCCGAAAGACACGCCCGAGGCGTATAGAACTTGGACATTTGAAGAGATTCAGGCGGTTCTAGAGGCTGCTTCTCCGCAGCTGCGAGCCGCGCTTGCTACGATTTTTTGTACGGGCCAAGATCCTACTGACGCGTTGGAGTTCCGGAAAGACCAAGTGGATCAGGGGGTGATCTGGAAGGGTCGGAACAAAACAAGTGTTGGAGCGGCTATACCGATCAGCAGTGTGCTTGCGGCCGAATTGTCGAAAGCTCCAGCGCACGAAGCAGAAACGATCCTTGCCAGCTCCAAAGGCACTCCTTGGACCTACGATGGCTTCGCAAGTGCGTGGCAGCGACTTCGTAGGAAGCTTGAGAAGGCCGGAAAGATTGCCAGAGGCCTTACCCCTAAAGGACTTCGCCATACGATGGCGACTTGGCTTAGAGAGGCGGGGCAGGACGAACGTGAAATCTCCGATCTACTGGCTCAGGATTCGAAAGTAATGGGCCTGCATTACTCCAAGAACGCAGCACTTGCTCGCAAGAACCGCAAAACTATGCTGGTTTGGGAAGACGAGTATGAGCGACGTGCTCAGCAAGCAAAAAGTGTCAAACCCGCAAAATAGACCGTCAAACCCTGACAAAGAGGACAAGCCACATGCTTAAAAAGCGCTTAATTTTCAAATATTTAAATGGTGCCCGGGGGCGGAATCGAACCACCGACACGAGGATTTTCAATCCACTGCTCTACCCCTGAGCTACCCGGGCACGGGAAGGCTTATCGCCTTGGGTGTGGGCCTTCTATGACGTGGGCGTGACCGTGTCCAGAGGCTTTTTCAAAGAAAATCGCTAATGTTTGGTTTCTCGGTGTTTTTCGACTTCTTCCAAAGCGTTTTCAATATCTTCCGGGTCCGCGCTGGGGGTCGCATAGGCGCCGTTGAACCACTTCGCAAGGTCAATATCCGCGCAGCGGCGTGAACAGAAGGGGCGATAATCGCTGGAGGTTTCTCCGTCACAGATCGGGCAGCTCATGCAAGCACCTCCGCCAGCGGAATACGGCCTCGCTTACGTTGCAGTTCAAAGTGGCCAAGCGTGGTCCAGCCAACCAGAACGGTGTCTTCGCTGTCATTGCGAAAACTGGCCCGCAACGCGGTTTCAAAAGCGCGACGATCTTTCTTGGGCATAGGAGCCGGATCAATAACGATCTGCCCGCCGAGACCGCGCAACCGCAGCGCCCGGGCCAGGGATTTTGCGCAGGCCATATTGGCTTTCACGCCAGCTGCAAGCGATGTGTCGCTGCCAGTGTTTACGTCGACAGCGATTAGCGCGCGGGTCTGTTCGATAAAAAGAAAGGCACCCCCGCTGAGAGGTTCGCGAATGCCCTGAACCGTTTCCAGTGCATCCAATACGCCAAGACGTTCAAATCCACCGGGATCGCGCTCGATATCTGCCGGATCGGTCCAGTCACGCCATGCAAGAAGATGCGGGGTGTCCCCCTCCGCCAATACTTCTGGTCCGCTACCGGAATCCTCCATGACCTGGGAGGCCAGCGCCACCATGGCGAGGACATCTTCTTCAATCTCCTCCCCGTCAGCGCCATGACAGGCGGAACGCAGGATCAGGCCATAGCCGTGATCCCCCATTGCATCGTGGGCGATTTCCAAAAGGCGGTCCCGCTCATCCTCGTCGCGGATCGAGCGGGAAATATTAAGGCCAGGAGCCTCAGGCGTGACGATCGCGTAGCGGCTCTTGAACAGGAGCTTTTGGGAGACTGGCAAGGCCTTGCCAGCTTCGGCGTATCCTGTCAGCTGCACCAGCAACTCCTGACCGGGCGCCAACCCCTTGACCTGACGCAAAAAAGCAGGCCCGTCCGGTGTGGTCAGGAACATTCCGCCCTGCCCCTTGACGGGGCGATCTGCTCGGGCCCGGTAAATCGTGCCCGGTGTCGGTGCGTCGCTGTCAATCAGCAGATCCTCAAGCTGGCCATCCACCATGAGCGCCGCGGCCTCGCGACCATCGATATGGTCGAGCACAATTGTCCGTCCCTTCATGCTGCTGTCTCCTTACTCTGTGTCCAGCCTGCGCCGCGCAACAGGGCGGCGGTTTCGGCCAATGGCAGACCGACGATTCCAGTGAAGGATCCGTTGATCCAAGGGATCAACGCTCCTGCTGGGCCTTGAATTGCATAGGCGCCCGCCTTGCCCTCCCAATCACCGGTCGCAAGATAGGCATTCAGATCCTCATCCGAGAGGCGTTTCATCTTCACGGCACTGACAACATCACGCGCCCAAATGCGATCGCCGCGGCGCACCGCAACCGAGGTAATCACCTGATGACGGCGTCCAGAAAGCGCCAGAAGAAATTCCGCAGCTTCCCCGGTGTCGGACGGTTTTCCCATGATCCTGCGCCCCAACGCTACTGTGGTGTCCGCACAGAGAACCACATCCTCTGGATTGGCAACGATCGCCTCGGCTTTCTGCCGGGCAATACGCGCGCAATAAAGACGCGGCAATTCTCCCTTCTTGGGAGTCTCGTCAATATCGGGTGGGCAGACCGCATCCGGGGTGATTCCCAGCTGAGCCAGCAGTTCCAATCGACGCGGGCTGCCTGATCCCAGAATGAATGCCATGTCCGGACCTCTTGTTCGTGTTTGTCACCCGCGGGCGAAAGCCGCCAGGCATTTCAGACTTGTCTTACTGGCTCTGCCGGACCGGGGAAAGCCCAACCCAGCACGCTGCGAGCTGCACCCAAAACAAAAGCCCGGCTCGAAGGCCGGGCTTTGTTCATATGAGGGATCGCCACGCTTACTTGAAGCGGTAGTTGATCCGTCCCTTGGTCAGGTCGTATGGGGTCATTTCAACCTGTACCTTGTCGCCAGCCAGAACACGGATGCGGTTCTTGCGCATCTTGCCTGCCGTATGTGCGATGATCTCATGGCCGTTTTCCAGCTCGACCCGAAACGTCGCATTGGGCAGGAGTTCCTTCACGACACCGGGAAATTCGAGCGTATCTTCCTTGGCCATGTTATCTCCATAATTGCGGTATCCCGCGAGTCTGCGGGACGTGCGCTTAAATGAGCGCTTTTTCCCAGATTTTCAAGGGCGCAATCACCGCAGCTGACATATTGTGACCGATTTCTCAGGTTCTGCCCTTTCGTCCCAATGCGTGCGGTTGCGTACAACGCCATTGCGGCGCACATGGGCAATCGCCTCAAGATCAATGTCGGCATAGGTCCAGCCCGGCTTGTTCAATATCCCCTCGGCCAAGACACCAGTCGCGGGGAAGCCGGTATCAGGCGGTCCAAATATGCCACCCGTTCCGGTATTCTGATCCACGGCCTCTGACCATTCCGCAGGGCCTACGATAGACGACATCACCGAGACGCACTGATTTTCGAGCGCGCGGGCCATGGCGCCGATGCGGACCCGCCAATAGCCCGCCAGTGCCTCCGTGCAGGACGGCACCAACAATAGATCCACATCTGCAAGCGCCCGTCCCAAAAGCGGAAATTCACTATCGTAGCAGATGAGGATGCCGATCTTGCCCAGTTCGGTGTCAAACACTTTGAGTGGGCCGCCACCGACCACCTCCCATGGATCACGCTCAAACATGGTCATGATCTGCTTGTCTTGAACGCCCTTCCTGCCGTTCGGGGCATATAGGGTCGCACGATTAACCGGACGATCCCGGCCATCAAATACGGGCGCCGATGCCCCAAGAATATGCACTCCGAATTGCGCGGCGAGACGCAGGTGCAAGGCATCGACTTCAGGCATCCGGCTGGAAACCGCATGTAGGGATTGTTCCAGATTTCCGGCAACCTCGGCACCATCGAGCGTGGACAGCTCCATCGCGCCATATTCGGGAAACACCAGCAGCTCTGCTCCCTGTTCAGCCGCTTCTTCTACCCAATGGGTGATTTTGGCATCATATTCGGACCAGTCATCAAACCAATCGAGCCGATAGGCAGCAGTGGCGATTTTCATAAGATTTTCCTGTCGTTTGACGTCGAACGGCTGAGAAGAGCTGAGCTGCACGAGACCGCTCAGGTCAAGCTGCGTGACCAGAATTGAAGCGGTTTTCGGGTTTCCTCCACATCTCCCACGTCACGCCACGAAAAACGAGCCACCACACCCGGCATGGGGGAGTATCCCCGTTTGTGCCAGAAACTGTGTAGATCATTGTACACCTCGGGCCTAGCGGGATGGTCGCCCGGACGTTGAACGCTGCAAAACGCGGATACGCAAAAGCCGAGATTTCGGGCATGGGCCTCCCGCATATCAAAGAAACTGTGCCCAAGCCCGCGCCCGCGATACTGTGGCAACAGCACGGATTCGGCGCAGTAGAAAACATCCGTCAGCGCCAAGCCGGTTCCGTCGAACGCAGCGGCAAAATCCTCGGCGTGATCCGCGAGAGGTGCGCCGGTCGAAGCACCAACAAGCGCCTCGCCATCCCATGCCCCAATTGCGATAGACCGGTCGCTGTCCAGATAACTTTGCAGATAACTGCGTTCGTAGGCCAAATCGCCATCATAGAGATAAGGCCAATCGCGAAAGACAGCTATGCGAAGGCGGGCGATGTCATCAATCGCTTCAGCCAAGGCCGCGCCACGCAAAACCTCCAATTGCAGGTCCATCAGCCAGAGACCTGCGCCGTCCAATCCGCCAGGTTGTAATATGTCGTCACGCGGATGATCTTGCCGTCCTTCAGATCGAAGAACGACCCGGCGGGAAGGCGGTAGCTTTGCCGATGCGCTTCGGGCAGACCTGCATCGGTTTCGAGGTAGACGCCGTTCACGATGTATTCGGCAGCCGCCCGGGTACCGTCTTCATTATCGAAAATCACCATATCAGTGAGGTTTTCGTCGTAGCAGCGGCTCATATGGGCGCAAAACTCGGCAAACAACGCCTTACCGGTGCGGATTTTGCCTTCGTTCACGTGGTGGGCCACGTCATCGGAAAGACACGACAGCATGGCTTCGGTATCTTTGGCGTTGAATGCTTCAAAATATCGGGTGACGGTACGGTTCATTTTGTCTCCAACGGGTTGCCCCAGCGCTCGGTCAGGCGCTGGATGATCTGGGATCGGGTTTGCCTGTAGCTGTCTAGCTTGGCATCCCGGGTTTCCCCCAGTCCAGTTGGGTCCATAATTGGCCAATATTCGACATCGAGGTGAAAAAACCGGGTGAGTTCCAGGGCCCGTCTCTGGCTGGCAGGCGACAAAGCCACGACCAGATCAAAAGACGACAGGTCGTCGCCCCATTGCTCCATTTCGTCAAACGACCGCGAGCGATGACGCGACAATTCAACGCCGATCTCCTGGCAGACCGCGATGCAGAAACCGTCGATTTCCATATCATTCTTGACACCGACCGACTGCACATAGGTGCCAGAGCCATAAAATTGCTTCATGATCCCCTCGGCCATAGGGGAACGGACCGCGTTGTGGTCACAGCAGAACAAAATCGACTGTGGCAACTCGCTCACGCTTCAGCCCCCAAAATGCAGAACGCAAATCAGCGTGAAGAGGCGGCGCGCCGTATCCGTATCAATCTCGGCCTTCCCTTCCAGACGTTCCTGAAGAACGCGGCTGCCTTCGTTATGGATACCTCGGCGGGCCATGTCGATCGTCTCGATCTGACTGGGCGGCAGGGTCTTAACAGCTGTGAAATAGCTCTCGCAGATCTGATAGTAATCTTTGACGACCTGACGGAACGGCGACAGTGACAGATGGAATTCCGCCGCTTTCTCCCCGGCTTCGGACGCCACATCAAACACCAACCGCTTATCCCGGATCGCAAGACCTAGATGATAGGGACCTTCTGGCACCTCGCGCTCGCCGCGCGCTGGTAGGGCAAAGCTGTTGTCCTCGATCAGGTCGAAAATGGCGACCCGGCGCTCCTGCTCAATCTCGGGCGTCGGCGGCGGCAAGTTACTGTCATCAAGGTCAATTTGGCTGATGCGGCTCATGGGTCAGATCTCTGTGCGCGGGTCATACAGATAACTGACTAGCCGATGGCCGCTGCAACGGCAATCCGCGGGGCACGATGTGCCGCAAGGATGTGTCTCTTGGGACAGTCTCGCATCTGAAGGCCGCCCCGCAATTCGTCACGGCCTGCTCCGTTGCATTACCGATTCAACCGATCCAGCCGGGCGCGGATAGACAGACCATGGGCCTGCAGGCTTTCGCTTTTCGCAAGTGTCTCGGCCGCAGGTCCGATAGCCCGCAGCGCCTCAGGCGTGATCTCACTCAGCGTCGTGCGCTTCAGGAAATCCATGACTGACAGGCCAGATGAGAACCGTGCAGATCGCGCCGTTGGCAACACGTGGTTCGGTCCGCCGATATAATCACCGATGGCTTCGGGCGTATATTGGCCAAGGAAGATCGCCCCGGCATGAATGGTCTTTTCGCTGAGCGCGCGCGGATCAGCAACACAGAGTTCAAGATGCTCGGGCGCGATGCGGTTCGAAAGCCGCGCTGCCTCTGCAAGATCCGGCACGGTAATCACGGCACCATAGTCGCGCCAGCTGGGGCCAGCGATGGCGGCACGCTCCAACGTCTTCAATCGTTGCTCGACCGCTTCCGCCACGGCCCGCCCAAATCCTTCGTCATCGGTGATCAGGATCGACTGCGCACTTTCGTCATGCTCAGCCTGACTCAGCAGATCCAGCGCGATCCAGTCTGGGTCGTTGTCCTTGTCCGCAATCACCAGGATCTCGGACGGCCCTGCAATCATGTCGATGCCTACCTTCCCGAAAACACGCCGTTTTGCCGCAGCAACAAATGCGTTTCCGGGGCCGGTGATTTTGTCGACAGGTGCGATGCTCTCGGTTCCATAAGCAAGCGCCGCAATCGCCTGCGCACCACCGATACGGTAGATTTCATCGACGCCCGCCAACCGCGCCGCCAGCAGAACCAACGGGTTGATCTGCCCATCCGGCGTCGGAACCACAACCGCGAGCCGTTCAACACCGGCAACCTTCGCCGGAACCGCATTCATCAGCACAGAGGACGGATAACTCGCCAGCCCCCCCGGCACATAAAGACCTGCGGCCGATACCGCCGACCAGCGCCACCCCAATGACGCGCCAGTATCATCCTGCCACGCATCATCCGCAGGCATCTGCCGTGCGTGATAGGCGCGAATTCGATCAACCGCCAGCTCAAGCGCTGCACGTTCCTCGCCAGAGACCGCCTGCACAGCCGCGTCAATTTCGGCGTCAGAGATTCGCAGCTGATCGGCTGTCAGCTGCAACCGGTCGAATTTTGCGGTCAGCTCAATCAGCGCGGCATCGCCACGGGCGCGGACATCTGCGATAATATCGGCAACCACAGCATCCACATCGGGACTGTCTTCACGTTTCGCGCCCAGAAGCGCGGTAAAGGCCTTTTCGAAATCAGCGTCGGACGCGTTTAGAAAAACGGGCATCATGGCTCTCCTTTGCGCCTGCAATATAGCCCCCAGCCCTCAGTCTCAAGATGATTGCTCGCGTTGATGTCAGCGCAGCACCCGCCGCGCCAGTTGCGATATCATGTCCGGCGGCAGAGTATCATCCAGCGGACATAGCATCAGCACATCATGTCGGGGCTCACTTCCCAACATCACCGAACGGGGGCGAAGACCGAATGGGCGAAAACCGGCCTGCTGATAGAGCCTTTGCGCTTTCTTGTTTTCCTGATCCACGCAAAGCTCGACCTGGGTCAATCCAATCTCGCGCGCGTGACCCAGAACTTGCGTCAATAGGGCTCGGGCCATCCCCTGACCTTGATAGGCACGTGAGATATAGAAAGGCCCCAGATCGGCGGTATGGGAAATGCGTGACAATCCCCCCTGCCGTAGCACGGCAAAACCCACCAACCGTTCCTCGGCAAACGCGCCCCAATAGGCGCCGCTCTCGAAGCCGCTGATCAGAGCCGCATCCGGAATGCTGTCGGCTTCTTCCACGGTCATCAGAAATGACGCAGGAAACTCTCTCAGCCCCTCGCGCCACAGGGCACGAAGATCCGCAAGATCAGCCTTGACCAGTCGGCGCAACATCATGTCTCGTGCTGCGGTGCCCGACCCGATGGTGCCTGATAGGGACGCGTCACATCGCGCAAGGTCACCTCGATCGCCTCGACAGCCAGACGGATGGCCCCATCACCGGCAAGCGTCAGGACAATATGCCCGTCACCGTCGGTACCAGGCTCAAAACTCAGCGATAGGAGAGACAGGATAAGATCGCGCTCTTTGCGATCCACCCCTTGCGACGCCACAGACAGCACCTGATCGACCACCAGTACACTCTGCACCCGTTCATAAGGGCGCCCGCGCCTTTCAGCGGCGTCCTTGTCCTCCCAGCGGAACCGGTTCAGCAGCAGGGCAAAACGCCGTTCGGTCGGGCGCCAGCTGATTTCCGTCACCGGAAACACCGCATCCTGTGCGAGCGAGGCGATGACCTGCAGATCGTCGGGACCCAGGGCACCAAGATTCAGCGGCGCTTCGCGCCCATCGTCGAAACTGGCATCTGACATCACTGCTCCTGGATCCGTTCGATCTTGGCACCGACCGACGACAACTTCCGCACCACATGCTCGTAGCCGCGGTCCAGATGATAGACCCGACTAACCTTGGTTTCACCCTCTGCCGCGAGGCCGGCAAGGATCAAGGAAACCGAGGCACGCAGATCGGTGGCCATCACCGGCGCGCCTTTCAGTTTTTCGACGCCGGTCACGGTAGCATGGCCACCATGCACGTCGATCTTCGCGCCCATGCGCATCAGCTCAGGCGCATGCATAAACCGGTTCTCAAAGATCTTCTCTTCCAGAACGCTGGTTCCCTCGGCCGTACACATCAGGGCCATCATCTGCGCCTGAAGATCGGTCGGAAAACCGGGGAACGGTTCGGTCACGACATCCACGGCCTGAACGCGGTTACTGCCGCGGCGCACGGTCAGGCTGTTCTCATTCTCGGTGATCTCGACGCCGACGGCCTCCAACTTATCACAGAACGCCTCGATCAAGGACCGTTTTCCGCCGAGCAGCTCAACCTCACCACCGCAGATCGCTGGCGCCAGCATATAGGTGCCCAGCTCAATCCGGTCGGTAACAACCGGATGGGTGGCGCCGTGCAGACGATCCACGCCCTGAATTGTGATCGTCGAGGTGCCTTCACCTTCGATCTGAGCACCCATCTTGCGCAAGCACTGCGCCAGGTCGACGATTTCAGGCTCCCGCGCCGCGTTGTTGATCACGGTGGTGCCTTTGGCCAAAGTCGCGGCCATCAGGGCATTTTCGGTCGCGCCGACTGAAACCAAGGGGAAATCGATAGTGCCACCTTTCAAGCCGCCCATCGGCGCCTTGGCATGGACGTAACCGTCTTTCAGTTCCAGCTCTGCCCCTAGCGCTTCCAGCGCTTTCAGGTGCAGATCTACCGGACGCGCCCCAATGGCACAGCCACCAGGCAGCGAGACAACCGCATGACCATCGCGTGCCAACATTGGCCCCAGAACCAGAATCGACGCCCGCATTTTACGCACGATATCGTAGTCTGCGGTATGATTGTTGATGTCATGGCTGGACATCGCCAGCACTTGGCCATCCTGCAGCGTCGACACCTCGGCTCCCAGCGACTGCAACAAAGTCGTCATGGTGCGAATATCCGAAAGCCGCGGCGCATTTGTCAGCGTCAGCGGCTCCTCGCTCAGCATGGTTGCCGGCATCAGCGTGAGACAGGCGTTTTTTGCACCCGCGATGGGAATCTGCCCCTTGAGCGGGCCATTCCCAGTCACCAAAATCGAATCCATCTGCCCTTACTCCTTGGAACTGCCTGTTGAGAGGTCGTCGGCCCTGCGTTCGATACTGTCGTCTTTCACCGCACGCGCCTTGGCCTGAGCCTTCCGACGGCCCATATTCGCCTTCAATGCGGCCTTCAACCGATCTTCGCGTGTGGGCGCTGACCCGCCGCTTTTTACTGTTTTCTTCTCTGCCATAGATCTTCTGTACCGGAGTGTGAAAAAACCGTCCAGAATGCTCTTGCACCCCACTTCGTTTATGCCTAAAAGCCCCCTCACCGGCGCTGCTGTAGCTCAGAGGTAGAGCACTCCCTTGGTAAGGGAGAGGTCGAGAGTTCAATTCTCTCCAGCAGCACCAGTTTCCAGAACATCGCAAGATTATATGCTTAACAGCATATCTGAAGCCGCCATTCTCGGCCGCTACCCCCTCCGTATGCAGGGATCTTTCTCGATTGCAGAGCTTCTCCCACAGATTGTCCGCCGATAGCCCACCGGTCGAGCACAACGTCCCTCGAGACCGAATCGATCCTGAGCATTCGAACTCCGATTCGTTGCCATTGCAGCAACAACGCCGACAGCTGCTTGAGACTGTCAGCGGTTAACCGCCGTTGAATCAAATTGTCTACAGATTGCGATGCGCGAATCACTCTGGTTAAGGCTGATTTTAATTTTCAGCCGTCATTCTCATTGCCAAGGACCGCAATCCCGCGAGCTAAGCGGGGCGCGGCACCGCAGCAGCACCCGGAACAGGAGGGTTGAATGACAAATCAAGTGCAACACGACCGCCCGCCGACCAGGACAAGGCCGGGCATCGTGCCGGCTGGTGCCAAGCGGTATGGGGTCGATCCAGTCTGTTTGGACCAAAGTGAAAAATGCGGGTCAAGGCTACGGTTTTTCAACCGACAGCTCGCAGGGCAGATCATACAGGCAAGCGTCCAACTTTCCCGGGTCCTCCCCACATTCAGCGCGTGCAGAGACAGCGTGTTTTCGTTGAAGCGCAGCTTGAGCGATCTATCGCATCTAGCCGAGCCGACGTTGGCGCTCTGCCTCAGGCCGCGCTGGAAACGACGATGGTGCCGCGCCGCGACTCCAAACTCATAAAAAAATCAAGTGGCCGCCAAAATCGATACTGCCTGAAATCCGCTTATCCATTGGAAGGTTCCCGCCAAAACCGGTGGGCCCACTTTGAGTACGACACCGTATCTGGTGTATCCGCTTTGCTTCAGTCGTGAGGCGCTGCGGAACGGGACCAACGAAATGGACGCGTCATCGTTTTGCACCCCTGCTGGGAACGCCAGTTCTCGGGCCACCACACGACACCAATAACTGCCGACAGGGCAATACCGAACCCGGCCGCCTGGAACGCATCGACATGCAGTCGGTGCGCCGGGTGAGCTGTCCCAAAACCAGCGTGCTGATCTCCCTGTCAGCCGCGATAGCACGAGGCTGCCCTCGACAAGGAACACGTCATGTCGACGATCTGGAACTCTATTATTCGAAAAACTGCAGTGGCTGCCGCTGCACTGACCATGATGAGCGTTTCTGCCGGAATGCTCCCGGCGCAAAGCATCAACAACAATATCAAGAGTCAGCTGGACGAATTCGTCAAACGTGGCACCGAGGTGAGATTCGAAGGGTATCTTACCGGCTACAGCTATTGGGATAACACTCCCCCCGGCAGTGCCGCCATTGCGCGCCCGGTCCTGCGGCGCCAGGCCGGCGGAACCGGCACTTATAATGACCCAATTACCATCGCGGTGGGACATGCCATTCGGCGCGGGCGCCAGACGTTGGACTTCCCGGCAGGCACACGGTTTTACATCGAGCGCCTGCGCAAATACGCAATCGTAGAAGATGTATGTGGCGACGGGCACCAGCCACAAAATGGTCCCTGCCATACCGGCAAGAATGGCCGCCCCTGGCTCGACATTTACATCGGGGGCAAGCGAAACTCTGTCCGCGACACCGAACGCTGCATGAACCGATTGACGGGGATGCAGCCCATCCGCCTCAACCCACGGCGCGGCTATCCGGTTGCACAGGGCGAAATCTCGGCCAGCGGCTGTCAGGTCTTCGGCCCGGTGAGTTAACTTGGTCGCGATCCAATTCGCTAACCCTAGCGGGCGCGGCGCTTCAGATGCGCAAGCGCCTGCAGGACGATCCCATTGGTGTTAAGGTCAGCATGGTTTGCCATTTGCCCATAGCCGTCAAGGAACAGGCCACTGCTCATGCCAAAACCATCAATTCGGGCGCGGCTCTGTGCGGTTTCCAGCATCTTCAGGCTGAACGCGCATGGCCGCACCGCATACCACAGATAAGCCGCTTTGGTTGAAAAGATCCCGTAGGGGCTGGTCGCCACAGGCTCAAAGAGCACATCGCGCCCCTTTCGATAACTGACATTCCATCGCGTTTCATGGCCAAGATCGAACCCCTGATAGACAAACCAGGGCGCTGTATCGATTGGGGTCTCTGATGGCGCCAGCAATTGCCCGGTCTGATCATAGTGATGCTTCATCGCCCCAAGGAAGATATCGGTGAGGACCGCGCATTCCGCCGAGGGTCCCAACTCGACATATTCCAGCAGCAGCGGTTCGGTGGGCAGAATACCAATCTGATCCACCGTATAGAGTAGACTGACCGTTCTGTCGGCGACGGTATCCCCGACGAAGGCCTCCCGATAAGGAGATCGCGTATCAGGCTGACCCAGCAACGGCAGAATACGCGTCTGATAGTGGGCGCAGTGCGACAGATACGACGACTGGATGCGTGTCTTCAGAATATTCTTCAGCACACCACCCTGCATAAGGCCCGCAATTTCCCATTTCTTCATTAGCTGAGACGACGCCTCCGCAAGCGCCGCATGTTTCGCGGCCCGGGTCACGGCACTGCTCAGGCGTGCAAAATCACAGGCATCAAAGCCGCGGCGTTCGATAGACGCATCCCGCACATTGATCAGCGTGGGCGGATAGGCCATGTCCCCGTCAGTAATCACCGGCAGGGACGCCATGATCTTCTTGATGCGGCGATAGATCTTGTCAGCGGGCGCCAGATCCAGATCAATTGCGGCGAGCAGCCCCAGTATCAGGCTGCCGACATCCCACATCGTGATTTCATAGTTGTTGAAAGACTTACCGTTAATCTGCTTCCTGACGGTCAGCGCCAACCCGGTGGCGCTCATCTCTGCCTGTTCCAGATAGCTGTAGGCCAGTTGGGCGTCGGCCATCATGGCCTCATCAAACACAGGCGACTCCGGCGCCAAATCAGTACTGCGCAGTGCCTCTCGCGCCTCCAGCAGCAACTCATGCGCCGGGTCAACAATTCCTGTAGGATAATTAAGGCAGATCCCATTCGCGGCCGGAATCTTGGCGGCGAGCTTGCCAACAGCGTCAACCTCATGAACGAAGACAGCATCCGGATGCCGCACGTCTCCCCGCTGCGGCGCAACCTCATCGGCAAGGAAGAGCGGGCCTTCCACCGGTTCGCCGTCAGGCCCCAGGCCCGGCGCTCCCAGACGGCGCTGCTCCCCGTCACGGGTCTCCAACAACAAAGCGCCATCCGCGCGACGCTCCCCGCCGCGCACCAGAGTCACACAGTCAACGCCGAGACGTGCCCGCGCCTGGCCCAGTAACGCGTCATAGCCTTCCCCACTCTCAGGGAACTCGGGCAGAATGACATAGTGCCGGGAGTGGTTTGGCAGGAAAGCACAACACCGTTTGTAGAGTTCTCGCGGCAGGACCGACAGAAGATACCCTGAAAGGCGCGCGCGATTGACACTCGCGGCGATACGTTGACCGACCTCATAAGCGCGTGCCGGATCAATCGGCAGTTCCGCCACATCAATGGCCAGCACCGTCCCGTCCCCCAATTGGGAGAAAAGCCCGGATGTCATCTTCTGCTGGGCTGATCTCAGATCAAGACGCGCCTTAAGCGGTAACATCAGAACTGCGGCCGGCCCAAGCAGCGCCTCGCGTTCGGCATCAGCAACCGCATCGTATATCACGGTCGTGCACCCTCCGGTCCGCAAGCCATCCTGCCTCAGGTCGCCCTCCACGCCATTTGTGGACACGGTCGAAAAATGCGCAGGCTGGGCCGCCGCCGCCATCGACCCCGGCAAAAGCCGATCAATCTGTGATCGCAGGCTCCAGAGTGCTCGTGCCTTGAAATATCCCGTCTTCTGCATGAGATCGCGCGTGGCAGGGACAATCTCGACGAATGTCCGGTTTTTGGATGCCGTGTCACTCAGCATCGACAAGACCGGATGAACGGCATCCGGGCTGTGTCTGGCGAAGTCATCGAACTCAACTTCAACCGCCAAAGCAACGCCTTGCGACAGGAACGCAAAGATCAGCGAGCCAAGTGCGTTCTCAGGCAGGGATGGATGCACACCTGTCAGCAGTATGGAAAACGCGCGAATTCCCTCTGCGTGATCTGTCTGCGCTTCAGCCGGCCATGCTGCACCTATCAGGCCACCTGAGGCCAACCCCAGAAACTCACGACGTTTCCACCGCATTACCCTGTCCAACTTTCTGGTTTCGGCGCTGTTTACCATAACTTGAACGAGCCGCGATGCCCATCTTGAATTATCGTTAGGACTTTGTTAAAAACTTAATTAGCGGACGCGGAATCGAAATGGTTCGCGCGAAAGCACGACTGGCGAAAATCGCCTGCCCCCCAAACGAGTAAATGAAAAAGTAACACGTTATTTGAACGGGTTGGCAAGTGATGTACACGACGACTGATAATCGGCCGACGCCAGGGCCAAAGAAAAGTAGAGCAAAGGCTCCTGCTGCTTCAACGCGTCGTCACAAAACATTTCCGACTGAGATTCTGCCGGCCGAGATGGCTCTCTCGACCGACGCCGAGAAGCAGATCTTCAAAGCTGGCAACGCAACCCGGCCGTTTCTGGCGGTCCTGTTGTTTGTGATTGCGCTCGCCCTGGCGGCGGCGATGATCATTGCCGTGACACAGAATGTGATCACCGAGTTCAAATTGGCGCGACCATTGTTTCAGAACAGCGCGCCTGCGGATAACATCAGCCAAGATTGGCGCCGTTTCCTGCCGCAGAGTGACAATCTGGAAGGCGATGGGGGCAATGATCAGCTCGACCGCGATTACGCCAGCGCGGATATTGCGGGCGGCAGTTCCTGCGAAACCCAAACAGGCACGCCCCGCAGTGCGAGCAATAACCCCTCGAAAGTATACGCTTTTGTAACGGCGGACCTCGAAGACGTTTCCAACTCCGTTCAACGGACCTGCAACACGATCAATGTGTTTGTCCCCGAATGGCTGATCATCAGCGACAAAGGTGTCGACTGGTTGCAGTCCGGCAATCAGGATTTTAGTACGCCCTATGTCGTGCGGACCAACCCTTTTGGCGATAGTCCAATCCAGCCGCTGATCCATGTGCAGGCCAGCGCGCTCAGCAGCGAGGCGTCTGGTCACTGGTCTAATACCGCAGCGCTTGCGGCGCGGCAGGGATGGTCCGGTCTGTGTTTTGATATGCGCCGGCTTGAGGTGCAAAACCTGCAAAAGGCTCTAATCCATCTCGATGGTGTGAAAGGGGACTTCGCGGCAGCAAACTTGGAAACCTGTGCAGTTATCGCGCCAGACCAGATCGAAACCCTTGGCTATGGCAGCGCATTGCCCGAGCGGGTGATCCTGCCCGCCATTCAGAACAGCTACCGTCTCGGGATCTACGAAGAATCGCCAGCTCCGCTTGATTGGTTCCAGTCCGTTCTCGAACGTGCGCGCACCACTATCCCTCAGGATAAACTGGTGATTGGTCTCGCGGCTGGTGGTGTGCACTGGACCACTGGCACGAGTGCACCGGAGTTTATCAGTTATGCAGATGCAATGTCCCAGGCCGACCAATATGGCGCCTTCGCGGGCTATGCACCCGAAAAAGGTCACGGGCTGATCTCCTATATGGACGCTGGTGGCGAGCGAAACATGATCTGGTATCTGGATGCCGTAAGCCACTACAGCCAGTTGCTGAGTGTCGCAGAAGCTGGCATCGACGGTGTTGCGATCTGGGGGCTGGGGCAAGAGGATCCCTCCATTTGGCCTCTGCTCGCCCAGGAAGATATCCTGTCGGACGAAGCCTTTGCCACATTGCGTGATATCGATCTGAACAGCTTTGTCTCGTATCGTGGCACCGGCCCATTTCTGCGGTTCAGCGAAACCGAAGTCGTCGGCCGTCGCCACGTGACCCGCGATTCCGAAACGCTCATGGTCACCGATGCGATCACCGATCCGCTGCCCTTGCCGGTCATCGCTGACCGCTACGGGGTCTTGCCAGACAAATCCATTCTCCTGACCTTTGATGACGGGCCGTCGCAGGACCACACGCAGGAGATCCTCGATATCCTGAATGCCGCCAACGTCCCTGCGACGTTCTTCATGGTCGGCAATCAGATGTTTGAGCAAAAGAACGTCGTCAACGCACTCGCCGAAGCCGAATTCGACTTCGGGCTGCACACCTTCTCTCACCCGCAGCTCAATCGCGCCTCCCCTGCGCGGGTGCAGGTTGAACTGGCTTTGCAGTCAAGGATCTTTTCCTGGCTGACCGGCCGCACACCAGTTGTTTTCCGCGCGCCCTATATGCGTGGTCCCGGACCGCTGGAGGGCGATCTGGCGAGGCGGCTGAAGACCATTATCGATCAACGTTATCACCTCCTGGGTGCCGATATCGTGCCACCGGATTGGCGCAGCCTGAGCCCGAAGCAACTGGTAGACTACACTCTGGGAGCCTTGGACGGCAGCGGTCAGGTGCTGCTCATGCACGATGGCGGAGGTCCGCGCAGCAGTACCATCAGCGCCCTACGCCTGTTGCTGCCCGAGCTGAAAGCGCGCGGCTATCAGTTTCTGACGCTAGAACAGGCAATGGCCGGGTTTGGAAGCCCCTACGAGACGCGGCAGGTCGCCAGCCTTGAACCCTTCGAAGCGCTGGCCTTTACAGGTGTGGGCAACAGCGCCACGTGGGTGGCATTTGTGGTTCCATTTGCAGTGCTTCTCGGGGTCATCCGCGCTCTTGTCCTGTTCATAATGGCGATCCGGTCCCGCCGTGCGGACCGCATGGATCTACGCCACCGGACAGGTGATTTTTCCGCCCCGGTGACGGTGGTGATCCCAGCCTATAACGAAGAGAATAGCATCCTGAAGACGATCTACAGCGTGCTGGAGTCAGACTACCCCAACCTATCAGTGCTGGTGGTGGATGACGGGTCGACGGACTCCACCTATGAGCTGGTGACAAAGACTTACAAAGGCAACCCGAAGGTACAGATCCTGCGTCAGCCCAATGGCGGCAAGTGGAAAGCATCCAATCTCGCCTTCTCGCATGTCACCACCGACTTTGTCGTTGCGATTGATGCCGATACCATCGTCGCGCCGGATGCTATCCGCCGTCTGATGCAGCCCTTGCGCAACCCCAACGTTGGTGCAGTGGCTGGCAAAATCATGGTCGGCAACTCTAACAACCTTCTGACAAAGCTGGAAAAGCTTGAGTATACGGTCGCCCAGAACATCGACCGCCGCGCCTATGAAACGATCAATGCGATCATGGTTGTACCCGGTGCATTTGGCGCCTGGCGAACCGACGCTGTGCGCAAATGTGGCTACTACAGCAGCCAGACGCTGGCAGAAGACACCGATCTGACCATCTCACTCCTCGAAAAGGGGTATGAGGTCCGTGCCGCGGAGCGTGCATATGCCTACACCGAGGCGCCCGCATCCGTCGGAACGCTGATGAAACAGCGGATGCGCTGGTCGATCGGGATCCTGCAATCCGCATGGAAACATCGCGGCACCATCCGTCAGGGCCATGCTGTCGGCTTGGTCGGGCTTACGGATCTGGTTGTCTTCGGAGTGATCATGCCGCTTCTTGGCCCGATCATCGACCTGTTGCTGGTGCTCATGTTGGTGCGGTTCGTGTCCAGCTTTGACGGCACCACCTTTGACGCCTTCACCGTTCGTGATTATGCCGTGCTCGCCATTTTCCTTGCGCTACCGCTGCTGGAAATGATCATGGCTGATTATGCCGTACGGTCCGAGCCATCGACCCCGCGTGCCATGGTGCTGCTGTTGTTGTTGAACCGCTTCATTTATCGCCAATTGCTGATCATCAATGTCTATCGCTCGCTGTGGCGGATCCTGACAGGGCGGTTGACGGGGTGGCACAAACTACGTCGATTTGGATCCGTTCAGGCGCCGGTCCGGCCAACAGTTGCAGCCCGGGCGCATCTCAGCTGACCTGCGGACCGCATGACAACCGGCCTGCGGAATCGGGCAAATCGCGGCCTACCCCTCTCACGGGTTCGAGGAACCAGATTGATCTGTCACCAGCCTGGACTGGTCTGGCATGAAATAAGCCCTGCCCAAGAGAGAACCTTGGGCAGGGCTTTGTAGTATTACACGCAGAGTTGCTCAGTTGCCGTCAGACGTGCTTTCACCCGAGAGCGCATTGGGATCGAACGCGCCACCGAAGGCGGAGTTTCCGCCGCTTGCCGGTGCCGAGCTTTCGTCTTCGCCTTCAGGGGCAGCGCTGTCTCCGCCACCCAAAGCATTGGGGTCAAATACCCCGCCAAACCCAGAGCTATTACCACCGCTGCCAGATGGCTCAGATGTTGCGCCTCCAGCATCAGAGCTCCCGTTTTCGGCTTCTTCAGCTGCTCGGCGAGCAGCGTCTTCGGCACGGCGCTGACGCAATTCCTGAATACGCAGCTCGGTTTCCAGACGTTTCTGCTCCTTCACTTCGGCGATACATTGAGCTGGGCTGTAAACAGTCGCCGTGCCGACAATCACAATGGTGAAGCAGGCAACCCCAACCAGCCCAAGAGCCGCCCAGTTCGAACTGAGGAACCCCGGCAGCCGAAGTCGGCCACTTTCCAGCTCTTCCACTGTCGCGTCCTTGCGGGCCGCCGCGACCAACTCACGCCGACGGATTGTTGCCTCGTTGAACAGCGCCGCAAAAACCGTCAGCACAACGATGATAAATGCCAGAGCAGAGATCGCCGGAGTGATACCGTAGCGCACCTTTTGCGCCAGTTCGATTGTCAGGGTCGGATATTCGCCGAAGGTGAAAGTAGTGGTGTTGTAGTTCTCAAAACTAGCAAGGAAGGCAAGAACCGCCGCCGACGCAATTGCCGGTTTCATGAATGGCAACAGAACCTTGCGGAACGCCTGCGCATGGGTCGCCCCCAGATCAAGCGCCGCCTCAGTCAGCGCGATGTCGTAACGCTGCAGACGCGCCACCAGCACCAGCATACAATAGCTGGCGATGAAGGTGGATTGGCCGATGATGGTCAAGAACAGCCCATTGGACAGGAAACTATCCGCCCCCAGACCAACCATACGGTTGATACGATCCCAGAACACCAGAGTCGAAATACCGATCACCACGCCCGGTATCAGGATCGGTGCGATGATGACGGTGTAATAGGTCGCCCGGAGCTTCGGCCAGATCTGCGTTAGCATCAAAGCGCCCGCCAGACCCATTGCCACCGACAGCACCACCGTGCCCGCGCCCACCAGAATAGAATTCCAGATGCCATTCAGAATGCGCTCGTCCTGGAACAGGGCAGAGAACCATTCGAATGTCAGGCACTCCCATGGCGTGGCTTGCGGAAAGCCCGGCGAGTTGAAGGCGGTGACCGACATGATCACCAGCGGCCCCAGAAGATAGGCGAAGAATATCGCCAGATAGAACCAGACGCTCAGGCGCAGAAAGGAGAAATTCTTCATTTGCCGATATCTCCCATATTCACCTTGAACAGGCGCATGACGGCCAGGACCAACAGGATACAGGTCACAAGCAGTACCACCGCATAGGCAGCACCCTGCGGCCAGTCGGAGTTGTCATTGAACTGCTGGTAGATCAACTGCGTGAACCACAAGGACGAGGGGCCGCCCAGGATCTGCGGCGCCGCCAGAGCGCCCGCCGAGAGCATGAACACCATGGTGCACCCCGAGCTGATACCTGGTTTGGCATAGGGGATTACAACACGTTGGTGGATCTTGGCCCAGCTGGCCCCCATGTCTCGAGCGGCCTCGATCTGGTTGCGATCCAGGCTTTCGATCACGTTATAGATCGGAAAGATCATCAACAGGATGTAGGCATAGCCAAGCCCTGCATAGAGCGCGATATCATTGCGAATGAAATCAAACGGCGTATCGAAAACCCCCATCCCGACGAGGGCCGTGTTCAGAACACCGCTTTCCCCGAAAATGATGCGCAGGGCAAAGGCCCGCAGGATTTCATTGATCCAATAGGGGATGATCAGCATCAGGGCAAAAATACGGATGTGATTGCCCTTGGTCTGCGCGAGATAATAGGCGATCGGATAGCAAAGGATCAGGTTGAACACCGTGACACAGACCGCAGCGACGAGCGTGCGGAAGAATACCCGCAGATCAACTGCATTGTAGTCTTGGCTACCGCCCTCGGGGCCAAAGACCAGATATTTGTAGTTCTCCAGCGTATAGACGTCCTTGGGCCCGCCGATCTCTGGTGGAGGCAGGTTCGGTCGGAATGAAAAGTCGAGCATCGACAGCTGCGGCAGAATGATGAGGCCGATAGTCCAAAACAGGACGAGACCAAGCATCAACGAACCCAGTCCGTAGCCGTTGCGATTAAAGAATTCCCTTAGGAATCTTGGCATGATCTGGCCCTCCTTATTCTGCGGCCAGCTCACCCGCGGGCACGACGACGGCATTCTTCGTCTCGTATTCCAGGGTGATGTTTTGACCTGTGTGATCGTCGAACGACTGACCAAGGTTCGGGATGGAAACCTTCAGCTCCTTACCGCCGTCTCCCTCCATGAAGATGTTGAAGGCATTGCCTTCAAATTCCTCGTGGTTGACCTTGGCGGTCACAAAATGATCACCGGTGGCCCCTTGCGGCGCCAAGGCAAAAGCTTCGGGGCGAATAAACATCATCGCATCATCGCCCTCTTTCATCTTCCCCTGATTGGCAGAAGATATCCGCGCGACAAGATTACCGGACCGGTTCGTCGCTATGAGCGCTTCATTCCCCATTACCCGCTTCACCTTGCCGCGGAACACGTTGTTCTCCCCGACAAAGGATGCGGCAAAGGCCGTTGCAGGATCGTTATAGACCGCCTTGCCGTTGCCGATCTGGTCGATCACGCCGGCGCGCATGACGGCGATATTGTCGGACATGGTCAGCGCCTCGCCCTGATCGTGGGTGATATAGATAAACGTAATGCCGACCCGCTGCTGAATTTCGCGCAGTTCGGTCCGCATGTGCTGACGCAGCTTGAGATCAAGTGCCGACAGCGGTTCATCCAGCAGGAGCACATCCGGCTCAGCGCAGAGCGCGCGCGCGATGGCAACCCGCTGACGCTGACCGCCAGACAGTTCCGACGGCAGTTTGTCCCCCTGCCCCGGCAGTGCAATCATGTCCAGAAGCTCATCCGCGCGCTTGCGCCGATCCTTTGCCGACGCGCCGTTGATCTCCATGGAGAAGGTGATGTTTTCCCAAACCTTCATCAGCGGGAACAGCGCAAGGTTCTGAAAGATCAGCGCGGTCGGGCGCTTGTTCGGGCCAATCCCGCGCATGTTGTTGCCGCCAATCAAGACGTTCCCTTCGCTTGGCTCCAGGAAACCGGAAACCGCGCGCAAGATTGTCGTCTTGCCACAGCCAGACGGGCCCAGGAACGAAAAGAAATCGCCTCCGTTGATTTTGACATTTGCGTCGCGCACGGCGACGAAATCTCCAAAGCGGATCCAGAGGTTTTCAAGATCTACGCCTACCCCAGCACTCATGTGGCCTCTCCCTCGGTGCAACCGTTCGTTCGGAGGCGAACCCCCGGCCGATGCAGATAGCATCCGGTTGATAATATGTTGAATTTACGCCCTCAGGCGTGTGGCTGGCCCCCGCCGAAACGGGAGCCAGATGTACTTGCCCGATCAGGTGATCAGGCGCTCTTGAACTTGTTGACGAATTCGGTCCGTACGTCTGCGTACCAGGGGGCTTCAGCCGGCCATGGGTTGAGATTGGCCAGGCTGTTGCCGGGATAGGCTTCGGCAAAGTTCTTCTTATAGACATCGCCGGAGTAATCATCCGCTTTCAGCACGGGCGAGTTGTACCCATGGCTGTCGATTGCCTTGCCCGCAGGTTCCTGCTGGTAAGCATAGTCGATAAAGGCATAGACCTGCTCTTCGTTCTGGGCCCCGACTGGCATCGACATGCCGTCAACCCAGGCCATCGCCCCCTCGACCGGTGCCTGATAATGAACAGGCTCACCTGCGGATTTCAGAGCAAGCGGCGGTCCATCCCAGGTCTGCCCGACAACGACACCTTCGTTCAGCAGGCCGTTTTTCTGGGTATCCGCATCGTTCCAGATCAGCTTGATCCGGTTTTTGCGCGCCACACACCAGTCGGTGACCTGCCCCCAGACCTTGCGCATGGTGTCTTCATCTTCATATGCCGCCCAGATCGAGCCAGGTTCCATTTCGCCGGCGGCCTCCATGTAGAGCCCCGCACCCAGCATCATGGAATGGGCACGGCCCATGGTCTTGCCTGCGTTCTCTTCACTCCAGACATCGCCGTATGACGGCGCATCGCCGGATGGCAGCCACTTGTCAGTCCGGTAGGCAATTCCCTCAGTGCCCCAGATATGCGGCAGCCAATGGGCGCCATTGTCGCCAAAGTTCCAGGCATCTGTACCAATCTTCGCCATCGCCGGGTTCACCGCGTCAACATTTACCTTATTGAGATCAAACGGCTTCAGCAGCTCCAGTGGCCCCCATTGCAAGGAGCGGTTGTTGGTTGGCGAAACGATGTCGAAGCCTTGCCCCTTCGTGGCTTTCATCTTGTTGATGATTTCTTCGTTCGACCCGATACCTGTGTAGTTCACCTTGATCCCGGTCTTACCCTCGAAACCGGCGATGAACTCAGGTGGCAGATAGTCGGACCACATCAGAATATTGATCTCGCCGGAGGAGGCCAGTGCGCTCTTGGAATAGAGCGGCGCTGCCAGGGCTGCCGCACCAGCGCTCTTCAGAATCGAGCGGCGGGTTACATTGGACTTTGCAGTCATATTCTTTTTCTCCCTATGGATCTGTTGGTCTTTTGTTTTTCTTTTTTGGTAGTGGAACTCTGCGAAACACACTCCGATTGCTACAGTGACAGATTCAGAATTCGATAAGGCCAGAAGAGGCCCTACAGGCGTATTTATGGTGCCAGTTTCAGTTCCGTCCCTAGACATTCGGAACGAAACTTATGCGCGTTTGTCAGCGAAGACGCCGACTCCCACATGGTTCCACCGCAGTCAGTCTGCGCCTTTGGCGCCTCTCACGTCAACGATGCAACACTGTGGAAGTGTTCACAAAATCGCCGAAACCCTCAAACTGCCGTGCCGATGAGCGCGACCCCCGCCGCCATGAGCACGGCCGCCCCAAGACGCCGTTTCCAGTTGCCCTCTTTCAGGATAAGAAACCCGATCAGCGCGGCAAAGATAACCGACGTTTCCCGCAGGGCAGATACAGCCCCCAGCGGCGCAAAGTTCTTGGCAAAGAGAACCAGCCCGTAGGCGCACATAGATACCAGACCGCCGGCGATCCCCAAAGCCCAGACCCCGACAGGCACATCGGGCAGTGTTGCACGTTTCCGCAGAAGAACAAACGCCGCGACAAAGACATGGAGAAACGCGCCCCAAGCCCAGTAGCTGACCGTGTTGCCAGACAGACGCACGCCAATGCCGTCAACCAGCGAATATAGTGAGATGAAAAAACCGGTGCCCAGCGCGTACCACAAAGCGCTCTGCCCGACCCCTGATCGCAGCGCCTTCCAACTGCTGAGCTGAATCCCCCCAGCAATGAGCGCGATTCCCACCCAGGCCTGCACCGGCAGGATTTCCCCGACAAAGATCATCGCCCAGAGCGAAACCAACGCTGGGACAATGCCACGTGCAATTGGATAGACGACGCTCAGGTCGCCGTGATGATACGCGCGACCGAGCATGTAGAAATACCCAAAATGCACCACCGTCGACACGCCGATGTAGGGCAGGCTTGCCACATCCGGCAAAGGTAGCGTGGCCACCATGACCGCCCCGGGGATGACGTGCCCCAAAGCCACCAAACCCAGCGTCGTGGTCCTGTCGATCGCCGTCTTTACAATGGCATTCCAGATCGCGTGCAGCAACGCGGCCGACAGAATGATGGCAATCACAAATGGCGTCATATCAGGCTTTCACAGCTAGCGGGGCTCCAGAACACACATCAGTCCATTTCGTCCGCAGGCATATCCTGGATCAAACGGGTCTCCAGCAGCTGCCCGTTGCGGTATAGGATCGGATAGGCGATGGCGGCGATATGGCTGTTGAATTCCCGCAGCGCGCGCAATGTCTCGAGATGGATATCCGAGCTCTCGAAACTTTCCGCAGCGCCGCGCTGCAATCGGCGCAGATGGCGCTTACGGCTGTCACGTTCCATCCGCTTGACCTCGGTTTTCTCAAGGCTCAGCAAGCGTGCGCTTTCCAGATCGTCCGAGATCAGCACATTCGATGCAAGCTGCATATTGGCGACGATCACCTCGTGCATACGGGTGATTTCTGCCCAGCCTTCTTTTGAGAACCGCACCCCCTTCTTGTGCATGGACGCAGCTAGGACGGCGAGCCGTTCATCCACCACGTCGCCGGCCGTCTCTAGCCGGATGGCATATTCAACCAGATCTCGGGCAACCTTGGCATTTTCTTTGCCGAACCCTTCGCTTGGCATGCCAGCCACGTAGCTTCGGATACCCGACAGGCAGCTGTTCACTTCCCGATCCAGAGCCTGCACCGCCTTGATCTGGGCACGGTCGCCGTGCTGATAAAGATCGGGAATTGGTCGGAACATCGCACCGACCAGATCCGACATCCGCAGCAGTTCGCGTTTCAGGCTGCTGATCGCCTGATTGGGTTGCCGGTAATCATCTGTGTTCAATACGCTCACCGGCAGCCCGTGCGTATTGCCCTGCAGAGGGGTCGGGTTTGGTATCAGGCTGGTCATGACACCATGCAGCATTCCGCAGAACGGCAGCGCCAGGATCAACAGCGATGTGTTGAACAGAAGATGCGCATAGACCAGCATCTGGCCGCCCTCAGGTGCGCCCAGAACACCCGCCCGCAAAGCGATATTGGCGCCAAAGACGCAGATCACTGCCCAGGTTCCACGCAGTCCCAAATTCGCAAGCGGCACACGCCGCCCTGGCGCAGGCATCCCTCGGCTCAGCCAGACCGGAATGAAGGCCGAGCCGAAATTGGCCCCCAGGACCAGGGACAACCCGGCCGCGAAAGGGATCGCATCGATCTGAACGAGGGTGACGCACATGAGGATGGCCGCCACCGAAGAGTGCATGACAAACGCCAGCGCAGCGCCCACGAGAAACGCCGTGATGTAATCCCGGGCGAGATATTCCGCGATTGCCGGTAGGAACGCGCTCTCCCGGATGGGGTCCATAGCCTCGCGCAGGAACCGCAGCGAAATCAGAATAAAGGCGATCCCCATCAGAATGCGTCCCATTTGCCGGGCCTTCTTCGCCTCGACCTTGACGAAAAGATAGCCACCGACAGCCAGCAGCACGGGCACCAGCCAGTCGAGCTGGAACGACAAGAGCTGAATGATAAGCGCCGATCCAAGGTCGCCACCCAAAACAATCGCCAGACCAGAGGCAAAGGACAGCAAACCGCTTGCCGCAAATCCCGAGGTCAGCAGGGCAACCGCGGCAGAGCTTTGCAGAACGATGGCCATGCCAATCCCCACGAAGCTGGCCTGCACAAGGCTGCGCTGCCCGGTCAATAGCCGCTGGAACGTCGCGCCGTAGCTGCGTTCAATACCGGTCCGCACCATCCGTACCGCAAACAGCAGCAACATGACGGCACCGGCAAGGCTGGTCAGAAAGCTCAATATGGCCATAGAGTTATGTCTTGTCCTTTTGTTGGGCAGCGTCGTGACGTTACCGCTCTTTTCTTGGCGCGATGGGAAACCCCAGCTGCGCAGCCCTCCCGGCGATTCCGCCAATCAGGTTATCCCTTCCTGATCTTGCTCTCGCCCCCTTCTGTTTCCGGGCTGTTCGAACCAGGCGCCAGTTCAAGGTCAATCTCCCAGAGTTCCAATGCACGGCGGTATTTGCGGGCAGGCATGATATCGGTCAACAACAGATCCAGCAGTTCCGGTTGCGGACCGCGATGCGGCGCAGTGCCTTCGAATTTCGGGTGCGCGACCACCAGCATGGTCCATTCGGCAACCTGCGCCACCACCGCTGCCAGCTGTGCTTCTGTCGCACTTTGGTAAAGCGCGCCGTGTTTGGCAGAAAACGCATCTGCCGACAACACCGCCACATCCAGCGCGAACTCCTGGACCTGCTGTTCAGCGACATGTCCAAATGTACCGCGTTCGTTGCTCTGTATTTCGCCGCCGAGGAAATGCACCCTGTTGCCGTTATGATTGGCCAGCGTCTGCGCCACACCAATGGAATTCGTGACCACCGTCAGACCGGCGCGGCTACGCAGCGCCTTGGCGACAAAAGCGGTGGTGGAGCCGACATCGAGAAAAACCGCCATCCCGTCGGTAACGTGGTCCAGTGCCTTGGCAGCGATTCTTTGCTTTTCCGCCGTATATTTCGAGATCCGTCGGAAGAAACTATCCGCCGCATCTGGTCCCGCTAGGTAGGCGCCTCCGTGCACTCGCTGCACTAGTCCCTGTTTCGCGAGCGCCTTGATGGTCCGACGCACGGTTTCCTCCGACACCTTCAGAACCTTGGCCAGCTCGCCGCTGCGTGCCGATCCGCCCAGACGGCGCAAGGCCTCCAGCAGCTCCAATTCGCGGTGCGAGATTTTCTGGTCTTCGGGCAATAGGCAGCCTTGGTAAGGAGTGAGATTTCGCTGGAGAGTGAACCACAGGGATGCCGAAAAAATCAAACATAAAAACACAAAATTCCACACAAACGGTCAAATTCAACAATGTGATGGCAGGGAAACCCTTTGCCATACTCGTGATTTCAGGCTTATCTGGCCGCAATTGCGGCAAGGAAATTCCACATGAGCCAAGCGTCAGACCAGCGCAGGAATGTCCTGTTTATCCTGATCGATCAGATGCGGGCGGATTGCCTGTTTGGAGCCCTGGCCGAGCACGTAGCGCTGCCAAACCTGCGCGCCTTGATGGCGGATGCCGTTACCTTCCAGAGGAACTATACGGTCGTGAATCCCTGCGGACCGTCGCGGGCCTCGATCCTGACTGGCCAGTATGCGATGAACCACCGATCCGTTCGCAACGGGACACCGCTCCGGCATGACACACCAAACCTCGCGTCTGAGATGCGCAAGGCGGGTTATCTGCCGATGCTGTTTGGCTATACCGACACCTCGCATGACCCGCGCATCTACCACCCCGGCGACCCGGCGATGCAGACCTACGAATACCCGATGGCCGGTTTCCACGAGATGCTGGAAATGCGGATGGAGATGTCGCATCCATGGCGCGCGCATCTGCTGCACAAGGGCTATACCTTCGATCGCTACTGGGACATCTACAAACCGGTATCGCCAACCGGGGGCGCTCCTAGACTGAACGACCCCGCTGTGTACCGGGCCGAGGATAGCGATACCGCCTTTCTCACCGATCGGTTTCTGGCGACAATGCCTGGCTACCGCGATCAGAGCTGGTTCGCACATCTCACCTATATCCGCCCGCATCCGCCGCTGGTCGCGCCTGCGCCTTACAACCGGATGTACGATCCCGCCAGCCTGCCGCTGCCGCAGCGCCTCGCCACTGTAGAGGACGAACGCGCGGTCCATCCGTTTTTCGACCCGACCACCCGCGCTGCGTCTCCCGCCTCCTTTGTCGAGGGTTTTCCGGATCTGGACCCCAGCGACCCGGTAATCCAGACGCTGCGGGCGATCTACCTAGGCCTCGCCAGCGAGGTCGACGCTCATATTGGCCGGGTCATGCAATATCTGCAGGACAGCGACCAATTGGAGAATACACTTGTCGTGCTCAGCGCCGATCATGGGGAAATGCTGGGTGACCGGCACAGCTGGGGCAAATTCTCTGTCTATGATGCCGCCTATCATACCCCATTGATCATTCGCCAACCGGGCAACGCCATACGCGCCGGAGCGGTCGTGCAAGACATCACGGAGTCGATCGACCTGGCCCCGACTATTCTCGACTGGGTCGGTCAGGCGGTCCCCAACTCAATGGATGGGCGGTCTTTGCTCCCACTGGTTTCCGGGGAAACACCAGACGACTGGCGCAGCTACAGCTATTCGGAACTGGACTTTGGCGAGCCAGAACGCCCCAGTATCTGGCAACACCATCTGGGAACCGATGCCAGCAATTCCTGCCTCGCTATTCTACGGGACGCGCGGTTTACATTGGTTG
The DNA here is from genome assembly GCF_048056275.1 of Phaeobacter sp. JH20_26. Classification (NCBI taxonomy): domain Bacteria; kingdom Pseudomonadati; phylum Pseudomonadota; class Alphaproteobacteria; order Rhodobacterales; family Roseobacteraceae; genus Phaeobacter; species Phaeobacter sp. JH20_26. The sequence goes on along the minus strand of NZ_JAYMWL010000005.1, from coordinate 113,051 downwards.
AATTTGCAGCTGACCTGCCGCCACTGCTGTTTGACCACACCGCCGAGGGCGAAAGGGTCAATGTCGCGGAACACCCCGAACACCAGGGCGATCTGGCCCGTCTCACCCGCCAAATGCTGCGGCACCGGATGCGCAACATGGACCACACCCTGTCTCTCGACACCATTACGCCGCATGGGCCGCGCAGGCAGGCCCGCCACAGGCCAACGAATACTCCCGGTGTCCAGCATGGCTGACCTGCGAAGCACCTTCGGCGATCTGTTTGCCGCCGCCATCGCCCGAGCCGACCCTGCAATGGCCTTGGCGGAAAGCTTGCGACAGCATCCCCCACCCCTGCCGCGCCCCGGCGGACGCCTGATCCTAATCGCACTGGGGAAGGCCGCCGTTCCCATGATGCGACAGGCCATGCGGATGCTCCCGCCATCCGACAGGGCGGTCGCCGTCACCAACCCGGAAAACCTTGCCGAGATCCCCGGAGCCAGTGTCCTGGCCGGTGACCATCCGGTGCCCAATGACATGAGCCTCGCGGCTGGCGCCGTCCTGCGTCAGGCCGTCGGCGACCTGACTGCCAATGACAGTGTGGTGGCGCTGATTTCCGGTGGTGGTTCTGCCCTCGCCGTGGCGCCGGCTGCAGGGCTTACACTTGCCCATAAAACCGCAGTCACCGATTACCTTTTGGGAGCCGGACTGGACATCATGCAGATGAATCTGATCCGCCAGCAACTCTCTGAGCTGAAGGGAGGTGGCCTCCTGCGCTCCGCCTACCCCGCACCGGTCTGCAGCTATATTCTGTCGGATGTGATCGGTGATGATCTGCGCGCGATAGCCTCAGGTCCGACGGTGGCACCGCTGGGATCGCGCACCATGGCGCGCGACTGTCTTGTAGCGCATGACCTTTGGGCCTCGCTTCCGGGCGCTGTTCAGACCCATTTGTCAGCACAGGATGACCCTGCACAAACCCTCTTTGATAAAGGGTCCGTCACTGCATATCTGATCGGGTCTAACCGTCACAGCCTGATCGCCATGAAGGAACTGGCCGCACGCAAGGGCTGGTCTGCCGATATCGTTGATGATGCCCTGACCGGAGATGTGGAGGCCGCCGCGGCACGGATTATCTCCGCAGCCCAGGCACGGGTTTCAAACCACCCGGTCGCGCTGATCTTCGGCGGGGAAACAACGGTAAACCTGACCGGAACAGGCCGCGGTGGACGCAATCAGGAACTGGCGCTCCATGTGGCGCGCTTAGGCCGCCAAACGCTGAGCGGAAGCTGGGCTTTCCTGTCAGCGGGCACCGATGGGCGGGACGGTCCGACGGATGCGGCAGGAGGCATTGTCGATGGGGGCACGTGGCAGCGCATTCTGGACAAGGGGGGCGACCCGATGGCCTTGCTCAGGAACAACGACAGCAACCGGGCGCTCAGATTTGCGGATGATCTGTTTGTAACCGGCGGAACCGGCACCAATGTGGCGGATATTCAGATCATGCTTTTGCCCGCCCGTTAGGGACACCTGTTGCGGCTACTCTTCCAGCTGGTGCAGTTCGTTCAGCAGATCCAGAAGCGCCTCGTAACGCTCATTCCCCATCTGCGCGCGGGTCCGTTCGATCACGGCGAGACTGGCCTGCAAGTTGTCGTCAATCACCTGTTCGCCCGCTTCGGTAATACTGACAATCTGGCGGCGGCGATCCATCTGATCCTTTGCCCGTTGGATCAGCCCCTTATCCTCCAGCTTCTGCAGGATGCGGGTCAAGCTGGGAAGCAGCAGGCACGCGCGCTCGGAAATTTGCGTCGGATCAATGTCACCTGTTTCCTGAACGACCCGCAACACGCGCCATTGCTGTTCGGTCAGCCCCGCGTCGCTCAGCAACGCGCGAATAGGGCCCATCACGCGCTCACGCGCGCGCAGCAGGGCAATGGGCAAGGATCGGTCTGTGCTTGGTAACTGCTTGGTCATGCCAGATTATCGCTGTCTAGGGGCGCAAAGGCAAATCCTCAGTACCCGGAGTGACTAGCACTTACGCTGCTGGGCAATCTAAATCGACCGGGTCTATACCTGTATTGGCGGAATGACGCTGAGCGGATCTCTGACATCGGATACGATCGAGCATGTGGACAGGTATTAATGCACATGTTAATTATATGCTCATCTAAGGTAGCCGGATGCCAAGCCCAAGGACGACACGATGAACTGGAATGATTTTTCTCACTGGGGCCGCAAGGTTGCGGACTGGGCACAGGACTATCACCTGACCGTCGGCGACCGCCCGGTGCGAGCGCAGACGGCTCCCGGCGAGGTGCTGAGCGCCCTGCCCCAAACCCCGCCCGAGGATGGCGAGGGGATGGAGGTGATCTTCCGCGATTTCGAAGACATCGTGATGCCCGGCATCACTCATTGGCAGCACCCGCGCTTCTTTGCCTATTTCACCTCCAACGCCGCCGCGCCCTCGGTGCTGGCGGAGTTCCTCGCCTCCGCCATCGCTCCGCAATGCATGCTGTGGCAGACCTCGCCGGCGGCAACTGAGATGGAAACGCGGATGATGGACTGGCTGCGCCAGGCGCTGGACCTGCCGGACCAGTTCCAGGGCGTCATTCAGGACTCGGCCTCCTCCGCCACCCTCGCCGCCGTGCTGACCATGCGGGAAAAGGCGCTGAAATGGCAGGGCAACCAGCAGGGCCTGTTCGCCCAAAAGCCACTCCGGATTTACTGTTCATCTGAAGTCCACACCTCCATCGACCGCGCCATCTGGGTCGCGGGCATCGGCCAGCAGAACCTGATCCGCATCCCCATCAAGGGCGACTGGCGCGGGATGGACCCGGACGCGCTGGAGGCGGCGATCCAATCCGACCTCGCCGCGGGTCACCAGCCAGCGGGCGTCATTCTCTGCGTGGGCGGCACCGGCGTTGGCGCCACCGATCCGGTGGATCAGGTGCTGAACGTCGCCGAAAAATACGGCCTCTACACCCATGTGGACGCCGCGTGGGCCGGCTCCGCCATGATCTGCCCGGAATACCGCCACTACTGGCCCGGCGTCGAACGCGCCGACAGCATCGTCTTCAACCCGCACAAATGGCTGGGCGTGCAGTTCGACTGCTCCGCCCATTTTGTGAGGAACCCGGACGATCTGGTGCAAACCCTCGCCATCAGCCCGGAATACCTCAAGACCCACGGCCATGACGGCATCATCAACTATTCCGAATGGTCGGTGCCGCTGGGCCGCCGGTTCCGGGCCCTGAAAATCTGGTTCCTGATCCGCACCTACGGGCTGGAGGGTCTGCGCCAGCGCCTGCGCAACCACATCATTTGGTCCAACCAGCTGCACGATAAGCTCAAGTTAGAGCCTGATTTCGAGATTGTGACACCACCAATGTGGTCGCTTTGGTCGTTCCGCTATGCCCCGCAGGGCCCTAACGATCTGGATGAACTCAATCTACAACTGGTGAACGCGATCAATGACGATGGCCGTATCTATCTGACCCAGACCCGCGTCGACGGTACGCTGGTTATCCGGTTCCAGGCCGGCCAGTTTGAGACAACCGAAGCTGATGTTATGCTCGCCCATGAGGTTATCACCAAGATTGCGCGCGCCCTGAAAGCCCGGTGACCAGAACAAACCCGCGCCACCCGACCCAAACAGGAGATTTGCCAATGCCCGCCACCAAAAACACCTTCAAACAGGCTCTATCGCGGGGCGATCGCCAGATTGGGTGCTGGATGAGCTTTGGTGAGGGTGCCGTAGCCGAAGTAATGGGAACCTGTGGCTTCGATTGGCTGGTGATCGACGGTGAACATGCGCCAAACGACATCCGGTCCATTCGTGATCAGCTGATGGCTCTGGCTGCCTCCAAGAGTCATCCCGTCGTGCGCGTTCCGGCTGGAGAGACATGGATTATCAAACAGGTTCTAGACGCCGGTGCGCAAACGGTCCTGATACCTATCGTCGAAACTGCCGAACAGGCCAGAGAGCTGGTCCGAGCCTGCCACTATCCGCCCACCGGCACCCGTGGCGTGGGCGCAACTGCGGCGCGGGCGTCGATGTTCGGCTCTGTCAGCGACTATACTCGAACCGCCGATCAGGAAATCTGCCTCCTGTTGCAGGTCGAAAACCGTAAAGGCATCGAAAATCTCGACGACATTCTGGAGGTCGAAGGTGTCGACGGGATTTTCATAGGACCTGCCGACCTGTCCACTGACATGGGACATCAGGGCAACTCCGCCCACCCGGAGGTCAGAGCAGTGATCGCCGATGCCATGACCCGGATCAAGGCTGCCGGAAGGGCGCCTGGCATTCTGGGCACTGCCCCCGAGGCGACACAGGCCTATCTGGATATGGGCGCGCAGTTCCTTGCAGTTGGGATTGACGTGATGGTCTTGGCCAATAACGCCCGCGCCCTCGCCACTGAATGGTCTGCGAAATAGACGCCGAAGGCCACGTTCACAAAATGAGACCAAAAAATACGTATTTCCGCGCAATTGACCGGTTTGACACCCCGCCGCTAGCCTGCCACCACAGGAGCGAGACCGCGCCAAACATCTTGGCGCGCCACGAGGGAGCTACAGGATGAAACGCACATTTGCTGCGGGGATGGTCTCCGCACTGACGCTGACCTCTGCGCTGGCCACCGCCGCCTTTGCAGATATCAAAATCGCCCATGTCTACGGCAAGACTGGCCCGTTCGAGGCCTATGCCAAACAATCCCATGACGGGCTGATGCTGGGTCTGGAATATGCCACCGGCGGCACTATGGAAATCAACGGCGAAAAGATCGTCGTGATCGAAAAGGACACCCAGCTCAAGCCTGAGAATGGCAAGGCACTTCTGGAAGAAGCCTACGGCGACGACGAGGTGGATTTGGCCATCGGGCCGGTCAGCTCCGGCGTTGCGCTGGCGATGCTGCCGGTTGCCGAAGAATACGAAAAACTGCTGATCGTGGAGCCGGCGGTTGCCGATTCCATCACGGGCGCGAATTGGAACCGTTACATTTTCCGCACCTCGCGCAATTCCTCGCAGGATGCGGTGGCCAGCGCCATCGCCCTAGCCGGTGAAAATGTGCATATCGCGACGCTGGCACAGGACTATGCCTTTGGCCGCGACGGCATCGCAGCCTTCCGCGAAGCCCTGGCCGCTCAGGGCCACCAAATTGTCCATGAGGAATTCGCCCCAACCGACACCACCGACTTTACCGCTGCGGGCGAGCGCATTTTCAACGCGATGAAAGATCTCGAGGGCGAGAAGAAGCTTTTCATCATCTGGGCCGGTGGTGGCAATCCATGGGCCAAGATCAACGCAATGGATCCCGGTCGCTTCGGGATCGAATTTGCCGGCGTTGGAAACATCCTCGCCGCCCTGAAAGGGTTCAAGGATTTCGCAGGTATGGAAGGTGGCACGTATTACTACTACGAACTGCCTGACAATCCGGTGAACGACTGGCTGGTGAAGACCCATTTTGAACGGTTCGACAGCCCGCCCGATTTCTTCACCGCGGGCGGAATGGCCGCTGGCATCGCCGCCGTGGAAGCGATCAAGAAGGCCGGATCCACCGACACCGAGGCGTTGATTGCGGCGATGGAAGGCATGGAATGGCAAACCCCGAAGGGCACCATGAAATTCCGGGCCGAGGATCATCAGGCGCTGCAATCCATGTATCACTTCAAACTGCGTGTCGACGACGATGTCGAATGGGCGATCCCGGAACTGGTTCGCGAGCTGAGCATCGACGATCTGCCGATTCCGATCCGCAACTGATCACACAACGCGACCGGGTCCGGGGCGACCGCCACCGGGCCCGGCACGTCGCATAGGATTTCGCGGCCCGCCGCGATCACCCGGCCACTCCCCCGTTTCAGATGGATGCACCCATGCCCGCCCCTCTACTGTCCACCAGCGATCTCACCGTACGCTTTGGCGGGCATGTGGCCGTCGATGCTGTGACTTGTAACTTTCATCCGGGCGAACTCACGGCCATTGTCGGCCCCAATGGCGCCGGGAAGACCACTTATTTCAACCTGATTTCAGGACAGATTCCCGCCAGCGCCGGTCGCGTCACGCTGATGGGGCGGGATATCAGCACGCAGTCCGTATCAGCCCGCACCAAAGCAGGCATCGGTCGCGCATTCCAGATGACCAATCTGTTTCCCGACCTTACTGTGCTGGAAAACGTCCGGCTGGTGGTGCAGGCCAAGGCTGCGCGCGGCTTCAATCTTTGGTCGATGGTCACAGGCCACACCGATCTGATTGATCAGGCCGAAAGCATTCTCGCCCAGGTCCGCCTGCTGGACGAGCGTCAGCAGATGGTTTCGGAGCTGTCCCATGGCAATCAGCGCAAGCTGGAAGTCGCTCTGCTGATCGCGCTCGATCCTCTTGTCTATATGTTTGACGAGCCGACAGCCGGGATGAGCGTGGACGAAGCGCCGGTCGTGCTGGATCTCATCGCGGATCTGAAAAGCCAGACCGACCGCACCATCTTGTTGGTCGAGCATAAGATGGATGTGATCCGAACCCTGGCCGACCGCATTATCGTTCTGCACAATGGCGCGCTGGCTGCCGATGGCCTTCCGACGGAGGTGATGGCCTCCGACGTGGTGCAGGAGGCCTATATGGGCCGTGGGCTGGAGGGGATCCTTGATCATGTCTGACCTCGACCGGACCGCCCCCCCTCCTCTTCTGCGGATTGAGGAGATCCATACCAAGATCGCCCAGTACCATATTCTTCAGGGGGTCGACCTCGATGTTCCGCGCGGCGGTGTCACCATGCTGCTGGGGCGCAACGGTGTCGGCAAAACAACGACCCTACGCAGCATTATCGGCCATTGGCGAACCCATTGTGGCCGCATCCTGTTCGATGGAGTCGACATCACCCAGACGCCCACCGCCAGCATTGCCCGCGCGGGCATCGGCTTCGTCCCCGAGGATATGGGGATCTTTGCCGATCTGACTGTTGAAGAAAACATGGTCCTCGCCGCGGTTTCCGGCCCGATTGATACGGCGCGGCTCGACTGGATCTTTCAGGCCTTTCCGCCGCTGAAGACCTTTTGGAAATCCGAAGCCGGAAATCTCTCCGGCGGGCAAAAACAGATGCTGTCAATTGCCCGCGCCATGATCGAAGAACGCAAGCTATACCTGATCGACGAACCGACAAAAGGCCTGGCCCCGGCGATCATCTCCACCATGGCACGCGCGATCAAGGACCTGAAATATCAGGGTGCATCGATCCTGATGGTCGAACAGAATTTTGCAGTCGCCAAGGCGCTTGGCGACACCGCCAGCGTTATGGACGACGGCCGTGTCATCTGGTCAGGCGCAATGGCTGAATTGGCAGGCGACACCGCTTTGCAGGAGCGGCTGATGGGCCTCAGCATGGAGGCGCATTGAACATGCCCGATGTTCAAGACAGACCCCGCCATTGCCTTATCCGGCAGGAGATCAACAGATGACCGCTGCCCCCGAACACGCGCCAACGATGGCTCAATCGTCGCTCCGCGACCGACTGGCCCCCTACGCACCGCTGCTGCTGGTTCCACTGTTGGCTATCGCCGGTTTTATCGCCGTGCAGAACCCTGCAAGCTGGATGACCCTGACGGTTTCCGGGCTGGCCATGGGAATGATGATCTTCCTCATGGCCTCCGGGCTGACGCTTGTTTTCGGGCTGATGGATGTCATCAACTTCGGCCATGGCGCCTTCGTTTCTGTTGGAGCCTTCATCGGAATTTCGGTTTTGCTGACACTGGGCCAGCTGACCAATGCGCCGTCGCTGGCATTGAACCTGCTGGCCATTCTCGCCGCCGTTCTTGCCGCAATGGCGGCGACCGCCCTCATGGGCTGGGCATTCGAACGGGTGATCGTCAAACCCGTCTATGGCAATCATCTGAGCCAGATCCTGGTCACCATGGGTGGCCTGATCATTGCCGAACAGCTGATCATCGTCCTTTGGGGGCCGGAAGAAATCTACTTCACACGTCCCGAGGCGCTGAAGGGGGCGCTGACCCTCGGCGACGCCGCTATCGAGAAGTACCGTCTTGTTACCGTCGCCGTCGGCCTTGCGGTCTTTGCTGCCATGCGCTTCGTGCTGCGCCGGACCAAGATCGGGTTGATCGTGCGCGCAGGCGTACAGAATGGCGAGATGGTCGCCGCGCTCGGATATCGCCTGCGCCTCGTCTTCGTCGGCGTGTTCATCGCAGGTTCAGCCCTTGCGGGCCTGGGAGGTGTGATGTGGGGCCTCTATCAGGAAGTTATCACCGCCCATATGGGCAATCAGGCGATGATCCTGATCTTCATTGTGGTGATCATCGGCGGTCTCGGATCGGTTGAAGGCTGCTTCATCGGTGCGCTGCTGGTCGGGCTGTTGCAGAACTATGTCGCCTTCGTAGAGCCGAAACTGGCCCTTGTTTCCAATATCGCCCTGATGGTCGCAATCCTGATGTGGCGCCCGATGGGCATGATCCCGGTGGTAAAGGCAAAATGATGCACATCCTTCTGTCTGGCGACCTGCCCCGCTCTCGCATTCTGGCCCTTTTGCTGGCTGTCATTCTGATTTGTCTTGCCTTCGCACCCTTCCTTTTTCCGGGCGTGCGGACAGTGGATACGGCTGCACGCATCTGCATATTCGTGGTGCTGGTGGCGAGCTATGATCTGCTGCTGGGCTACGGCGGCATCGTCAGCTTTGCCCACACGATGTTCTTTGGCATGGGCGCCTATGGTGTGGCACTGGCCTCCACCCACATGGGGCGCGGATTCGATGCGCTTCTGGTCGGCTCTCTCACTGGAGCTGGTCTCGCCGCTGGGCTGGCGCTGTTGATTGGACTGTTTTCATTGCGGGTGCGGGCCATCTTTTTTGCGATGATCACGCTTGCGGTTGCCTCCGCCGTTGCCGTCCTTGTCAGCCAGCTCTCTGGTCTGACCGGTGGCGAAGACGGTCTGACGTTCAAGACCCCGCGCGAGTTGGGACCTGCGTTCAAATTTGGTACGGAGCTGTTTGGCGGTGAACTGTTCGGCGTCAAACTCAACGGACGACTGCTCACCTACTACCTGATTTTCGCAGGCAGCGCGCTGCTGTTTCTCGCCCTGCTGCGCGTCGTGAATTCGCCGTTCGGTCGCGTTTTGCAGGCCGTCCGCGAGAATGATTTCCGGGCGGAGGCGATCGGCTACCGCGTTGTTTACTACCGCGTTACGGCCACCTGTCTCTCGGCGGCGATTGCCGCGCTGTCCGGCTCTCTCTATGCGATCTGGCTACGTTACGTGGGACCAGACACCACCCTGTCGATGACCATCATGATTGATATCCTGCTGATGGTCGTCATCGGTGGTATGGGAACGATCTACGGTGCGGTGGTTGGTGCGACCGTTTTTGTACTTGCGCAGAATTACCTGCAAAACCTGATGGGCGTGCTTTCCGGCATGACCGAGGGGTTGCCGTTGCTGCCCGAACTCCTGAGCCCGGACAGGTGGCTATTGTGGCTGGGTGTCCTTTTCATTCTTAGCGTCTACTTCTTTCCTAGCGGCGTGGTTGGCCGCCTGCGCGGGCAACGCTAGCGCCGAGACCGGCAGGCGGCAGGGCTAGCGCAGAATTTGATCTTCAGGCCAGCTCAGCTCTGTCTCGATCTGGATCACTTCACGCGCGCCCTGAGCGATCTCCATGTCCCAGGCCAATATCCCGCGCTGTTTCTCGACGTTTTCTTCCGTCGGCGCAGGGCGCGCAGACCAGCGTATCTTAAGGTCGTCCTGCTGGGAGTATGGAACACGGTCAAGAACCCGCAAAGGCCAGGGCTGGTCAGTCAGGTTCTCGATCTCGATCTCAACCCGGCTAAACTGTTCCGCATTGCGCGAAATCAGCCCCTGTTCACCTTCGCTCTGATCCAGAACATCGCGGCGCAGGGTTAGCCCCTTGATCGGCCCAAACCCGATGTCTGCCTCTGCCCCAGGTGCCAGGCCCGGAAAATCTGCAACGGCGACCAGCTTCCCGTCCACGAAATGCGCAGCCTCCGTTGCAGGCAGCAACTGCTCGCCAAATTCGTTTGCGAAACGCACCACGCGATAAGCGACCTCATTGCGCAGTGGCACCGCCTGTGCTCTCAACTCGGCGCTTGCGGTGACACTGTCCATTTCTAGCCGCAACGCATCCACACCCGAGGCAATGGAGACCGGCTCACCAAACCCATAGACAGCCGCAACGCCGCCCGTGTCGACGCTCCATTGCGGAAGTAGCTCATCAACCAACACAGCCGCTTCGATTATCGGTTCGTTGGCAAGCTGCAATTCCATATCAGATGACAGCCGCTGCTTAGGCGTTGGGACAGGCATCGGTTTCTCGATCCGACGCAGCTGTGGGAACAGGCGCGATGGCGCTGATTGCCCCAGCGGTTCCGCCGTCGACAGCGTCAGCGCAATATCCTGCCAGCTCTCGCCCGTATCCTGCGCCAGGATCACGCTGCGCGCCAGAGTCAGCTCCGCCACATCACCTGTCGCAAGATGCAGCTCATAATGGGGAGACCACCCTATATGTCCCGCTCCAGCTGTCAGATAGGTGAGTGTAACCTCGGCACCCCCAGCCTCCGCAACGTCGACTTCCACCTCAATGAAGAGCCGGTCCTCATCCTCCAGCGCGATGGCGGCGAGTGCTGCGTGGGCCTCCTTCAATTCGTCCTGGAGTGCTGTCAGAGCTTGTTCCTTGGCGCGGGCCTCGGCCTCTGCATCAATAATCTCACGATGGCTTGCAGTAGCCCGGTTTGAGATCATCACCGCGATATCCGCCAGCGCTGAGGCATCCGCCCCCGCCAGACCATCATTACCGCCAAGTTGTTCAAGGAATTGGATTGAGCTCTGCGCGGCTCGGGCCATGGCTCGGGCACGTTCCGCTTCATCCGTCACGGCTGCGATCTGTTCTTCGATCTGACGGATACGTGTCTCAGCAGCGTCAATCTCAGGTGTCGCCACGTCCTGAGGGGGCACGGACTCCTCTCGCATTAGGGTGCTGATACGGCGCCCGCCCGCGATCTGCACCTGCAGGCTGGCGGTCTGCGCACTTTGTGGCACGTTTTGCAGGATCAGCTGGTGCCGCCCGACAGGCAGGTCCACCGCCGCAGTGCGGGTGATTTGGGCAAGCCCCGGATAAAGCGTTACCGCGGAAACCTGGCTAGAAACAGGGAACACATCCGCAACTGCGGATGTGGCAATGCTGATTGTGCCGGTGGTAGCCGCAAGAACGGCAAAAACTGAATGAACAGGTCGCATGATATCTCTCGATTGATCAAATCGCGGACAAGCGGCCCGCCTGTGATCAAATCTACGTATCGTTGCGAGATGTTACCAGCCGTTGCATCCCATCATGACGCAAACTGCCAGTGCTTGCTCAGGCTTGGCTTATGTTGTCCGGCAATGGAGCCCCAAATCGCGCCTCCAGCTCTTTCCCAGGAAACCCAAGAAACCGGCAGGTACAGATTTCGACGTGGCTATGCGCATCGCGAAGACGGGTCCGCCCGTCACTGCGCTCCAGATAAAATCCCTTGCTGCGCAGAGCCCGGATCAGATCCAGCCAGTTCTTTGCTGTGCGAAAGCTCTCGCTCAAAACCATCCGCAGCTGCGCCGCCATTTCGGCATCTAGGCGCGAACCGTTGCGTGCTGTGGCCCAAGCCGTTTCCCCCGAGCTGATTACAGTCTCATGTGTCTGCGCCTGCGTCGGCGTTTTTCCCATCATGGTCTTACCCCCAAGTTACCTTCATCCAACTCCCATCAGACTAGTGGGATAAAGGCTGGCAAGAACAGTTGTACAAACGGTAAAGGGGCCGTCTCTTTCGAGACAGCCCCCTCTCTGAATGGATAGGTTTTTAACCTTTTTTTAGAACTTCACGCCCCAGAAGCTCTGCGATCTGGACAGCGTTCAGGGCAGCGCCCTTGCGCAGGTTGTCGCTGACGCACCACAGGTTGATGCCGTTATCAATGGTCGAGTCCTGGCGGATCCGGCTGATAAAGGTTGCGAAGTCGCCGACGCATTCGACCGGCGTCACATAGCCGCCGTCTTCGCGCTTATCGATCACCATAATGCCCGGCGCTTCGCGCAGAATATCGCGGGCTTCATCTTCGTCCAGGAAGTCTTCGAACTCGATGTTGATGGATTCGGAGTGGCCGACAAAGACCGGCACGCGGACGCATGTCGCCGTGACCTTGATCGACGGATCGACGATCTTCTTGGTCTCCGCAACCATCTTCCACTCTTCCTTGGTGGAACCATCATCAAGAAAGACGTCGATGTGCGGGATCACGTTGAACGCGATCTGCTTGGTATAGACAGAGGGCGGAACATCCTGTGTCGGATTGTAGACTGCTTTGGTCTGATCCCACAGCTCATCAATCGCTTCCTTGCCGGAGCCGGAAACCGACTGATAGGTGGAGACCACAACGCGCTTGATCTTGGCGCGATCATGCAGCGGCTTCAGCGCGACAACCATCTGTGCGGTCGAGCAGTTGGGGTTCGCGATTATGTTCTTTTTGGCATAGCCATGCACCGCCTGCGGGTTCACCTCAGGAACAATCAGCGGCACATCGTGATCATAACGATAAAGCGACGAGTTATCGATAACCACGCAACCGGCGCCAGCGGCCTTTGGCGCGTATTTCTTGGTCGCGTCGGACCCGATGGCAAACAGCGCCATATCCCAGCCGCTGAAATCAAAGGTGTCGAGATCTTGGGTCTTCAGTGTTTTGTCGCCGAATGTGACTTCGGTGCCGAGGGATTTGCGGCTCGCCAGAACTGCAATCTCATCCACAGGAAACTGGCGTTCAGCCAGAATGTTCAGCATTTCACGGCCCACGTTGCCCGTGGCGCCCGCGATAACGACGCGATAACCCATTTTGTGTCTCCAATTGTGTCCGGCCTCGTGACCGGCTGCGGTGTCTTATCGGGAAAGCCCGCGCGAGGAAAGGCTAGATCAATCCAAGCTGTCTGGGCTGAGCAGATATATTGCGCATCCGGCCAGCAAAAAGGCGAGCAGGAAACCGAAAATAGCCAAATAGGGCAAGGAAAGGTCCGCACCGGACGTTTCCGCATGCAGGCGCCCACTGGCAAACTGCATGATTCCCACCCCGCCGATGCCAAAGAAGTTGAGCATGGTCACACCGCGACCCACCAGATGCGGCGGCACAAAGGCACGCCCCTGCGCCAGGATCACCGGAAACGCAGCGCCAAAGAAGCCAACGGCCGCCATCAGCGCCACCACTAGCGGCACGGGACCATCCACCCACAGCATCAAGGCCCCCAGCGCGACACAGGCAAGCAGATTGCCGCCAAGCACGACCCCCTTGCGGGTTCCCAGCAGCCGGTCCATCGGACCATAGGCAAAGGTGCCAAGGATCATCGCGACCCCCATCACCAGGCTGGCCAACCCGACCGCCTCCCGCCCCAGTCCAAAAACATCGCTCAGATAGGGTCCGATCCACAGCCCCCGCAAGGCCGCAGAGGGGGCGTAGGCCACGAACATCATGATGAATATCGGCCAGAGGACCGGCAGGCGCAGAATATCGAGAACAGACCCTTTGGCCCCCTCGCCCGCCTCGACCCGCGCCGGATCCTTTACCGTCAGCGCGATGCCCAGTGCGACTGCGGTAGAGATCCCTGCAAGCCCGAACAGCGTGCCCCGCCATCCCAAGACCTCAACCGCCAGCGCCGTTGGATAGGACGCGACCAGATTGCCCAGCGAGCCCACCCCGAGCATCACGGCCGCCAGTGTCGCAAAACGGCGTGGCGGATATTCGCGTGCGAATATGTAATAGGACGCCATGAGCACGGGAGAACAGCCGATCCCGATCAGGACCATCGCAAGGCTGATATGTGAGGGCTGAGCCGCCAGCGCAAAGACCAGCGTTCCGCCGCCACCGCCAAGCAGCAGCAGTGCCGCAGCGGTCCGGCTTGGTCCGACACGATCCAGCGCCCAGCCGACCGGCAGTTGCATCGCCGCAAAGGTCAGGAACCAGAGCCCTGAGGCAAAGGCGAGATCCTCGGGCGTGGCTCCCAGATCGTTTTGCAAGGCGGAGCTGAGCACCGCCAGGAATGCGCGAAAAAACTGACTGAGCACATAGCCCAGACATAATATGACCAGCCCGGCCTGCATGTTGCCCCCCCCCGGAATGAGATGTCTGCCCCGGCAAGCAGCCAAGACCAGCAATCGTAATCCGTCCACAGTGGCGATTTCGCACCAATTCACAAGAGTGCGAAACCACTTAGCCGTGATTGGTCGTGTGCTGCTGTCGCGCTAGGCTATGGTGTCAACAGGATGAACGGATCGCAGATGACACAGGATGGTTTCTACCAAAGCCTAGCGCCCAGCCGCGACTTTGCCGGTCTGACCCGTTCTGGTGCCTTTACGCCGCTGCCGAGGGACTGGATGGTCGGCTGCTGCGATATCGTCAATTCCACCGATCTGATCGCGACCGGGCGCTACAAGACGGTAAACACCATCGGCGCCTCGGCGATTGCCGCGATGATCAACGCCCTAGGAGGCACGCCGTTTCCCTATGTCTTTGGCGGTGACGGCGCCTCCTTTGCAGTGGCCCCTGAACACGCCGATATCGCGCGCGACACGCTGGCGCGGCTGCGCAGCTGGACCAGCGCGGAATTCGACATCGAGCTGCGCGCCGCATTGCTGCCGGTGTCCTGGATCAGAGCCGAAGGCCTGGATGTCGCCGTTGCCCGCTATGCCGTCTCAGACGCGGCCGACTACGCAATGTTTGCCGGTGGTGGCCTCAACTGGGCGGAACGGCAGATGAAGCTGGGAGGTTTCGAAGTGCCCCCCGCACCGCTGCCCGATCCGCCGGATCTGACAGGCCTGTCCTGCCGCTGGAATACGATACCGGCTCGCAACGGGATGATCCTCTCGGTCGTGGTACAGCCCCATAGTCGGGCCTCAGCCAGGGATTTTGCCAAAATCGCCAGCGATGTTCTCGCAGTTGCAGACAAGTTGCAGCGCCATGGTCATCCGGTGCCGGAGGGCGGGCCAAGCTTCAGCTTCCCCCCGCCGGGTCTGACGCTGGAGGCAAAGATGTCACGCGGGAAAACCGCGTTGATTTTGCGAAAGCTGCAGTTGTTTGTTCAGACTGTCTTTGCGGCCTATGCGCTCACCCGCAAGCGTCCGATTGGTGGCTTTGATGCCCAGCATTACCGCAGAATGCTCGTCGCCAACGCGGATTTTCGAAAATTCGACGATGGCCTGAAACTGACACTCGACTGTCCGGCAGAGGTGCGCGACGAGATCACACATATCCTGGAGAAAGCCGCGGCCGCAGGGCAGGTGCGCTATGGCCTTCACGAACAGGACGAAGCGCTGGTAACCTGCATCGTACCGTCGGCGATGCGCGACAATCACGTCCATTTCATCGACGGGGCAGCGGGCGGCTATACGCAGGCAGCGCTGAGAATGGCCGCCGCTTCAAATCCGGCGGCGGCCTGAGGTCTGATCGGGACCGTTTTGCGTTGGCGAGATGCCCCCGATCAGACCGGCTGGAACTTGCCGCTGCGCGGCTCATAACACTCCAGACCACCCTCGCCGATATCGGTCCAAAGGCCATGCAGGCTCAATGTTCCATCCCGCACGGCGCTATCAATGAAGGGGAAGGTCATCAGGTTTTCGAGCGATGCAACCACCGCCTGCCGTTCAAACTGACGCGCCTGCGCGTCGGTATCCTCGATATCTTCGACCAGCGGAAACTTCGGCTTCAGGATATCCATCCAACGCCCGACAAAGCTCTCCTTGGCATCCAGCGCTGGTGCATGGCCTTTGCACATGTCGATACATCCCTGCACACCACCGCATTGTGAATGCCCCAACACAATCAGATGTGCCACCTTCAGAACGGTAACAGCGTATTCAACGGTCGCGCTGGTGCCATGGTGATCGCCGTCAGGCTGATAGGGCGGCACCAAATTCGCAATATTACGGTGAATGAAGAACTCGCCCTGATCGGCACCGAAAATCGAGGTGACATGAACCCGACTGTCGCAGCAGGAAATAACCATCGCGCGCGGGCGCTGCCCTTCGCTGGCGAGCCGCCGGTACCAGCCTTGATTTTCGCTATAGGTCGTGGCTTTCCACCCATGATAGCGCGTCACCAGATAGCTCGGCAGGGGTTTGGCAAATTGCATGTGTCGTTCCTCGATTGACCTCTGGCAGGTCTGTTACCAAGGATTGTTAGCAAATTCGAGAGATTTGGTCATCCGGCTGGAAACCTTTTGACAACTTCTAAGGCGCAAGTTTGGCCCGTGCCGTGGGGGCATGAATAAATTGGGGTTTAATGTGGTGGCTCAAATACTCACTGTAGTACACAAAGAAAATGTGCGCCTAGACTCCGACAAACTGTCGGATCTCTATACGCAACTCGGCGAAGCCGGGGCCGAAGATGTGGTGTGTCGCGCGATCGAGGAACTCGCCGTGCGGCTGTCTCATTGCGAACGTCTCTGGCGCCAGAACGATTTGCCAAACCTACGCAAAAGTGCGCGTTCCCTGATCGCTATCGCCGATCAGATTGGCATGACAGCAATGGCACGGGTTGCCCGTGACGTGACCGGCGCGATCGACATAAACGATTTTGCAGCAGTTTCGGCGACCCTGTTCCGGCTGATGCGGATCGGCGAGCGATCCCTGACCGCTGTATGGGAGCAACAGGACCTTTCGGTCTGACAAGTGATCCTGGGGGGACACTTGCTCGGATATATCTGACAGCGGATCTGCCGCCGATGGAGCCGGTCTCCAACTGTCAGACCAAGGCTTGATGCCAACCAAATGGCAATTTCGTAGCGACTCAGGTTATGCGTCCGGGCTCTTAGCGGGGCCCTTATTGGCGTTGCGCCTGCGGCCGTGGCGGATGCAACCTGTTGAAACCACATGTTGACCGACAATCAGCAGGGCTTGCAGACGGCGCTGTGACAGATACTCTGACGATGAAATCGCCCCCCGGTCCCGGAGTATCCTGTCATGCCCTCTGCCAAGCCATCCGCCATCAGCCGCCTTGCGCGTCCGGCCTTCGCCGACCCGGCGACGGCCAGCCTCGATCTGCATGTGCTGGATCAGGACAAGTGCGAAGACTGGCTTGCCAATGCGCCGAGCGAGACCAGTAACTGGGCCCGCACCAATGGGTTTCGCGGCGCCATCGGGCAGGTGCTCGTCATTCCGGATCGCGACGGTGCGCCCAGACAGGTGTTGGTGGGATACGGCACCGCCAAGGACCGCGCGAGGGGCAGGTTCATTCTGGCCGGCGCCCTCTCTGCGCTGCCCGGAGCAACCTATCGCCTGGTCGAAGGGATCGCCGAGGAGGATCGCCCGGCTGAGTGCCTAGGTTGGCTGCTCGCCCAATATAGGTTTGATCGGTATAAATCCGGGCGCGTCTCCGAAACCCATCTGATCGCACCCGAGGGAGTCGATACAGCCCGGATCGAGGCCTGCGCGGCCGGGGAATATCTGACTCGCGACTTGATCAATACGCCCGCCTCTGACATGGGGCCGCCGGATTTGCAGGAGGCAACACAGGCGCTGGCGGATCGATATGGCGCCGCCCTAGACGTTGTCGCCGATGAAGATCTTCTGACGCAGAACTTTCCCATGATCCACACCGTTGGCCGCGCTTCGGATCGTCGTCCCCGCCTGCTGGATATGCGCTGGGGCAATACTGGCCCGAAGCTCACCCTTGTAGGCAAGGGCGTCTGTTTTGACACCGGCGGCCTCAATCTCAAACCCGGCAGCAGCATGGCCCTGATGAAAAAGGATATGGGAGGTGCCGCCAATGTCCTGGGGCTCGCAGAGATGATCATGGCGCTGCAATTGTCTTTGCAGCTCCGCGTCCTGATCCCAGCGGTTGAGAACAGCGTTTCGGCGAATGCCTTTCGCCCCGGTGATGTACTCACCGCGCGCAACGGTCTGACGGTCGAAATCAACAACACCGATGCCGAAGGTCGGCTGGTCCTGGCCGATGCCCTGTCCTACGCGGCGGAAGACGCCCCGGATCTGCTAATCTCCATGGCCACGCTGACGGGCGCGGCGCGTGTGGCGGTCGGTCCGGATCTGGCGCCGTTTTACACCGATAGCGATAGCGATGCCGATGCGCTCAGCGCGGCCGCCGCTGCCTCAGCCGATCCGGTCTGGAGGATGCCTTTTCACGCGCCCTATGAGACCATGATTGAACCGCTGATCGCTGATCTGGACAACGCGCCAAGCGGCGGCTTTGCCGGATCAATCACCGCGGCTCTGTTCCTGCGCCGCTTTGCCGGCGGCAGCCGGTATATCCATTTCGACATCTATGGCTGGACGCCGACCGCCGCCCCGGGCCGGCCAAAGGGCGGCGCATTGCAGGGCGCTCGGGCCCTGCTCGATGCGTTGCCAACCATGCTGAACCTCTGAGGCACCGGATGACCGATCCCCGCCGCACCCCGGCCAATGACCGCGTGATCGCTGCACATCTGGCGCAGCACTCGCCCGACCGCACGGCAGTGACAGGACAACCCGCCTGTATTCGTTTGCCCGTGGTAAACCTGTTACGGCGCCCGGACGGGCCGCGCGACCGTCAACTGTTGCTTGGCGCCGAGATCACGATCTACGAAGAGCGCGATGGATGGGCGTTCGTGCAGGCTATGGCTGATGGCTATGTCGGATATGTTCCGGCCACAGCCCTCGCAACCGATGCCGCCCCCGCAACCCATCGGGTCTGCACACCGGCAACACATGCCTATAGCGCCGCAGATATGAAATCCGCCGACCTCTGCAGTCTCAGCCACGGCAGCAGGGTGAGCGTCCTAGCTTTCACAGATCGATTTGCGGAAACCAATCTGGGGTTCATCCCCGCGTCTCATCTGCGGCCGGTTTCAGTGCCCGAAACCGATCCGGTCGCGGTTGCACAGCTCTTTCTCGGCACGCCTTATCTATGGGGCGGAAACAGCCGCTGGGGGATCGACTGCTCGGGTCTGGTCCAGGCGGCGATGCTGGCCTGCGGGGTCACCTGCCCCGGTGACAGCGACCAGCAGGAAAATGAAATGGGCCAGGACATATCGCTCGGCAACACAGCGGTTCCCAGTGATCTCAGACGCGGCGATCTCCTGTTCTGGAAGGGCCATGTCGCCCTGATGCAGGACCACGAAACCATGATCCATGCAAACGCCCATCATATGGCGGTTGCACTGGAGCCGGTGGCGGATGCGGTGGAGCGGATCATGGTGCAGGGCGATGGACCGATCACTCGTCACCGGCGCCCAGACCTCTGAAGCCGCTTCTTCGCGGCCCGGATCATCAGGCAGCGCCGCAATCGGCGGTCAGGTCACGGATCGGATGAGCTTGCGTTCGAGCACACGCAGCACGGATTTGAGATCATGGCCGCGCTTCAGAATCTGCCCATCCATACCGACAACCGCATATTGCCCCTGCCTATTACGCAGCTTGGGACGTTTCTCGATACGATAAAGAGGGTGCTCAGCGGTGCGCCGGAACACCGAGAAAACGGCCAGATCCCGAAGGGTCGAAATGCCGTAGTCCCGCCATTCCCCGGCTGCAACCATACGGCCATACAACGACAGGATCACCGAGAGTTCGGTCCGGTGAAAGGCAACCTGCTGCGGGCCGGAAAACGATGAGAAGGGCTGCACTTGGTCAAAGCTCATAATGACAGCGTTGCGCCAAACAGACAGCAAATCAAGCATTATTGCCACCTTGCGGCGCAGCTGGCGTCCTCAGGAAGGCGAAAGCTCGGGCAGAACAGAGCGTGTGTCCAGACCGATGGTCTGCTCAAAAGCCGCACGTCCAGGGGCGGTCAGCAGCAGCCCCCGTTTGACCGGCTGACGCTTGACCCAGCCCGAAGTCAGCGCGTGAGACAACAGCTGACGCCCCAATTCGCCCGAGATATGCAGGCGCCGCTCCGTCCAGTCCATGCAGGGCTTCGCAAAGGCTTGCCGTGAAGGCCGTGTCGGCAAGGTCACTCCCAGCCGGTCCCATTCTGCTGCCGGAATCACTTCGAACCCGCCGTTGCGCTCAACCAGAATTCCAAGATCGAGAAACCGCCGGGTCATCGCCACCGCCAATGGACCGGCAAAGTGGTCGTAGCAACTGCGCAATGGTGCCAGGACACCCGCCTTTCGCTGCTGCGCACGATGCAGATGATCCGACGGCGCAATCGCAGCCAGTTGCTCAAGGGTCTGTGCCACCTCGGCGCTGGCCAACCTGTGAAAAACGCAGCGCCCTCGCTTTTCAGCAACGACCAGGCCTGCGGATTGCAGCAGCTGCAAATGCGCTGTTGCTGTCGGCGCGGTGACACCTGCCGCCGCCGCCAGCTCCTTATTGGTGTAGGACCGACCGTCCAGCAGCTCGCATAACATACGGGTGCGGCTGGCATCGGAAAGCGCCTGGCCCAGAATATCAAATCGAGGAGTGCTCATGGTCAGACGATAACCCGCCGCCCGCGATTGCGACTAGTACAAACGCTTCGACCATCGCCGAAGGGTTCTAGCCAGCCTGTCTGTCCCATCATTAACCGGGATCTAACCTCAACCGCATAGTTTTTTTGCATCGCGCCTGATCAGGATCTGGAGCCAAGAGACCATGCAGCATGACCCCAAACAACGACGCCATCGACCTGACCGGGTTCAGACCCGAGCCGACGAGCACTGGCGTGGTCTGGGGGGCCTCTGCCTTCTCATGGGCAGCGCGTTGCTGATCGCCTCACTTCTGCTGCTGGCCGGCAAGGTCGATGCCGATCCTCAACCGACCAACAAACACGTTGCCCAACGTATCGCTCTGATGGGTGGCCAAAAAACGGCCGTTCAGGATCTTGCAGCGATGACCCGCGACTACATCGCATTCGATCGCGGTGCCGCGCGCGCGGCCCGACGCGCTCTGATCCGGTCGACGCGCCGCATCCCGCGCGAATTCCGCCAGGATGTCACCGATCTGTCATCCCATGCACGCGGCGGTATCTGGGCAAACTGGGCTGATTTCAAACGCCATGCGGAGTCTGCCGAACGCGCGGCACGCGCACTGAATACCCGCTCGGCGGCCGGGTTGAAACGCAGCCTGCCGCGCCTGCTATCCGCCTGTCACAACTGCCACCAAATCTACCGTGAGACACCGCGCGAACTCACCACTCACTGAGCTGCCCTAGCCGGTTCGACCCGATGGCCGATCAGCCAGCACTGTTGCCTGCCGTACCAGCGACCCCGTAGCGGGCAAGAAACGTCTTGATCGCGGCCTCAACCACACGCTCACGCTCGTCATCGTCGATATCGGCGTCGATGTTGAAAAGCAGCCTAAGGAACATATCCGCGCGACACAGTTCCGCAAACTGATCAGCCGCCAGATCCAGATCCTCGATCCGCAACTCGCCCCGTGCGGTCGCTTCTGCCAGATACTCGCGCAGCTGCGCCCGGATGGTTGCCGGTCCGCTTTCGTAGAAGCGGCGTCCCAGATCCGGAAACCTGTCCGCCTCGGCAACGCAGATGCGAAACATCTTAACGCCAAACTCCGAGAGGATCACCGACAGAACGTGGTGCCCCGCCTCACGCAGCGCGGTCTGAGGGTCACAGCAACCCGCGCCAATGCTGACCGCTGTGTCAGCCTGACGCGCGCAACCGTGCCGGGCAACTTCCATGAACAACAGCCGCTTGTCCGGAAAGTAGCTATAGAGCGTTGCCTTCGAGACCCCGGCTTGTCGGGCAATATCATCCACGCTGGCGCCCTCAAACCCATGGGCCATAAACACATCCCGCGCACCGAGGAGCACCTGATCATATTTGCGACCCTTGCGGGGAATAGCGGTTGGCTGGTTCATCAATACTCTCGGTCAGGGGGCGACACAGTGATCGGATATCGCGGGTTGCAGGCCCAATCTAGGCATTCTGCGGCAAGGTCAAGCGTGACCTCACAAACGGTTGCGGCGTCGTGATAGTCTATGAGCCAGAGCCCTGCGCGGCGAACAAAAAAACGCTTGCGCCGACGATCTGTCCAACTCATGACATCAGCTTAACGTGTTTGTCGGCATAGGCAAACGCGCGGATGGAAACACACCGGAACCGCTTATGGCGGCGGCTCTGCGGTTGCGCCATGGGGGCCAACGGATAGGTGCCAGCGCGTCAGCGATGCCCGGCCCAACGGGAAGAGGACCTCACCCGAGATCCGATGACGGGCGGGAGCCCCGCGCGGGGTGAGAAACGCTCTTCCCGAGTTGGTCAAATTAGGTTACCAATTCCCACGATGCTCGACATATTTCTGAGAACACTCCCGTTTTTTGCGATCATCGGTCTTGGATATTGGGCCGGTCGCAGCCGCTTTTTCTCGGAAGAGGCCACCGCCAGCCTCACAAAGTTCGTCTTCTATTTCCCACTTTCGGCAATGATCTTCCGATTTGCCGCCAATCTGTCTTTTTCGGAGATCTTCGATCCCCGGCTGGTGCTCGGGTATCTGTTGGGCACATCGGTAGTTTATGGGGTCACCACGCTGGTGGCTGCGCTGCGTCGCCTCGACATGCAAACCGCCGCAGTAGAGGCGCAATGCGCGGCCATCGGCAACGTTGGATTTCTCGGCCTGCCAATGATGATCATCTTGTTCGGCCCGGCCTCGGTAGGGCCGATGATGCTGGTTCTCAGCGTCGATCTGGTGGTGTTTTCCTCTCTGATCGTCGTCCTGATCAACCTGGGGCGCGGCAGCGGCCTTAGCGGCGCCACGCTGGGGCTGGTTGGTCGTGGGTTGCTGCGAAACCCGATGATCCTGTCGATCTGCGCGGGTCTGATCTGGTCGGCGCTCGCGCTGCCGATACCGACCCCTGCGAATGCGTTTCTTGCCTTGCTGGGCGATGCCGCAACGCCCGGCGCGCTCTTTGCGATCGGCGCGTCTCTGGCCTCGAAATCTGCCGAACGGGTGCAGATTGCCAGCTGGCTCAGCTTCGCCAAGCTGGTATTGCACCCGGCCGCAGTGGCGCTCTGCGTGCTGGTGCTGGTGCCTGTGGATCCCTATGCCGCCGGTGTCGCCATCGCCGCCGCAGCGCTGCCGGTGGCCGGAAACGTCTACATGCTGGCGCAACACTATGGGGTCGCCCCGCACCGTGCCTCAGCCGCCATCCTGCTGTCGACGACACTCTCGATCCTGACACTGCCCTTGGTGATCGCCGGGGTCTCGGTATTGACGCAGCCCTGAGCCGATCCGGCCACTGACCGGGCGATATTGGCATCAATCGCGGCCATCGGCGTCCGCAGTCTTCAGGTTTTTGCAATGATATGTCGCAAAAACAGGGACCACAGACGCGCAGTCACTGGACCCTATGGCTGACCACAGGTAGCGATAGAGCAACATAGAACAAAGGAGTCGCCCCATGGAAACCGTCTCGGAAAATGCCGCCTTCGGAGGCGTGCAAGGCGTCTATCGCCATGCCAGCAGCAGCACCAATTGCGACATGACCTTTGGGCTGTTCCTGCCGGAGGAAGTCGCCGATGGGCCGGTTCCGTTGCTGTGGTATCTGTCCGGGCTGACCTGCACCCACGAAAACGCCATGACCAAGGCAGGCGCGCAGGCCTGGTGCGCGGAACAGGGGATCGCCATCGTGTTTCCGGACACCTCCCCGCGCGGCGACGGGGTTGCGGATGACGAAGCCTATGACCTGGGACAGGGGGCTGGTTTCTACGTGAACGCCACCCAGGATCCCTGGGCGCCGCATTTCCGGATGTGGGATTACGTCACCGAGGAGCTGCCTGCCCTGCTGGCTGAGCAGTTTGCACTGGATATGGATCGCCAGTCGATCACCGGCCACTCCATGGGCGGACATGGCGCGCTGACGATGGCGATGAACCTGCCGGGCCGGTTCCGGTCGGTGTCGGCCTTCGCGCCGATCTGCAACCCCTCGGCCAGTGACTGGGGCCGCAAGCAGCTGACGGCCTATCTGGGCACTGACGAAGCCGCATGGGCGCGCCACGACGCCACCCTGATGATGCAGGAGAGCGGCTTTGACGGGCCAATCCTGATCGACACCGGCACATCCGATCAATTCCTCGACCTGTTGAAACCGGAGGCTCTGGCCGAGGCTGCGGCGGCCCGCCGCCAGCAGGCCGTCCTGCGGATGCAGCCGGGATATGACCACAGCTATTTCTTCGTCTCTACCTTCATGGAGGACCATGTGTCCTTCCATGCCGAAGCGCTCTACCGGGGCTGATACATGGCAGATTTCAACTACGACCTCATCATTATCGGATCCGGCCCCTCCGGGCGCACCGCAGCGATTCAGGCAGGCAAACTGCACCGCCGCGTATTGGTCATCGACCGCAAGGATCGTCTGGGCGGTGTCTCGGTTCATACCGGCACTGTCCCGTCCAAAACCCTGCGAGAGACCGTGCTGAACCTCTCTGGCTGGCGCGAGCGCAGTTTCTATGGCCGCGCCTATCGGGTGAAGGATCAGATCCAGGCCGAGGATCTCAAGGCCCGCCTGCACATGACCCTCGACCATGAGGTCGACGTGCTGGAACATCAGTTCAACCGAAACCACGTCGAGGTCCTGGCCGGTCTTGCGCGTTTTGTCGGCCCGAACGAGGTCGAAGTCGCTACCGAGGCAGGCGATACCACCCGTGTCACCGGCGAGAAATTCCTGATTGCCACCGGCACGCGCACCTATCGCCCGGAGTATGTGCCATTCAACGGCAAAACCGTCGTCGACGGCGATGAGTTCCTCGAAATGGAGGAAATCCCGCGTTCGCTGGTCGTGGTCGGAGCCGGGGTGATCGGCGTCGAATATGCCACCATGTTCTCTGCCCTTGATGTCCGTGTGACCCTGATCGAGCCGCGCGACACCTTCCTCGACTTCATCGACAGCACATTGATTCAGGATTTCACTCACCAGATCCGCGAGAACGGCGTCGATTTGCGTCTCGGCTCTGCCATCACCAAGATCGAGGACGAAGGCAGCCATATCGAGGTGAGCCTGGAGAACGGACGTCATGTACGCGGCGACATGCTGCTGTTCGCCGCTGGTCGCATGGGCAATACCGAGGCGCTGAACCTTGAGGCTGTTGGTCTGGAAACGGATCACCGCGGCCGTCTCAGTGTTGATCGCAAATCCTATCAGACCGCTGTGCCGCATATCTATGCCACCGGCGATGTGATCGGCCACCCCTCCCTGGCGTCGACCTCATTGCAGCAGGGGCGGGTTGCAGCCTGTCACGCGCTGGAAACACCGACCCTGCCCGAAAGCCCATGGTTCCCCTATGGCATCTATTCGGTGCCTGAGATGTCAACCTGCGGCATGTCGGAGGAAGAACTCCAGGAACGTGGCATCCACTACGAAATCGGCATCGCGCGCTTCCGCGAAACCTCTCGCGGTCATATCATGGGGCTGGAACACGGCATGCTGAAGATGCTGTTCTCTCTCAAGACGCGCCGAGTGCTCGGTGTTCAGATTGTCGGCGAAGGCGCAACCGAACTGATCCATATCGCCCAGGCGGTGCTCAACCTCAAAGGCACGGTGGATTACTTCGTCCAGAACACCTTCAACTATCCGACCCTGGCCGAGGCCTATAAGATTGCCGGCCTTGACGCGTTCAACCGGATGCCGATCCCGGAGGAGTTCAAGGTGAAGAAGACCGGCCCCGAGACCTCCAAGACCGCCGCCAAGGCGAAACCGGCCGCCAAGGTAAAACCCACCAAGGCCGCTGAGTGATGGCGCTCTATATCGACGCCGATGCCTGCCCCGTCAAAGCCGAGGCAGAGCGCGTGGCAACCCGCCACAAGGTCACGATGTATGTTGTCTCAAACGGTGGGCTGCGCCCCTCGCAGAACCCGCTGGTAGAGACCGTGATCGTATCTGAAGGCGCCGATGTAGCCGACATGTGGATCGCCGAGCGTTGCGGAAACGGCGATGTCGTGGTCACCGGAGATATTCCGCTGGCCGCAAAATGTATCGAGGCCGGCGCCCGGGTGTTGCGGCACAATGGGGACCGCTTCACAGAGGCCAATATCGGCCAACAACTGGCGATGCGCGATCTGATGGCAGATCTGCGCGCCGCCAATCCGCTTGGTGCCGGGGGCAGCGGCAAAGGCTTTACCAAAGCCGACCGATCCCGCTTTCTCGACGCGCTCGAGCGTGAGATCCGCGCCGCCAGCGCCACCTGAACCGGTCCGGTCGCCCCCTGCTCTTGCCCTTTGCCCATCGTTGCGTCACTGATTGCACCAATCACCGAGGCGGAGAGCAGATGTGACGCAGCAACAGGCAGGCCTCCCCATTCTTGGCGTCCTTGCGGCAGTCGGGGCCGCCATCTGTTTCTCCATCATCGACGTCATCTTCAAATTCCTGTCCGGCGATTACCCGCTATATCAGGTGGTGATGTTCCGCTCCGTCGTGGCCATGTTCGTCTTGCTGGCGCTGATCATCCCTCTGGAAGGCGGCTATGGCATTCTGCGCACGCGGCAACCCCGTCTGCATCTGCTGCGCAGCCTCGCGGTGCTATTTGCCAATCTCTGTTTCTTTACCGGTCTCGCGATCATGCCCATCGCCGAAGCGGTGGCGATTGCCTTTGCCACGCCGCTGGTTGTCACCAGCCTGTCAGTCCTGTTTCTGAAAGAGCGGGTTGGCCCTTGGCGCTGGATGGCGGTTGCCATCGGTTTTGTCGGTATTCTGATGATCATGCGCCCGGGTCCCGGCACCTTTCAGCCTGCTGCAATCCTGCCGTTTCTCGGTGCCTGCGGCTATGCCACGCTGCATGTCCTGACCCGCCGGGCTGGCGGTTCGGACAAGGCGGCGACACTGTCCTTCTACCCGACGCTTGGGTTTCTGCTGGTCAGCTCCCTTGTCGGGCTGCTAGCCGGTGACGGGCGCTTCGCCACCTCCGACAGCGCTGGTCTGCAGTTCATCCTGCGCGCCTGGATCTGGCCTGCCTCTCAGGATTGGCTCCTGTTTCTGACCGTGGGGCTAGCCGGCTCCGTCGGCGGTTATCTGGTCAGCCAGGCCTATCGCCAGTGCGAGGCTGGTCTGATTGCTCCGTTTGAATATATCGCCATGCCGATGGCCGTGGTTTGGGGCGTATTGGTCTTTGACGAATGGCCAGACGGCCCGGTCTGGATCGGATCGACCTTGATCATTGGCGCCGGGCTTGTTTCAGTCTGGCGCGAAACCCGCCGCAGTCGCCCAGCCCCTCGCCCACGACCGCGTTCGACCGGATAGGAGAGCCTGAAGATGACCATCCAAGCCGTCGTTTTTGACATCGGCCGCGTGCTGATCGAATGGGAGCCTGAACGCTTCTACGATGCCAAGATCGGCAAGGAGCGACGCGAAGCGCTGTTTCGCGAGGTCGACCTGCATGAAATGAACCTGGGCATAGACCGGGGCGACGATTTCAAGGGCGCCGTCTATGCGCTGGCCGATCAGCATCCCGAATGGGCCGAGGAGATTCGCCATTGGCACGACAGCTGGCTCCAGATGGCCAGCCCTGCGATTCCTCACTCCGTTCGCCTGATGCGCGCTCTGCGCCGACGCGCTGTGCCGGTCTTTGCGCTCACGAATTTTGGGATTGGCACCTTTGAACTGGCCAGAACCACTTACCCGTTCTTCGACGAGTTCGACAAAGCATTTGTCTCCGGCCATCTACGCACGATCAAACCTGAGGCAGAGATCTACGCCCAGCTTGAACAGGATACCGGCGTACCGTCTGAGCGTCTCCTGTTCACCGACGACCGCCCCGAAAACATCGAGGCTGCCGCCGAACGCGGCTGGCAGACGCATCTCTTTACCCATCCCCAGACCTGGGCTGATCGCCTGGTGACAGAGGGACTGCTGTCGCCGGAGGAGGCCCAATGAGCGCGATCCTGCAAATCCCATTCGACCAGGGCGAAGCCAATCTGGACTGGCGATCGTTCTGTGATGCCCTCGCCGCAGGACA
The DNA here is from genome assembly GCF_048056275.1 of Phaeobacter sp. JH20_26. NCBI lineage: Bacteria > Pseudomonadati > Pseudomonadota > Alphaproteobacteria > Rhodobacterales > Roseobacteraceae > Phaeobacter > Phaeobacter sp. JH20_26. The sequence goes on along the minus strand of NZ_JAYMWL010000005.1, from coordinate 85,188 downwards.
CCGGCTGCCAAAGGCTGAGGTCACCGATAGTTTCCTCTACCGGGGCAAGGACACGCTGCTGAACCGCGCTGCGTGGATTGATGGGCTTGGTCTTGCGGTGAAAAGCGCGACGATCTTTCCCGGCAACCCGGATCGCGGCCAGCCGATGGTCAATGGTGCGGTGTGCCTCTACGACGATCAACACGGGATGCTGGAGGCGCTGATCGACTTCCATCTGGTGACCAAATGGAAAACGGCTGGTGACAGCCTGCTGGGGGCGCTCCGCTTGGCCAATCCAGACAGCCGGGAGATCCTGATTGTTGGGGCCGGCACCGTCGGGGCCTCGCTGATAGAGGCCTTTGGCACCGCCTACCCCAAAGCTCAGATCCGCATCTGGAATCGTACGCTGGCAAAGGCAGAGGCGCTGGCACACCGCTACCCCCATACGAAAACAGCACCCGATCTGGAAACTGCTGTGCGGGCGGCGGATATCATCGTGACCTGCACCATGTCGTCGACGCCTATCATCCATGGGGACTGGTTGCACCCCGGCCAGCATCTCAATCTGATCGGCGCCTACCGCCCAGATATGCGCGAGGCGGATGATACCGCTCTGCAACGCGCCGAGATCTATTGTGACAGCTTTGACACCACCATCGATCACATTGGGGAGTTCAAGATTCCGCTGGCCGACGGCGTGATCCGCCGCAACGAAATCCTGGCGGACTTCTACGATCTGGAGCGCTTTCCCGAATTCGACCCTACCAAGATCACCCTGTTCAAAAACGGGGGCGGCGCACATATGGATCTGATCACCAGCCGCCACATTCTGGACCGCTGGCGAGGAGGGAGCTAACCCCCGGTGCAGCCCTCAGGCAGCGGCCATCCGGGCCCGAGGGTGTTCGCGAATGGGCAGGTGCACAATGGCGCTGAACGCGCCGATCCCGACACCGATCCACCAGACCAGCGTATAATCTCCGTAGATGTCATACATCCGCCCCCCCAGCCACACGCCCAGAAAACTACCCAGTTGGTGACTGAAGAACACGATCCCATAAAGCGTGCCCATGTAACGCAGCCCGTAGAGATGCGCGACAAGACCGGAGGTCAGCGGCACCGTCGCAAGCCACAGCGACCCCATCACGATGGAAAAAATGATGACCGAAACCGGCGTGATCGGCACCAGGATAAAGGCCGCCGCCGCAATCGTGCGGCCGGTATAGATCGCCGCCAGCAGGTATTTCTTGGAATACCGGTTGCCAAGCCAACCGGCGAGCAGGGTTCCCCCGACATTGGCCGCGCCGATCAGCGATATCGCAACCGCCCCCAATGTCGAGGTTGAGGTGATCCCCATCGAATAAAGTGCACCTCCCGGCAGGATCGGGCCGCACATCTCTGTCACAAACGCAGGGAAATGCGCCGTGACAAAGGCCAGCTGATAGCCGCAGCTGAAAAAGCCGAGGAAAATCAGCGTATAGGACGGATCCTTGAACGCCTTTACCAGGATTGCCCCCATGCTCTCTTCCAGCTCCGCCTTGGAGGCCGCTTCCGGTGCGCGCATCAGGGGCAGGGTCGCGATCAGCGCCAGAACAACGCCCGCAAACACCAGAAAAACGCTCTGCCAGCTCAAAAACGTCAGCATCCATTCGGCAGTCGGCGCGCCGAAAATCTGCCCGGCAGAGCCAGCGGCAGTGACAATTGCGAGAGACATTGACCGGTTCTCATCCGAACTGGCCCGGCCAACCACGGCCAGCACGACACCAAACCCGGTTCCGGCTATGCCGAAACCCACCAGCCATTCATAAGCCTGCATCTCAAACGGCGTGGTTGCGAAGGCGCTGAGCACCAGACCGGCTGCATAGATCAGCGCGCCGATGATGATCGCCTTGCGGTCGCCGATCTTCTCTGCGATGGCGCCGAAAATCGGCTGCCCGATGCCCCAGGCCAGATTCTGGATGGCAATCGCCAGCGAAAATTCGGACCGCAACCAGCCGAATTCCTCGGCAATCGGGATCTGAAAGACGCCAAAAGACGCACGCACCGCAAAGCTTGCCATAATAATGATGCAGCCGACAATCAGGACGGGGGTAAACAGCGGTGCGGGGCGGGTCATGATCACTCTCCTTGCCGGAGGGGCTCCGGTCAGGCGACGGTACGGAAAAAACAGGGTCGGTCAAATCAGGATTTTTGCGCCTATAGGCAAGAATATTTGATGTATTACAGCCTGCCCTTTTCCACAGAGACTTCGCGACCGCCCGCATCTGTCCTTGCAGCTGCAAAACCGCGATAGGCTGAGATATCTTTCCATCCGAAGGCCCTCAGGCTATCCCTTCCGACATGACCCATCTGACCGCGCTTTATCAGCAGAAAATCGACGCAGGCATGTTGAAGCCCGACCCTGCGCAGGAGGCCGTGCTTCCCCATTTCGACCGCATCGCCGCGGGCCTGAAAGCCCCGCCGGTGAAACGCGGCCTCTTTCGCAAGGCCAGCTATCAGGCGGTGAAGGGCCTTTATCTCTGGGGTGGGGTTGGACGGGGCAAGTCGATGCTCATGGATCTGTTTGTCGACAGCCTTGATGACGTTCCATCGCGGCGCGTACACTTTCACGCCTTCATGCAGGAAATCCACGGCAAAATGCACGAAGCGCGCCAGCAGGGGGTCGAAGACGCGCTGGCACCCGTTGCGGCAGAGGTGGCGGAGTCGGTCCGGCTGCTGGCCTTCGACGAGATGCAGATCAGCGATATCACCGATGCAATGATTGTCGGCCGCCTGTTCGAGGCGCTGTTCGCCGCTGGTGTAACGGTGATCACAACGTCAAACAGGGTGCCGGATGATCTCTATAAGAACGGGTTGAACCGGCAGCTGTTCCTGCCCTTCATCGACCTGATCAAGCAGCAGATGCAGGTCCATGAAATGGTCAGCCCGGTCGATTATCGTCAGGATCGTCTGACTGGGGCACAGGTCTATTTCTCGCCAGTAAATGCCGAGGCAAACGCCAAGATTCGCGAAATCTGGGAGGATCTCTCCGGCGGCCCGGCCCTTCCCCTGACGCTGGAGGTCAAGGGGCGAGACGTAACGCTGCCTGCCTTCCGCAACGGTGTCGCTCGGGCCGGATTTTATGATCTCTGCGGCAAAATGCTGGGTCCCGGCGACTACCTGGCCATCGCCGAGGTAGTCAAGGTTCTGGTGCTTGAGGATATTCCCCGTCTCAGCCGCAACAACTTCAATGAAGCCAAGCGTTTTGTGACACTGATTGATGCGCTTTACGAGGCAGGGGTGCGCCTCATCTGCTCAGCCGCTGCGGAGCCGGAAATGCTCTATGTCGAGGGGGAAGGCACATTTGAATTCGAGCGCACAGCCTCCCGGCTGCGTGAGATGCAGGACCGGGACTGGGGACGCGAGGGCTGAGAGCAACAAGGGGGCGCTGCCCCCTCGAAAGCACGGCTTTCTCACCCCCGGAGTATTTTTGGAAAGATGACGGGCAGCACTGGCACCGATCACCGGCGCCGTCAGTCGTCAGTCGTCAGCCGTTTTCGCGCAGAATGTGACCGGCCAGATAGAGCGAGCCGCAGATCAGCACTCGTGCCTGCGGGTCCTTGGCGACAATCGCCTGCAGCGCTGCCATAGTGCTGTCTGCCGTGCCGGCCTCGATACCCACGGATTTGGCCGCGGCCTCGGTTTCTTCGGCGCTCAGCGTGTTCACCTCATCGGGGATCGAAATCGCGGTGAGACTCGCCACATGCGCTGCCAGTGGTGCCATGTAGCCGCGCACGTCCTTGGTGTTCAGCATACCGCAGATCAGATGCGTGGGGCGCTCCGGCAGCTTGGCCAGCACATCCGCAAGCGCCACGCCCGCCGCGGCGTTATGACCGCCGTCCAGCCACAGCTCCGCCTCCGGCGCGGCCTCAACCAGCGGGCCGGTCTTCAGTTTCTGCATCCGCGCGGGCCATTCGGCGTGCAGCATCGCCGCTTCGCAGGCCGCCTCATCGGCGCCCAGATGGCGCAGCGCCGCCAGCGCCGCACCGGCGTTCTGGATCTGATGCGCGCCCAGCAGAACCGGCAGCGGCAAATCCAAGAGGCCGGTTTCGTCCTGAAACACCAGCCGCCCGCGCTCTTCCCAGACATGCCAGTGCTGGCCATAGGCGATCAGCGGCGCGCCAAGACGGGCGGCGGTGGCCTCGATCACCTCCATCGCCTCGTCAGGCTGCGGGCCAACCACAACCGGCACGCCGCGCTTGATGATGCCCGCCTTTTCGCCCGCGATCTTCGCCAGCGTGTTGCCCAGGAACTGTTCATGGTCGATCGAAACCGGGGTGATCACGCTGAGCGCCGGGGTGATCACATTGGTCGCATCCAGACGCCCGCCAAGACCCACTTCCAGCAGCGTGTAGTCGGCAGGCCTGCGGGAAAAGGCGAGAATCCCCGCCACCGTTGTTATCTCGAAATAGGTAATGTTCTCGCCGCCGTTCCTGGCGTAGCACTCATCCAGGACCTCGGTCAGATGCGCCTCGGAGATCAGCTCTCCGGCCAGCCGGATCCGCTCATGAAAGCGCGCCAGATGCGGCGAGGTATAGGCATGAACACTCTTTCCCATCCCCTCCAGCCCGGCCCGGATCATCGCCTGGGTCGAGCCCTTGCCATTGGTGCCGGCCAGATGGATCACCGGCGGCAGCTTGTCCTGCGGATTGTCCAGCGCTTCCAGCAGCCGCCAGACCCGGTCCAGCGTCAGGTCGATGATCTTGGGGTGCAGCGCCATCATGCGGGCAAGGATCGCGTCGGAGGTCTGGGTCATTCTACAGCTCACTGGCGTTGGTACAGGCGGTAAGATATGCAAACGGCCCACCCGAAGAACGAGCGGGCCGCAACATCAGAGATTATCAGGATCAGCCGCCTGAGGCCGGTGCATCTGCGGCACCCTTGGTGTCGTTCCCGGCCTGCTCGCTGGCATCCGGGGCGGGCAGGTCGCCGACAATCTGCGGCGGCAGGCCCAGCAGCATGCGGGTGATGGTGATCAGCTCGTCACGCATCTCTGTGCGCGGTGTCACGCGATCCAACATGCCGTGATCCAGCAGGTATTCGGCGCGCTGGAACCCCTCAGGCAGTTTTTCGCGAATGGTCTGTTCGATCACACGGGGTCCGGCAAAACAGATCAATGCGTTGGGCTCCGAGATATGCACATCCCCAAGCATCGCATAAGAGGCGGTCACACCACCGGTGGTCGGATGGGTCAGCACCACAATATAGGGCAGACCTGCTTCTTTCAGCATCTGCACAGCAACCGTGGTCCGGGGCATCTGCATCAGCGACAGGATGCCCTCCTGCATACGCGCGCCACCAGCGGCGGAAAACAGCACCAGAGGTCGCTTCAGTTTCACGGCCTCTTCGGCAGCGGCAATGATCGCGTTGCCAACATACATGCCCATGGATCCCGCCATAAAGGAGAAGTCCTGCGCAGCGGCTACGATCGGGGTCCGACCAATTTCACCGGCGGCCACCAGCATCGCCTCTTTCTCGGAGGTCGTCTTCTGCGCTGCTTTCATCCGGTCGGGATAACGTTTCTGATCACGGAACTTGAGCGGGTCGGCCAGAGGTTCAGGCACTTTGACTTCGGTGAAGACACCGCCATCAAACAGCGCCAGAAACCGGTCGCGTGGCGTGATGTGCATGTGGTGTCCGCAATTGTTGCAGACATTCAGATTGTCGCTCAGCTCGCGGTGAAACAGCATGGTGCCGCATTCGTCGCATTTGCGCCAGAGGTTCTCGGGAACTTCGCGGCGCGAGAAGATCGAATTGATCCGCGGCCGGACGTAGTTGGTGATCCAGTTCATAAGCCATGCCTTTGTAGGGGCGGTTTGGACCTTCAAATAAGGCCCCGCGCGTCTAAATGCAATCAGCGCCGGATGGCAAGCCGCGCAACCAACCAGCAGAAGCCCACAACCGCGAGATCCAGCCAGAGCATTTGCCGCATGACAACGGGATCCGACAGCTCAAACGGGACCAGATATAGCGCCAATCCCGACAGGCTGGTGGGCGATCCGAACAAGAGGATAGCAATGATATTATTGGCAAAATGTACTGCGATTGCGGGGCCCAGCGTGCCCGCCCGGGCGGTCAGATCCGCCATCAGCAGTCCAAACGCCCCCGCCCAGAGCGCAATGAAGGGCGCATTCACCCCGGCATCGGCCGGCACATAGTGACCAGCAGCAAAGAGGATCGACGGCACCAGAAGCCAGACCAGCGGATGAGAAAACCGCGCCGCAAGCGCCTGCTGGAGATACCCCCGGAACAGGATTTCCTCGGCGCTGACCTGCACGAATATCGCCATCAGCGCGAATGGTAGCAACAGCAGCCATTGCGCTGGTGGCAGGTTCGGCACCAGATCCGTCATCACACCGCCGTCCAGCCCGCCCGGCAGGACCAACCACAGAACGGCAAGCCCCATCATCAGGACCATCAGTCGAACGCCGGTCCGGCAGAACTGTCGCAAGGTCTGCGGTATCGGGCCGATCAGGCTGGTCAGGCCGCGTCGGTGCAACAGGCGCAGCACGCAGGCAACAGCCACGGTCACGGATAAGAAGCTGCCCAGCAGCACCAGCATGGCCACGGGCGAGCCCCCGGTCGGCAAATCACTCACCCAATCACCCGGCGCGACAGCAATCAGCAGCTGGACAGCGACATTGGTCATCGCGTAGCTGAGTACTGCCACGAGCAGCATACCAAGCAGCAGCCGCCAGATCTGCGGGCTGCGCCGGGCCGGATCGACCAGTTGCGCATGGGCAGCATAGGCCGCCATTGTGGGATCAATGGGCATTGCCGCTATGCTCCTCCGCAAGTGTACTGGTCGCAGCCACCGCCGGTGCTTGGCTGCCTGCAACATTCTGATCCGCCGCGCGGACAACACCCGCAACCTGCACCAGATGCCGTGAGACCGTTTCGAGCAGCTGCACGGCCACGCCCGCATCCGCCTCGATCACGGCACGGTACTCTTCGGCGCCAATCCTGAGAAAACGGCAATCTTCCACCGCAATCAGGTCCAATTGCCGTGTGTCGCGCAGGATAACAGCCAGATCACCGATCAACCGCCCCGGCTCAACCCGGGAAATCGGCGTGGTCTCCGGCGTTCGATCGGGCCAGTACAGTTCCGCTGTACCGGTCAGGCAGAGAAACACCGCATCGCCGCTCTCTCCAAATCGGAACACGTAATCGCCCTTGGCCACATCATGCCAGCGCGCCGAGAAGGCCAACAGACGCTGGTTCCGCGCATCCAGTTTCGAGAACAGATCTGTGCTTTGAATAAGCTCCAGCCGTTTGCCAAGGTCGTTTCGCGCAGCATTCTCCATCGGGTCGGTCAATCCGCCTTCCACCCCGTCGATGCGCCCGTTCTGAATTTTCACAAAAATATCATAGCGTTCGGGGTGATTGAATTGATCTTCCAGAAACAGCATCGTGGTATTTGGCATCAGCTCAGCAAGGCGCTCGCGTGATTTCAGCCGACTGGCGCTGTCATGACTCGCCAGCGCGCGATCAAGGATCAGGACATCAGGCCGTTTGATCGCTGCACGGGTAAAGGCCGCGCGCTCCTGAAACACCGGCTCCAGCGCCGCGCCGCCCAGACCTGCCGGCAGATCATAGAGAATAAGCGCCAGCCGCTTGCGCAGACCGTGTTCCTCCAGCACGTCGGCGACCAGATCCTCAACCTGTTTCGCCTTTGCTCCCGCGCCCAGCGACAGCCGCCCGTATAGAAGATTCTCCAACACGGTGAGACGCGGAAGATAGGCGTCGGGCGAGATCGAAATAAAGAGATCGCCCAATTGCGCCTGCAGGGTCTGCGCCATATCACGCCGCATCGTCAGGATCTGCTGCTTGAAGCGTTCCGGGAACGCGGTGCCGATCTGCTCTTCGGAAATCAGAAACGGAACCGATGCAAGCAGACCCCGCTCATCCTCCCGCAATCCCAGCACACCCAGAGTCTTCTGCCGGTCGGCAACCTCAGCGATACGTTGATAGAGCGCCTCGTCCAGCCCCAGCCGCTTGAACAGCGGATGGTCGGTATCAGCCAGACCAAAGGTCTGCCGCAGTGTTTCCATAACCCCGAGGCCAAAAGCGATCACATCCTGCTGCAAGCCATTGTCACGCAGCGCACTGATAATCGGCCCATCTTCGGCAATCAACTCTTCCGGGGCGATGGCGCGCGTGGGCGCGGCAAACAGGATATTGCCGCCCAGCGGCACCGCCGGGTTGAAACTGTCCGGGTCGAAACGGTGCACGACGTCAGACAGCCCGGCACGCTCCAGCCGTTCAGCAACCAGAGCTCGCAGCCCGATGATCTGCTGGACCAGCCCTAGATGCGGTCCGATCTGAAAACGCGTGTGCAGGGTGCGTCGAAACAGCTGCTCATCAATGCCCATCGCCTCAACCAGCTGGAACCACCAATCGCGCAGCTCGCTTTCCGATCCGAGCCCGGCCAGCGCCGGATTGATCCAATCTGCCGTCAGCGGGTCGGGGCTGTTACCCGCACGGCAGGCTTCGGTCAGCGCCCGGTTTTTGCCCCGCGCCTCGGTGTGGGCTGGCATGTGAGGTTGATCACGCAGCGGCATCAGCACATTGTCCCCGAGCGATCCGTCAAATAGGTAGGGCCGCGAATAGGCATAGCCGACGCGCGTCGCGATCACGCCTTGGTGCAGCTGATCCAGCCGATGGCCTGCAATGGTCACCGTACCTCGAAACGGCATCACCTCACGCGTCAGCAATGCGGCAAAAGCTGCGCGTTCGGCCTCGCTGCCGCTCTGGATCGCGACACGTCCCCCGGCGGGAATGGTCAGCGACAGATCTTCAAGCACCATATTGCCATCGGCGTCCTTCACCGAAACATTGCGCAGCTCAATCTCCCCGCGCAGATGGGGAATATCGGCGGGCACACCGTCGATCAGCGTCTCCGGGATCATCCCCTTGGGCGAGAAACGATCGGTCATGATCGACCAGCGCAGGCTCATGTCCTGCACCTGATTATAATAGGTCAGCAACTCCCGCCACGGCGCGGAAAGGTCCTTGTAAGCTGCCAGCGCCGCCACCAGAGCGCCCACTGTGATATCGCCGCGGATCGCCAGCACCCCTCCGGCGGAATAGAACACAAAAGGCGTCAGATGGCCGATCATGTTGTTGAGGAACTTCATGAAGTATTTCTTGCTGTAGATGCGTCGCCGAATATCGAACAGTCGCCCCAAACGCGTCGAAATCTGCGCCAGCCGGTAGCGTCGTCCGCCATTGATCCGCAGATCGCTGATCCCGGCCGCCGTTTCACCGATCTCGGCCGAGAAAGCCCGCACCTCCTGGATACGATCCTTGTTCAGCAGGTTGATCTGCCGTTGCAGCATCGGGATGAGCCAGGCCTGTAGCGGGATCAATGCGATGGACGCGAGACCGAACCACAGACTCTGCATGAACAGGAACACGACGATCGTCAGCATCTGCCCGGCCTGAAACACCGGCTGGGCGACGGCATCCCCCATCAGCCCGCCCATCGGCTCCGACTCCGAGGTGATCATCGACACAAGTTCACCTTGGCTCGTGGTGCGGAAATAGGGCGTGGGAAAGCGCATCATCCGGTTGATCAGCGTATAGCGCAGACGTCGCAGCAGTCGCTCCGCCACAACCCCCTTCATGGTATTGAGACGCATCTTCAGCAGCCCGCTGATCAGAACCGCAGCAAGGAACCCAAAACAGAGCAGCAGCAGGTAATCGACCTGGCCAATCTCCTGGCCCAGTACCTCAACCTGATCCATCGGTGCCCCGATGGCGTCATTGATGATCCGCTTGGGCAGTTCCAACGCAGCGTAGAGAAAGGGGAATGTGACCATGGTCAGCGCCAACAGACCTATCTGCTGGCGCCGTGAATAGGTCCAGATGAATGAAAACAGGGTGGATTGCATCCCCTGCTCCTCTTACGTGTCGGAAGGTGTCAGCGCGAAATCGCCTGCTGGCTCTGCAGCGGTCAGACCCTAATCACTGCCCCCTGACATTACAAGGCAACACCCGGCCGACTTTTGCGTGGGCTGCTTGCGACAGAGGCGCCCCCGGACTATTCCGGAATCGAGCAAGACAACGACAGGCAGAGACCACCGTGACCATCATAAGCGACGGAAAAATAGTATCTATTTCTGATGGAACGCAGTCAGAGGCACAAACGGAAAACGGGTATCGGTCCGCTCAACACCGGCTATCCGGTTGTTGCTTTTCTACCGCGATTGCACAGTGGCTTTGCGATGGCGCACGCACGACGTTGCAGGTGACCGGCTGCCACCGACTGTATCGGCGTGCTCTGACCCTGCTTGCCGCCGCCGCTCTGGCCGCCTGCACCGCCGATTCAGGCCTCTCGCTGGTGGGGGCCAAGACTGAGCCGCAGCCCGGGGATATCACCCGGATGAGCTTTGCCAGTGACACCATTCATCTGGTGCCACCAGCCGGCTTCTGCATCGATCCCCGCATGACGGGCCATCGCGCCGAAGGTGGGTTTGCCATCGTCGTTCCCTGTTCCAGTCTGCGTCCAGGCCCCGCCAGTCGCAACCGCGCCTTGATCACCGTCGCTGTCGGACCCGCTGGCCCAGCGGATGCGGCATTGACCAGCGCTGATCTGTTAAAGACAGCACCCGGCGCCCGGCTGGTCGCTGAGCGCAACGACATGATGCTGCCGCTGGTCAAGCTGAACATGCCGGACCACCGCGCTCGTGGCGCCAGCCCCGTGCACTGGCGCGGCGCCTTCGTGCTGAACGACCAACTGGTGGCCGTTGCGCTCTACGCGCCCAGCGGCAGCCGCAACCTTGGTCGACGCGGCGCACAATTGCTGAACGAACTGACCGCAAAAACGCTCGAAGCATCGGTGACTGCCGATCTTGATCCCGCTACCGATGGTATCACCCGGTGATATCCACGCCAGAACGGCGGGCGCGATGACACGGCGACGCGAGCTGCCAAGCACCAACCATCCAAACGGATTTCCGCTTCCGAGTTTGTCAGCGGTCACCGCTTTGGCTAGGGTCGAAGAAAACAATGAAACGCTGCTGCTTTGCCGCATCGCCGAAAAGCATGACTCGCAGGACAGGATATTGAGCCAATGGGCAGGACAATAGAAAAACTGCTGTTCGCGCGCGTTCTCAGGCGTTGGCGTCGGCTGGCACAGCAGGCGTCGAAAATGCCCCTCAGCCGTCTGAGGGAACAACGCAATCGCGCCCGAACCCTGCGCCTGCATCTGGACCGGCTCATTCACATCGCCGAAGGTCGGCTGGCGCTGCCGCAGGTGGGCTCGAACGCTTTTCCCCGCCCTCACGGCACCGACTGGGGCTGGCGGCCCGAACTGTGGCGTGGCCCGCTGCCGGTTCCCGGTGCCTCGGCCGTCGCCAGCAAAACACGGCTCGGCGGAGAGGTGGAGCTGTTTCACGACTGCACCGTTTCCGAACTCACCCTGCGCCAGCTGCGCAACAACCGCGAGGAAGACCTCGCCCCTTATGGTGTGCGTCTGGATGTGTTCGGGTTTGACGGCTCGTTCCTGTCACTGGTCATCGAGTTGCCGCAGGACGTCACCGCAGGGCTGAACCGTGACCATCTGCTGCGGGTGGACTGCACGCTTGAGACGGAAAAACCGATCGAGATCTTTGCCCGGCTCAATATCAAACACGGCCCGAATACTGAACAGATGGTGCGGGAACTGCCGATGGGCGACAAGCGCACCCATGTGGAATACGACCTAGCCTATGCTGAGTTGAACGAAAAACGGGTCGAGCGGCTTTGGCTGGAGCTGATCTTTGAAGCCCCGGAAATGAACCAGGTGACCCTGCGCGATGTCACTCTGTCACGTAGTCGCCGCGCCAGCCTGTAACCCACATTCGAAAGGCCGGACATGAGCCAACTGACATTGACCAAAATTCGTTTTCGCGAGGGGCTCTGGGAAGGCCGGATCACGGGGTCCGGTCACAGCGCCTCCGCCCCGCTGATTGAGGTCCGGCACCTGGATCGCCCGGTTCGCGATGTTGCCCTGACCGAAAGCGACACCGCAGGCGAATGGTCGCTGACAATCCCGATCCCAACCGAAGCGATCGCCGACGGGGTGCAGAGTTTTGTGATCTACGACCTCAAGAGCGATGTCAAACTCGGCGATTTCACCCTGATCTGCGGTGAACTCACGGGCGATGACCTGCGAGTCGAGGTCGAGCTTTTGCGCGCCGAACTTGACATGCTGAAACGCGCCTTTCGCCGCCACTGCGTCGAAAGGCAATAACCGCGTCACGCCGGGCTGGGCTAACTTATCGTCTCTAACACGAGCCCCGTTGCCTGCAGCCAACAGCGCGACTGCTTTAATACGCGTCTCAGCTGCGCGACGTCGTCAGCGCCAGGAACACGTCTTCCAGATCCGCCTCCTCGGTCTTCACATCACGGATGGAGATCCCTGCGGCGCGTACCGCTGAGAGCACCTCCTCGGCGCTGGTTGCGTTGCCATGATAGCGCAGGATCACTGCCCCATCGCCGCGCAACTCCGATGTGATCCCCTTACCGGCTGGCAGTTTCGTCACCGCCGCCGCAGGATGCACCACCATCGCCTTGGCGTCCAGACGCCCCAGCAGATTGGCGGTGGTGTCGCGGGCAACCAGCTCGCCCTGGTTGATGATTGCGATCTCATCACACATTTCCTCGGCCTCTTCGAGGTAATGGGTCGTCAGGATGATTGTCATGCCCTGCGCGTTCAGCTTGCGGATGTTCTCCCACAGCATCTGGCGCAATTCGATATCCACACCTGCTGTCGGCTCATCCAGCACCAGAATATTCGGATGATGCACCAGCGCCTTGCCCAGCAACAGCCGCCGCTGCATTCCACCGGACAGAGTTCGCGCATAGGCATGTGCCTTGTCCTCAAGCCCGACCATACGCAGGATCTCATCGCTGCGCCGCTCGGATTTTGGCACACCATACAGCCCGGCCTGCACTTCCAAGGCGCCACGTGGACTGAAAAACGGATCAAGATTCAGCTCCTGCGGCATCACCCCGATAGCCGCCCGGGACTGACGCGGATTTTCATCCTGGTCAAAGCCCCAGATCGTGACCTTGCCTGCGGTTTTCAGAACCAACCCGGCCAGGATGTTGATCATCGTGGATTTGCCGGCACCGTTGGGACCAAGAAGACCAAACACAGAGCCACGCGGAATGCTCAGATCCACACCTTTCAGCGCGGCTTTCGCGGGTTGCCCCCTGCGGCCCTTGTAGGTTTTTTGCAAACCTTCAATACGGATTGCGTCCTCTGTCATCGCGGCTCTTGCCCCCGGTTTTCCCTTGGCTCATAAAAGCCCCTAAACGATAACCAAGAGGACCGCCAGAGATGACCATCGAAGCGCCGGAAACCAAGATCGTGGACAGCTACCGCGTCGCCTGCGACGGCAGCGAAGGTGCGCTGGGACATCCGCGGGTCTACCTGCAAATCCCCGAAGCCGAAGGCTTTGTCGAATGCCCCTATTGCGACTGCAAGTTTGTCCATAAGGATGCAGCACAGAACCAGGCGTAACCGCCTGAAAAAAATCACAAGATTGGAAACGCCGCCGGAACGGGCGGCGTTTTGCGTTTATGCCAACACCTGCGCCAGCTCGTGAAAAGTGCGACGAGGTTGAGGCGAATTTTAGTGATCAAGACGGCGTCGATCCGGTCGCGGTAGCGGATTCTTTACGATGATGATGCACAGGATAGAAGGTATATCTGCTGCTACCGGAGACTGTGATGTTCAGCGTCGTTCAATGCATTACGCAAGAACACAGCCTCGGCCTTGTGACCGTGGCTGCGCTTGTCTGCGTCATCGGTTCCTGTCTTTCCGTCCTGATGACACAGCGGCTCGGTCAGACCGTCGGTAATCGCAAAATCGTCCAGCTGGTGCTGACCAGCCTGATCAGCGGCGGCACCGTCTGGACCACCCATTTCATCGCCATGCTTGCTTTTGATCCCGGATATGTCCACGGATATGATCCGCTGATCACGGCACTGTCCCTGGGTGCAGCCGTTGTCGGTATGCTGATGTCAAACGGTGTCTACGCCATTGCACATTCGACCAATCACCGCGTTGCGGCCAGCGGCGCGATGTTTGGCCTCAGCGTCTCGACCATGCATTATCTCGGGATGAGCGGCTATCTACTGCCAGGAGAGATCGTCTGGCAGACCACACCGCTCATATCCTCCATTCTGCTGGGCACGGTGTTCGGAATGGCGACCTATCAGTATCTCACCCGGTTCAACACCGGACGGCATTGGCTTGTTGCCGTCGCCCTGATGACGCTGACGATCTGTACGATGCACTTCACCGGCATGTCGGCCATCACCGTACAGCTCAGCCCACTGTATTCCGTCCCGCCCGAGGTGATCTCGGATGCGACACTTGGCCTGTTTGTTCTGGGTACGATGACGATCATCCTGGTGATCGGCTTTGCGGCGCTCAGCATCGAAACAAACGTCGAAAGCGAGGCCCGCGACCAGCTGCAGCACGCCGCCCTGCACGATCCCCTGACCGGACTGCCCAACCGGATGTCCCTGACGCGCAAGATGGCCAGTCTGACCGACTTGCTGGCGCGCGACGAGACCGAACGCGTTGCCGTGCTGACCCTTGATCTCAATCTGTTTAAGGAAATCAACGATCTTTATGGTCACGCAGCCGGGGATGCTGTTCTGATGACCGTGGCCGACCGGCTGAATAGCGTTCTGGAGAAAGATGAATATATCGCGCGCGTCGGCGGCGACGAATTTGTCGCTCTAAAGCAAGGGTTTCGCAGGGTCGATCAGGCCATGGCCTTTGCTGAGCGGCTGCACGCCTTGACCATCGAGCCGGTGGATTTTGACAACACATCGGCGATCGTCGGTGTCGCCATCGGTGTTGCCACCAGCCTGGAAGACGGCCGCGACCTGCGCGATCTGCTGCACAAGTCGGATGTGGCCATGTATCGTGCCAAATCGGACGCAGACCGGCACATATGCCTGTTCAATGCGCAGATGGAAAAACACAACCGCGACCGTCTGGAACTGGTCAACGATCTGCGGCAGGCCTGCATCGCGGGCAATCAGTTCGAACTGGCCTATCAGCTGCAGAACGATCTGCGCTCTCTCGCTCCCATCGGGTTCGAGGTTCTCCTGCGCTGGAACCACCCGGAAAAAGGCCGCATTCCCCCCGACACCTTCATTCCCATCGCCGAGGAAACCGGGTTGATCCGCGAAATCGGCCTTTGGGTTCTGCGCACGGCCTGCCGAGAGGCAAGTGGTTGGCCCGAGCAATTCAACATCGCGGTCAACGTGGCGCCACAGCAGCTGATGCAGCCCTCTTTCGTCGAACATGTCTCCGACATCCTGCTGGAAACCGGCCTTGCTGCTGAACGTCTGGAACTGGAAATCACCGAGGCCAGCATTATCGACGATCAGGTCCATACCCTGAAGGTCATGCAACAGCTGAAAAACATGGGCCTGCGGATCGCCATGGATGATTTTGGCACCGGCTACTCGTCGCTCGCGATGCTGCAAACCTTCCCCTTTGACAAGATCAAGATCGACCGCAGCTTCGTACAGGACGTCCACAAAAACGATCAACGGGCGGCAATTGTCCGATCCACCCTGCTCCTGGGCGCTGCGCTCAATATCCCGGTCCTGGCCGAGGGTGTCGAGGTAGAGGATGAATTGCAGTTCCTGCGCACCGAGAAATGCGCCTCCGTACAGGGGTTTTACTTTGGCCGACCAATGGCACGGGACGAAATGCGCCTGATCGTCGAGGCGAACAAACAGGCAAAAACAGCCTGACGCCAGCCGACATCACAAAGGCCGAGAATGGGCAATTGCTCTCCCTCCGCTGATCACCGATAACGGGGGCCAACGCGCAACACCCGGAGCATCGGCCATGACCACCGCATCTTTTGGCAAGGGCTGCCATCTGCACCTGATCGACGGATCGGCATTCATTTTCCGCGCATACCACGCGCTGCCGCCCCTCACCCGCAAGTCCGACGGCCTGCCAATCGGGGCGGTTGCCGGTTTCTGCAACATGCTTCAGCGCTATGTTGAGGGCAATGGTGGTCCCGATGCACCAACCCATGTTGCGGTGATCTTTGACAAGGGGTCGCATACCTTCCGCAACGATCTCTATGATCAATACAAAGCCAACCGCGAGGCCATGCCCGAGGATCTGCGGCCGCAGATTCCATTGACCCGCACCGCGACCGAAGCCTTCAACATCGCCTGCAAGGAACAGGAGGGGTTCGAGGCCGATGACATCATCGCCACCCTCGCCTGCCAGGCCCGCGACGCAGGTGGCCGCGTGACCATCATTTCCTCCGACAAGGATCTGATGCAGCTCGTCGGTGGCGGTGTTGAAATGCTGGATGCCATGAAAAACAGGCGGATCGACAGCGATGGCGTTGTCGAGAAATTCGGGGTTGGCCCGGACCGTGTAGTGGACGTGCAGGCGCTGGCGGGCGACTCGGTCGACAATGTGCCCGGCGCACCCGGGATCGGGATCAAGACCGCCGCACTGCTGATCAACGAATACGGCTCCCTGGAAGAGCTGCTGGATCGCGCCGAAGAGATCAAACAACCCAAGCGCCGACAGACCCTGATCGAAAATCGCGAGCAGATCGAACTGTCCAAAAGACTGGTTCAGCTGGACAGCAACATGACGCTGGATTTCACTCTGGATGACCTAGAGGTTCGCGATCCGGACGCCGATCACCTGCTGGCCTTCCTCGCCGAAATGGAATTCCGCACCCTGTCCAAACGCATCGCGGACCAGCTTGGTAAGGAACCACCCACAATCACGGACGCCCCGGCCAAAGATACCGCGGCAACGGACGCTCCGACCGTAACCGACCTGCCGTTTGACAGCGCGTCATATGAATGCGTCCGCGATGCCGAGGCGTTAAAGAAGTGGATTGCCCGGATCCGCGAACGCGGCTGGGTCGCTGTTGATACGGAAACCACCGGCTTTGATGAAATGGTGGTGGATCTGGTCGGCATTTCACTCTGCGTGGAGCCGGGGACCGCCTGCTATATCCCGCTCACCCATAAATCCGGCAATAGCGACGATCTGTTTGGCTCGGACGAGCTGGCGGAGGGGCAGATGCCTTTGCAGGAGGCGCTCGATCTGCTGAAACCGGTGCTTGAGGACGACAGCATCCTCAAGATCGGCCAGAACATGAAATATGACGCCAAGATCTTTGCCCGCCGTGGCATTGATGTGGCGCCGATCGACGATACAATGCTGATGTCTTATGCCATGCACGCAGGTCAGCACGGGCACGGTATGGACACGCTGTCAGAGCGTTACCTGAACCACACTCCGATCCCGATCAAACCGCTGCTGGGCAGTGGAAAATCCGCGATCACCTTCGACCGTGTGCCCATTGGCGATGCGGTCGCCTATGCCGCGGAAGACGCCGATATCACCCTGCGCCTCTGGCAGCTGTTCAAACCGCAATTGCACCGGTCAGCGGTCACCACGGTCTATGAAACGCTGGAACGCCCGCTGGTGCCGGTGCTCGCCCGGATGGAGCGCGAAGGCATCAAGGTCGATCGTGATACGCTGTCCCGCATGTCGAACGCCTTTGCGCAGAAAATGGCCGGGCTGGAGGCGGAAATTCACCAGTTGGCAGGCCAGGAATTCAACGTCGGATCCCCCAAGCAGCTGGGGGAAATCCTGTTTGACAAACTCGGTCTGGAAGGCGGCAAAAAGGGCAAGACCGGCGCCTATGCCACCGGTGCCGATATCCTGGAGGATCTCGCGACGGAACACGCCCTGCCTGGTCTGGTGCTGGATTGGCGCCAGCTGAGCAAGCTCAAATCGACCTATACCGACGCGCTTCAGGATCACATAAATGCGGAAACCGGGCGCGTGCACACCTCCTATGTGCAGACCGGTGCCAACACTGGCCGCCTCGCCTCAACCGATCCCAACCTCCAGAATATCCCGGTCCGGTCCGAGGAAGGGCGCCGCATCCGCGAAGCCTTCGTGCCCGAGGATGGCAATGTCCTGCTGTCGCTTGACTACAGCCAGATCGAATTGCGCATCCTGGCCCATGTCGCCGGGATCGATACGCTGAAGCAGGCCTTTGCAGAAGGTCAGGACATCCATGCGCTCACCGCGTCCGAGATGTTCAACGTGCCGCTGGATGAAATGACCCCCGAAATCCGCCGTCAGGCCAAAGCTATCAACTTTGGCGTGATTTACGGGATCTCCGGCTTTGGTCTGGCCCGCAATCTGCGCATCCCGCGCGCCGAGGCGCAGGGCTTCATTGATCGCTATTTCGAGCGGTTCCCCGGCATTCGCCGCTACATGGATGACACCGTCGCCTTTGCCAAGGAACACGGCCATGTCCAGACCCTGTTCGGGCGCAAGATCCATACTCCGGAAATCTCCGCCAAGGGACCACGTGCAGGTTTTGCCAAACGCGCAGCGATCAATGCACCGATACAGGGCACGGCTGCGGATGTGATCCGCCGCGCCATGATCCGTATGCCCGCCGCAATCGCCCATCTGCCCGCGCGGATGCTGCTACAGGTGCATGACGAATTGCTGTTCGAAGTGCCCGAGGCCGCTGTAGACGACACCATCGAAACCGCGCGCAGGGTGATGGAAACCGCCGCAGATCCGGCCGTGCATCTCGACGTGAAGCTGGTAGTGGACGCAGGCAAAGGGCGGAACTGGGCCGAAGCTCACTAGCTTTGGCCGAGGCTTGATGCCAAAGATCCTGGCCGCTTTCAAAACCTGACCGAAGCGGATCGGATCGGACGCCCGCCTCGCATTTCAGCGGCACGCCATGCCTTAGGCATGGCGCCCGGCCCAACGGGAAGAATAGCATCCATGATGCTGTGATGACGGGCGGGGGCGCTTGCTCGGTCAGGACATCGCCGGAGGGGCTTCGCTCAGCGATCCTGCCGGGGAGAGGAAACCGTACCCTTGCTGGCTTCCTGCGGCGGCTTCACCATCCATGCCACCATGCGGCGCACGGCGGGTGCAACAACCAGCACCACGCCAAAGGCCACCGGCCAGCCAAAACTCCAGGCAGCCATCCACAGTCCCGGCGCTTCGGAACTCAGGCCCACCGCCTTCAGCGTGGCCACCCCGGTGACGATACAGGACATGATACCCGACAGGATCAGACCAAATAGGATGGGGGCAAAACGCGCAGGCAGCATGGAGGTCTCCAGATCACGACTTACTGCCTTATGCCCCGCGCTCAGTCACATTTCAATTCACGAATATGTATTTCTGTCCCGCTGGACGTTTGGCCGCAGAGGCCGCAGCCCTCCCTCCACACCTGCCAAGCCTCAGGGTCCGCCAGCCCCCCCCTCACGGGTTCGGCCCGCTCTCACCCCATCCAGGCCAGACTGTCCTCTGTCCGCTTGGTACTGGGGGTGTATTCCGCGCTGACCCAACCACCATAGCCGCTCTCGTCGATGGCCGCGAACAGCTGCTCGAAATCGACCGGCCCGGTTCCCGGTTCGCAACGCCCCGGCGCCGCACCGATCTGTACATGGACAGCCCGGTTACCAAAGGCTTCCCAGACCTTCACCGCATCGCCGTGGATCAACTGCGCATGGTAGGCGTCGTATTGCAGTCCCACGTTCTTGCGATCCACCGCCTCCAGCACCTCTACGGCGAGATTGTAGTCATCCAGAAAATACCCCGGCTGATCACCGCTGTTCAGCGGCTCGATGGTGAACTGCTGGCCCGGCGCATAGTCGGCCGCCCATTGCAGATTGCGGATCAGCGTTTCCTTGGCGACATCCCCTTTTGCGTAGCCGGCCATGATGTGGATCATTCCGGGCCGCAACACCTCCGCATAGCGCAGCACCCGCCGAATATCGCGCTGAAAGCGATCCGACCCCATCGGCAGCGCGGCATAGCCCGGCATCCCGCCGGTATAATTTGGCGGCGGCGCATTGATCAGCAGCAGTTCCAGACCATTGGCCAGCAGGGCGCGCTGGGTTTCCTTCGCAGCCAGCTCATAGGGAAACAGGATTTCCACCGCCTCAAATCCGGCCCGCGCCGCCGCCGGAAAACGATCCAGATAGGGCAATTCGGCAAACAGCAATGAAATATTGGCCGCAAACTTCGGCATCGAAAACCTCCTTTGGAGCCACCCCCGATTGGCGGCCAAACAGACATGCTCCGGGCAAAAGTCACCAAAGGCTCGTCCCGGCCCCCGCCGGTTGCGCCATTGATCGACCCGTTTTTGCACGCCCCCAATCTGCCCCATATCTCCGCCGATTTTGAGCGGGTTTTCACAAGAATTTTCGGTAATTTAACAATATACTCAAGCGGGTCAGCGACTTCCTGCCGCTGCCCTTTGCCACCGGCAAACCCCTGCCGACGAGCGCCGGGTCGGATGCGGCGTGGTCAGCCCTCCGGCAAATCAGCCGACGGGATCATCCCAAAAAACTCGCCGCCCGACCACAGCCCGAACCAGCCGTCCCGGTGGCATCCCAGCTCGACCAGCCGATAAAAGCTCTTGCGATCAATCAAGGCCTCCAGCCCGGCACGCACCATCACATAGGGCGAGGGCTCGCCGGTTGCATCGTCTCTTACCACACGAATCTTATGCGCAGGCCCGGCTTCGACCCTGTCGCCGACATGTGTCTCGAACCGCAGAATCTGCGCGGCGCCGTCGCCCTCGACCTCGAAATCCACCGCAACGAAAGGCGCATCCTCGACCGTGATGCCCACTTTCTCGACCGGGGTCACCAGAAAGTATTTGCCGTCTTCCAACTTCAGAATGGAGGAAAACAGCTTCACCAGTTCAAACCGGCCAATCGGCGTGCCAAGGTAGAACCAGGTGCCATCACGGGCGATCCGCATGTCCAGATCGCCGCAAAACGGCGGATTCCACAGATGTACCGGCGGCAACCCGCCTTTGCTCGCCGTCTTGGCAGCGGCCGCCAGCCCCTCGGCACTGGGCGGTTCTGATCCTGTTTCAGGGGATTTGCTGCCGGAAGTCACGGGATTTTGTCCGCTCATTGCTTTTGCCATTTTCTCTCAACGCGATACAGTAACACTATATATTCGCCGTGAAGGGAAAGTCATGTCCGAACCCGACGATCTGCTGGCCGAGATTGAAGCGCTTGAAGACAAGCTGACACAGGCCAGATCCTCTATCACCCGGCGCTTTATCGGTCAGGAAAGAGTGGTTGATCTCACTCTGAGCACGCTGCTGTGCGGTGGTCATGGGCTGTTAGTCGGGCTGCCCGGGCTGGGCAAGACCCGGCTGGTCGAAACCCTGTCCACCGTTATGGGGCTGGCCGGCAACCGGGTACAGTTCACCCCGGACCTGATGCCTGCCGATATCCTGGGCTCCGAGGTCCTGGACACCGCCAGCGACGGCAGCCGCGCCTTTCGCTTTGTGCCGGGGCCGGTGTTCTGCCAGCTGCTGATGGCCGATGAGATCAACCGCGCCAGCCCACGAACACAATCGGCACTGCTGCAGGCGATGCAGGAGCGTATGGTGACCGTGGCGGGCGCCGACCGACCGCTGGGGATGCCCTTCCACGTGCTGGCCACCCAGAACCCCATCGAACAGGAGGGCACCTATCCGCTGCCCGAAGCCCAGCTGGACCGTTTCCTGTTCCAGATTGATGTCCCCTATCCGACGCGGCAGACCGAACGCGATATCCTGCTGGCCACAACCGGGGTTGAGGAAGGCAGCGCCTATCAGGTCTTCACCGCCGATGAACTTATGGCCGCGCAGACCCTGCTGCGCCGGATGCCCGTCGGTGACGGCGTGGTCGAACTGATTCTCGATCTCGTGCGCGCCTTCCGCCCGGATGATCCGGCGGCCTCCGAACAGGTGCAGCAAACCGTTGCCTGGGGGCCCGGACCACGGGCCGCTCAGGCGCTGATGCTGGCGGTGCGCGCCCGCGCCCTGCTTGAGGGGCGCCTCGCTCCCAATGCCGACGACGTGCTTGATATGGCCCAGCCCGTACTCAGCCACCGGATGGCGCTGAACTTCGCCGCGCGTGCCCGTGGCGAGAACCTCAGCGCTCTTATCACAAGCACAGCCGAGGCGATGGCCCGGCCCGGTGTCGCCGCGTGACACAGCCGCGCGCCCTTCAGCCGGCCCAGCCGACCGGTAGCGCGCTCCAGCCGGCAGCGGCGGATCTACGCCACCGCGCCGAAAGTGCCGCCAGCCGATTTCCGCCGCTCCTGGTGCAGGCGCAACAACTGGCCGGATCTGTGCTGATTGGCGAACACGGTCGCCGCCGTGCGGGGCTGGGCGATGATTTCTGGCAATATCGCCCGGTTCAGGCCGGTGACAGCCGCCGCATGATCGACCACCGGCGCTCGGCCAAGGGCGACCAGCAATTCGTACGCGAGCGGGAATGGCAGATTGCGCAGACGGTGCATCTCTGGGTCGATCAGGGGGCGTCGATGCGCTTTGCCTCCGGCAATGCCCTGCCGCAGAAAATTGACCGGGCGCGGCTATTGGGGCTGGCGACGTCGGTGATGATGCTACGTGGCGGCGAACGGGTCGGCCTGACCGGTGGGCATCTGCCACCCCGGCGCGGCAATGCCCAGATCCTGCGACTGGCCGAGTATCTGAGCAGGGACGACGCCACGGATTATGCCCCGCCGGAAGATCGCGCCATGCAACCCAACGCGCGGGTTCTGTTCCTGTCGGATTTTCTGGGACCCTTCGCGCCACTGGAACAGGCGCTGGCCAAGGCCGCGGATCGCGGCGTGCACGGCGTGCTGATGCAGGTGCTTGATCCGGCAGAGGAGGAGTTCCCCTTTGACGGGCGCACGATATTCGAAAGCATCGGCGGCGGTCTGCGGCACGAAACCCTGAAGGCAGGCGCGCTTAGGCAACGCTACCTTGATCGCTTGGCCGAACGGCGCGACGCGTTGGAACACCTCTGCCGCGTGGCAGGCTGGCGCCTCGGCACCCATCACACCGGCGACAGCGCACAGGCGGCCCTGATGTGGCTGTACCATGCCATGGAAAGATCCGGCACATGACAACGATTGCGGGCATCGGCTTCACGGCCCCCTGGTTGCTTCTGGCACTCCTGGCACTGCCGTTGCTCTGGCTGCTTCTGCGGGCAGTCCCGCCTGCCCCGCGCAAGCGCCTGTTTCCGGCGGTCACACTGCTGCTGGGGTTGCGCGACGATGACAGTCTTTCGGATCGGACCCCCTGGTGGCTGCTCTTACTGCGGCTGATGGCGGTGGCAGCGGCCATCGTTGGTCTGGCCAGGCCTGTGCTCAACCCAAGCACCGCACCCTCGGGCCGCGGCCCGCTGCTGGTGGTGCTTGATGGCAGCTGGGCCGGCGCCCCGGAATGGGAGCGCACCCGCGAGGAGATCGACCGCCTCCTGGCCGAGGCTGGACGTGCCGATCGGCCAGTAGCCGTGCTGCGGCTCACCGCACCGCAGCCCCCGCAATTCCAAAGCGCAGTCAGCTGGCGCCGACAGCTGATCGGCGAAACGCCACAGGCCTGGCAACCCTCGCAAGACCAGCTCACGACGGCACAGGCGCAGATAGCAGCAGTTGACGGGGGCTTTGACAGCCTGTGGTTCAGTGACGGCCTGGACTATCCGGGTCGCGATGCGTTGATGGCGACGCTGCGCCAGCGCGGCGAGTTGACCGTCTATCAACATCCCACCCCAAGGCTGGCCCTGCGTCCGGTGGTCTATGTCGACGGCGCGATGGAAATCACGGTCACTCGCAACCACACCCAGATCACCCCCGGCAGTGACCAGACCGTCACCGTGCTTGCCCGTGGGCCGGATCCGGGCGGCACCATGCGGACTCTGGGCGCGGCGACGGTGGATTTTGCCGATACAGATACCGCTGCCGCCAACGGGCTTGAGGCCACCGCCCGCCTGTCCCTGCCCGCTGAGCTGCGCGCACGTATCCGGCTCTTCGAACTGCAGGGTCACCGCAGCGCAGGGGCTATATCGCTTACCGATGACGGTCTGCGCCGCCGCGAGGTGGCGCTGATCTCCAGCCAGAGCGGCAACGAAGGCCTCGCCCTGCTGTCGCCCCTGCACTATCTGCGCAAGGCGCTGGCGCCAAACGCAGACCTGCTGGAAGGCGGGCTGAACGATCTCTTGCCTGCCAACCCGGATGTGATCGTCCTGGCCGATACCGCACGTCTGCCCCCCGATCAGGAGGCAGCGGTGGTGGACTGGGTCAACGAAGGCGGATTGCTCCTGCGGTTTGCCGGTCCCCGGCTGGCCGCCAGCGATACCGCCCGCACCGACGAAGAGCCGCTGCTGCCCGTGCGCCTGCGGATCGGAGGCCGCAGCATTGGCGGCGCCATGAGCTGGGGCGAGCCCAAGACGCTGGCCACCTTTGCCGAAGGCTCTCCTTTCTTCGGGCTGACCATCCCCGAGGACGTCACCGTCAGTTCACAGGTGGTCGCACAACCCGATCCCAGCCTTGCGGAGCGGGTGATTGCGGAACTCTCCGATGGGACGCCGCTGGTGACACGCAAACCGCTCGGCAATGGTCAGATCGTGCTCTTCCATGTCACCGCCAATGCGGAATGGAGCACCTTGCCGCTCTCGGGCCTATTTGTGCAGATGATGGAGCGGCTGGCGGTTTCCTCCGGTGCCAAACCGGCCGAGGCTACGGATCTGGAGGGCACCACATGGGCGCCGCTTCAGGTGCTCGATGGCTTTGGTGACCTTTCGGATGCCGATGCCCTGCCCGGTGTCGCAGGGCCTGATCTGGTTGCCGCCCTGACCGGCCCCGGCCTGCAACCCGGGCTGTACCAGAACGGAGATCGGCGGATTGCCCGCAATGTCATGCGGGCCGAGGATCAGCTGACGCCAATTGGCTGGCCCGTCGGGCTGCCAATCCTTGGCTATGGTGGCACGCCGGAGCGCCCGCTTGGCGGCATCCTGATCAGCCTCTCCCTGCTGCTGCTGGCGCTCGACGTGATCGCCGCGCTGCTGCTGTCGGGATTACTGATGCGTCGGACACGACCGACCGCACCCAAGGCGCAAAACCTCGCATCGGCCCTGGTCCTCGCCACCTGTATCTGGGCCACCGGCTCCGGCAGCGACCTGCGCAGCCACGCCCAGGGCAACGCCTTGGTGATCGAGCAAACCGACAGCGCGGCCCGGTCCGACGCATCCGATCCCGCAGCAGACGCCCTCGCCGCAGACCGCGCGGCCGAGCTGACGCTGGCCCATGTGCTGACCGGCAACCCGCAGATTGACCAGCTGGCGCGCGACGGCTTGCAAGGGCTGTCCAACACATTGCGGTTCCGCACATCGGTTGAACCCTCTCCCCCCGCCGGCGTTGATCTGGAGCGCGACGAGCTGGCGTTCTACCCGCTGCTCTACTGGCCGGTGACCGCCAATCAGCCGCTGCCCTCGGGTGCGGCCTACGACCGGCTCAACACCTATCTGCGCACCGGCGGGATGATCCTCTTTGACACCCGCGACGCCGACCTGACCCGCGCCGGAGCCAGCAGCCCGGCAGGGCGGCGCCTGCAACAACTGGCCCTGCGGCTGGACGTGCCGCCACTCGAACCGCTGCCCGCAGACCATGTGCTGACCCGCGCCTTCTATCTGCTACAGGATTTCCCCGGACGCCACAGCCGCGGCACGCTCTGGGTCGAAGCCGCACCCGCCGATGCCCAGCAGGTGGAAGGCATCCCCTTCCGCAACCTAAATGATGGTGTCACACCGGTTGTCATCGGCGGCAACGACTGGGCTTCCGCCTGGGCCGTGGATGACAACGGCCGCCCTCTGCTGCCAGTGGGGCGCGGCTATACCGGCGAGCGTCAGCGCGAATTGGCCTACCGCTTTGGGGTCAATCTGGTCATGCATGTACTCACTGGCAACTACAAATCCGATCAGGTGCATGTCCCCGCCCTGCTCGATCGGCTGGGGCAATGACATGAGGCTGGACAGATGACACAGACCATCCTCTTTGACCCACTGGTCCCCTGGCCGCTGATCGGCCTGCTTGCGGCGCTGTCGGTTGCGGTGCTGGCTCTGGCGGTCTGGAAACGCCTTGCGGGATGGCCGATGCGTGCGCTCGCCGCTCTGGTGCTGATCGCGGCCCTCAGCGGCCCGGTGTACCAGATCGAAGACCGCGCCGCGCTCAGTGACATCGTTCTGGTGCTTGAGGATAAGACCGCCAGCCAGGCCCTGTCCGACCGCCCCGACCAGACAGGGGCCGCCCGTGCCGCATTGGAGACCGCCCTCAGTCAGCGCCCGAACACCGAGGTTCGCTGGATTGCCGTCGACAGCGTCCCGCCGCGTGATGGCAGCAGCGACAACAGTGGCACCCTGCTGATGGGCGCACTGGCCGAGGCGCTTGCCAATGTGCCGCGCGGTCGGGTTGCCGGGATGATCGCGCTCAGCGATGGCCAGATCCATGACATTGCGCAGACCCCGGCCCTGCCTGCCCCGCTGCATCTGCTGCTGACCGGTCGCCCCAGCGATTGGGACCGGCGGCTGATCGTCAAGAACGCCCCCAGCTTTGCCATCATCGGTGAACCCGTGACCCTGACCCTCAGGATCGAGGATCAGGGCGAGGCCCCCGCAACCGGCAATCTGGCAGAGCTGGCGATTTCCATCGGCGGCGCCGAACCGCAGCGCTTCAACCTGCCTGTCGGTGTCGATTTCGACCTGCCACTGACCCTGCCACATGGGGGGCGCAACGTGATCCAGTTCACCGTCCCCACCGCCGAGGGCGAGCTGACCGATCGCAACAACGCCGCGCTGGTCCAGATCAACGGGGTGCGCGATCGGTTGCGCGTGCTGCTGGTCTCGGGCGAGCCGCATCCGGGCGGGCGCACCTGGCGCAATCTGCTGAAATCCGACAGCGCGGTGGATCTGGTGCATTTCACCATTCTGCGCCCACCGGAAAAACAGGACGGGGTACCGGTCGATGAGCTGTCGCTGATTGCCTTTCCAACGCGGGAGCTGTTTCTGGAAAAGATCAATGATTTCGATCTGATCATCTTTGATCGCTACAAACGGCGCGGCATCCTGCCGGCGATCTACCTCGACAATGTGGCCGATTATGTTGAACGCGGCGGCGCGGTTCTGGTGGCGGCGGGGCCGGATTTTGCCAGCGCCGACAGCATCTATCGTTCTCCGCTGGCCAGCATCCTGCCTGCCAGCCCCTCGGCGCGGGTGCTGGAGCGCGCCTATCGCCCGGAAATCACCGATCTGGGCCAGCGCCACCCGGTTACCGCCGATCTCACCGGCGCGTCCGACTGGGGCCGCTGGCTGCGGCAGATCGAAGTCGACGTCCCCCAGGGCAATGTCCTGATGAGCGGCCTGGATGACCGCCCGCTGCTGGTTCTGAACCGGGTCGGCGAGGGGCGCGTGGCGCTGCTGGCCTCCGATCATGCCTGGCTCTGGAGCCGGGGATACGAAGGCGGCGGCCCGCAGCTTGAGCTGCTGCGGCGCCTTGCCCATTGGATGATGAAAGAACCCGAGCTGGAAGAGGACGTCCTGTCAGCCGAGGCAACCGGACAGCGTATGCGCATCCAGCGCCGCAGCTTGGGCGAAGATGTCGGCGATGTCACTGTCACAAACCCCGATGGCAGCACAGTCACCGTCACGATGACCCAAACCGCGCCCGGCCGCTGGGAAGGCCGCTACGAGGGGCCGGAACCCGGTCTTTACCGACTGGAAGAAGGCAGCCAGTCCACCGTCATCGGCCTCGGCCCTGCGGCGCCGCGTGAATTTGAACAGACCATTGCAACCGGCGATATCATGGCCGCCGCCGTGGCCCAGACCCGTGGCGGCGTGCGCGCGCTGCACGACGGTATCCCGAGCCTGCGCGATGTGCGCGAGGGACGCGTTGCCGCTGGACGTGGCTGGATCGGACTGACCCCGCGCGACGCCTATCGCACCGTCTCGGTCAACCAGACGCCGCTGCTTCCCGCTTGGCTGGTGCTGCTGCTGGCCAGCGCGGCGATTCTCGCAGGCTGGCTGCGCGAAGGGCGGCGGTGACCATCAGCCTTTGCGTGGTGCCGGATCTGCGCTACTCACCTGGGCGGGTGATCCGCACGCGGGCCTGATCGGAGCGACCATTGCGATCAACCACCACCAGTGTTGAAAATCCGCGCTCCATCCCCGGCAGATCAATGCTGCGGCGGCGGGCGCCGGTCACCACCGGCTTTTGATTGGCCAGCACCAGAAACGGCGCCTCGCCGCCTTTGATCCGCAGGGTGACCTGTCCATCCTCTGCCAGCATCAGCGCCGCACCGTCCGGTGGAAACGCCAGCTGCACCGCGTCAGCGGGCTGGCCACCCGCCCGACCGCCGTCAAAGCGCTGCAAGGGCAGCGGCAGCTCCGAAGTGGCCACCCGCAACGCCGAGCGAGGCGCCGGAGCGAGCGGTGCGAAACCGGTCCCGAGCCGCCCGAAGGCCTCAAACAACAGTGGGGCCGCCAGCTCCGCGCCAAAGGCGCCCGGCACCGGCGTGCCATCGGCCCGGCCAAGCCAGACGCCAACCACATGGCGACCATCCCAGCCAATCGCCCAGGTATCGCGGTGCCCGTAGGACGTCCCTGTCTTATAGGCCAGCACGCCAGCAGGCGCACCTGCTGGCGGCGGCACATCGCGCAGAACATCGGTGAGATGCCAGGCTGAGACCTCGCTCAACAGGCGTGGCATCCGTTCAAACGGCGCCTCCATACGCACCCGCAACCGGGGCCCCTGCCCGCCCAACGCCAGCCCGGCATAGACCTGCATCAGATCATGCAGCGACAGGCCCACCCCGCCCAACGCCACCGCCAGTCCCGGCTTGCCGCCGGGCAGTTGCGGTCGCGCGCCACCGCGACGCAGGGCTGACATCAACCGCACCGGACCCAGCGCCTGCATCACCCGTATTACCGGCGTATTCAGCGATAATTGCAGCGCACGCCGCATCCGCAGGTCTCCGCGATAACCTCCGTCAAAATTCTGTGGCGCATACCCGTCGATATCAATAGGCCCGTCGTGGATCATGGTTTCCGGGTGCGCCAGCCCCTGATCAAAGGCAAGACCATAGACCAGCGGTTTCAGCGTGGACCCCGGCGAACGCGCCGCGCGCGTCATATCCACAAACCCCTGTCGCAGATCATCCTGATATCCGGCTGAGCCGACCGAGGCGAGGATCTCGCCGCTCTGGTGATCGGCCACCAGCACCGCCGCCGACAGCCGGGCGTCCTGCCGCGCGACGGTCTGCGCCAACAGCCGCGCCAGCCGGTGCTGTAATCCGGCCTCCACCGTCAGATCAATCCGCGCAAGCTCCGGCGTCTCGGCCTTCACGCGATCCGCCAGATGCGGGGCCATCTGCGGGAAGGGGAGCATTTGCCGGGGGATCCGCGCCCGCTGCGCAGCCTCGGCCGCCTCCACCGGCAAGACGCCTGCGGCTGCCATCCGCGCCAATACCCGGTTGCGGGCCATCTCTGCAGGTTTCGGAGCGCGATCCGGGCGGCGCGCCTCCGGTGCCTGCGGCAAGGCGACCAGCAGCGCCGCCTCCGCCGGAGACAACCGCAACGGCTCCTTGCCGAACCAGGCATAGCTCGCCGCCCGCACGCCTTCCAGATTGCCACCAAAGGGCGCGTGAACCAGATACAGCTCAAGGATCTGCGCCTTGGTCAGGCGTCGCTCCAGCGCCAGCGCCAGCCGAATCTGGCGCAGTTTTCCTGCCCAGCGCCCGGTGCTGCCATCCTCCAGCAGCCGCGCCACCTGCATCGTCAGCGTCGAGCCACCCGAGACCACACGCCGCTGCCACACCGCCTGCGCCGCCGCCCGCAGCAGAGCAAGCGCATCAACGCCGCCATGGTCGTAGAACCGCTTGTCCTCATAGCGCAGCAGCATCGCGCGATAGCCGGCGTCGACCTGATCCGGCCGCACCGCCATCCGCCAGATCCCATCGGCAACCGGATAGGCCCGCAGCAACTGGCCGTTTCGGTCGCGCACCTCGGTGGCTGTCTCCGCCAGTGTTGCGGGCATCGGCGTTCGGGCGATCCAGGTCTCGACCCCCAATCCCAGCGCAGCAATGGTCACGCATAGGGCAGCCGCCCCTCCCAGCAGCCGCCAGGAGGAGCGCGCCCGTAGCCGCATCCTTGGCGCGCGGATCACCGGACCTGCACGCGCCCGGTGGCGGTGCGGGCCCGGCTGGCGGGCCGGTACATATCCTCAACCGACGCCGCCGGGTGGTGGAACAGACCGGGCGTCACCGCCCGCGCCACATAGGCCAGCGTCACCGGCGCCCCGGCCTCGTCGCCGCGGCCCCTCCGCAGATCGACAGCCGCCAGAAACCGGTCCGCACGGAATTCTGCATGTCGCGCGTCGCTCAGCGTCAGCCAGTCTAGCCCGCTCAGATCACCGGATCGCAGCAGGCTGGGATTATCAATCTCCAGCCCCGCAGGCAGCGGATCATTGATCATCAACCGCGCGCCACCCGGCTCAAACGGGACCACCCGCAGCACGGTGACAAAGCGGTCGCCAACCGTGAACTGATCCGGAGCCAGTGCCTCGCCCTCCAGTGTGTAATAGCTCCGCTCGATGCTGTAACCAGTTCCCCCTGCCGGCGCCGCCACCAGCGGAACGCCAAGGGTGGTGAGGGTGATATCGACCTCCTTGCCCGAGGCCGCCGTCAGCGCCAGCGGATCGCGATCCTGATCTCCATCCAAGACCTCAACAAATGGCCCGTCCGTCGCCTGTCCATTGACCAGCAGACCGGAGCCACCACCGCCCTCGATCAGCGCATGAGCCGCCATCAGCGTCCAGGCGCTTTCCTGCGTGGACAGCAGCCGGCCATCGGCTGTCAGGCCCGCGCTCAGACGACGGCTGTCCACCGCCTGCGAACCGGCCTCGCTGGCCAGGGCCAGGACACCGGCCTGATCGCGGCGCTGGCTGCCATAGTCGGCGCGCCACAGGGTCGGATCGGGATCATCCCCCTGCAACATAGAGGCCGCCCGGGCAAACATCTGATCGGCCCGGCGCTGATCGCCATAGGCCGCCAGCGCCGCCCCGATCTGGGCAACGGCCAGGGGTGTGGCGAAATCCGCAGCCTTAACGTCTGCGTAATAGCGCAGATCGCCCATCGCCGCCTCCCCCTCGCGCGCCAGCACCAGCAGCGCATAGGCGATGTCCTCACCTCCATTCTCGAAATCGGGGGCATAATTCACCCGGTTGCGCAGGTTGTCCAAGGCCTGCCGGAACCGGGTGTCAGCGACCTGATAGCCCTGCACACGCGCGCGGCTCAGAAAATCGCTGGCATAAGCATCCAGCCAGAAATCACCGCTTTCGGCGCGCCACAGACCAAAACCGCCATTGCTGGCCTGCCGCGACAGCACCTGCTGAATGGCGCTGTCAATCCGGGCGTCAACCTGCGGCCCGTCACCCAACCCGGCAGCCTGTGCCACCGACGACAGATACAGCAACGGCAGCGCCCGGGATGTGATCTGCTCGGTACAGCCATAGGGGTAGAGGTCGAGGCCCGTCAGCAGACCCGGCACGTCGAACCGCGCCAGCGGCCCCGCGGACATCACTGCCCGCGCGCCGCCCGGTCGCAGCCCGGTAAAGACGTCAGATGAGAACAGAAAACTATCCCCCGCCGCCAGCCTGAACCGTCTGGTTGTGGCAACCATCGGATCATTGGCCCGCACCGGCAGGCGCAGCGTCTGGATCAGCGTTTCGCCCTCTGGTGTCGTCACGGCGAGCTCAATCTCCGGATCTCCGACAGCCAGCGCTTCGACCGGCAGCATCAGGGTGGTATCTGCGCCATCGGCCAGCTCCAGGACTTTCGGCAATGTCCCGATCTCAAGCCCGCCGCCAAGGACCCGCGCCGCAAGGCTCAGTTGGCCTGCGGGCCCATCTGCATGAGTGAGCTCCACAAGAACCCGGCTGCTGTCTCCGGGCGCCAGAAAACGCGGGGCATTGGCGCTCACCACGATCGGATCGCGCACCACCATGTCCCGCTCCGCCTGTCCAACCGCATCTTGCGACCAGGCGACAGCCATCACCCGAACCGTGCCGTTAAACGCTGGCAGCGCGATCGGCACCTCGGCCGTTCCATCGGCCTTGACCTTCACCGGACCGGAAAACACCGCCATCAGATCCTGCGTCGGTGGCGGCGACTGCAGTCGCATCCCCGCCCCAGCATCGCCGCCGGAGCGCACCCGGCCCAAGGCGCCGTTGCCACTCTCGATCAGGCGACCGTAGAGATCCCGCAGCTCCATCCCGAGCCGCCGCTGGCCATAGTAATGCGCCAGGGGGTCCGGGCTCTGAAACCCGGTGAGGTTCAATATCCCAAGATCAACCGCCGCCAGCGTCAGCCAGACCTCTTCACCGGGAGCGGCCCCCGCGACCTCGACGCGGGCCAGCTGTGTCCGGCGGGGGCGGGCCACCTCGGGGAGGTCCAAGGTTACCTCCAGCGCCTGGCCCGGGCGAATGACGCGAGCATGGGCAAGCCCCAATGCGCGGGTCGGGGTCTGATCCGCTTTGCCAGCAAGCGGCTGCACCACCATCGCCGAGACATATGCCCCGCTGCCCCAGTCGGCACCAACTGCCAGTGGAATCACCGTCTCCCCGGCGGGAACCTCGACCATCTGGCGGCTGATCAACCGGTTCGACATCACCGAAACCAGAGCCGTGCCAGCCGCGCGGGTGACCAGCCGCAACCGCGCTGTATCGCCGGGCTGGTAACTGTCGCGATCAAGAAAGACGTCCAGCTGGTCGGGCGTATCAGCCCCCTCGTCAGGCACATACCACCCTGCATAGAAATCGGTCGAAGCCGCCACATAGGGCGTGCCCCGATGTTCGATCACCAGCTCATACCGGCCCCAGTCCACCGGCTGCTCCAGCACCAGAGGCGTCGCCGCGCTCAGGGTTGCCTCACCCGTCGCGATCCGGCTGCGCCGGGTGGTCGGCTCCCAGTTCCAGTTGCCGTAGAGCTGATACCACTGGTAGCGGGTTTCCACCCGGTTCAAACTCCATGTGACCGGCATATCCCGCGTGCTACCGTCCGGGGCCAGCGCAATCACCGAAAACCGCGCCGCATCGCCCTCTGCGACGACCTCTTCAAAAAGCGGCTTGATACCAATCACCGGCCCGTCAGGCTGCATGGGCACGGTCATCTGCCGTTCGACGGGTCGCGCGCCCCCATCGGCCAGCCGGGTGGTCACCTCCGCAACCAGAGGCTGACCCGGCGCGTCAATCTCCGG
Source organism: Phaeobacter sp. JH20_26 (assembly GCF_048056275.1). Classification (NCBI taxonomy): domain Bacteria; kingdom Pseudomonadati; phylum Pseudomonadota; class Alphaproteobacteria; order Rhodobacterales; family Roseobacteraceae; genus Phaeobacter; species Phaeobacter sp. JH20_26. The sequence goes on along the minus strand of NZ_JAYMWL010000005.1, from coordinate 52,023 downwards.
CAGTGTCACGGTAACCACGCCCAGACCCGAGGCATCGGTGCTCATCCCGCCGAAATAGCGGCTCTGCGGCGCGACGACCTCGTCATGGCGACCAAAGCGATAGCCCGTCCAACCGCTCACCTGTTCCGCCGGGCGCAGGGTCACCTCGCCCTCGATAGTCAGGTCGCGGCCCGGTGCACCAAACAGATACCGCGCTTCGATCCGCAAGGGGGCGCTTGTGCCCGGACGCAGACCTTGGTCGGTTCCTGCCGCCAGCTCTTGCGTGAAATCAATGCGTTCAGGCAGAAAATCCTCGACCAGAAGTTGCCTGCTGGCCAGCGCCGGGGCTTCGGGGTCCGACAGAATCGACAACCGCCAGGTTCCGCGCGGTGCCGTATCGCCAATCGGCAGGCGGAACACATGGCCGCCCAGCGCCCCCTGATCGGAAACCACCCGGGCGTATTCGACCCCGTCCGGGCGGTTCAGAACCGCGATCAAGGGCACGCCCGGAAGCGCCTCGGCCCTCGGATCACGGGCAAGGGCGGTCGCATGAATCACCTCACCCGCACGATAAGCCCCCCGATCAGTGGTCAGGAACACGTCAATCGGACCCGGCGCCAGACGCCCCTCCACCCCCCGGTCCGACAGATCAAAGGCGGCGTCCCGCAATGAGAGAAAGGCAAAATCGACCTTCGCCGCGTCCTCATCGCCGCTCAGCGCCATGATGACAGCCGGAGCCGATGCCCCCTCTCCACGGGTCAACCCCGCGTCGAAACGGGCATAGCCATCAGCGTCGCTGACTGCCGTCCCCAGCACCGCGTTGGCATTGGAGATCAGCTGCAAACGAACGCCCGCGCGCGGCGCGGCATCTGCCAGTCCCTGTACCTGCACATGCAGCCCATCACTGCCCAGCATGGTGCTCAAACCCAGATCCGTCAGCACGAACCATTGGGTTGCCGCAGGCGCCTCATAGGGATCGGCCCCCGGAACCTGCGCGCTCAGCGCATAAAGACCTACCGGCTGATCCGCCAGCGCCTCATCAAGCGGCAGCCGTGTGGTCACCGATTGGTTCAGATCCTGCTGGACCTCCGCGGTGCCGGTCCAGATTTCCTCGGCAATATCGCTGGCGAAATGTTCATCCTGCCACTGCGACAGCGGCCGGGCAAAATAATCCTCCTGTAGGGTTCGCAGCAGGTTGCGATCGCTCACACGGCGCAGGCGCAGATCAAGCGTGGTCGCGTTTACCGTCTCAACCGGCACCGCCACCTGATCTCCCTTGGGCAGCACATAGGACCGCCCGGAGAATCGCACGTTGGGGGCGCGATCCCGCACGTAGTGGGTCAGCGTTACATCCTTGGCCAATGTCTCGCCGGTTGCCGCCGGCAGCCCGCGCCGCAGCATCACCCGGTAGCGGGTGCCATGCTCCACACCGTCAATACACAGCTCGCGCGCGGTCGACTCGGCAACCAGACGCGGATCGGCCAGTTTTACAAAGTCGCTGTAGTCGATCCCGCTGCGTACCAAATCTTCAGAAAATTCGACACAAATGCGGGGCGATGCGCTGTCGCTCTCAACCCGGCTCCCGGTGACACGAAATCCATATTTGGCAATTGCCTCATCCAGACGTAGCGACAGTTTCGCGCTGGTGTCACGATCTGCCGCCAGCCGCAGAACCGCCAGCGCGGCACGTCCCCGTCCCAGCTGTTCCAACGCCTCTGCGGCGGTGATCAATCCGGCCGCCTGCGCCGCCGGCTGCGAACTGCGCAGATAGGCATTGAGCGCCGCGGCAAAGGCCTCTTCATGGGCGCGGCGTTGGGCGGATCCGTTGAGTTCCTGACGCAGCAGCCTGCGGGCATAGTCCAGCCACAGATCGCCGCGATCGCTCAGCACCACAGCCTCGGCAACCCACCGCAGCGCCGCTGCCGACGGTGCCCCCTGCGCCGCAGCAATCAGATCCTCAACGCTGGATCCACCCGTTGGAAAGCGCAGGCCAAGGTTTTCTGCCTGTTTGGACACCGCAGCCAGATCCGCAACCTCCAGCCCCTGCAAGGCCGCGGCGCGCTGTTTGGCCGCCTGCTTCTCTGCAGCACCGGCGAGAAGCTTATGCGCTGAAAACGCCCCGTCATAGGGCGACGGCTGATCCATCGCCGATTTTGGGAAACAGGCGTTTGATCGGCTGTTGAAGGCAAACCCGACACAATCGGTCTGTGCCGAACAAGCCCGCGCGCAACTGCGCAAATCGGTGTCAAAAAGCGGCCCAAGATCGGCCCCGAAATGATCGGTGTCGCGCTGAATGACATAGCGCGTTTCCGGAAAAATTGAATCAGCGAAAACAACTAATGGTTGAACAAGCCAACCGCACAAAAGTACAACAAATGAAACAGGCACACGCACAATAGAACCCTCCAGACCTGCCAAGAGGCTGGCACGGGGTTAACGCCATAGCAAGATATCGCAACGTAACAGATGAACTAATCTCAATTTAATCTCTGCCCGCCAAAGTAGGGCAGACAGGTCGTGTTGGTTTTATGTGGAGTTCGCAGGGATGAACCTTGCTGACAGATTGACGGAAGAACGACGCGCGCGTCTCGCGGCGGAGCGCCTGCTTGAATTGAAGCAGGCGGAACTTTCGGCAGCCAACCGCAAACTCGGGCGCCATGCGCTGGCATTGACACGCCAGATCGGCGTCACCCAGGCCGAGGTCGCGACGGTGCGCGACGAAAACGCCAAGGTGAAATCGGACCTGTCCACCGCCAACGAAAAGGTTGAGCGCGCCGAGCGACGGCTTTGGCATTCGATCCAGGCCTTTCAGGACGGCTTTGCCTTCTTTGATGCCGACAGCAAACTGATCGGCGCCAATGGCGCCTATCTCGACCTGTTCGACGGGCTGGAGGAAGTGGCGCCGGGCGTCTCCTACGTGCGGATCCTGCAGATTCTCACCGATGAGGGGCTGGTGAACACCGGAGAACAGGATCCCGATCACTGGCGAGCCCAGATGTCGGAGCGCTGGCTGTCGCCCTCCCCCGAACCTGTGGTCGTACGGATGTGGGACGACCGCTACCTGCGGCTGCTGGATCAGCGCGGCCATGGCGGCGATATGGTCAGCCTGGCGCTCGATATCACCTCCACCGTCCAATACGAGGAGGAGCTTGAGGCCGCCCGCGAGCGGGCCGAGGCCGCAAATCGTGCCAAATCCGCCTTCCTGGCCAATATGTCCCATGAGATTCGCACCCCGATGAACGGTGTTGTCGGCATGGCCGAGCTGCTCAGCGACACCAATCTGAACGAGGAACAACAGCTCTACGCCAACACGATCAAAAACTCCGGCGAGGCGCTTTTGGTCATCATCAATGATGTGCTCGACTATTCCAAGATCGAGGCGCAGAAACTGCAGCTGCATCCTGAACCCTTTGATCTGGAGCGCAGTGTGCATGAGGTGCTGATGCTGCTTCAGCCCACCGCACGGGACAAGGGGCTGACACTGCTGCTGGACTACGATCTGTTCCTGCCAACCAGCTTCGTCGGGGATCCCGGACGCATTCGCCAGGTGCTCACCAATCTTGTCGGCAACGCGGTGAAATTCACCTCAGAAGGTCATGTTGCCCTGCAAATCACCGGCATCTCCAATGCTGACGACAAGATCTGTTCGATCCATGTCACCATCGAAGACACCGGCATCGGCATCCCCGCAGAGAAGGTGCAGGACATCTTTGGCGAATTCAATCAGGTCGAGGATGAGCGCAATCGCCAGTTTGAGGGCACCGGCCTTGGCCTTGCGATCTCAAAGCGGCTGATTGAACTGATGGGCGGCGAGATCTGGGTCGAAAGCGAGGAGGGCAAGGGGTCCTGCTTCGGTTTCCGCATGGAGCTGCCACTGGCAGAGGGCGCTTCAACCAGCATCCCGACGCTGCCCAAGGGGCTGTGTCAGGTCGTGGTTATCGAGTCCCAATCGGTCATGCGCGACGTGCTCAGCAAACAGCTGGCGACGCTGGGGCTGGATGTGACGGTCTTTGACAATGGCACCACCGCAATTGCCCAGATGCCTGAGGACGTCGATCTGGTCATCTGCGATGAACAACTGCCCGATCAGGATGGGGTCGAACTGGCCCGCAAACTGCGCTCCGGCTCCTTTGCCAGTGTACCGATCCTCATGCTCAGCAGCGACCCCACAGCAGCCAGCAACGCGGTTGTACAATCCGTGACAGACAGCGTGCTGCTGAAACCGATCCAGCGGGACGAGCTGTTCCAGCGGCTTGTCGACCTGCCCAAGCGTGGATCAGCGGCGCGTGCCGCAGATATCGTTGAGCCGGTTGCAGCCACACCGCAGGTGCTCGACACGGTGGCCACACCGCTGCCGTCAGCGCAGCCAACGGCCCCGGCGCCCTCCCCGACCGTGGCGCCGACCCTGGCTCCGGCCCCGATCGCCGCGGCGGTCGATGCCACCCCGACGCCCCGGCTGATGCGGATTCTGGCAGCAGAAGACAACCGGACCAATCAGCTTGTGTTCCGCAAAATGGTGAAAGATCTGAACATAGATCTGCAATTTGCCAGCAACGGGATTGAGGCGGTGGAGGCCTATCAGTCCTTCCAGCCTGACCTGATTTTCATGGATATCTCGATGCCGGTGATGGACGGCAAGGAGGCAACGCAGAAAATCCGCGCGCTGGAACACGGCACCGGCATCTACACGCCGGTTGTCGCCCTCACGGCCCATGCGATGGCCGGCGATTCAGACGGGATTCTCGCCGCAGGTCTGGATCACTACCTGACCAAACCCCTGCGCAAGGCGCTGATCCACGAACGTATTCACGCCTATCTGCCTGCCGAGGCGGCGCCGCTGGCGGATGACGACCTCACCCAGACCGGCGCCGCCTGATCTGCACCGGCCCCGCTCAGCCCGCGCGCAGGAACACCGGCTGATCCGGCTCCGACATCTCCGGCATGTAGCGATAGCCGCCGCTGTCAAAATCCAGCAACGCCGCAGGATCGCTTAGCCGGTTCTGAATGATGTAGCGCGCCATCGCGCCCCGCGCCCGCTTGGCGTAAAAGCTCACCACCTTGGGCGTGCCGTTCTTGTCTTCCATGAAGACAGGCGTCACGACCCGCAGCGCCAGCGCTTCGCGATCAACCGCGCCGAAATACTCCTGGCTGGCGCAGTTCACCAGCACATCGCTGCCCACGGCCTCACCTTGGGCATTCAGCGCATCAGAGATGTCCCGCCCCCAGTAGTCATAGAGATTCTTGCCCTTTGCCGTCTTCAGCCGCGATCCCATCTCCAGCCGGTAGGCCTGCATCGCATCCAGCGGCCGCAGCAGCCCGTAAAGGCCCGACAGAATGCGGAAATGGTCCTGCGCCCAGGCCAATTCCTCCGCGTCCAGAGATCCCGCCTCCAGCCCCTGATAGGTGTCACCCGCAAAGGCCAGCGCGGCCGGGCGCGTGGCATCGCTGCCCGGATCGGCGGTAAAGCTCTGAAATCTCTCGTAGTTCAGCTTGCCCAGATCCTCGCTGATATGCATCAGCTTCATCAGCTCGGCGACCGACAGATCGCGCGCCACGGATGCCAGATCCACCGCCGCGTCGTGCATGGCGGGCCATGTCATCTCAACGTCGCGTTCGCTCCAGTCCAGCTTTTTGGCCGGAGAAGTCACTACCAGCATATTCTGCCCCCATCTGTTCTGGACAAGACCTAGCCCGCGCCGCGCAAGACGTCCAGAAACGCCGCTGCAAAACGTTCCGCGCGGCGCTCGCCTAACAGCCTTGTGATGGCGATTTCAGTCTGCGGACGGACCTGCGCCAGCTTCGCCAGCTGCGCCGCAGAACAGCTCAGCGGTTTCTCGGTTCCGTCGCTGCCCCGCGCCAGCTCCGCCTGCACAGCCATCAACGCATCATAAACCGATCCGGCATCGCGCCCGGCCAGCTTGCGCCGCATCGGGTGCAGCGCCGCGCTCTCGCCGGTGATCACCGACAGGAAATCGCTGCCATACCGCTCCAGTTTCTTCGCCCCGACACCGCCGATCCGCGCCATTTTATCCAGCGTATCGGGCCGGGTTTCGGCCATCTCGATCAGCGTGCGATCCGCAAAGATAACATAAGCCGGCACTTTCTGCGCCTCGGCCAGCGCGCGCCGCTTGGCTTTCAGTGCCGACAACAGCGGCGCGTCCTCATCCGACACCAGCGCCTTTACCGCAGGGCTGCGCTTGGCAGAGCTGATGGTGTCGCGGCGCAGCGCAATGTCCTGTTCACCGCGCAGAACCGGCAGCGCTGCCTCGGTCATCCGCAGCGCGCCATGGCGTTCGGGATCGGGGCGCACCAGATCATGCCCCATCATCTGCCGGAACACCGCCTGCCACTGTCGCTTGCCATATTCCTTGCCACAGCCAAAGACCGACAGATCGTCATGCCGCTTGTCACGCACCCGGTCGGTAGCATTGCCCACCAGAATGTCGATCAGATGTCCCGATCCATAGGTCTCGTTCGTTCGCAGGATCGCCGACAGTGCCTTGCGCACCGCCGTGGTGCCGTCGAACACATCCACCGGCTGGTCGCAGAGATCACAGTTGCCACAGGGCTCAGCCGCCTCGCCGAAATAGGCCAGCAAGGTCTGGCGGCGGCATTTCAGCGCTTCGGCCAGTCCGAGCAGCGCATTCAGCCGGGCATGGTCTGCACTGCGGCGGTCCGGCGGCGCCAGACCCTCGTCGATCTGACTGCGACGCAGTCGAATATCTTCCGGCCCGAACAGCGTCAGCGTCTCGGCAGGCGCGCCGTCGCGGCCACCGCGTCCGATTTCCTGATAATAGGCCTCGATGGATTTGGGCAGATCCGCATGGGCGACCCAGCGAATATCGGGCTTGTCGATCCCCATGCCAAAGGCCACCGTGGCCACAACGATCAGACCGTCCTCGCGGGCAAAGCGCGTCTCCACCCCGCGCCGGTCCTCGGCGTCCATGCCACCGTGATAATAACAGGCGGCGTGGCCCGCCTCGCGCAGCCCCGCCGCCAGCGCTTCGGTCTTGGCACGTGTCCCACAATAGACGATGCCGGATTGACCTTTTCGGGCGGCCGCAAACTCGAGTATCTGACGGCGCGGGCTGTCTTTGGTGGCAAAGGCAAGATGGATATTGGGCCGGTCAAAGCCGCGCAGGAAACTGCGCGGTGCGACACCATCAAACAGCTTCTCGACAATCTCTTCGCGGGTTTCCTGATCTGCGGTCGCGGTAAAGGCCGCCAGCGGCACGTCCAGCGCCCGCCGCAATTCACCAATCCGCAGGTAATCGGGGCGGAAATCATGGCCCCACTGGCTGACGCAATGCGCCTCATCCACCGCGATGAGGCTGACACCGATCCGCCGCAGCATCCCCATCGCCGCCCCGGAGGCCAGCCGTTCCGGCGCCATATACAGAAGCTTCAGCCGCCCCTCCTCAATGGACTGCCAGACCGCCTCGGTTTCTTCGTCGGTATTGCCGGACGTCAGCGCCCCGGCGGTCACGCCAACCTCCTGCAACGCCCGCACCTGATCGCGCATCAATGCAATCAGCGGCGAGATCACCACCGTGACCCCTTCACGCAGCAGGGCAGGCAGTTGGAAGCATAGGGATTTGCCGCCGCCGGTTGGCATGATCGCCAGCACGTTTTCCCCGGCGGTCACGGCGTCGACGATCTCCTCCTGCCCCGGGCGAAACCCGTCAAAGCCAAAGATTTCCCGCAACAGCGGCGTCGCGCCAGTAGCACAGGCAGCGGTGACGGATGTGCCAGTGGAGGTCGCCCCGGTCGGAGCGGTCATTTCCGGCTGCAATGCGGACATGGGGGCTGGGGGCCTCGTTTTGTGTTCTGCTCGTCTTGGCAGCTACAATCCCACAACGGGATTCGACCCACAAGGGTGCGCACCCCCGACCGTCAGACAAGTGGCACCGAAAAGACCGCCGCAGGCCGATGCCTGGGCGGTCCATCCGCATCAATCGCCGCGCCGCGATCAGAGCGATCGCCGCGCCTCGGCCCATTGGGTCAATAGAACACGGCGATATTGTTGGTCAGAATAATCCGCAGCGCATAAACGGCGATCAGCACCACCAGCGGCGCCAGATCGAGGCCCTGCATATTGGGCAAAATGCGGCGCACTGGCGCATAAAGCGGCTCTAACAAGCGGTTCAGACCATACCAGACCTGCGCCACAAATTGCTGATTGAGGTTCAGAACCTGAAAATTGATCAGCCAGCTCATGATCACATGGGCGATGATGAAGAACCAGACGATGTCCAGGATCAGCATCAGAATTTGAAACAGCGACAGCATCTCTTTGATTTCCCTTTTTGGAGCCTGTCCACAGGTAAGCGCGCCCGCGCAAAATCGCAAGACTGCCGCGAGGTTGCGGTTGACGCGCTGTAAACAGATGGCAACACGGGCACATCACACAGGAGAGCGCGCCCATGTTTCCCATCGTCCGCCTGATCAAGGATCTGCTGGTTGCCCGCCGGATGCCGCCGCTGGATCTGACCGACACCCATGTTTCCCGCCACATCTGCTGGCCCTGGGATCTGGATATCTGGATGGAGCTCAACAACGGCCGTGCGATGACGCTCTATGATCTGGGCCGTACCATGCTGGCCCAGCGTGTCGGCCTGATCGGCGCCCTGCGCAGCCGTCGCTGGGGCATGACGGTTGCGGGCACCACGGTGCGGTTTCGCCGCCGCATCCGCGGCTTTGAACGGTTCGAGATGCGCAGCCGGGCAGTGGCCTGGGACGATCGCTTCATCTATCTGGAACAATCCATGTGGAAATCCAACGGCGACTGCGCCAGCCACGTGATGCTGCGCACCGCCATCACAGATGCCAAGGGGATCGTCGCACCGCAGGAGGTGCTCAAAACCATCGGTCGCACCGACAGCCTCGCCCCCGAGATGCCCGCCTGGATCAAGGCCTGGTGCGAGGCGGACGCAGGCCGCCCCTGGCCACCGATGATGGCGGATCCTGCCCCTGCGGCGCCCGAAACCCTCCAAAACGGCTAGGGTCGGCCCGCCGCAGCATCCGGCCGCACAGCATATGGCTGTACGAAGGACCAGCGCGATCTACCACAGGTCAACGCAGGACACGCTTGCCTAACCCCATACCGGCCTGTCATACCAAAAGGTAACGACAAAAGACCACGACAGGCATCGGGCGAGGGACGACGAGGCATGACGCAGATATCCATGCGCAAGCGCATCTGGGGCTGGTGGGCCTTCGACTGGGCCAGTCAGCCCTATCACACGCTGCTGGTCACCTTTGTCTTTGCGCCCTTCTTCGCAGCCGTTGCCGCCGAGTATTACCTGACCCAGGGCCTCGCGGATGAGGCGGCAAAGGCGCAGGCGCAGACGGTCTGGTCGATGTGCCTCACCATCACCGGCCTGATGATCGGCCTTGGCGGGCCGTTTCTGGGCGCGCTTGCGGATATCTCCGGGCGCAAAATGCCCTGGATCATGATGTTTTCACTGATGTATGTGACCGGCGCCTGGGGCCTGTGGTTCATGGACCCGGACGGATCAAACCTCTGGTGGATGCTCATCAGCTTTGGCTTCGGCTTTATCGGCGCGGAATTTGCGCTGATCTTTGTCAATGCGCAGCTGCCCTCTCTCGGCAACAAGGAAGACGTCGGCACCATCTCAGGCACCGGCTTTGCCATCGGATACCTTGGTGGGGTGATCGCGCTTTTCCTGATGCTCACATTGTTCGTCGAACAGGGGAATGGCAAAACCCTGATCGGGATTGATCCCATTCTGGGGCTGGATGCGGAGACCCGCGAAGGCACCCGCGCCGCAGGCCCGCTGACAGCGATCTGGTTTGCGCTCTTTATCATCCCCTATTTCCGCTGGGTGCGCGACGATGCCATCACCGGCGCGCGCGGGCGGTTTGGCGATGCCATCCGTTCCGTTGGTCGCGCCGTCCGCAGTCTGCGCCATCGCGCCAGCCTGACCGGCTATCTGATCTCCTCGATGCTCTACCGGGATGCGCTGAACGGGCTTTATGCCTTTGGCGGAATTTACGCGCGGCTGGTGCTGGGCTGGGAAATCACCCTGATCGGCGTCTTCGGCATCATCGCCGTGATTTCCTCGGCGCTGTTCAGCTGGCTCGGCGGGCTGGCGGATCGCCGCTTTGGCCCGAAACCGGTCATCACCACCGCAATTCTGATCCTGACAATCGTCTGTTTCCTGGTCGTCAACATGTCCCGCGACCAGTTCTTTGGCCTCTCTCTCGCCGAAGGCTCCGGCCTGCCTGACGCCGTCTTCTTTGCCTGCGGTGTGCTGATCGGTGGCTTTGGTGGTATCCTTCAGGCCGCCAGCCGCAGCCTCATGGTCCGCCACACCACGCCCGAGAACGCGACCGAGGCCTTCGGTCTTTATGGCCTTTCGGGTCGCGCCACAGCCTTTCTGGCACCGGCCCTGATCGGAATAGCCACCACGCTCACCGGCAGTGCCCGCCTCGGCATTGCACCGGTTATTCTATTGTTCATTATCGGGCTCATCGTTCTGCGCTGGGTCAATGCAGAAGGAGACCAGAGTTGAAGTTCAGTCGATACATCACCCTCACCGCCCTCCTGTTGACAGCCTGCGCCCCCGCCGGGGACAGCCGATCACCCTCCGCCAATCCGGTGGTTAGCCGCTCTGCAAACTCGGACGTACCCGCAAAGCAGCTGTTCGGTGCCAAACGCGCAGGCTCCGCGCAGAAACCCGCACCGCATGGCTCCTATGCCAAGGGCTGCGTGGCCGGGGCAGAACAGCTGCCCCAGACCGGCCCGACCTGGCAGGCGATGCGCCTGTCGCGCAACCGCAACTGGGGCCATCCCGAAACCATCGACTTTATCAAGGATCTGAGCCGCGTTGCCGCCCGCCAGAGCGGCTGGAACGGGCTCTATGTCGGCGATATCAGCCAGCCGCGCGGCGGCCCGATGCTGTCCGGGCACCGCAGTCATCAGGTGGGTCTGGACGCCGATATCTGGATGCTGCCGGCCAAGCGCCTCGACCTCTCCGTCGACGAACGCGAGAAAATCTCCTCGATCTCCCTGCGCCGGGCCAATGGTGCCTACACCAATTCCAGCTGGTCACCCCAGCACCACGCCATCCTGCGCGCCGCCGCCAAGGATGACCGCGTGGCGCGGATCTTTGTCTTCCCCGGCGCCAAGGTCCAGATGTGCAACGACGAGAAGGGCAACCGCGACTGGCTGCGCAAGGTCCGGCCCTGGTACGGCCATCACTACCACTTCCACGTCCGGCTGAAATGCCCGGCCGGCGCGCGCGGCTGTGTCGATCAGGATCCGCCCCCGCGCGGCGACGGCTGCGATGACGCGCTCCAGTGGGTGAAGGACATCCTGAATCCGCCGCCGCCAAAACCGCGCGACCCCAATGCGCCGCCGCCCAAACCCCGGCGTGAATACACTCTTTCGGACCTGCCTCAGCAATGCGCCGCCGTTCTGCAATCAAACTGAGCCTCGGGCTGGCAGCGGCGCTGACCATCTCTCTCACGGCGCTGCTGGCCTATCGGCCCGTCGCCTCGGCCGCACAGCCGGGCGGGGCGCAGTTCATCGCGGCCTATCGCTGGACCCACCCGGCCAAATGGTTCGGCGGGTTCTCCGCCCTGTCGCTGTCGCCGGACGGGGCGCAGATGACCGTGGTCAGCGATCGGGCCACCATCGTCACCGCCCGCATTCAGCGCGGAACCGCGGCACTGCACCCCATCGAGGCCATCACCCCGACCGAGGCCCATAAGCTGCGCGCATCAGACGGCGCGATCCTGCGCGGGCGGATCGTCGACGCAGAAGGCCTCGCCATCGCGCGTGACGGCACCCTCTTCATCTCCTTTGAAGGCGTCTCGCGCGTGGCCCGGCACCGCCGGGGTGACAGTCGCGCCGAGGTGCTGCCCCGCCCAAAGGCCTTTCGCCGCCTGCCCCTGAACAAGGCGCTGGAGGCCCTCGCCATCGACGGCAAGGGCCATCTCTACACGCTGCCGGAACGCGCCCTGACCGAGGCCGGAGATATCCCCGTCTGGCGGTGGAATGGCAGCCGATGGGACCGTCCCTTTGATCTGCCGAGCCGGGGAAAATTCCTCCCTGTGGGCGCCGATTTCGGCCCTGACGGCCGCTTCTACCTCCTGGAACGCGACTTTGGCTTCATCGGCTTTCGCAGCCGCCTGCGGCGCTGGGACATCACCGCCGATGGCATCAGCGGCGAGGTCACATTGCTGCAAACCGGTCTCGGTCTGCACGACAATCTGGAGGGCGTCTCGATCTGGCGCGACAGCAGCGGCGCGCTGCGCGCCACTATGGTCTCCGACGACAACTTCAAATCGCTGCAACGCACCGAACTGGTGGAATACCGGCTGCCCGATTAGGCCACCACCGGTGCGACAGCAGGCAATACCTGACAAATCTCTTGCCCAAACAGGGGCTTTTCCGCTATTGGGCCTGATCTTTCGCATCGGCGAAACAAGTCTCCGCGACCTTGTCTAAAAAACGGACTGCAAAATGACACGCTCTTACCTTCCTGGCATTCTTGCCATGGCCGCTGTTGTTGTGGCCTCCAATATCCTGGTGCAATTCCTGTTCGGCCAATGGCTGACCTGGGGCGCCTTCACCTATCCCATCGCCTTCCTCGTGACCGATGTGACCAACCGCGTCTATGGCACCGGACCCGCTCGCAAGGTGGTGCTGGCCGGTTTTGTCGTTGGCGTCATCTGCTCGCTGATCGGCACCCAGATCATGGGCGAATTCGGCCCCCTCGTGACCCTGCGCATCGCCATCGCCTCCGGCCTTGCCTTCCTCACAGCACAGCTGCTGGACGTCTCGATCTTTGCCGCCCTGCGCAATGGCGCCTGGTGGCGGGCACCGCTGACCTCGACCTTGATCGGCGCCACGGTCGACACCGCGCTGTTCTTCAGCATCGCCTTTTCCGGCGCTCTGGTCTGGCTGGAACCCGGCAATGATGTCAGCTGGGCCGGTGAAATGCTGCCGATCCTCGGCACTGGCCCCGTCGCCCCGCTCTGGGTCTCGCTTGCTGTTGCCGACTGGGGCGTGAAAGTGGCACTGGCGCTGCTGGCGCTCGTCCCCTTCCGCCTGATCGTGGCACGTCTTACACGGTCGCAGGCCAGCGTTAACTGACAGCCGTCTTTTTATTTGGAGATCTTCCAGTTCCGTGCCACCATCCAAGACAGCGGAAACAGAGAGAAAAGGAGGTGATCCAGTGTCAAGAAAGGTATTGGAGCAAGGCGTAGCAACAACCGGAGCGGCGGCCCTCTGAGGCAGCCCTCTCTGGCAGTCGCCATCCGGCTGGGTTTCAGACCCTAACCTGCCTTTGCTCTTACAGACTTTCGGAAAGGGCCGCCTCCGTCGGGGCGGCCCTTTTTGCGTCACGCGATGCCCTCCCGTGACCTCCCAGCCACGGCTTTCGCTTGGACCTTGGCGATACGGCAGATTATGGTTCGCCCATGTTGCACATTACCGACACCATCGCCCTACAGGACTGGGAATTGACCGAAAGCTTTATGCGCGCCTCAGGTCCCGGCGGGCAGAACGTGAACAAGGTCTCCTCCGCCGTCGAACTGCGGTTCGAGGCCGCACGCTCCCCGGCGCTCAGCCCGGCGGTGAAATCGCGCCTGAAACGGCTGGCCGGCCGCCGCTGGACCAAGGATGGCGCGATCATCCTGCAATGCGACGAAACCCGCTCGCAGCAGCGCAACCGTGATCTGGTGCGCGAACGCCTGGCCGAACTGATCCGCCAGGCCCTGATTGTCCCCAAACGCCGCATTGCCACCAAACCCACCCGCGGCTCGGTACGCCGCCGTCTGGAGGCCAAACGCCAGCGCGGCGACATCAAGGCGACGCGCGGTAAGATCGACCCGGACTGAGACAGGCGATTGCGCTGCTCCCCGGTCTCCGCCAAGCTGCCGCCGAGTCAATTCGGGGAGAGAGCATATGCGGCTGGCAGGGAAATGCGCCATTGTAACCGGCGGGGCCTCAGGCTTTGGCGCCGGCATCGTCACCAAATTCCTGCAGGAGGGCGCGCGGGTGATGATTGCCGATATCAACGCCGACGCCGCCGCAGAGGCCGCAGAACAGGCCCGCAACAGCCATGGCACAGATCGGGCATTTGCCCAGACCGTCGATGTCTCCGACCGCGCCTCGGTCGATCAGATGGCGGCCACGGCGCTGGATCAATTCGGACAGGTCGATATTCTGGTCAACAACGCTGGTGTCAGCCACCTGCCGACGCCGCTTGAAAACGTCAGCGAAGAGGATTTCGACCGCGTCTTTGCCGTCAATATGAAATCCGTCTACCTGACCGCCCGCGCATTGGTGCCGCATATGAAGGCGCGCCACTCCGGCGCCATCCTGAATGTCGCCTCCACCGCCGGCATCTCACCCCGTCCCAATCTCAACTGGTACAATGCCTCCAAGGGCTGGATGATCACCGCAACCCGCACCATGGCGGTTGAGCTTGCCGCCGCCGGGGTGCGGGTCAATGCGATCAACCCGGTCGCGGGCGAAACCCCGCTGCTGAAAACCTTCATGGGAGAGGATACGCCGGAAATCCGCGCCAAGTTCCTCTCCACCATTCCAATCGGCCGCTTTTCCACCCCGGAGGATATGGGCAATGCCGCCTGCTACCTCTGCTCGGATGAGGCCAGCATGGTGACCGGCGTCGCGCTGGAGGTCGACGGCGGGCGCTGTATCTGACCGCCCAAGCCCGACCAAATATCCGACCCGCCTGTCATCTTTCCAGAAATACTCCCGCCGGAGGCCGCGCGCGCCAGCGCGCCCCTGCCATAATCTGCCCCAGATGCCCGCCCCAACAGGAGACACCCGATGAAACCCGGCCCGCGCAACCTGATCACCGATGTCCCCGGCCTCAAGGTTGGCAATGCCCAAGACCGGCGGCTGAAATCCGGCACCACCGTGCTGACCGCCGATCGGCCCTTTACGGCCGGGGTGCATGTGATGGGCGGCGCGCCGGGCACCCGCGAAACCGATCTGCTGGCACCGGACAAATCCGTCGCTCAGATTGATGCGCTGGTGCTCTCCGGCGGCTCCGCCTTCGGGCTGGATGCCTGCTCCGGCGTGGTCGCAGGGCTGCGCGCCGCCGGACGGGGCTTTGCCGTGGGGCCTGCGCGCGTGCCGATCGTGCCGGGTGCGATCCTCTTTGACCTCCTGAACGGCGGCGATAAGGACTGGTCGGAAAACCCCTATGCCGCCCTCGGTCGCGCCGCCTATGAAGCGGCTGATCACTGCTTTGCCCTTGGCACCGTCGGGGCGGGCACCGGAGCTCTTGCAGCACGACTCAAGGGTGGGCTCGGATCAGCCTCCTTTGTCCTGCCGGACGGCACCACCATCGGAGCGCTGGTCGCGGCCAATCCGCTCGGTTCGGTCACCACACCGGGAGACCGCCATTTCTGGGCCGCTCCTTATGAAATTGACGGGGAGTTCGGCGGTGCAGGCGTCGATCCCGCCACCGGCTTCACCACCCCCGCCCCGAGCCTCAAGATCGCCGCCATGCAGGCGCTGGCGCAGGGCACCGAACTGCCGACCGAGGGCAGCAATACCACCATTGCCATTGTGGCGACCGACGCGGCGCTGAGCAAATCACAATGCCAGCGGCTCGCCATTGCCGCCCATGACGGCATCGGACGCGCCATCGTACCGGCACATTCCCCCGGCGACGGCGATCTGGTTTTTGCGGTCAGCACCGCAGATCCGGCAAAGACCATCAGCGACGGTGATCTGGGCGCTGATCTGGGCGCCATCGGACATGCCGCCGCCCTCTGCCTCAGTCGCGCCATCGCCCGCGCTGCCGCGCTCGCGCATGCCGAACCCGGCGATCTGCTGCCCTCTTGGCAGGACATGTGACGCCACGGCCTCCCCTTGACCTCGGCGCGATCTGACACAGGTGAACTGTCGCAGCGCCCGACCGAGAGCCAACGCGGCAATACGCCCGTTTGACTTTCCTGCAGATCCGGCGCGTATTGATCGAGCCAACTCAATTTTGGAGCAAGCGACATGAAACTTCTGACTGCTGTAGCGGCCCTTGGCCTGATTGCAGCCCCTGCCTTTGCCGAAGGCGACGCCGACAAGGGCGAAACGGGCTTCAACAAGTGCAAATCCTGCCACATGGTTGTCTCGGACAGCGGTGACGTGATCATCAAGGGCGGCAAAACCGGCCCGAACCTCTGGGGCGTTGTCGGCCGCACCGCCGGCACCGCGGACGGCTATAAATACGGCGACGACATGGTGGCCGCAGGCGAACAGGGGCTGGTATGGGACGAAGAGAGCTTCGCCGCCTATACCGCCGATCCCAAGGCTTTCCTGCGCGATTATCTGGGTGATTCCAAAGCGAAATCCAAAATGTCCTTCCGCCTGAAGAAAGGCGCCGAAGACATCTATGCCTTCCTCGCGATGCACGGCCCCGCTGATGCCGCCGAAGGCGACGCAGACGCCACCACAGATGAGACCGCGACCAACTGATCCCGGTCCCCTGACACGACAGCAAAAGCCGCGCGCCCCTGGCCGCGGCTTTTCGCACAATTGCCTTTCGTTTTCTGCTGGGATATTGACCGTTCCGCGTCGGCACCCGCAACCACGCACCCGCAACTCTGGCCAGCCTTGGTTGCGGGATTGACCTCCACCCGATGACAACCATATCTGCCCGATGGCCGCACAGCCCAGCCCCTTGCACAATCCTTGCGAGCTCCTGCAATGACCCACCTGATCCCCGCCTGGGTGAATGGCACCCTGACGCCGGTTGAAAAGCTGGCTGCCCATGAACAGGGGCTGAAGCACAAGGCCGTTTCGGTCTTTGTGGTCAAGGGCGGCGAAATCCTGATGCAGCGCCGCGCTCTGGGCAAATACCATACCCCCGGTCTGTGGGCGAACACCTGCTGCACCCATCCGCAATGGGATGAATCCTCCTCCGCCTGCGCGGTCCGCCGGATGCAGGAGGAGCTGGGCATCACCGGTCTCTACCCCGAGTTTCGCCATCACCTCGAATACCGCGCCGATGTCGGCAACGGGCTGATCGAACATGAGGTGGTTGATGTCTTTCTCGCCCATGCCCACCGCGCGCCGCAGCTCACCCCCAACCCGGATGAGGTGATGGAGACCCGCTGGGTCGATTACCACGACCTTCTGGCCGAGGTGAAGCGCCACCCGGATCGCTTCACCCCCTGGCTCAAGATCTACCTCAACAGCTATTCCGACGTGATCTTCGGCCCCGACCTCAGCCTCGGCAGCAGCGAGGACAGCTGACGCATCCGCGGCTATCAGGCTCTAACCAAGGCATCTGCCCCCCCTTGCCCCGATGCGGGTGCCGTGATCCTAATATCGGCATATCGACAGCGCACAAGAGGGCAGGCCAGATGACAGTGATGATTGCGGGGGCCGGGATCGCGGGGCTCACACTTGGCCTCACCCTGCACGAGCTGGGTGTACCCTTCCACATCTACGAGGCCACCGAAACACTGAAACCGATGGGCGTCGGCATCAATCTGCAACCCAATGCGGTGCGCGAACTCTTCGATCTGGGGCTGGAGGCCGAGCTCTCCGCCATCGGCGTCCGCACACGGCAGGTGGGATTTTATTCCAAACTGGGCAACACCATCTGGGAGGAGCCGCGCGGCCAGGCGGCGGGCTACAGCTGGCCGCAGTTTTCCGTCCATCGCGGCGCCTTGCAGATGATGCTCTATCACGCGCTCCTCGCCCGCGCGGGCGACAGCGTCCTCACCACCGGCGCGCGGGCGGCGGGATATGAGCTCACAGATCACGGCGTCACCCTGCATCTGGACGGCGGGCGCGGCGCGCAGGGCAATCTCCTGATCGGCGCCGACGGCATCCATTCCGCCATCCGCGCGCAGATGTATCCGGGTGAGGGCGCACCGATCTGGAACGGTCGCATCCTGTGGCGCGCCACCACACAGGCCCCGGCCTTCCACGGCGGCGCGGCCATGGCAATGATCGGCCATAACCACCTGCGGCTGGTGGCCTATCCGATCAGCGCGCCCGACGCCAACGGCAAGGCGGTAATCAACTGGATCGCAGAGAAACAATTCGATCCCGGTGTGCCCCGGAACAAGGAAAGCTGGAACCGCGCTGCCGACATAGATGATGTTCTGCCGGATTTTGCCGATTGGCGCTTTGACTGGATCGACGTGCCCGCGCTGATCACCGGAGCCGAAACCGTCTATGAATATCCAATGGTGGACCGCGACCCGCTACCATGCTGGCAGGATGGTCCGGTCAGCCTGATGGGCGACGCCGCACATCCGACCTATCCGGTCGGGTCTAACGGCGCCAGCCAGGCCATTGTCGACGCCCGCGTGATTGGCGCCCAGATGCTGACTCATGGCGCAACACCTGAGGCCCTCACCCGCTACGAAAACGCCCTGCGTCCCGTCACCACCGCCGTTGGCATGGCCAACCGCGCAGGGGGAGGCCCCGACGGCGTGTTGCAACAGGTCGAGGATCTCTGCGGCGGGGAGTTCACCGACATCAACGACGTTATCCCGCAGGATCAGCTCGCCGCCCATGCCGCGAAATACAAATCCATCGCCGGGTTTTCGATCGAAGAGCTGAACGCCCGCCCCCGCACCATACCCGCAGGCACCCGCATCAACTGAGGCGACCGGGCGCCGCGCATCGCGCGGCGCCACCCCCAACTGCGCAGACACAGTCCACGACTGTGACGGAACAGGCGGGAGCGCCCGCCTGCGGCAATGTCAGACGCCGATCACTGCCTCAACCGCGCGTTTCCAGCGCCCATAGGCGGCGCTGCGCCGGTCTTCATCCATCGCCGGGGTGAATTGCTGATCCAGCGCCCAGGTCTCGGCAAACCCGGCCTGATCGGGATAGACACCCGCCCGCATCCCCGCCAGCCAGGCGGCCCCAAGCGCGGTGGTTTCCTGCATCACCGGCCGATCCACAGCCGCCCCCAACAGATCCGCCAGGCTCTGCATGGTCCAGTTGCTGGCACTCATGCCGCCATCCACCCGCAGGGTGACCAGACTCTCGCCTTGCCAATCCGCCCGCATCGCCTCCCAGAGGTCACGGGTCTGATAGGCCACGCTCTGCAACGCCGCGCGGGCAAATTCCGCAGGCCCCGAGCTGCGGGTCAGACCAAACATCCCGCCCCGGCAATCGGGTTTCCAATAAGGCGCACCAAGCCCGGTAAAGGCCGGCACCAGAATGACGTCCTGACCGGGATCGGCATTGCGCGCCAGGGCACCGCTCTCCTGGGCCGAGCCGATAATGCCCAGACCGTCGCGCAGCCATTGCACCGCCGCACCGGCGATGAAAATGGACCCCTCCAGCGCATAGGTCGGCGCGCCGTCCAGCTGATAGGCAATGGTGGTCAGCATCCGGTTCTGCGACACAACCGGCGTATCACCGGTGTTCAGCAGCGCAAAACAGCCCGTGCCATAGGTCGATTTCATCATCCCCGGCTGGAAACAGGCCTGCCCGATGGTGGCCGCCTGCTGATCGCCGGCAACCCCCAGAATGGCGATCTCGCCGCCGAGGAACTCTGCCTTGGTGGTGCCGAAATCTGCGGCACAATCCTTGACCTCCGGCAACATCCCGCGCGGCACCCCGAGAAAGCCGCAGATCTCGCTGCTCCAGCGCCCCTTGCGGATATCATACATCAGCGTCCGCGCCGCATTGGTCGCATCGGTCACATGGGAGGCGCCACCGGTCAGCCGCCAGATCAGAAAGCTGTCGACAGTGCCAAACAGCAGATCTCCCGCCTCGGCCCGGGCGCAGGCATCTGGAACGGTGTCCAGAATCCACTTCAGCTTGGTGCCCGAGAAATAGGGATCCAGCAGCAGCCCGGTTTTCTGGCGCACGCTGTCCTCGTGGCCCGCGGCGCGCAGCTCTTCGCAGATGGCGCTGGTGCGGCGGTCCTGCCAGACAATGGCATTGTGGACCGCCTTGCCGCTGTGGCGATCCCAGACCACCGTGGTTTCGCGCTGGTTGGTGATACCGATGCCGGCAATATCCGCCGCCTTGACGTCCTGCGCCTGCATCACCTGCCGACAGACATCCAGCGTCGTGCTCCACAGATCCTCCGGGTCATGCTCGACCCAGCCGGCCTGCGGAAAATGCTGCGGGAATTCCTGCTGCGCGGATCCCACCGCCTGCATCTTATCATCGAACAGGATCGCTCTGGTCGAGGTCGTGCCCTGATCAATCGCCAGAATATACGTCATCTTGCCCCTCCCCTGGGTCGTTTGGAGCAGAGATTAGACGTAAAACTGCGACCGCTACCAGCCCCTACTAATCATTTAGTTGATCAACCGCGATATTGTCGATCAACCGGATGCCATCCAGCCAGGCAGCCGCCAGCAGCCGGGCCGGGCGGTCGGGGCGGACAAGTGGGGCCAGCGTCTCGGCACAGCGCAGGTCCAGATATTCGATCTCGCCAAAACCGGCCGCGGCCAGTCGCGCACGCGCGCGCTCGACAAGCGCACCAAACTCGGCCCCACCGCGCAGCTGCCCGGCCAGGTCGCTAAGCACCGGATAAAGCTGCCCCGCCTTGCCCAGCGCCTCGGCTGACAGGCGCATATTGCGCGAGGACATCGCCAGCCCGGAGGCTTCGCGCACCGTGGCACAGCCCTGCACGGTGATCGGAATATCCAGATCCCGCGCCATACGGGTGACCACCATCAGCTGCTGATAATCCTTCTCGCCGAAAAATGCCTGATCGGCGCCGCTTTGTAGAAACAGCTTCGCCACCACCGTCGCCACCCCGTCAAAATGACCCGGACGAAACTCGCCCTCCAGCACATCGGTCAGCCCCGCCACCGACACCGTGGTCGCATAGCCTTCGGGGTAGATCTGATCCGGGTCGGGCACATAGATGGCATCGACCCCGTAGGGCGCCAGTTTCTCCGCGTCGGTCAGTTCAGTGCGCGGATATTTGGCCAGATCCTCGGCATTGTTGAACTGTTTGGGGTTCACGAAAATGGTGACGATCACCCGGTCACAAGCTGCCTTGGCCGCCGCCACCAGTGACAGATGACCGTCATGCAGCGCCCCCATGGTGGGCACCAGGCCGATACGCGCGCCCTCGCGGCGCCAGTCGGAATGCAGCGCACGCAATTCGCTCAGGCGGCGTAGGATCGGAGCAGTCATGATGGGATCAGTCCTTTTGCGGGGCCTTGGCCGGTGCCGCCGTCGTCGGTGCCGGGGCCTGGTCTGCAAATACATGTTCGGCCGCCGGGAAGCTCCGCGCGCGCACCTCGGCTGCATACTCGGAAATCGCCGCCTCTGCCAAGGGGCCGAGATCGGCATAACGTTTCACGAATTTGGGCTTAAAGGCGGTAAAGAATCCCAGCATGTCATCGACAACCAGAATCTGACCGTCACAGTCGGCACTGGCCCCGATACCGATGGTCGGAATCGCCACCTCAGCGGTGATCCGATCGGCCAGCCCCTGCGGCACCTTTTCCAGCACCACGGAAAACGCGCCTGCCTCCGCCACCGCATGAGCATCCGCCAGCACGGCATCGGCCTGCGCGTCGCGGCCCTGCACCTTGTAGCCCCCCAGCGTGTTGATCGACTGCGGCGTGAGGCCGATATGCGCCATCACCGGGATGCCGCGCTTCACGAGAAAGCGGATGGTCTCGGCCATCTCGACACCGCCCTCCAGCTTGACCGCCCCGGCGCCGGTTTCAGCCATCAGCCTTGCGGCATTGCGAAACGCCTGCTGCGGATCTTCCTCATAGCTGGCAAAGGGCATGTCGATGACCATCATCGCCTGTTTCAATCCGCGCGCCACCGCCTGCCCGTGCAGGATCATCATCTCCATCGTGACGCCAAGCGTCGAGGGCAAACCATGCAGCACCATGCCAACGCTGTCGCCGACCAACACAAAATCGCAATGCGCGTCCATCAGCTGCGCCATCGGTGTGGTATAGGCGGTCAGGCTCACCAGCGGGGTGCCGCCTTTGCGGGCGCGAATATCCTCGGCATTGGGTGCCATTTTGCGGGCCGTTGCACTCATGATGCTGTCCTCTCCGTTCGCATTGCGCACCGCTAGCAATTTACGCTGCGCGCTTCTAGGGGGCGAAATGTCCCGCTAACCTTGATTACCTGACGGAAAACGCGGAACAGTTTTCCGAAAGGTCACAAAATGCGGCCACCACCCAGAGGGAGAGACCACCAATGACACGATTGCCATTCCTGTTTGCTGCCAGTTCCGCACTGTCCATTCTGGCGGGGGCGGCTGCGGCGCGAGAGACCGTCACCGTGGCCCTGCAGCTGGAACCACCACATCTGGACCCCACCAGCGCTGCCGCCGGGGCCATTGATCAGGTGCTCTATTCCAACGTCTTTGAAGGGCTCACCCGCTTCATGGGCGATGGCTCGGTTGTACCCGGTCTCGCCGAGAGCTGGGAAATCTCCGAGGATGGGCTGACCTACACCTTCTCTCTGCACAAGGACGTCCGCTTTCACGATGGCTCCACGATGGACGCCGAGGATGTGAAATTCAGCCTTGATCGCGCCCGCGCCGAGGATAGCACAAATGCCCAGAAGGCGCTGTTTGCAGATATCGCCAGTGTTGATGCGGTCGATCCGCTCACCGTCAGGCTGACCCTGTCGCAGCCCAACGGTATGATGCTGTTCAACCTTGCATGGGGCGATGCCGTCATCGTGGCCCCCGAAAGCATCGAGAGCATCAAGACCATGCCCGTCGGCACCGGGGCCTTTGCCTTTGATGGCTGGGTTCAGGGCGACCGGATAGATCTTGTGCGCAACCCGGATTACTGGGGCACGCCCGCCATGCTGGACGGAGCAACCTTCAAATTCATCTCCGATCCCACGGCGGCCTTTGCGGCGATGATGGCCGAAGATGTCGATGCCTTCTCCGGTTTCCCCGCGCCAGAAAACCTGCCCCAGTTTGAGGCCGACCCGCGGTTTCAGGTGCTTGTCGGCTCCACCGAGGGCGAGACAATCCTGTCGATCAACAACAAACAGGCGCCCTTCGACAATCCCAAGGTCCGCGCCGCCGTCGCCCATGCGATCGACCGTCAGGCCATCATTGATGGTGCGATGTTCGGCTACGGCACGCCGATTGGCAGCCATTTCGCACCACATCACCCCGCCTATGTCGATCTGACCGGCAGCAGCGCCTATGACCCGGAGAAATCCCGCGCCCTCCTGACCGAGGCGGGTCTGGCCGATGGCTTCACCACCACGCTGCACCTGCCGCCGCCCTCATATGCGCGCCGGGGCGGGGAAATCATCGCCGCCCAGCTGGCCGAGGTCGGCATCACCGCAGAGATCATCAATGTGGAATGGGCGCAGTGGCTGGAAACCGTGTTCCGGGGCAAAAGCTTTGGCCTCTCCATCGTCAGCCACACGGAGCCGATGGATATCGGCATCTATGCCCGCCCCGATTACTACTTCCAGTATGACAATGCCGCCTTCCAGCAGCTGATGACGGATCTCTCGGGCACCACCGATCCCGACACCCGAACAAAGATGCTGCAACAGGCGCAGGAGATCATCGCAAACGACTATGTGAATGGCTTCCTGTTCCAGCTGGCATCGCTGAGCGTGGCCAAGGCGGATCTGCAAGGTCTCTGGGCCAATGCCCCCACACAGGCCACCGACCTGACGGCGGTCAGCTGGGCAAAATAGACCATTCCCACAGTGTTAGAGACTGAATAACAGCGCCTCAGACCGGGGCGCTGTAGCCGTTTTCTCAGGCCTCAGCGCAGCCCCCGCCGCCTGCGCAGCAGCGTCACAGCCTCGCGGATCTGATCGCACACGGGGCCGGGACGCGGTTCATCGCGCAACGTGGTGAACCAATGCTCCGGCGGGTTCCGCCCCAGACGATGCCCCTTGAACTCCAGCCCACGCAGCACCCCCTCGGCCGCCGGTGGCAGACGCTCGGGGATCTGATGCCCGTTCAGCACCGCCCAGACCCCGGTCCACAGCCGCCCGACGGACCATGGATTATAGCCACCGCCACCCAGCACCAGATAGCGCGGCGCAAGCGGGCGCAGCGCCGCCACCACCGACCAATGCGCGTTGTTGGACAGATCCAGATGCGCCAAAGGATCCTCGGTGACCGCATCCGCCCCGCATTGCAGGACCACCGCATCAGGCGCGAAATCCGCCACCGCCGGCAGGATCAGCTCTTCCAGCACATAGCCCATCTCGCTGTCATTGAACCCGCGCGGCACCGGCAGATTCAGCGCGTTTCCGCCTGCGTCATCGTCCAGCCGACCAGTCTTCGGCCAGAGGTTCTCCTCATGGGTGGAGATCATCAACACATCGGGATCCCCCGCAAACCCATGCTCGACCCCATCGGCATGATGGGCATCAATATCGACATAGGCGATCCGCTCTGCACCGTGATGGCGCAGTGACAGCATCGCCAGCACCGGGTCGTTCAGATAACAGAACCCATTCGCCCGATCCGGCATCCCGTGATGGGTGCCACCGGCCGGATTGTAGATCACCCCACCATGCGCGAGCTGCTCACCGGCCAGAATAGATCCGCCGGCGGCCGTGGCCGGCCTTCGAAAAATCTCGGGGAACACCGGGTTGGAAATGGTGCCGATGTGATGGCGTGCCTTGACCTCATCGCTGACAGCCTGCGCCTGCTCGGCAGCCTGAAGCGCCGCGATATACTCAGCGCTGTGCCAGCGCCGAAGGGCGGCAGGCTTTGCCCGGGGAGAGACCTGATACTGCGCCGTAGGCAGCCAGCCCAGCGCCCGTGTCAGATCCATCACCGTTGAGACCCTCGGCACCCGCAAAGGATGCGCACGCCCGTAGCTGGAACCACGGTAAATCTCCGAGCCGATAAAAACCGGCGCCTCCAGCGCCTTTGGAACGGACCTTGTCCGAGCAGGATCAGACAGTGAAATGGCGGCGGTTCTCGGTGTCATGCGACCAGAGATAGCCCGGAACCGCGCGCCGCCAAACCCCGTATCTGCAACCGACGCGACAGCTGCGCGATAGCCGCACGCCTTCGCCTAATGCGATCCTGCCAGACAACTGGAAAACAATGCCTTTGACGATTTATCAAGGTCGATGCCCGCCCGCTCTGGACCCCCGCCCAGCGCCCCCCTAACCTGCCGCCAATGGGACGCTATATCGCCAAACGCCTGCTGTCGCTGATCGTCAGCCTTGTCATCGCCTCTTGGGTGATCTTCTTCGTCATCGAGATTGCACCGGGCGATCCGGCCTCCTTCATGCTGGGAATCAACGCACAGCCCGACACGATCGCTGCCCTGCGCAGCGAACTGGGCTTGGACGAGGGGAAATTCGCCCGCTACATCAGCTGGTCCACCGGCATGTTGCAGGGCGATTTCGGCACCTCCTATACCTATCGCACACCGGTGGCCCGGATGGTTGCGGATCGGCTCTGGGTCTCGCTGCCGCTTGCGATCTATGCGCTGACACTCTCGACACTGATTGCCTTGCCCGCAGGCATCTATGCCGCCGCGCGCCGGGGCAAATCAGGGGATATTGCCGTGATGGGCGCAACCCAGCTGGGGGTCGCTGTCCCGAACTTCTGGTTTGCGATGATGCTGGTGCTGGTGTTTGCCATCAATCTGCGCTGGTTCAGTGCCGGCGGGTTTGTCGGCTGGGAGGCCGGCCCGCTGGCCGCGCTGCATTCCCTCACCCTGCCCGCCATTGCGCTGGCCCTGCCGCAGGCGGCTATTCTGGCCCGCGTCATGCGCTCGGCTCTGTTGGATATTCTGGGCGAGGATTTCATCCGCACCGCCCGCGCCAAGGGGTTGAGCCAGCGGCAGGCCCTGTGGCGTCACGGGCTGCGCAATGCGCTGATCCCGGTGCTGACCATCATCGGGTTGCAGTTTTCCTTCCTCCTTGCCGGCGCGATCATCATTGAACAGGTGTTCTACCTGCCGGGTCTGGGGCGGCTGGTGTTTCAGGCGATCTCTGCCCGCGATCTGATCGTGGTGGAAAGCGTCGTGATGCTTCTGGTCTTTGCGGTGATCCTGGTGAATTTCCTTGTCGATCTGACCTATGCGCTGGTCGACCCAAGACTGCGGGGGCGCGGATGACAAACCACATGTCCCGCACATGCCCGGCACAGCCGGGCAGCGCCCGACCCTCCCCCCGGGAGGGCGCTTTGCACCCACCCAGGGTCGGACGCAAGCCACTCCGCGACACGCGAGGCCCCCGATGACCCGTAGTCTCATCCTTGGTGGTGTCCTCTCCGCACTGGTTCTGCTGGCAGCACTGCTGTCGTTCATCTGGACGCCTTACGACCACACCGCGATGAACATCCCCGCCAAGCTGCAAGCCCCAAACGCCATACACTGGCTCGGCACCGATCACTTTGGCCGCGATATCCTGTCGATGATCATGGTTGGCGCACGCACCTCGATTGCGGTGGCACTGGTGGCGGTGGGCATCGGCATGGGGCTTGGCGTGCCGCTTGGCCTCGCCGCGGCAGCCAAACGCGGGTCCTGGCTGGACGAAGGCATCATGCGGGCCAATGATCTGGTCTTTGCCTTCCCGTCGTTGGTGATCGCCATCCTGATCACTGCCATCCTTGGCGCCGGTGCGATCAATGCGATCATCGCCATCGGCATTTTCAACATCCCCGTCTTTGCCCGCGTCACCCGTGGCGCGGCGCTGTCGCTCTGGCAGCGGGAGTTCATTCTGGCCGCCCGCGTCGCAGGCAAGGGCGCGACCAGAATTTCAGCCGAACATATCCTGCCCAATGTCGCCAACCTGCTGATCGTGCAGGGCACCATCCAGTTCTCGCTTGGCATTCTGGCCGAGGCGGGGCTCAGCTACGTCGGCCTTGGCGCACAACCGCCGGTGCCCAGCTGGGGCCGGATGCTGGCCGATGCGCAGACCATGGTCAGCCTCGCCCCCCATATGGCGCTGGTGCCGGGCTGCGCGATCATCCTCACCGTTCTGGGCCTCAACCTGATGGGGGACGGGCTGCGCGACTGGCTGGACCCGAAATTGCAGGGAGGTCGCGCGTGACCCTGCTTGAGATCACCAACCTCTCGCTCTCCATCGGGACCTTCCCGATCCTGCGTGATGTCTCCCTGTCGGTAGATCCGGGCGAGATCCTAGCCATCACCGGCGAAAGCGGGTCCGGCAAATCCCTGACCGCGCTGACCATCCTGCGGCTTCTGCCCAATTGCACCCGCCTCTCCGGGCATCTGAGCCTTGAGGGCCAGGACCTGCTGGCGCTGAGCGAAGAGCAGATGTGCGATCTGCGCGGGCGCAAGATTGGCATGGTGTTTCAGGAGCCGATGACCGCGCTCAACCCGGTGCAGAGCATTGGCGATCAGGTGATGGAAACCCTCCTGCTACACAGCAGCGTGACCAAAGCCGAAGCCGAAGCAGAGGCGCGCAGCCTGCTGGACCGGGTGGGCCTGCCCGCCGAACGCTTCCCGCTCAGCCGCTATCCGCACGAGCTGTCCGGTGGCCAGCGCCAGCGCGTGGTCATCGCCATGGCCATCGCCATGCGGCCGGCGCTGCTGATCGCAGATGAGCCGACAACCGCGCTGGATGTGACAACACAGGCGCAGATCCTCGACCTGCTGCGCGATCTGGTGCGCGACTACGGTATGGGGATGATCATCATCACCCATGATCTCGCGGTGGTGGCTGATATTGCCGACCAGATCGTCGTCATGCGAAAAGGCGAAGTGGTCGAGACCGGCAGCACGACGCAGCTTCTTGCCAATCGCCGTCATCCCTATACGCAGAAACTCTTTGCCGCCTCGAACCATCAGGCCGCCCTGCCCCCGGTGGTGGATACCGACCCGCAGGACACCCCCCTTCTGGAGGTGCGCGACGCGGTGCGCGACTATCCCCTGCCACGCAAACGCCTGTTTGCGCCAGCAGACCATATGCGCGCGGTGGATCACGTCAGCTTTGCCCTGCATCGTGGCGAACGGCTGGGTCTGGTGGGCGAGTCCGGCTGCGGGAAATCCACCCTGACCCGCGCCATTCTGGGGCTGGAACCGCTGCAAGGCGGCGAGATCCTGCTGGATGGCACCCCGCTGTCGCCCAGGGGGTTGAGCACCGAGCAGCGGCGCAAGATGCAGGTGGTGTTCCAGGATCCCTTTGGCAGTTTCAACCCCCGCCACCGCGTCGCACGGCTGATCACCGAACCCTTCCACGGCGTTCCAGACGCCCCCAGTGGGCAAGACCGGGACGATCGCGTGGCTGAGGCACTAAGTGCCGTTGGCCTCAACCCCGAGGACGCAGGCCGCTATATCCACCAGTTTTCCGGCGGGCAGCGCCAGCGCATCGCCATTGCCCGCGCGCTCATCACCCGGCCGGAGCTGATCCTGTTTGACGAAGCGGTCTCGGCGCTGGATGTCTCCGTGCGGGCGCAGATCCTTGACCTTCTGGCAGAGCTCTGCACCTCCTATGGGCTCAGCTATCTGTTCATCAGCCATGACCTGCATGTGGTGCGCAGCATGACCGACCGCTGTCTGGTCATGCAAAAGGGTCAGATCGTCGAACACGGCAGGACAGAAGATCTGTTTGCCAATCCGCAACATCCATATACGACATCTCTGATCGCAGCCGCTCCGGTGCTACCCGATCTGAAAACGGGGGCTGCATGAGCTTTAGACTGACCTTGATCCTGCCGCGCGAACGGGCGCGGCTGGCAGCGGCGCTGACCCGCTACTACTCCGAAATTGCCCCGGACCTGCGGATCGACCCCAGTGAGCGCGCAGGCCAGATGCTGCACCGCAAGGATGTGACGGCGTTCTGGATCCGCCAGGAGCAGGACCGCATCGGGTTTGCCATCGTACTTAACCTGCCCGATGATCGCCGTGAACTGTCGGAATTTGCCATTGATCCGGCCTATCGCAGGCAGGGGTACGGCCATGCCGCGGCCAGCCTGATCTTTGCCGAATTTCCGGGGTATTGGCGAATGGGCATTTCCGCAGGCTCGCCCAATGCAGTGGCGTTCTGGGGCACCTGTCTCAGCGCCGTGAAGGGGGTCGAGCAGCTGCGTGAAGGCGCGCCTTTTACCGAGAATCAGATCAAGAGTTACAGTTTCCACATCGCAGGAGCCCAGAATGACTGACGCAGCGCCGCTTTGGTTTGATCCCGCACTCTGCCTGATCGGTGGCAGCTGGCAGGCCCCTGCTGGGGGCGAAACGCTTCCCCTCACGAACCCGTCTGATGGCAATATCCTCTGCCAGATTGCCCGTGGTGACTCCCACGACATTGACGCCGCGGTTGCCGCTGCCCGCACCGCTCTGAATGGTGTTTGGGGAGAGATGACCGCCACCGAACGCGGGCGGCTTCTGACCCGGATGGGCCAGATGGTGCTGGAACGGGTCGAGACCCTCGCCCAGCTGGAGGCACTGGACGTCGGCAAGCCACTGACACAGGCGCGGGCGGATGCGGTGGCGCTGGCGCGGTATCTGGAATTCTACGGCGGCGCGGCGGACAAACTGCATGGCGAGACCATCCCCTATCAGGCCGGTTATACCGTCTACACCCTGCGCGAACCCCATGGGGTCACCGGTCATATCGTACCCTGGAACTACCCGATGCAGATCATCGGCCGTTCTGTCGGTGCCGCGCTGGCAATGGGCAATGCCTGCGTCCTGAAACCCGCCGAGGAAGCCTGCCTGACCGCGCTCGCCTTTGCCCATATCGCGGTGGAGGCCGGGCTGCCCGCAGGCGCGCTGAACGTGGTTCCGGGCATCGGCGCCGAGGCTGGCGCGGCGCTGGCGGGGCATCCGGGTGTTGATCATATCTCCTTTACCGGGTCGGTCAGAACCGGCGCGCTGGTGCAGCAGGCGGCAGGGGCCAATGTGGTGCCGGTCACGCTGGAACTGGGTGGGAAGTCTCCGCAGCTGGTGTTTGACGATGCCGATCTGGAGGCCGCCCTGCCGTTTCTGGTGAACGCAGGGATCCAGAACGCAGGCCAGACCTGTTCCGCCGCTTCGCGCATTCTGGTGCAACGGGGCGTCTATGATCAGGTGCGCGCCGCCATGGCCGAGGCCTACAGCCGACTGACCGTGGGGCCGGCCCTGTCCGACTTGCGTCTGGGACCGCTGATTTCCGCCCGGCAGAAAGAGATCGTCGAGGGCTATCTGGCGCAGGGCGCCGACCTCACGATTGCGGCGCAGGGTGTGCTGAGTGAGGCGGCCAGCGACAAAGGCGCCTATGTGCGCCCAACCCTGTTTGCAGATGTTGCGGCGGATCATCCGCTGGCGCAGGACGAGGTATTCGGTCCGGTGCAGGTGCTGATCCCATTTGAGGATGAGGCAGAGGCGGTCCGGATTGCCAACAGCACCGACTACGGGCTGGTTGCGGGCATCTGGACCCGCGACGGCGCCCGCCAGATGCGGCTGGCCAAGCGCCTGCGCGCGGGTCAGGTCTTCCTCAACAACTATGGCGCCGGTGGCGGGGTTGAGCTGCCCTTTGGCGGGGTGGGCAAATCGGGCCATGGCCGCGAAAAAGGCCTTGAGGCGCTCTACGGTTTTTCGCAGCTGAAAACGGTTGCGGCCTATCACGGCTAGGCCGACGCCCGCGATCAAGGTCAGCAGGACTCACCCATTGTTTCGCGTGCGAAACATTGGGGCAGATCTATTGCCGCAACTTATTGGGAAATCCGCGCCCAACGCCCCCAGATGGGCGAAGTATTTCTAGACTATTACCGCCTGGCTTTGCTGTTCACCGACACCAAACACCCGCTTGTAACGGTCGATTTCAGCCTGCGGGCCCATCGCCTTTTCCGGGTTGTCGGAGAGTTTGACGGTGGGGCGGCCATTGGCCGACACCGCCTTGCACACCAGGGAGAACGGCGCGAGGCCGTCATCCGGCACCAGCCCGCGGAAGTCATTGGTCAGCAGCGTGCCCCAGCCAAAGGACACTTTGGTGCGGCCTGAAAACTGCGCATGCAGTTCCTTGATCTTGGCAACATCCAATCCGTCGGAGAAGATCACCCGTTTGTCCTGCGGGTCCTCGCCCCGCTCCTGCCACCAGCGGATCGCAGTTTCGGCGCCGCTTGCGGGATCGCCGCTGTCGATACGGATGCCGGTCCAGCCCGCCAGCCAGTCCGGCGCGCGATCCAGGAAACCCCGGGTGCCATAGGTATCGGGCAGGATGATGCGCAGATTGCCTTCATGCTCGTCATGCCAGTCGGACAGCACATCATAGGGGGCCCGCGCAAGTGCGGCATCATCTTCGGCCAGCGCGGAATAGACCATCGGCAGCTCATGGGCGTTGGTGCCAATAGCCTCAACCTCGCGGCGCATGGCAATCAGGCAGTTCGAGGTACCGGTGAATTTATCGCCCAGCCCCTCCATCATCGCCTGCACACACCAGTCCTGCCAGAGAAACCCATGACGGCGGCGGGTGCCGAAATCGGCGATGCTGAGGCCGTCTATGTCGCGCAGCTGTTCAATCTTTTCCCAGACCCGGGTCATGGCGCGGGCATAGAGCACCTGGAGTTCAAACCGGCCCATGCTGTTGATCACCGCCCGGCTGCGCAGTTCCATAAGAACCGACAGGGCCGGGATTTCCCAGAGCATGACCTCGGGCCATTTGCCTTCAAACGTCAGTTCGTATTGGTCGCCCTTGCGCTCCAGCTCATAGGGCGGCAGGCGCAACCCCTCGAACCACTCCATGAAATCGGAGCGGAACATCTGGCGCTTGCCGTAGAACGTATTGCCGCGCAGCCAGGTGCTTTCGCCACGCGACAGCGATAGCGAGCGGATGTGGTCGAGCTGTTCGCGCAGCTCGCCTTCGTCGATCAGATCGGCCAGCGGGATATGTTTGGATCGGTTGATCAACGAGAAGCGGACATTGGTGTCGCGGCGATTGCGATACACCGACTGGCACATCAGCAGTTTGTAAAAATCGGTGTCGATCAGCGAGCGCACGATCGGATCGATCTTCCACTTGTGGTTATAGACGCGGGTTGCAATGTCCACAGGCGGCCTCATCCATCGTGTTTCAATGGTTGATAAAACAGGCCGCAGCCAGGAGCAAAGGAAATCAGACTGCTGCGCGACGCCCCTGAGGAATGCTGTGTTTGCACAGAACCGCAAGCAGGTCATCGCGGTTGATCGGCTTGCTGAGGAAATCATCCATGCCCGCGGACAGGCAGGCCTCGCGATCGGAATCAAAGGCATTGGCCGTCAGTGCCGCAATGACAGGCTGGCGGATCTCCATCTCGCGGATCATGCGGGTGGCCTCCAGCCCGTTCATCACCGGCATCGACATATCCATCAGAATGACATCGGGATCAAACTCCGGCGTTTTCTCGACCGCCTCGGCGCCATCCACGGCAAATTCCAGTGTAACCGGTTCGTCCTGAAGGTATTTCTCAACCAGGAGGCGGTTGATCCTGTTGTCCTCAGCGACGAGGATACGCATCCCCTGCAAACAGCCTTCTTCCTGCGGGATGGTGCCGTCGGTGTCGGACAGGGCGGAGCCAGTGGCAGGCTGCATGCGCAGGTGGACGGAAAAACAGGCCCCTTTGCCAAGGTCAGAGGTCACGTCGATCTCACCGCCCATCGCCTCGCACAGGAGGCGCGATATGGTTAGGCCAAGACCGGTGCCGCCAAACCGCCGCGTGATCGCCGCATCGGCCTGAGAGAAGCGTTCAAAGATCTGATCCTGCTTGTCCTTGGCGATGCCGATGCCTGTATCGGTGACCGAGAAGCGCAGGCGCAGCCGGTCGCCCGCCTGCGTGGTGGCCACCGCGACGCGAACGCCGCCGGTCTCGGTGAATTTCACCGCATTGCCGACCAGATTCAGCAAGACCTGGCGCAGGCGCCGGTCGTCGCCATTGATCAGCCGGGGCACGTCCGGCGCGATATCGAGATCAAGGCTGATGCCCTTCTCCTGCGCCTGCGGTTCAAACAGCTTCAAGGTCTGCTGGAAACAGGCGCGCAGATCAAAATCAACCTCGCTCAGGATGACCTCGCCCGCGTCCATCTTCGAGAGATCAAGCACATCGTTGATCAGCGACAAAAGGGTGCGGGCCGAGCCGAGGATCGTATCGGCATAGAGCTTTTGCTCGTCATCCAGATTGGTCCGTTCCAGCATCTGCGCCATCCCGATAACCCCGTTCATCGGGGTGCGGATCTCATGGCTCATGGTGGCGAGGAATTCGGATTTCACCCGCGCGCCCTCCTCCGCGGCGATGCGGGCATCCTTCAGCTGCTGTTCGTATTGTTTGGAGGCGGTGATATCACGTTCGACGGCAATGATGGTCTCCACCGTCCCGTCGTCGCGCAGCATCGGCACCTGATTGGTCTCCAACCACAGACGCTGACCATCCTTGCGACGATTGCAGATCTCAAGCCGAAACGGTTTGCCGGTGGCGCGCCCCTTCTCCAGTGCCTTGACCACCGCCATATCGGTGTCTTCACCGTTCAGCAGCTCACCCGGCATCCTGCCGATCGCCTCATCGTAGCGGTAGCCGGTGATCCGGGTGAACGCCTCATTGACCCATGTGATCCGCCCCTCCTGATCCATGAGGAAGACGCTGTCGTTGGCATTCTCGGCCACCAGAGCAAGCTGTTGGGATTGCAGCTGCTGGGCCTGTAGCTTGGCGTTGATCTTGGCCAGCTGCTTATGTTGCAGGGCCATCGCCAGGGTGTTTTTCCGGCTGCGGTGGTAACGACCCGCGATAAAGCTGACGAAGAAGAAGACGCTGACATAGAGCACGCCCAGACCGGCGAATTGAAAGGACTGCACCTCGATCACGGCAGTGCTGTGATCGGCAAGGGTTTCAATCGCGATGCTGACCAGAGGTGTCAGCGCATAGACCACCAGCCGCACGATACCGGCAGAGATCTGATAGGGCAGGATCACCGTGGCATTGATGGCGGCCCCGACCAGGATACCGACGGTGAACAGCGGCGTGGCATGGGCCTGATGCAGATGGTTTTCCGCGTGGATGAAATACGATGGTGAACAGGCCAGAAAGGAGAGGGAAACCGCCTGCACCCCAGCGGTGAGGCTGCTGATGGCCAGCACGCGCTTATAGGGGGCATTATCCGCAATCGGCGTTGCCCTCATAAGGTAGAGCGTATCAACCAGGTCGCCGAGAAACGCGACCACAAAGACCAAGAGACCAGCCATTGGCGATATCAGCAGACCGATCAGCGCCGACAGCCCTGCCATGATCAGCTGGCGGAACGCAAAATACCGGCACCGCCCATCCGCATAGCGGTTGAGCAGCCCGCGCTGGCTGTATCGCCTGCTATAGGTTTCTAGCGGCCCAGTGTTGAGCGCATCGGCCTGCGGCATCTCTTTGCAAGGTCCCTGATGACGACGAGTCTCTGAATATCGTCAATTCGTTAATAACTTACCCAAAGGCACCAACCAGCCGCACGCCTGCCGATTGCATATGCGTCACTGCGGTTGTCAGAGAGCCATCCAGATCAATCGCGCGGCAGGCTGTCAAATCCACTGTCACGTCGTAGCCCAAACGGGCGGCATCCAGTGCCGAAAATGCGACACAAAAATCGGTGGCAAGCCCGACCAGCGTCAGATCGCGGATGCCGCGGTCCTGCAGATAGCCGTGCAATCCGGTGGGCGTGCTCTGGTCGTTTTCAAAGAACGCCGAATAGCTGTCGATATGACGGCGGTAACCCTTGCGCAGAATCAGGTCGCCACGCAGGTCCAGATCCGGGTGGAACTGCGCCCCGGCGCTGTCGATCACGCAGTGATCGGGCCAGAGCACCTGCGGGCCATAGGGCATGTCGATGCTGTCATAGGCGGCAGCGTCGCGGTGTTGCGAAGCAAAGGAACTGTGGTCGGCCGGGTGCCAGTCCTGTGTCATCAGCACTGCGTCGTAATCAGGCATCATCGCATTGATTGGCGCCACGACCTGATCCCCGTCCGGCACCGCCAGGGCACCGCCGGGGCAGAAATCCAGCTGAACATCAATCACGATCAGGGCTTTGGTCATCGGGTTCTCCACGTCTTGCCTGACAGGGGTACGCCCCCTGCGCCCACCCGTCAACAAAGCTGCGGCGATGCGGCATTCCACGACCTTGCAGCGCCTTGCCTGGTTGGTGTAGAGCGGCGCCATGTATACGATTGCCGCTCTCTACCACTTCACCCGTTTCGACGATCCCGCCGCTCTGAAACCGGCGCTTCTGGCCCTTTGCGAGGCGCAGGGGGTCAGGGGCTCATTGCTGCTGGCGCAGGAAGGCATCAACGGCACCATCGCTGGCCCGCGCGCCGGGATTGATGCGGTGCTGGCCCATATCAAGGCGCTGCCCGGTTGCAGCGATCTTGAATGGAAGGAAGCCACCAGCGACAAGCCCCCCTTTGGCAAGATGAAGGTGCGGCTGAAGAAAGAGATCGTCACCATGGGCCAGCCGGACATCGACCCGCGTGCCCGCGTCGGCCATTACGTGGAGCCGGAAGACTGGAACGATCTGATCCGCTCGGACGATGTGGTTGTGATCGACACCCGCAATGACTACGAGGTTGCCATCGGTACCTTCGAAGGCGCGATCGACCCCAAGACCGAGAGCTTCCGCGAATTTCCGGCCTGGTGGGAACAGAACAAGGACCGGTTCCACAACAAGCGTGTTGCGATGTTCTGCACCGGTGGCATCCGCTGCGAGAAATCCACCAACTTCCTGATTGGTCAGGGCGTGGAGGATGTCTATCACCTGAAAGGTGGTATCCTGCGCTATCTTGAGGAGATGCCGCAGGAAGACAGCAGCTGGACCGGCGAATGTTTCGTCTTTGACAGCCGGGTGTCCGTCGGACATGGGTTGCTGGAAGGTCCGCATGAGCTGTGCAACGGCTGCCGCAGGCCCATTCTGCCAGAGGACAAATCCAATCCGGCCTTTGAGCAGGGGGTGTCCTGCCATCTCTGTATCAATGAGACCTCTGAGGCCGACAAGGCCCGGTTCCGCGAGCGGCAGAAACAGATGAGACTGGCGCGGGAACGCGGCGACGACCACCTGGGCCATCTGCCGCTGCGCTGAGGCCAGCGCCGGCCGCCGCGATACCGATCACATCGCCACTGATCTGCGCATTTACGGGCCCCTTTTCGGCGGCGCTGCGTGGAGTCGCGCAAAAACTGTTTGGCGAAACGCCACACTCGCCTAAAGTAATTGGTAACCATGATTAAAGAGTGAGCCGGGTGAGTGATGGCGACGCGCAAGAACCAAGACTTCTGTTCAGATCTGAGAACACGCTGCGGCACAGAGGTGGGCGCGGCGGAGCGGCAGTTGGCCGAGGCTGAGCTTGGCTCCGGGGCGATACGGTACAAGCTCAATCCGGCAGGGCTGCGCCATCTGTTCAAATCGCTTTCGCAAGACGATAGCGGATCGCAGGGGCAGAGCTAGATGCCACAGTATACCGTCACAGCCTTCAATTGGAGCGCGGCTGGCTACAACGCCCAGTACAATACATCCTATACCGCGACGCTGGATGACGATGACGGGGCCTATCAGGGCGGTGCCGACGGCAACGAGAGTATCAGCATCAACGGGGGCGCCTTCGGCGGATCTGTAGGGGAGCCTTACGCCATTGACGTCTCCTTTACCGACACCGGCGGCACCCCCCATGTCGAGACCTTCTATTTCTTCAACACCGGCGGCAGCTGGTATTTTGTCCCCGGCCCGGGTTCTGAATTCACCGTTGGTGCGACGCTTGGCAGTTACCAGAGCCACACCACGGGCTGGAATTATTCCGAGATCACCTGTTTTGTCCGCGGCACCCTGATCGAAACCGAACGGGGTCGGGTGGCTGTCGACTCCCTGACCGCCGGTGATCGCGTGCTGATCGCTGATGGCAGCTACCGGCCGCTGCGTATGGTGATGAGCCGCGCGCTGACGGCGGATGCGCTGCGCGCCAACCCCAAGCTGCGCCCGGTCAGGATCACCGCCGGGGCGCTGGGGCATGGTCTGCCGATGCGCGATCTTCTGGTGTCTCGGCAGCATCGCATGTTGGTTTCGTCAAAGATCAGCGAACGGATGTTTGCCGACGCCGATGTGCTGGTCGCCGCCGTGCGGCTGACCGAGCTGCCTGGTATTGATATCGAGCAGACCTGCGAGCCGGTGGAGTATTTCCACCTGTTGTTCGACAGGCATGAGGTGATTTTTGCCGAGGGTGCCCCGACCGAGAGCCTGTTTACCGGTGCCGAAGCGCTGAAGGCGCTGACGCCGGAGGCCTATGAAGAGGTCACCCTGCTGTTTCCCGAGCTGCTTGCGCCGCAGGCCGCATGCCGCACGGCCTGCCATATCCCCAGTGGCAGACAGCAACGCCGGTTGGTGGCGCGGCATCTGAAAAACAACAAGCCCATTCTCGCAAGCGGCGCCGTCGCAGTGCCATAAGCATCGCACAGGTGAAGTTGTCTCAGGCGAAGGTGATCTCCACCGCGCCGAAGGGGCCGAAATCGGCCTTGATCGCAGTGCCGGAGGGGCATTCGACGGGGCGGATGAAGCTGCCGGAAAGGATGATCTGACCGGGTTCGATGCGCTGGCCATATTGTGCCATGCGGCGGGCCAGCCAGACCACGCTTTCGACCGGATCATTAAGCACGCCTGCACCAAGCCCCGTTTCCTCAACCTCGCCATTGCGCGAGGTGATTGCCCCGACCCAGCGCAGATCAAAGGCGTCGACCGCGTGGCGCTGCGGTCCCAGTACGACACCTGCGTTGGCCGCATTGTCGCTGATGGTGTCGAATACGTTGCGGCTTTGGCCGGTTTCCCTGTCCTTGCGCGCGATGCGCGTGTCGAGGATCTCCAGCGCGGGTGCCACATAGTCGGTGGCGGCAAGCACCGCAGCCCGGGTAATATCGCCGCCACTGAGGGCGTGTTTCATGACAAAGGCGATCTCCGCCTCGATCCGCGGCTGGATGAAACGACCGGCGGGAACTGTCGTGCCATGTGAAAACACCATGTCGTCAAACAGGATACCGCTGTCGGGTATGTCGATGTTCAGCGCGTATTGCATCGCCTTGGAGGTGAGGCCTATTTTCCAGCCGACGACGTTGTGCCCCTGCGCCAGCTTGGCTTCGCAGATCGCCTTCTGGATCGCATAGGCATCGTCCATATCCATCTGCGGATAGCGTCTGCTGAGCAGGCCGATCTGCTGTCCCGTTGCCTCCGCCCGCAGGAGATCCTCTGCGGCCCTCGCGTGATCCTGCGGTGTCATGGGGCTTCGTCCTCGATCGTGTTGCGCAGCGTGCCGATGCCGGAAACCTCGATCTCAACCACATCGCCGGGTTTCAGGAACTGCGGCGGATCCAGCCGTGCGCCGGACCCGGTGGGGGTTCCGGTCACGATAATATCGCCCGGCTCAAGCGTCATGAAGGTGGAGATATATTCGATCTCCCGCCGGATCGGGTGCATCATGCGCGACAGGACATCGTCCTGCCTGACCTCTCCGTTCACACGGGTGATGATGCGCGCGTCATCCAGCTGCGCCGGGTCCTGGAACGGCACCAGCCAGGGGCCGATGGCACCGGAGTTGTCCCAGTTCTTGCCCTGGGTGACGTTGAATTTCGCGTGGCGCACCCAGTCGCGGATGGTGCCTTCGTTGCAGATGGTGAGCGCGGCGATATGGTCATAGGCGTCGGCCGGTGCGATGCGCCGCCCGCCTTTGCCGATGACAATCGCCACCTCGCCCTCATAATCGAGCATATGGCTTTCGGGGGGGCGGATGAGCGGGCGATTGTGGCCAGTGAAGCCACTGGCAAAGCGGGGGAACAGCGACATGTATTTCGGCTGCTCGCTGCCGTCTTTGTATTCGGCATTGCGATCCGGGAAGTTGACGCCGACACAGAGGATCCGCCGCGCATTGGGCAGCACCATGTCGTACTGCACATCTGTGTGGGTGACGGATCTGCCCTCGGCCGCGACCATCAGCTGATCCAGCCCGCCCGCGCGCACCACATCCAGCAGGGTCGGCCATTGCGGGAAGTCCGGGCTAAGCGCGATCATCCCGTCATCAGTTGCGGACCCGTAGAAAGCCTGCCCGGCTGCGCTGTAACTTGCAAACTTCATGGCGCGATGATCGGGCTGGCTTGCAGATCAGAGTCCTTTGGCGTGACCCCGGTGAAACGGCTGCCATGTTTGAACCAGCTTTCCGGGGCCGGCGCCCCCCAGAGCGTCTGGCGCTGCGGATCCTTCAGATCCCATTTGATCGGTTCAAGGTCGGGATCGACGGTCTGATAATCGGAACAGTAGATTTCGATCCGGTGGCCATCGGGATCGAGGATATAGAGGAAGAAGGCGTTGGAAATGCCATGTCGACCGGGGCCGCGTTCGATATTGGTCACATAGCCGGTGGTCGCCATCAGATCGAGCAGGTCGATGATATTGAGCGGGTTCGGCACCCAGAAGGCCACATGGTGCATACGCGGGCCGGTGCCATTGGTGAAGGCCATGTCATGCACGCCGCCTTTGCGATGCAACCAGGCCGCCCAGAGTTTCTTGCTGTCTTCGTCTTCGGTATATTCCGTCACCCGAAAGCCGAAATCGCTATAGAAGGCGACCGAGGCATCGACGTCATGGCTGAAGCAGTTGAAGTGGTCGATCCGCAGAGGTTTCACACCGCGATAGAGCGCGTATTGCTGGTGGATCGGCGCCAGCCGGTCCATCTTGTGGTAGAACTCCAGCGGGATCCCCAT
Organism: Phaeobacter sp. JH20_26; assembly: GCF_048056275.1. Taxonomy (NCBI): domain Bacteria; kingdom Pseudomonadati; phylum Pseudomonadota; class Alphaproteobacteria; order Rhodobacterales; family Roseobacteraceae; genus Phaeobacter; species Phaeobacter sp. JH20_26. Next base: position 12,439 of record NZ_JAYMWL010000005.1, on the reverse strand, counting down.
ATTGTCCGAGGTCAGCAGCGTACGTCCCTGATACGGGCGCTGCACCCATTCTGTTGGCCGTCCCTTCTTGCGGAAATAGGCGTCGGCGCGGTCCAGATCCTCCTCGTCAAAGGTCTTGAACCCCATCACCTCAACCGTGCCCGGCTGATCTGATTGTTGCAGGATCACGCAGTGGTGACCGCGCTCCTCCATCGCGCGCAGGTAGACGCGCTGTGTGTCCTCGTCGCTGACCTGAAGACCGAGGATCTCGGTGTAGAAACGCTTGGAGGCGGCCAGATCCTTGACGTTCAGGCAAACGTGGCTGAGCCGGATCGTGTTGAAATCGGGATAGAGATTTGGGGCGGGAACAGGCATCAGAGCGCTCCTAGCTTGGTGATCTTATGGGAGCCGGTGGCAAAGCCGATGTGTTTTTGCTCCATGTAGAACTCAAACGACCAGTCGCCGCCGTCGCGACCGATGCCGGAGGCCTTGACGCCACCAAAGGGCGTAGGCAGATGGCGCACATTCTCCGAGTTCACCCAGATCATGCCCGCTTCCAGCTTGTCGGTGAAGCGCAGCGCCCGCGTCAGATCGTTGGTCCAGAGATATCCGGTGAGCCCATAGGCGGTGTCATTGGCCAGCGCCAGCGCCTCCTCCTCGGTCGCAAAGGGGATTGAGGTCAGCACCGGGCCAAAGATCTCCTCCTGCGCGATCCGCATATCGTTGCGGGCACCGGTGAACAGCGTCGGGCGGACGAAATACCCCTCGTTGCCCAGCACCTCGCCGCCGGCGGCAATCGTCGCGCCGTCGTCTTTGGCAATGCCGAAATAGCTGGTGACCTTGTTGAAATGCTCCTCGCTGACAAGCGGGCCGATCTCGGTCGCGGGATCCAGGGGGTGGCCAACCCTGATATTGTTGATGCGCTCGATCAGCCGGGTTTCGAAGTCTGCGCGGATGCTGTCCTGGACCAGAAGCCGGGAGGAGGAGGTGCAGCGTTCGCCATTGATCGAATAAATCATGAAGATCACCGCATCGAGCGCGCGCTCAAGATCGGCATCCTCAAACACGATGACGGGGTTCTTGCCGCCCAGCTCAAGATGGTTGCGTTTCAGCGTGTCGGCGCCCTGTTTGACGATCAGGCTGCCGGTGCGCGATTCCCCGACAAAAGCGATGGCCCGGATCGCCGGGTGTTCGCACAGTGCCTTGCCCGCCTCATCGCCGAACCCGTTGACTGTGTTCAGCACACCCGGTGGCAGTCCGGCCTCCTCGGCGATCTCGACCAGCAGCCGCGCGGTCAGCGGTGAGGCTTCGGCGGGTTTGTGAACGACGGTGCATCCCGCAGCCAGCGCCGGCGCAATTTTCCAGGTCGAGAGCATGAAGGGTGTGTTCCACGGCGTGATCACCCCAACCGGGCCGATGGGCACACGGGTGGTCACATTCATCAGGGTTGGGGATTTGAGATGCTGGCCATCGCGTGCCTGCACAACCTGATCGGCAAAATACCGGAAATTCTCGGCTCCGCGCAGCGCCGCTTTGGACATGAATTTATAGGCCTGGCCAGTATCCCAGCATTCACAGAGCGCGATTTCTTCGGCGCGGGCTTCGATGCCTTCGGCGATCCGAATGAGGATCTTCCTGCGTTCAGAGGCCGACAGGTCGCGCCAATCTGCAAAGGCCTTCTGCGCGGCGCGGGCGGCGGCGTCGATATCTGCGGCTGAGCCCTGGGCAACATCGCAGATCACGCTTTTGTCCACCGGCGAGATGGTCTGAAACACCCCTGCTCCGCCGGCCACATCGGCGCCGGCAATCCGGTTCTGGATCCCGGTGGCACGGAACCGCTCCAGATAGCTGTCCAATTTGCGGATATGGCTGTCGAGCTGGCTCATGCCGGGTCCTCCAGATGATCACGGATATTTCCGAATTTCGGTGAAAGCGCTGCGTTGATGTCGCGCATCTCTGCTGACAGGGCGATGGAATGGCGATCCATCGCCGGGGCCACGAAGGTGCGCAGCACGGCAAAGATACGGGCGGTTGCGTCTTGCTTTACGGTGTCGCTGCGCCCCTCCCGCAGGCGGATGGACAGGTCGATGAAACCATGGTCCGGGTTGCCATCGGCAATTGCCACATGATCGACGCGCAGCGCCCGCACCCGGATCCCTGCAATGGGAAAGGTGTCGATCGCGGCCGCCTCTGCGCGGATCGCCTCGCACAGTGCAGAGATGTCCAGCACGTCCTCTAGATTGGCGGAGTATTCGATCTGGAAATGGGGCATCGGGGCACCTTGGCGATTTATTGCTTATCAAGTTAAGTAAAAAGCACACGGTGAGTCAAGCGCAGGATCCGGGCGGCAGGCGTTACGGCGAAACAATGCCGTCGGCGCACCAGCGGTCGAAAATCTCCAGCGCCTTATCGGCGAAGGCACGGTCGTTGATATGGCTGTCGAGGCGGTGCACGGAGACATGCGCGGGCAATGTCGCCTCAAGCTCCGCCAGAAACGCCGCCAGCCCCGCGCTGTCGTGCAGGTCGGCGCCTTCGCGGTCCCATTCGCCGAGTCCACGCTCCGGCAGGATCATCGCCACAGGACCGCCGGCGTCAGCCAGCTGTTTCGAATGGGCGCGGGCGACCTGGCGCCGTTCCTCGGTGTTGAGGACAATCGAGGTCAGCAGCCGGTTGTGCGCGTGTTTCGGATGGTCCGACCATTTCTCGGCGATTGGCTGCCAGCCGACCACATCAACCAGATCATAGCAGCCGGGGGCGACAATCTGCGGCGTCCCCCTGGCGCCGGCATTGGTAAGGCGATCCGCACCGGCGGAAATCGACGATCCGTGGATATGGTTGCCAAGCTCCTGGGTGCAGAAGTCAAACACGCAGGCAAAGGCGCCCTGCTCTGCGAGGCTTTCAAAGGCGCGCCCTCCCATTCCGGTGGCGTGAAAGACCGCAACCTCAAACCCACGTGCCTCAAGCGCCGGTTTCAGCGGAATGACGTATTTCAGCGCCGATGTGCCAAGGGACATGATACCGATCAGCGGTTTATCCGGGTCCGGAATCTGCGCTGCCCTCGCGGCGCCCAGAACGGCGCCTGCGGCCTGGCTGAGCGAGGCCTTGCAGACGGAATTCAGCCCGTAAAGCCCACCGGCCCAGAGGATCATCTGGGTGTCGGCCGCCAGTCTTTCGGCCGGGATCAGCGGCGAGAAGGAAACGGTTGAGACAATGTATTTCGGCACCCCAAGCGGCAAGGCCGAACAGACATCAAGCGCCAGATCGGTGCCCATCGTGCCGCCAAGGACGATCACCCCGTCAAAAGCCGCCATCCGGTGCAGCCGCGCCGTCAGCAAGCTGGCACCATGCGCCATGATCTGCATGGCGGTGTTTTCATCCCCGCTGTCGATGGCCGCCCGGATCGAGCTGCCACCGGCCTCGGCGACGTCGTGTTTGGAATAGTCGGTCGGCGTCGATGGGTCGCCCAGAACCGAGACATCCATGGTCAGGACCCTGCCCCCCTGATCGCCGATCACGCTCGCCAGAAAACCAAGCTCATCGTCCTTGGTGTCGTAGGTGCCAACCACCAGAATGGTTTTCTCGGTCATTGCCCCACCTTTCATAGTTTGATCCATGCGGTTTTCAGGTTGATGTATTTTTCGATGGCATGAAGCGATTTGTCAGACCCGTTCCCGGACTGCCCGACCCCGCCAAGCGGGACGGTGCCATCCGCGCCGCCATAGGTGTTGACATGCATCACCCCGGTTCGGACACGCTGCACCATGCGATGGGCGCGGCTGAGCCCGGATGTCCACACCGCACCGGCGAGACCGTAAACCGTGGAATTGGCGATCCGCACGGCGTCGTCCTCGGTCTTGAAGGGGGTCACGGCAAGCACTGGGCCAAACACCTCCTGCTGTGCCAATGTCGCCGCTGGCGTGACATCAGTGACGATGGTCGGCGCCATGTAATAGCCGCCGGTTTCCGACAAGATACGCTGCCCGCCGGTGACGATCTGCCCGCCTTCCTGCTGGGCGGTGGCGACAAAGGTCAGGTTCTGCTTCAGCTGTGCTTCGGAATTGATCGCCCCGATCTGGGTCTCCAGCCGAAGCGGGTCGCCGACCTGCATCGCCTCCGCTGCCCGCACGACCTCCTGCACAAATCTGTCGTGGATCGAGGCCTCGACCAGCAGGCGGGAGCCTGCGACGCAGACCTGACCCGAGTTGCGGAAGATACCTGCGGCGGTCACCTTCGCGGCCTCTGCCAGATCCGGCGCATCGGCGAAGACGATATTGGGAGATTTGCCGCCCAGCTCCAGATAGACACGTTTCATGTTTGAACGGGCGGAATAATCCAGCAACCGACGCCCGGTCTGCCCCGATCCGGTGAACACCAGAACGTCGACGTCCATCGAAAGGCCGAGGGTTTCGCCGACCACCGCGCCTTCGCCGGTGATCACGTTCAGGACGCCGGGTGGCAGGCCCGCCTCAAGCGCCAGTTCCGCCACCCGCATCAGCGAGAGAGAGGCGGTTTCAGCGGGTTTCAGCACCACGGAATTTCCCATCGCAAGCGCCGGGCCCAGTTTCCAAGCCCCAATCATCAGCGGAAAATTCCACGGAATTATCGCGCCGACCACACCGACGGGATCCTTGTGGATCAGGCCCAGCACATCACCCGCCGTGGGCGCGATTTCGCCATAGAGCTTGTCCAGTGCCTCGGCGTAGTAGCGGATCGTGGCTGCGGCTGACCCCGGTTCGGCCTTGAGCGCCATATTGATTTCGGTGCCATTGTCGCGCACGCCCAGAACGGCGAGTTCGAGCGCGTGCGCCTCGATCAGCTCGGCCCATTTCATCAGAACCTTCTTGCGGGCGGCGGGCGGCTGCCCGGCCCAGCGGCGATCCTCGAAGGCGGCGCGGGCGGAGGCGATGGCCGCCTCCATATCCGCCGCAGTTCCCCGCGCGATCCGGGTCAGCACACACCCGTCGATCGGCGACAGCACATCCAGCGTCGCCCCATCAGAGGCCGCAACCTGCCGACCGTCGATGAGATGTGAAACCGGCTGCACCGGTTGTGGCCGAAGGGCGTCGATCTTGCTTTGGTCCATGGGGCTACCTTGTTTGGCTGTCGTGCAGATCGTGGTCTTCGTCGGGCTGATGCGCCTGCCATTCACGCATCAGCGCGCGCAGGTGCAGGGCCAGAACGATCAGGATCAGAATGAAGAGGAGAAAGGAAATCGGGCGGTCGATCATATCCAGCGGCGTCTTGAGGCGCGGCAGGGCCGAACGCAGCTTCACCTCCATGATGCCGCCCAGAACCATGCCCAGGATGATCGGGACAATCGGCAGGTTCAGACGTTTCAGGATCAGGCCAAGCACCCCGAACCCTGCCGAAATCATGCAGTCCGTCAGGGAATTTCGCAGCGAATAGACGCCGACAAAGGACAGCAAAAGGATCATCACCCCCAGGAACCGGGTTGGGATGCGAATGATCCGGGTCAGCAGATTGGTGGAGACCATTAGGAAGGCGAGCACGATCACATTGAGCAGGATCAGCGCCAGATAGAGACCATAGACCAGGTCGATATTGTTCTGAAACAGCTGTGGGCCGGGGATGACGTTATGAACATAGAACACCGACAGCATCATGGCCGTCAGCGCCTCTCCCGGGATACCGAGCGCGAGAAGCGGGATCATCGCCGCGGCCGGAACCGCGTTATTGGCAGCCTCCGAGGCGATCAGACCTTCGGGGGATCCCTTGCCAAACAGCTCCGGCGTCTTGGAGGTTTTCTGGGCGTAGGTGTAGCTCATGAATTGGGCGGTGAACTCGCCGGTGCCGGGGATCATGCCCAGGATCACGCCACAGGCGGAGGCGACGGTTGCTACCCGCTTGTGCTGCATCAGCTCCCTGATGCCGGCCCCCATCCGCCCTGATACCGGCTTTGCATCCGGCTGGCTGTCGGGGGCGGTCAGCAGGAAAAACGCCTGGCTCAGCGCAAAGAGGCCGAGCACGACAACAATCAGGTTCACGCCGGAGCTGAGAAAGGTGAAGCCGAAGGTATAGCGCTGGGTGTAGGTCACCGCATCGAGGCCGACGGTCTGTAGAAAGATGCCGAACATCGCCAGAACGCCGGCGGCAAAGATCTGGCCCCGGTGGGCAAGGATGACCAGGATGATCCCCAGAAGTGCAGCAAGAAAGATCTCTCTGGAGCCGAACATCGGAGCCACGAGAGCCAGGACCGGTGACAGCAGGATCAGGCAGAGGATGCCGAATATCCCACCCCAGAACGACGCGCTATAGGCCAGCGACAGCGCCCGATGGGCCTGCCCCTGTTTCGTCATCGGATAGCCGTCATATGATGTGAGCGCATTCACCGCCGTGCCCGGCGTATTGATCAGGACCGCAGGGATGGCCCCGCCATACATCGAGGATCCGTAGATCCCCAATAGCATCGTCAATCCCACGATAGGCTCGAAGGCAAAGGTCGCCGGCAGCAGGATGGCGATCGCCACTGCGGGTCCGACGCCCGGAATGGCCCCGATGATCACGCCGCCGATTGACCCGATCAACAGCGCGACGATCACATCCCAGCGGGCCAGCATCTCGGCCCCGGCGAGGAGATTTTCCATTTGTTGCCCCGATCAGAAATAGGTCAGCATGATTTGGCGTAGCCCGTCGGGCAAGGATTCATAGGCGAGGCCTGCGGGCAGATTCACCTTCAGCAAGGTCTTGAACAGCACCACGATCAGCAGCGCCGAAAGCGCCGCGACCGCCAGTGTTGCGGGGCGCCGGTAGCCCACCCTCAGCGCCAGAGCGACCGCGCATATCACCGTGGCCGGCAGGTAGCCCGCATAGGGAACCGCGGCTGCGTAGGCGATGAACCACCCTGCATATTCCAGCGAGGCGATCCAGAGCAGGACCTCCTGCCAGCGTCCTTCGATCCGTTCGGACAGCGCCGAGCCAAGCAGGTGAAATGCGGCAAAAGCCGCCATGCCACCAAGAGACACCGCTGGCCAGAACCGAGGTTGAGCAAAAAGCGCGCTGCCTTTACGCCAGACGGTCTGCTCGAAGATTTGCGACAGGAGCAGGAGAGCACCGACCAGCACAATCCAGGCAAAGACGATATCCCCCGGTCTTCGGTAGCGTTTGAACAAGGCTTGAAGCGTTTTGACCCGCGACATTGGTCGCCCCCTTGCTAGAGCTGCGCAGTCCCGGCGATCGACGCCGCCGAGCCTGCGAGATCCGTTAGTTGCTCAACATACCGTCGATCCGGGCCATGGTCTCGATATCGGCCTTGATCTGAGCGGCCACCTCAGTGGCGGGCTGCCAATAGACCGCCGCACCGGTTTCTGCGGCCAGCGCCTGGGCGCGCTCCGACATCACCGTCTGCTCCGCGACAGCGATGATCTTATCGCGCACATCCTGTGGCGTGTCCTTGTGCACAAAGAGCCCGTTCCACAGCGAGACATTCAGATCCGGCGCCAGCTCTGCGACGGTGGGCGCATCCGGTGTCAGCGGGATCCGCTCGGCGCCGATGGAGGCAAGCACCTTTACACTGTCTAGGCATGGCAGGATCAGCTGAAGCGTGGTGTTGATCACATCCACATCCCCGGAGGCCAGCGTGTTGCAGTCCAGGGCGTCAAAGGCAGCGTCGGAGGCGTAGGAGAACCCCATCTCCTTGGCCAGACCCAATGTGACCTGCGTCGGCACCAGAGGAGCGCCAAAATGGCCAAGCACCACATCGTTTTCCGCCGCATGGGCGGCCAGCCCGGCCATATCATCATAGGGCGCATTCGCCCCGGCAGCGATTACGAAAGGGTAGGTCAGGAAATTGCCCAGCGGTACAAATGGATCCGGGCTCAGCTCCGGGATGCCGATCTGCGGGCCGACCACGGGAATGGCGATGATGAAGGATCCGACCGTATAGCCGTCAGCAGGCGCAGTGGCGACCTCGACCGCACCGGGAAACGGGCCGCCGCCGCCACCGGGTTTGTTCACAACCGCAGTGGGCACATCATAGGCGGCCGAGAAATCCTCCGCGATCATACGGGTCAGGACGTCCTCCAGGTCGCCGGGCGGCCATGGCACCACAAATTCAACGGGTTTCTCCGGGTATTCGGCATATGCCGCACCGGCAGCAGCCATCATGGCCAAGGTAAGCGCAGTGGCAGAAATCTTGAACTTTGACATGTTTCCCTCCCTGTCATCGGTTCATATATCGAACCGACGTTACGTAAAAAAGGTTGCCTTGCTAAACATCATGTGTCAAATTTTTTCTGAATTCGCTTGAAGGGTGACCGAAGGCATGTCCTCTGCAACCAAAACGCTGGCGCTCTTGTCGCACTTCTCTACCGACCGGCCTGAGATCGGGCTGTCGCAACTGTGCCGGATCGCGGGACGGGACAAGGCGACCACCTACCGCCACCTCCAGGCCCTTGAAACCGCTGGATTTGTCGAACAGAATCCAGTGACGAAACACTATCGCCTGGGGCCTGCTATCCTGCAGCTGGCGCAGGTGCGGGAGGCCACCGTCCCCCGTGAGATGGGCGCTCAGCTGGCGCTGTCGCAGCTGGCCGAGGTCACCGGCGAGACCGCGCATGTGTCAGTGCTCTCAGGAACGACGCTCTACGCGCTGGCGTCCTGCGAATCCCCCCGGCACGGCACGCGGGCGATTATCGACATCACGACCTTTCCGCTTCATGCGACGGCGTCGGGGCTATGTGCGCTGGCCTTTGGCCCGGAGGCCCTGATGACCTCTGCCCTCGCCCGGCTGGATCGGTTCACGCCCCATACCGCAACAACAGCTGAGGCGCTGCACGAATTGGTCGCGGCGGCACGCACCAGCGGATTTGCCTGCTCAGACCGGAGTTTCGAAGCGGAGATCCATAGCCTGTCGGCGCCCCTCTACGATCAGACCGGGCTGTTTGTCGGAGCGGTATCGGTGGCCAGCGTGGCCGCACGGGTCACACCGGAACAGCAGCGGCTGATCAAGACAGAACTCACATCCGCCAGCCGCGAGATCACCCGCAATTGGGGCGGCGCGGTTCCCGCAGCGGTGCAGGCTGCCTGGGCAACCGCGCTAGAGCCGTCCCCGTCACACATACATGTATCGGATATCGCATCATGAAAGATTCTAACTTTCTCAAGGAACAGAACGGTCGGCTGATGTGGCATCCGATGACCTCGCCGCAGGACAGCATCAACCAGCCCCCGAAGATCATCACCGAGGCCGAAGGCGTGTCGATCACGGATATCGACGGTCATCGGGTCATTGATGGGGTGGGCGGTCTGTGGAATGTGAACCTGGGCTATTCCTGCCAGCCGGTAAAGGACGCCATGGCCGCGCAGCTGGATAAACTGCCCTATTATTCGACCTTTCGCGGCACCTCCAACGATGCGGTGATCGAGCTGTCCTATGAGCTGAGCCGGTTCTTTGCCCCTGACGGGCTGAGCCGGGCCTTTTTCACCTCCGGCGGTTCCGATTCCGTCGAGACCGCGCTGCGGCTGGCACGGCAATATCACAAACTGCGCGGCGATGCGGGCCGCACCAAGTTCCTCAGCCTCAAGAAAGGCTATCACGGCACCCATATCGGCGGGGCCTCGGTCAACGGAAACGCCAATTTCCGTACGGCCTATGAACCATTGCTGCCGGGCTGTTTTCATATTCCCGCGCCCTATACATATCGCAACCCATTCAATGAGAGCGACCCCGAGCGTCTTGCCCAGCTCTGCGTCGCGGCTTTGGAAGATGAAATCGCGTTTCAGGGGGCCAATACGATCGCTGCGATGATCATGGAGCCCATTCTGGGCGCCGGAGGCGTCATCCCGCCCCATAAGTCATTTGCCCCGATGGTTCAGGAGATCTGCAATCGCCATGGTATCCTGCTGATCACCGATGAGGTGATCACCGCCTATGGCCGCACCGGCGCCTGGTCCGGCGCCCGGCTCTGGGGCATTCAGCCCGACATGATGTGCACCGCGAAGGCCATCACCAACGGGTTCTTCCCCTTTGGCGCGGTTATGCTGGGGGATCGGATGATCGAGGTGTTCGAGGATAACCCGGACGCCAAGATCGGCCACGGCTACACCTATTCCGGCCATCCGGTCGGCGCCGCCGCAGCGCTGGCCTGCCTGGCGGAAATGCAGCGGCTGAAGGTGACGGAGACCGCTGCTGCCCGCGGCACCCAGCTCTACGAGGGCTGTCTGGCGCTGAAGGAGCGTTACGAGATTGTCGGAGATGTGCGTGGCGGGCATGGGTTGATGACGGCCATTGAACTGGTGAGTGATCGCCAGACACGAGCGCCACTTGACGGGCGCAGGGCCTTGGCCGTCCAGGAGGCCTGCTATGAGGCCGGTGCCCTGGTTCGGGTTTCGGGCGCAAATGTCATTCTTTCGCCGCCGCTGATCCTGAGTGAGGCCGATGTGCGTGGTTTGCTAGACGCCCTTCAGGTAGGTCTTTGCATAGCATAACACTGAACGCGTTCAGTGGAGCGGATTTCACTCAGGTTACCGGTCCGACCCGCAGAAAGCCCCGCTTCCAAGGCCCCCGCCACAAACAAACAAGCTGCCCCTAAAGGCAGCTGCATGCATCTAATATCCGTGTTGTAATTTTGGTTGCGGGAGCGGGCAACCGCCGTATCCTACCTACCCTCTCCGCAATCATCTAAACCCATGATAGCACACAGCTAACGGCACCTTTGCGCAGATAGTGACCTTTGCAAAGTCGTGGTTTAGCAGCGGCCAGACGCTGCACGAGCACTAGTAGAAGCCGCCGTTCGCCGCGTCTGCAGCCCTCAAATACCGGCCGTCGTCCGCTGGGCGGTCGAAGCAGTCGTTCCGGGATGTTTATTTCAATGCTTGCGCCAGCTCGTATGCACGTGTTCGTTCTTCCGCAAGCTCGATGTTGGCGGAAGCCGGAGCATCAAGGATCAAGTCGCTTAAGCTTCCCATGCCACCAAATAATCCTTCAAATAATTGTACGCTGTAACCATCAGATTTTTCTGCGACTTGGCGCACTCGTGACAGTTTCTCTGCCCAAAACTCCTGATCGTGCTCTGCAAGAATGGCTTCCAGCTTTCGCAGGCTGGAAATAAATTCAAGTACGTCCGGATGAAGCGGTTTTGGGCCCATACCTTTCTATGTCACACGAAGAAATCAGGCGTGCAAGGCTTTCAAGCAGAAGAGAGTTTGGGCTCACTACCGACTTGCGGCAATGCGGCGGCAGGGTTGCAGCGAAACTTCACCAAGATGCTTCTCCCAGACAACGCAAGGCAGCCCGAAGCGGCCATAGACCGAAGACCCTGGGGCAACGATGCTGCGCGTGCGAAACTTCTGGGACTCTTTCCCGGAAGCGGACCCTCTGCAGGGCTAAGCTGCTTCACGGGGTGCGGACGTTATTGACTGTAGACATTGATCGACCTACCGACACCAGCCTTTGAAGGGATCGGCTGATGGCCGTTGCCAGTTTATGAATTTTTAACCATTTAAAGCACCAATGTGCCCGAGAAAAACTAAGGTATTTTGAGGACTAACAATGAATTTGCTTATTAGCACACTCGAAGCTTCGGATCCGTCTGTTGTTGTGTTTGCGGATGGCAGCCGCTTGGTTACGATTGTGCTGCCGGACGGGAGCGGTCAGGGCATCTGGACCCAGCGGTATGACGCTCTCGGGAATGAGGACGGTCCGCTGCAGCTGGTCAACAGCACCACGACAGGCAATCAGTACAGAGTCGAGACACTTCAGGTCTCCGAAGACCGAGCTCTGATTTACTGGGTCAACGGTTCGCATTCAAACGGCTATGGCTGGACCTATGCACAGTATGTCGACAACACGGGTGCGCCCATCGGCGAAGAATTTGCCTTACAGCCTCCGGACGCGCGGGTCGGCAGCTTCTCGATTGGACCGGAAGTTGCGATCCTGGATGACGGCGCGGGCTCCATCGTCACGGTCTGGTCAGAATATACCAGCGATAGCAGCGTGCGCGGCGTCTGGGTTGGGATCCAAAGCGCCGACGGCAGCGCAGAAACCGCCACCCGCTTCTTTGCGGCACCGGGTTACAGTACGAACCACAGCGCCGAGGTTGTTGCCCTTGCGGGGGGCAACTTCGTGGTCAGCTGGACCGGGTCTAAAGGTGTTTGGGGTAGCGACACTGGCATCTATGCGCAGATCTTCTCCCCGTCGGGGGAACCCATCGGCACCGAGTTCCATGTGAACACAACCGTCGCCGGGGCCCAGACGTATTCCCAGATGCTGGTGACAGAGCAAGGTTTTATGGTGACTTGGCTGGACAACGACACCGGAACACTACGCCTGCAGCATTATCTTTCGGACGGCACTGTTTCAGGGGATGAGCAGATCTTTGAGCTGGAGGCAGAGGATCACGTTGCGCCCACAGAAGGCAGCCGCGAGATCATCCGGCTCGACAGTGGCGCCCTGGCGGTGAGCTGGCAGACAACCGATGGCGTGACCCATGTGCAGGTCTTT
>NZ_JAYMWL010000004.1:0-90502 GCF_048056275.1 Phaeobacter sp. JH20_26 | reverse complement strand
ACGATAGGGGACAGCGCTGGGTCCAACCCAAAGGATCACGAACCGGGACGGCGCCGCAGTGCCGGGACGAGCCAGGCGCTGGTGGCTTCATGCCAGCTCTGCCGGGCAGCAGGCCGGAAGGTCAGCCGTTCAGCACCGAGGCGCTGCCTGCCAGCACCTCCTGAACCAGCGGATTGGGAAAACGGCGCCGCAGGGTGACCGCATAGAAGGTCTCGCGAATGCGGGGGTGCTCCTCGGCCTCCAGCAGCCGCCCCGAGGACAGCTCATCCTGCACCACGATCGGGGCCACCAGCGCCAGGCCGATATCCTCGCGGGCCAGCAGCCGCATCATCGCCATGTCGTCGACCTCGGCAGCCACCTGCGGCACCACCGACAGGCGACTGGCCATGGCATCAAAGGCGGTCCGCACCGTATTGTCGGTGGTCGGCAGCACAAAGGGATGGGTGGTCAGCAATTCGCGGATCGGCAGGCGTGGATCCAGCCGCGCCGGGGTGCCGACGATGCTCACCGCCTGATCCCCGATCTGATGGGTTTCATAGGGGGTCAGGCTGTCGTCGGGAGGTTCGCGGTTCATCAGAACCAGATCGAGGTTCAGCGTTGCCAGCCCCTCCAGCAACTCGGTTGGGCTGCCGGAGCGCAGGATCACCTCGACATCGCTGCGCGCCAGCATAGGCCGCAGGAACCCGATCTGAAAGTTCCGCGACAGTGTGGCCAGCGCACCCACCCGCAGCGCCTGACGGCTGCGCTCGCTGCCTTCCAGCGTGGCGATCAGCTCCTGCCCGGTGGCAAAGATCGCATCGGCATGATCCAGCGCGATACGCCCGGCCTCGGTCAGATGCAGCTGCCGTCCGCGCCGGTCGAACAGCGGATGGCCCAGCCGCTCCTCCAGCTGTTTGATCTGCACAGAAAGCGCCGATTGCGACAGATTCAGCCGCTGCGCGGTGCGGGTCAGATTGCCGTCATGGGCGACGGCCCAGAAATAGCGCAGATGATGATAGTTCAGGGGCATTCATTCGTTTTAATAGAACGATAAGGCCATAACAATGAATTTTTATTAATCAAAGATCCGCGCTACCTGTCTCGTTGACGCAGCGTCCCCTGCTGCATGTGAATACGGGAGCCTTTCATGTTCTATCTGTTTTTGCCGCTCTTGGCCCCGATGCTGCTGCTGGCCGTCGCCCTGCGGGCGCGCCGGACACCGGGTCTGCGGCCGGGTCATCTGCCGCGTCTGGCTGAATATGCCGCGCTGGCGGCATTTGCCGTCTCGGCGCTGTCTGCGGTGCTGCTGGGCCTGAACGGTCCGGGCAGCTCGCCCTTGCTTGGCCTATTTGGAGTTGGGCTGTCGGTGCGGCTGGATGTGGTCAGCGCCGTGATGCTGTGTCTGGTCAGTTTCATCGGCTGGATCGTGCTGCGCTACAGCGCCACCTATATGGACGGCGAGGGCCGTCAGGGCGCCTTTACCGGCTGGATGAGCGCCACGCTGGCCGCGGTTTTGCTGCTGGTGATGTCGGGCAATCTGGTGCAGCTGCTTCTGGCCTGGACCGCCACCAGCCTGTGCCTGCATCAGCTGCTGCTGTTTTATCGCGAGCGCACAACGGCGCAGCGGGCCGCGCGGAAAAAGGCGCTGGTGGCCCGGGCCAGCGAAATGTCACTCGGCCTCGCTGTCGCGCTGCTGATTGCCGCCTATGGCACCAGCGATATCGCCAGCATTCTTGCCGCTGCCAGCCCCGATCTGCTGACCCTTGCCGCCGCCGGGCTGATCGCGCTGGCGGCGGTGCTCGCCTCGGCGCAGTTTCCGGCCCATGGCTGGCTGACCGAGGTGATGGAAGCGCCGACGCCGGTCTCCGCCCTGCTTCATGCAGGCGTCATCAATGCGGGCGGCTTCCTGCTGATCCGTTTTGCCGATGTGATGCTGGCCGCGCCTGCGGTGATGGCGGTGCTGGTGATGCTGGGCGGGTTTACCGCGCTGTTCGGTGGGCTGGTGATGCTGACGCAGCCGGCCGTGAAGACCTCGCTGGCCTGGTCCACCATCGCGCAGATGGCCTTTATGATCATGCAATGTGGTCTGGCGCTGTTCCCGCTGGCGCTGCTGCATATCGTGGCGCATTCGCTCTACAAGGCGCACGCCTTTCTCAGCGCTGGCGAGGCGGTGGCCAATGTCGCCGCGATCCGGCGCCCCGGTCCCGTCGCAGTGCCAAGCGCGCGTAATGTGATGCAGGCCTTTGGCATCGGCATCGTGATCTATGCGTTGGTTGGAGCGGTCTTTGGCTTTGGCGGCAAATCGGTGCAGGCAATTGCGCTGGGGGTGATCCTGATCTTTGGCGTGGCCTATATTCTGGCGCAGGGGCTGGCCGATGCCGCCCCCGGTGCGCTGACGCGGCGCACGGTGATCTATGCGGCGGCCACCTCAGTCAGCTATTTCCTGCTGCAACTGGCGGCGCTGAAGCTGACCGCCGGCACCCTGCCTGCGACCCCTGCTCCCGGCCCGCTGGAATGGGCGCTGATCCTGCTGGCGCTGGTCAGCTTTGGCGCGGTGGCCGTGGCGCAGGCGACCTTCCCGCTCTGGGCGATGCACCCGGCGGCAGCGGGGCTGCGGGTCCATCTGTCCAACGGGCTTTATGCAAATGCGATTTTTGACCGGCTGCTGGGCGGCTGGTCAAAGCGGACCACATCCTGAAACCGGGAGATCGACCCATGTTGATGAAGCACGAAACCTACCCCGCCGCCCTGTTGGAGCTGGTCACCTGCGCCAATCGGGCCGCCCGCGCAATCCCGCCGCTGTTCCCGCTCACCTCCAGCGTTGCGGTGAACCCCTTCCTCGGCCAGAGCGACGAGCAGCTGGCGGTGACCTCGGCGCGGCTGGCGCGGGTTGCGGGCACACGGGTGACCCCGGACCGCAGCCATTGGGCGGCGAAACGGGCCGCCGGAGACCTCACCGACAGCGATCTGCGGGCCGCATTGGCGCGGGTCGGCACCCGCTTCAGCGATGTGCAGATGGCCGATCTCCATGCGGCACTGGGCGCCACGGACACCAACGATGACCCAAGCGCGCTGCCGACGGTGGCGGAGCTGGCGCAGGAGCTGTCCGGCGTCGACTGGCCCGGCCTGATCGAGGAACGCATCGGCGCCTTTGCCGCCAGCCATTTCGATCAGGGGCAGGCGCTGTGGCAGCCGGACCGGACCGGCGGCACCTATGCGGCCTGGCGTCAGTTTGCCAGCCGCGATCTGACGCCGGAAATCCACGGGCTGCACGGGTTTGGCGGGTTTGTCGCTGCTACCAACCGGTCACATTGGCGCGCCATCGGACGGGCCTCCGAAACGCTGGGCGTCAGCTCTGCGGCCGCCGAGACCGGGTTTCACCGCTGGCTGATGACACTGCAAGGCTGGGCGCAATATGGCCGCTACCTGTCGTGGCAGGCCGAGCTGGAGTGCAAGAGCGACACCACCACGGTTGAGCTGTTGGCGATCCGCATGGTGTTTGACGAGGCGCTGTTCCACCAGTATCGCGACCAGATCGCGGCCCGCTGGCTGGAGGTCGTCGAAAGCCACGAAACCCCGATCACCCCAAGCCGCGATCAGGTGATCGACGCCATTCTGCAAGAGGCAGGCGAACGGGCTGCGCAGCGGCAACTGGCGGGCAGGCTGACCGTCGCGACCCCGGAGCCAGCGGCAGAGGCAAAGGCCACCGATCGCCCCCTGTTGCAGGCCGCCTTCTGTATTGATGTACGGTCCGAAGTGTTCCGCCGCGCGCTGGAAGCACAGGACAGCGGCGTGCAGACACTTGGGTTTGCGGGCTTCTTCGGGCTGGCCGCGGCGCATAATGCAGCGGGCTCCGACGTTACCGAAGGGCGCGGCCCGGTGCTGCTGAGCGCGGGCGTCCAGTCGCGGGCGGCGGAACCGGCGGAGCTTGACCTTGCCCGGCGCTATGCAGCGCGGGCGCGGCGCGCCTGGGGCCGGTTCAAACTGGCAGCGGTCTCCTCCTTTGCCTTTGTCGAGGCCACAGGCCCGGTCTATGCGGGCAAGCTGCTGCGCGATGCCTTTGGTGCCAGCAGTCGTCTGGCCACGGATCCGGCGCCGGTGCTTGATGCTTCGGTGGATCTGGACCACCGGGTTGCGATGGCCCGGACCATCCTGTCGGCGATGTCGCTGACCGGTGGCTTTGCCCCGGTTGTGATGCTGGCAGGCCATGGCGCGGATGTGACCAACAACCCCCATGCAAGTGCTCTGCACTGTGGCGCCTGCGGTGGCCATGCGGGTGACGTGAATGCCCGGTTGCTGGCCGGACTGCTGAATGACCGGGCGGTACGCGGCGGACTGCGCGAGGCAGGGATCAGCATCCCCGAGGACACCGTTTTCCTGCCCGCGCTGCATCACACCACCACCGATCAGGTCACGCTCTACGAACAGGATCTGCCCGCTGGCGCTGCCACCCGTTTTGCCCGCGAGCTGGCGAATATCCGTCGCTGGATCGAGGCCGCAGGCGCTCTGGCCCGCAGCGAACGGGCGGTGCGGCTGCCCCGCGCAAGCGCTGGTGCAGACATCCTGCGCCGCTCCTCCGACTGGGCGGAACTGCGCCCGGAATGGGGGCTGGCCGGTTGCCGCGCCTTTATCGCCGCCCCGCGTCAGCGGACCGAGGGCCGGGCGCTTGACGGGCAATCCTTCCTGCACAGCTATGACTGGCGGGCGGATGAGGGCTTTGGCGTGCTGGAGCTGATCATGACCGCGCCGGTGGTGGTCGCAAGCTGGATCAGCCTGCAATACTACGGCTCCAGCGTGGCCCCCGCCCTGTTCGGTGGCGGCAACAAGCTGTTGCACAACGTGGCCGGTGGCATCGGTGTGCTGGAAGGCAATGGCGGCGCGCTGAAACCCGGTCTGCCCTGGCAATCGGTGCATGATGGCGAGGCGCTGCAACATGACCCGCTGCGGCTGACCGTGGTGATCGAGGCGCCGCGCGATGCCATGACGCAGATCCTGGACCGCCACCCGCAGGTGCGCGCCCTGTTCGACAATGGCTGGCTTCATCTGATGGCGATGGACGATCAGGGGCATCTGGTCTGGCGCTACGAGGGCGATCTCAACTGGTCACGCATGGAACCCGACGAGAGCACGGCCAACCGCGCGGCGCTGGAGATTGCTGCCGAATAGGCGGATCACCCCGAGCCATGGAACACCGATCTGCGCCGCCCCGGCCAATATCCGGGCGGCGCAGATTGCATATCGCCGGGGGCGCCGCTGAGTTCGGATCAGTTCAGCGAGACCCAGAGCACCTGCGCGTCCTCTTCACTGGTCGAAACGCAGCAATGGCCCATGCCGCTGTCGTAATAGACCGTATCGCCGGCCTTCATCGGCAGCGGGCGGTAATGTTCGGTGTAAAGAACCAGTTCACCGCTGATCACGAACATGAACTCCTCGCCACTGTGGCGAATCCAGCTTTCGAACTCCGACACGTCACGCGCCTTGATGCGGCTGATATAGGGCAGCATCCGCTTGCTGGTCAGCTCGGTGCACACCAGTTCGTGGTCGTAGGTCTGGGTTTCCTGATGCTCTCCCGCGCCCTTGCGGGTGTAGTCGCGCCGCCCGGAGATATCGCTCTTGGCGGATTGCACAAACAGCTGCGGCGTCTGCAAATCCAGCGTCTGCATCAGGCGGCGGATGATCTCGAAACTGGGGCGGGTCTGGTTGTTCTCGATCTTCGACAGGGTGGAGCGGCCGATGTTCGCGGCCCGCGCCGCTTCCTCCAGCGTCAGCCCCTTCTCCTTGCGGGATTCGCGAATCATTTTCCCCAGCGCATCACCATCGGGAGCCTCGGCAAACTCCGTCGCGGGGGCGCCGTCTTCCGCGTTGATGGGTTCCATGGGCGTGCAATCTCCTGAGTTTCCCAATGTTTACCCTTCCCCCGGTGATAGGTCAAAGTTTCTATGTAAAAGCAATCGTTGCTTATCGTGGAAAAGTTTCTTAAAGGAAACACACGGGAGAGTTAGGGGCTGTTTTCCCCTGACAGACAATAGTGAGGGGCAGAGATGAGCCTTTATGATCGGATCGTTATCGGTGGCGGCCCTGCGGGCTATGTCGCGGTGGACAAACGCTTTTCAACCTCGATGCCTGTTATCGCCAAGACCGGTTCCGAAGGTGCCTTTGTCGGCAAGCGTAAGGAGGCCGTAGGATGAACGTCCCCATGCCGCGGCTCCGCCACCCGGAAAAATCGAAAAAGGCCGATAGCGAGATCCCGCGCAAACCGAAGTGGATCCGCCGCAAGAAAATCGAGAGCGCCGAGTATTTCGAGACCCGCCGCCTGATGCGGGATCACAATCTGACCACCGTCTGCGAAGAGGCCGCCTGTCCCAATATCGGCGAATGCTGGTCCAAACGTCATGCCACCATGATGATCATGGGCGAGATCTGCACCCGCGGCTGTTCCTTCTGCAATGTTTCGACCGGTCGCCCCGATGCGCTGGACGCCTTTGAGCCCGGTCGGGTGGCACAGGCGGTCAAGAAACTGGCGCTGCGCCATGTCGTGATCACCAGCGTTGATCGCGATGATCTGGAGGACGGCGGCGCGGCGCATATCGCCCAGACCATCCGCGCCGTGCGCCACCAGACCCCCGGCACCACGATTGAGGTGCTGACCCCGGATTTTCTGGGCAAGGGTGATGTCGCAAAGATCGTCTTTGACGCGGCCCCGGATGTGTTCAACCACAATCTGGAAACCGTCCCACATCTCTACCCCCGTGTCCGCCCCGGTGCGCGGTATTACAGCTCGCTGCGGCTACTGGATGACGCCAAACGCGCCAATCCACAGGTTTTTACCAAATCCGGCCTGATGGTCGGCATGGGAGAAACCCTGGAAGACCTGCGTCAGGTGATGGATGATCTGCGCGCTGCGGACGTCGATTTCCTGACCGTGGGACAGTATCTTCAGCCCACCCCGAAACACCATCCGATTGATCGCTTCGTCACCCCGGAGGAGTTTGAGCAGATCGAACGCATGGCCCGAAGCAAAGGGTTCCTTGGTGTCTCGGCGACACCTCTGACCCGCTCTTCCTTTCACGCGGATGAGGATTTTGCGGCGCTCAAGGAAGCCCGCAACAGGCAGCTTGGCGACAGCCTTGCGGGGGGTGCCGGCTAACGGACCACCCCTCGGACCGGGATTGCCCCGCGACTGGTGGGTCGCGGCAGGAGGGGCAGAACCGGGAAATCGACTTGTCATCGGTCGCGAACCGCAGCAAAGGCCGGGACAGGCACTCATAGGCCAAGGACCACCACCCAAAGGGAGGAAAATTATGGAAGTTTTGAATTCGATTGTGGGCTATATCAACGGGATCGTCTGGGGACCGCTGATGCTGGTCCTCATTCTCGGCGTTGGCCTGTTCTTGCAGATCGGGCTGAAGCTGATGCCCATCCTGCGCATCGGCACCGGCTTTGCCCTGCTGTTCAAGGGCCGCGAGGCCGGAGATGGCGAGGGCCAGATCACCCCGTTTAACGCGCTGATGACCGCGCTGTCGGCCACCATCGGCACCGGCAATATCGCCGGCGTTGCCACCGCCGTGTTCCTCGGCGGCCCCGGCGCACTGTTCTGGATGTGGATGACCGCACTGGTCGGCATGGCCACCAAATATTCCGAAGCCGTGCTGGCGGTAAAATACCGCGAACAGGACAGCCAGGGCAATTATGTTGGTGGCCCGATGTATTACATCAAGAACGGTCTTGGCGCGAACTGGGCCTGGCTCGGCTTTGCCTTTGCGCTGTTCGGGGCTATCGCCGCCTTCGGCATCGGCAATGGTGTCCAGGCCAATGGTGTGGCACAGGTGCTGGAAACCAACTTCGGCTTCAACCCCTCCATCACCGGTATCGTGCTGATGGTGCTGACCGGCGCCGTGATCCTTGGCGGGATCACCCGCATCGGTGCGGTGGCCGGGAAACTGGTCCCCTTCATGGCTGTCAGCTATGTCACCATCGGCCTGCTGGTTCTGATCATCAACGCCGATCAGCTGGGCCATGCCTTGGGTCTTGTCTTCACCTATGCGTTCACCCCCTCGGCCGCTGAAGGCGGCTTTGCCGGGGCCGCTGTCTGGGCCGCAATCCGCTTTGGTGTGGCCCGTGGCGTGTTCTCGAACGAAGCCGGTCTTGGCTCCGCCCCGATCGCCCATGCCGCAGCTGAAACCAAGGGTCCGGTAAATCAGGGCCTGATCGCCATGCTGGGCACGTTCATCGACACCATCATCGTCTGTTCCATCACCGGTCTGGCCATCATCGCCTCCGGCGCCTGGACCTCGGGCGAAAGCGGTGCAGCGCTGACCTCGCTGGCCTTTGAAACATCCCTGCCCGGCTTTGGCGGCTATGTGATCGCCATCGCGCTGTCGATCTTTGCCTTTACCACCATTCTGGGCTGGTCCTACTATGGCGAGAAATGCGTCGGCTATCTTCTGGGTGCCAAGGTGCTGATCGGCTACCGTGTGCTGTGGATCATCGCGATCTACTTCGGGGCCACGGCGGATCTGGGCTTCATCTGGCTGCTGGCGGATACGCTGAACGCGATGATGGCGATCCCGAACCTGATCGCCCTCGCCCTGCTGAGCCCGGTCGTCTTCAAGGTGACGAAAGAGTTCTTTGCCTCCAACGGGCAGACCGAAGAGCCGAGCAAAGGCGCGGCAGAATAATCAAGACCAACCGACATCGGGGCGCGGCAGGCGTCGCGCCCCGGCTTTTCAACCACATCAATTCAAGGGCAAGACGCTATGACCGACGCGCCGAAACGTACCCCGCTCTATGACCTGCATGTCGCCCTCGGCGGCAAGATGGTGGATTTTGCCGGCTGGGAAATGCCGGTCCAGTACCCCATGGGCATCATGGGAGAGCACAAACAGTGCCGCGAAAAGGCTGCGCTGTTCGATGTCAGCCACATGGGCCAGGTGATCCTGCGCGGCGACAACGTCGGCGAAAAGCTGCAGGCGCTCTGCCCGCAGGCCTTTGCCACCCTCAAGGAAGGCAAGGCACGCTATGGCTTCTTCACCAATGACGATGGCGGCATCATGGACGACCTCATCGTCTCCAATGCCGGCGATCATTACTTCGTGGTGGTGAACGCCGCCCTGC
The DNA here is from genome assembly GCF_048056275.1 of Phaeobacter sp. JH20_26. Classification (NCBI taxonomy): domain Bacteria; kingdom Pseudomonadati; phylum Pseudomonadota; class Alphaproteobacteria; order Rhodobacterales; family Roseobacteraceae; genus Phaeobacter; species Phaeobacter sp. JH20_26. Next base: position 81,409 of record NZ_JAYMWL010000004.1, on the reverse strand, counting down.
GCCATCAGGACATCCCCCATATGAAGGCGCATCTCGACGATGTCGAGGTGACCGAGATCTTCGACCGCGCGCTGGTCGCCGTTCAGGGCCCGGCAGCCGAAAATGTGGTGGGCGACCTTTGCCCCGCCGCCCGCGAGATGACATTCATGGAAACCATCCTTGCCGATATCGACGGCGTGGAATGCCGCATTTCCCGCCTCGGGTACACCGGCGAAGACGGCTACGAGATTTCCATCCCCGAGGCTGACGCCGAACGCATCACCAGGCTGTTCCTGGCCCATGACGATTGCGAACCCGCCGGTCTGGGCGCGCGCGACTCCCTGCGTCTGGAGGCCGGTCTCTGCCTTTATGGCAATGACATCGACCAGTCGACCTCCCCGATCGAGGCCTCGCTGGCCTGGGCGATCCAGAAACGCCGCAAGGAAGAGGGCGGCTTCCCCGGTGCCGCCCGCATCCAGAAAGAGCTGGCCGAGGGGGCCGCGAAGAAACTGGTCGGCATCAAACCCTCCGGTCGCGCGCCCGCCCGTCAGCATGTTGAAATCCAATGCGCCGACGGCAATACCATCGGTGAAATCACCTCCGGCTGCTTTGGCCCCACCGTCGGCGGCCCGGTCGCCATGGGCTATGTCGCCGCGCCGCATGGCAAACCGGGCGAACAGGTCAAGCTGATCATCCGTGGCAAGCCCCATGATGCAGAAATCACCGCGCTGCCCTTCGTCACCCAGAACTACAAACGTTAAGCTCCAGGAGTACCCGAGATGACCACTTATTATTCCGAAGATCACGAATGGATCACCGTCGAGGGCGACACCGCCACGCTCGGCATCACCAAACATGCCGCCGAGCAGCTGGGTGAAGTTGTCTTCATCGAGCAGCAGGACAGCGGCGAGGAATTTGAAAAAGGCGGCGAGATCGGCGTCATTGAATCGGTGAAGGCCGCGTCGGAAATCTACGCCCCGCTCGATGGCGAGATCACCGCCATCAACGAGACTCTGGCCGACAACCCCGGCGCCCTGAACGAAGACCCCGAAGGCGCGGCCTGGATCTACAAGATCAAACTCTCCGACACCTCGCAGCTGGAGGATCTGATGGATCTGGACGGCTACAAGGCGCTGATCGGCTGATCCTGCGCGGCGGATCCGGCAACCGGCTCCGCCGCATCTTCTGGCTCTAAATATCCCCGCCGGAGGCTCCCGCAGCCTCGGCAGGCGACCCCTCGCAACAGGAGCGCTCCACATGGCCTTCAAACTGACTGATTACGAAGCTTATGATTTTGCCAATCGCCGCCACATCGGGCCCAGCCCGCGTGAAATGGCCGATATGCTCAAAACCATCGGTTTCAACACCCTCGATGAGCTGATCGACGCCACCGTGCCCCCCGCCATCCGCCAGAAAGAGGCGCTGGACTGGGGGCCGGCGATGACCGAACGCGATGCGCTGTTCCACATGCGAGAGATCGCGGGCAAGAACAAGGTGCTGACCTCGCTGATCGGTCAGGGCTACCACGGCACCACCACCCCGGCGCCGATCCTGCGCAACATCCTGGAAAACCCCGCCTGGTACACGGCTTACACGCCTTACCAGCCTGAGATTTCGCAGGGTCGTCTTGAGGCGCTGCTGAACTTCCAGACCATGGTCAGCGATCTGACCGGCCTGCCGGTGGCCAATGCCTCGTTGCTCGACGAAGCCACCGCCGCGGCCGAAGCCATGGCGATGGCCCATCGTGGGTCGCGCTCCAAGGCGAATAACGCGGCCTTCTTCGTGGACAGGAACTGCCACCCGCAGACCGTCGCCGTGATCCAGACCCGCGCCGAACCTCTGGGCATCGACGTTGTTGTCGCCGATCCCTCCGAACTGGAGGCCGCCGCCGTCTTTGGCGCGATCTTCCAGTATCCCGGCACCCATGGCCATGTCACCGATTTCAGCGACCAGATCGCCGCCCTGCATGACAACAAGGGCGTTGCGGTTGTCGCGGCGGATATCCTGTCGCTGGCGCTGCTGAAATCCCCCGGCGAAATGGGCGCCGATATCGCCATCGGCTCGACCCAGCGGTTCGGCGTTCCGATGGGCTACGGCGGCCCGCACGCGGCCTATATGGCGACCACCGACAAGCTGAAGCGCTCCATGCCCGGCCGGATCATCGGCGTCTCCGTCGATGCGCGCGGCAACAAGGCCTATCGCCTGTCGCTGCAAACCCGCGAACAGCACATCCGCCGCGAAAAAGCCAATTCCAACGTCTGTACCGCACAGGCGCTGCTGGCGGTGATCGCGTCGATGTATGCGGTCTACCACGGCCCCGATGGCATCAAGGCGATTGCGCAATCCGTGCACCGCAAGACCGCCCGCATGGCCGCTGGTCTGGAACAGGCCGGGTTCAAGGTCGAACCGGAAGTCTTCTTTGACACCATCACGGTTGAGGTGGGTCACCTGCAGAAAACCGTCATGGAAGCCGCTGTTCAGCGGGGCATCAACCTGCGCCGCGTCGGCGAAACCAAGGTCGGCATCTCGCTCGACGAACAGACCCGCGCCGAAACCATCGAGGCCGTCTGGGGTGCCTTTGGCATCGACCGCAAGGACGACAGCTCCAACAAGCAGTACCGCCTGCCCGAAGCCATGCTGCGCGAGAGCGCCTATCTCACCCACCCGATCTTCCACAAGAACCGGGCCGAGGCCGAGATCACCCGCTACATGCGCCGTCTGGCCGACCGCGATCTGGCGCTGGACCGTGCGATGATCCCGCTTGGCTCCTGCACCATGAAGCTGAACGCGACCATCGAGATGATCCCGGTCACCTGGCCGGAGTTCAGCAACCTGCACCCCTTCGTCCCCGAAGATCAGGCGCAGGGCTACCATGAGATGATTGCCGATCTGAACGACAAGCTCTGCCAGATCACCGGTTATGATGCGATCTCCCAGCAGCCGAACTCCGGCGCGCAGGGCGAATATGCAGGCCTTCTGACCATCCGCAACTACCACGCGGCAAACGGTCAGGGTCATCGCAACGTCTGCCTGATCCCGACCTCCGCCCATGGCACCAATCCGGCCACCGCGCAGATGGTTGGCTATCAGGTGGTTCCGATCAAGGCGGATGACAAAGGCAATATTGATGTCGCGGATTTCCGCGAAAAGGCCGAGAAACACTCGGACCACCTCGCCGCCTGCATGATCACCTACCCCTCCACCCATGGCGTGTTCGAGACCACCGTTCAGGAGGTCTGCCAGATCACCCATGAGCACGGCGGTCAGGTCTATATCGACGGTGCAAATATGAACGCGATGGTCGGCCTGTCCCGTCCGGGTGACATTGGCGGCGACGTCAGCCACCTGAACCTGCACAAGACCTTCTGCATCCCGCATGGCGGTGGCGGCCCCGGCATGGGTCCGATCGGCGTCAAGGCGCATCTGACCGAACACCTGCCGGGTCACCCGGAATACGGCACCGCCGTGGGTCCTGTCTCGGCAGCGCCCTTCGGTTCGCCCTCGATCCTGCCGGTCAGCTGGGCTTATGTGCTGCTGATGGGGGGCGCTGGCCTCACGCAGGCGACGAAGGTTGCGATCCTCAACGCCAACTACATCGCGGCACGTCTGAAGGATGCCTATCCGATCCTCTACACCTCCGAATCCGGTCGTGTGGCGCATGAGTGCATTCTGGACACCCGTCCGCTGAATGACGACGGCGGCGTGACCGTGGATGATGTGGCCAAGCGCCTGATCGACAGCGGTTTCCACGCGCCGACCATGTCCTGGCCGGTGGCGGGCACGCTGATGGTGGAGCCGACCGAATCCGAACCCAAGGACGAGCTGGACCGCTTCTGCGATGCCATGCTGTCCATCCGGTCGGAGGCGCAGGACATCATCGACGGCAAGATCGACGCCGAAAACAACCCGCTGAAGCACGCGCCACACACCGTGCGCGATCTGGTCGGTGAGTGGGATCGCCCCTACAGCCGCGAACAGGCCTGCTTCCCTCCGGGCAACCTCGGTGTGGATAAATACTGGCCGGCGGTGAACCGCGTCGACAATGCCTATGGCGACCGCAACCTGATCTGCACCTGCCCTCCGATGGAGGATTACGCAGAGGCGGCGGAATAAGCCCACGCCAAGACCCAAGGTGTCGCCGGTTCCCACCGGCGGCACCCCTATGCCGATCCATCCCGCTCACCGTATGCGAGGCAGACAGATGACACTTCATTCCCGGCCCCACGGCGATAGCGAGATTGCCCGCACCGGTGGCCGTGGCCTGCGTCACATTGATGTCGTCCTTCCCGACGGCGCGCCACGATCCCGCGCCCAGATCATCATCGACCTGTTCGACGCCGCAAACGATCTACTGGACGGGGTGCAATACCGGGTGCGCGTCTGTGGTCTGGATATGCTCGCCAGCGGCCCGGTTGCCGGCCGCGCCCGCGCGCTCGTGGTGTTTCTGGGCGATATTTACAGCCGCTGGCAGCTGAATGCCAAGGAACGCGCCCGCGTCAATCAGGTGATGCGCCTGTCAGAGCGCAGCGCCTTTGTCGGCGGTGCGGTGTTCCTGCTGGATGCGCTGGCGCGCGGCGGCGATCACCATCTGGCGATCCATCCGAATTTCCTCGCCTCGGCCGGGGAATGCAGCCTGCGTCAGGATCAGGACGGCGCCGCCACTGCCGCCTCCGGCACCGTGCATTCGGCGATCTGCAGTTTTGCCACCCCGCATATGCTGCTGGATATCATCGCCGCCGACTGCGGGCGACTGGCCGCGAATGGCATGGCGCATTACCTCGGTCTTGATACCGGCAAACGCCCCAAGAAGAGCCGTATTGCGCTGAACCTAGAACAGAAATCCGCAGGCGACGGGCTGATCACCCAATGCCTCGCCGTGATGCAGGACCATATCGAAACGCCGCTGTCGGTGGCCGAACTGGCCGATATGCTGAATGTCTCCACCCGCTGCCTGCAACGGCGCTTTACCCGCCATTTTGAACGCTCGCCGCTCAGCGTTTACCGGTCCTTGCGGATCGAACGCGCCCATCAGCTCTTGACCCAGACCGATATACCCCTGCGTCAGGTCGCGGTCGCCACCGGCTTTGGCAGCTACCAGAGCCTCAGCCAGCACATCCGCGAAACCTATGGCCATGCGCCGGACGTGATCCGCCGCAGCGCCTTTCGCGGCCCGGCCCCGGACAGCCTGCGACAGAGCCGGATCCACCAGCCGCATAGCGCCCCGCTCTGATGCCGCTGCCGGGGTCCGGTCAGATCCGGTCCTTGATCCGATACCAGCCAAAGGCCAGCGGCAGTGACATCCGCCGCCAGCGGCCCAGCTCAAACCGGCGCAGCGGACGCTGCATCAGATCGGGATGCGGCAGGCGGCTGCGCCCCAGCGCCTGATCGGCGATCAGCGCCCCGGCATAAGGCGCCATACAGACGCCGCTGCCATGATACCCGAGCGCGGCCCAGGCGTTATCCAGCCCCGGCACCGCCCCGGCAAAGGGCACGAGATTGCGGGTCATACAGATCAGCCCGGACCAGAAATACTCCGTCTCCACATGGCGCCAGGCCGGGAACATCCGGTCAAAATCCGCCCGCGCGCGGGCTTTGGTGGCGGCGATATTCTCCTCGCTCACCCGCACCGATCCGCGCAGCCCCAGCAACAGCCGACGATCCGGCAACAGGCGCAGATAATGCAAAAGCGTGCGGCTGTCGCAGACCATTTGCTCACTCCACCAGCCCTGGTCGGCAATCTCGGCCTCGCTCAGCGGGCGGGTCACCATGATATTGGACTGAACCGGCAGATAGCGGCCCGCGAATGCGCCCGGCAGATCGTCCGAAGAATAGCCATTGGTGGCAATCAGCAGCCGCCTGGCGCGGACCTGCCCGCCGGCGACCCGCAGCAGATAGCCGTCACCCTGCGTGTCAATCGCCTCGACGGCACTGTCCGAATACATCCGCACCCCCGCCGCCTCTGCCGCGCGGGTCAGGCCAAGCACGAATTTCATCGGGTTCAGCGCAAAACCCACAGGCAGATGGACCGCGCCATGGAACTCCGGGCTGTTCAGCCCCTGCGCCGCCATGTCTTCCTTTGGTACAAATTCATACGGCAGATCATAGCGGCGGGTGTACTCCTGCCCATAGGCATGGAGCTCCTCCAGACGGTCCGCGCGATGCGCCACATAGGCGTAGCCCCGCGAATGGCGATCCACCTCCAGCGCGTACCGGTCCAGATACTGCTCCACCAGATCGACGGCCGCGCGTTCGGCATCAAAGAACCGGCGCGCATCCGGTTCGCCATAGCGGCGCAGAATGGCATCATCGGCCAGTTTGGCACTGCCCACCGAAACCAGCCCGCCATTGCGCCCCGAGGCCCCCCAGCCGGGCCGTTCGGCATCCAGCAACACCACATCGCTGCCGTTTTCGGCCAGGGTCAGCGCCGCCGACAGACCGGTATAGCCGCCACCGATGACGGCAAATTCCGCCGTCACCTCATCGCGCAGCGGCGCGTATCGTGGCGCCGGCTCGGGCAGAAACCGGTTCCAGTACCGCGTCTGGATCGGGCGATCGGTATAAGCCAGAGGTTCGTAGATACGTTTCATTCGGGCGTGCCATCAGATGTCAGGGTCTGCGCAGAAGCTATCCGCAGCCCCCCCGGTGCCGTCAATCCCACGCGAACAGTCCGACCTCAGCCATGATAGCAGGCAATACGCCGCCCCTCGATCTCGCGCAGCGCCACCGGCGTCTGGTACAGCGCGCTGAGGGTCTCGCCCGTCGCAACCTCGGCAACCGGACCGGCAAAGGCGACGCGCCCCCCAGCCAGCGCCACCACATGATCGGCCCAGCTGATCGCATAGTTGAGGTCATGCAGCACGATCACGATGCTTTTGCCACGGGTATCGGCGAGACGGCGCAGCTGCGCCATCAGGTTGCGCGCATGGTTCAGATCCAGATTGTTGAGCGGCTCATCCAGCAGCAGCCAGTCGGTGTCCTGCGCATAGGCCATCGCGATGAAGGCACGCTGGCGCTGGCCGCCGGACAGCTCATCCAGAAACCGGTCGGTCAGATCGTCAAGCCCGAACTGCGCCAGCGCGGCGTCAATCGCGGCGTGATCCTGCGCCGTTAGCCGCCCCTGACTATGCGGCCAGCGCCCAAAGCCGACCAGATCGCGCACCCGCACCCGGCTGGCCACCTCCAGCTGCTGGCCAACCACCGCCATCCGCCGCGCCAGCTGATCCGGTCTGATCGCGCGCAGATCGCGACCCGACAGGGTGATCGCGCCGCCACTTGCAGGCATCTGCTGCGCAATCAGCTTCAGCAGGGTCGATTTACCCGCCCCGTTCGGCCCGATCAGCGCGGTGATCTTCCCGGCAGGCAGGCTGGCATCAACCGCGTTCAGGATCGTCTTTCCAGCCAGTGTGAACGACAGGCCCGCCACGGTGATCATCTCAGTTTTCCTTTCAACAACAGCACGATGAACAGCAGCCCACCGCAGAATTCGATCACGATCGCAAGGCTGGACTGCAGGTCCAGAAGCCGCTCGAACAGGGTCTGCCCCGCCACCAGAACCAGCGCCGCAATCAGCGCCGAAGCAGGCAGCAGCAGCGCGTGGCGATGGCTTTGCATCAGGCTATGGGCAAGGCTGGTGACCAGCAGCCCGAGAAAGGCCAGCGGACCAACAAGGGCGGTAGAGACCGAAACCAGCGCCGCAATCACGCAGAGCAGCTGCAAATGCAGCCGGTCATACCGCACCCCCAGACTGCGGGCCTGATTGCGTCCCAAGGCCACGACATCCAGCAGCGCCGAGCGGCGCAGCAGCCACAGGGCAACCGGCAGGATCACCACCAGCGCCGCCAGCAGGGCGGTCCGGTCGATACTGCCGAACTGTGCAAACATGCGCCCCTGCACCACGGCAAAGGCAGACGGATCCATCAGCCGCTGCAAAAACCCGGCCAGGGTCCGCAGCAATACCGCAATCACCACGCCAACAAGGATCAGCAGCTGGATGTCCCCCCGGGTCCGCCGCAGCAGGCTGGTAAACAACAGCAGCGCCGCCGCCATCATCACGGCGGTGTCCAGCGCAAACCCGGCAAATCCCGACAGCTGCACCATCCCCGCAAGGCCGAAAACCGCAACCAGCACCGATTGGGTCAGCAGAAACAGCGCATCGAACCCCATGATCGAAGGCGTCAGGATCCGGTTCTGACTGAGCGTCTGGAACAGCACAGTGGCCAGCCCGACCGCAGCCCCGACGCAGAGCAGCCCGGCCAGCTTCGTCATGCGCAGCCCAAGGATGTAGCGCGATGGGGCGCCCTCAGACCATGGCAGGCCCCAGCCGACAAAACCAACTGCCGCACCCATCAGCAGCCCCGCCAGCAGCAACAGGCGCCGGTCGATCCATGAGAAGGACAGGTCAACCATGTGCGCCCCGGCGCAGCAGCATGATGAGGAACAGCGCCGCTCCGAACAACCCGAACACCGTGCCGGCCGGAATCTCGTAGGGCGCCCGCAGGACCCGCCCCAGCATGTCGCAGATCAACAGCAGCCCGGCGCCGGTGGCCGCCACCACGGGCAGGCTTTCACGCAGATTGTCGCCCATGATCCGGGACACCAGATTGGGCACCACCAGCCCGACAAAGGGCAGCACGCCCACGGTGACAATCACCAGCGCCGACACCAGCGATACCACCACCACGCCAAAGCCCAGCACCTGCCGGTAGCGCAGACCGAGGCTCCGGCTGGCGACCTCTCCCAGACCGGCAATGGTGAATTGATCCGCCACCAGATAGGCCAGCACCGCAAGGACGCCCGCCAGCCACAACAGCTCGTAACGGCCTGACAGGACGCCGGAAAATTCGCCGCTCATCCAGATCGCCAGATATTGCAGCAGATCGGCCTGAAACGCGACGAAGCTGGCGCAGGCCGCAAGGATGCCGCCATAGACCAGCCCCACCAGCGGAACTAGCAGGGGCCGCTGCGGTGGAATGCGCCGGGCCAGCGCCAGAAAGACCAACGTCCCGAGCAGCGCTGCAACCGCCGCGCAGAGCATCTTGGCAAAGATCGGCCATGCCGGCGCCAGCAGGGTGGCCCCCAGCAGCCCCAGCATCGCCGCCTCATTGGTGCCGGTGGTGCCCGGCTCGACAAATCGGTTGCGCACCAGCAGCTGCATGATCACCCCGGCAACCGCCATCGTCGCTCCGGTCAGGATCACCGCCAGCGTGCGCGGTATGCGACTGACCAGCAGCAGCTGCGCCGCCCGTGGGTCGTCAAACAGTGCCAGCGGCGAGACCTGAGTGACGCCAATCGCGCAGCTCAGCACCGCCAGACCCGCCAGCAGCAGCAGACACAGGCCCAGCCGCCCCGCCGGTGATCCGCCCGACACGCGGGCTGGCGCCGCGGTTTCAGCCACCGCGCGCAAACCCGGCCAGGATATCCTCCAGCGTCGCGGTCATCGACTGGATGCCACCGCCTGCGATGTAGATGCTGGCGGAGTTCAGATAGATGACCTGACCTTTTTTCCAGGCCTCGGTGCCGGTCACCAGCGGATTGTCCAGCGTCGCGGCGGCGGCCTGATTGTCCTGCCCGATGGCACTGGCCCGGTCCACGACGATCAGCCAGTCGGGATTCGCCTCAGCGATATATTCAAAGGAAATCGCCTCGCCATGGGGCGCGGCCTCCGCCGCCTCAGCCGCCGCCGCGGCAGGTTGCTCGACCACCGCTTCGGGCAGGTTCAGCGCGTTGTGAATCCAGCCAAAACGGGACTCGCGGCCATAGGTTGTCACCTTCGGACCATTGGTCATCACGATCAGCGCGCGCCCCCGGTCGGCAACGGCGGCGCGGGTGCTCTCCAGCTTGGTCAGAAACGCCGCCTCAAGCGTGGCGGCCTGCGCGCTCCGGCCCATCAGCGCGCCATAGCTGCGCAGCCGTGACAGCGCGATATCCACATGATCCGCGCCCCAGATCGTCATGTCCACGGTGGGCGCAATCTCCGAAAGCGCATCGACCTGAGCGGAGGACCGCCCGCCCGCAATGATCAGATCCGGCCCCAGCAGGGCAATCGCCTCGAAATCCGGTTCAAACAGCGTCCCGACCGGGGTCGCCTGCGCCTGCTCGGCGTTCAGATAATCGACATACAGCCGCGATGGCAGCCCTGCCATCGGCACATCCAGTGCCGCCAGCGTATCCGCAGCTGCAACATCCAGCACCACGAGGGCCTGCGGCTGCGACGGCACAGCCTGCGCGCCCCGCGCGGTGTCAAGAAGGGGTGTCTCCGGCCTGTCGTCATTGGCGGCAGCAGCGCCGACCAATCCAAGCACCAGCGCAGCAGTCAGCTGCAATCGCGTCCAATTTGCCATGTTCAATCCCGTCAGATGGAGGAAGGCTGGCGATATGGCTGGCTCAAAATCGCCCGCTTGTTAGGCCGGGACCGGGCAAAAGTCCAGACGTCATTGCCTGCGCTGTCTGTCCACAGCACGCTGCGGGGGCCCGACCATCAGCCAGACAGGCAGACAGGTAAGGCAAGATTTTTTGCCACCGCTGCTTGCAAGGTACCGCAATGCTCACTATGAGACCCAAGGCCCCAGCGGGGGCAAAGCCAGGTTACCCCAAGCTATCAGCACATTATCACGCGGGTTAACATGGCACATCAAACAGCACAGAAATCCTCCCTCCTCATGACCGGGCTGCTGTGCAGCACGGCGCTCACTCTCTTTTCCGCAACAACAGGTTATGCGCAGGACGACACTGTCCTGTCGCTCGACCCCATCCTTGTGAAGCAGCGCGACAGCGATGGCGAAGCCGCTGACCGGGCGACGGCGGTCTATGTGGCGGATGCGGAAATCGAACGCGCCGCGATGGGCGATCTGAAAGACCTTTTTGCGGGAATCGCCTCGGTGTCGGTGGGCGGGGCAATCCCGGTGGCGCAGAAGATCTACGTCAACGGCATCGACATGCTGAAACTGGCGGTACAGGTCGACGGCGTGTCCCAGAACAACCGCGTGTTCCACCACGCCAGCGCCAATGCCTTTGACCCCGGCCTGATGAAATCCGTCCGGGTCGATCCCGGTGTGGCCCCGGCCGATGCAGGCCCCGGCGCCCTGGCCGGTCGGGTGGTGATGGAAACTATCGACGCCGAGGACATCCTGACCGACGGTCAGGCCATTGGCGGCAAAGCACGTCTCAGCTACGGCGAAAACGGCGATACCTTCGGCAGCTCTCTGACGTTGGCCGGGCAGGCAGACGGGTTCGAGATCCTGCTCTACGGCAAGCGCATGACCGGTGACGATTACACCGATGGCGCCGGCGACACGGTGGGCGGCACCCGCAGCGACCTGACCGCCGGCCTGTTGAAACTAGCCTATCAGACCGACGAAGGCCACCGGTTCGAGTTCTCGGGCCAGCAGATGCAGGACACCGCCCTGCGCAACCGCCGCGCCAATTTCGGCACCGCGTCCTTCAACCCGCTTGGCACGGTCTACGACACCAAACGCACGGTCTATTCGCTGCGCTACGAGGATGTGAACGGCGGCGGCAACTGGGATCCCTCGGCCACCATCGGGTTTTCCGAGAATGAGATCGGCAGCATCGGCACCACAGAAACCAGCGTGGGTGTGACCCGGACCTATTCCGCGACCTTCCAGAACCGGTTCCACCTGTCAGAGAGCGATACCATCACCGCCGGGGTGGACTTCCAGGACCAGAAAAGCACCGCAAGCGGCGATTTCTGGGGCAGCAATCGCCCCTCGGAACAAAGCCGGACCGTCGGCGTCTTTGCCCAGGCCCGCCTGCAACCCAGCGACCGGCTGAAGGTCTCCGCCGGTCTGCGCTATGACTGGAACGATTTTACCGGCCAGGACTTCGGCCAGAGCGGCAGCCCCTATCAGCAGGACAGCTCCGGGCTGAGTGGCAACCTCTCCATCGTCTATAGCGTCAATGATGCGCTGTCCCTGCGGGCGGGCTATTCCAACGTCTTTGGCGGGATCGGGGTCGAGGACAACTTCCTGTTCTTCCGCGACTGGGATTATTCGGCGCTGAAACCGCGCCGTGCCAGCAATGTTGTCATCGGCGCCGACTGGCAGAGCGGCAACTGGACCCTTGGCGCAGAAGCTTTCCAGACCAGGATCGACGACACCCGTGACGTCGCAGGCCCGGTGATCACCAGCTATGATTTCGAAAGCCGGGGCTACAATCTGGGCGCCACCTATGGCTGGGAGGGCGGCTTTGCCCGGCTGACCTTCAGCGACAGCGAAACCCGCGTCAACGGCGCGCCCGCCTCCGGCTACTACCTGCTGGATTCCGGGGCCCCGATCGGACAGGTGCTGGCGCTTGAGGTGCAGCAGGAGCTGCCTCAATGGAACCTGGTTGTCGGCGGCCATATCGACGCGGCCTTTGACTATGATCCAAAGCTGAACGAGGTTGACCCCACAACCAAACTGGAAGGCTACGAGGTGCTGAACCTCTTTGCCGAATATCGCCCGGCCGCCTATGACAATGTCTCGATCCGCGCCGAGATCAACAACGTCTTTGACCGTCAATACGCCGACCGCGCCACCTATGGCGGCGATTATCCCGGCTTTGCAACGCTTAAGGAACCGGGCCGTTCGGTCTCCATCGTGGCCAATGTCTCCTTCTGAGCGGCGGGTCTGACCCCGCCCCGGCCCTCACCCTTCGGGCGCGCCAGACTGTGGCGCGCCCGCTTCGGCAGAAACACACCTACGGCGATCAAAACCCTTTTGAAACATGTCCGTATTGCCTAAGACCAACGCATGAAATCATGCCAAGGCGGCTGGGGTCTCCTCACCGCTTAGCCGCCAGCATTCCGCCAGTTCTCCTGTAACATCGCCAGACCGCTTACCCCGCCGGGATCCCTCTTCGGTGGCGCTGTCTGGCATCGCTGCGGAAGCGCTGTAAGAGATGCACCCAATTCCATACCGCCCCATGCGGGCGGCGGGGCCGGTCCGATGATGGTTTATCAGACAGGCCTGTTCCCCGACCCGCTGTCGGTCCCACCGACCGATCCCCACCCGGATGCCGCCGCTGAGGCGGCGCTGGCGGCCAGCCTTCAGGCGCTGCTCAACGGCTTCCTGCGCGAATGCCCCGAGCTGCCCGGCGACCACAGGTCATCGGCCCCGGATCGCGCGCCCCGGATCGACATTGCGCTGGCGCATATCCCCGCCGTGCTGCGGCTTGGCCTGCGCTATACCTCCCGGACCGGCCCGCTGAAATTCGGCGCCGCGCAGCTGCGGTTTTGCGGCGAAACCTATTGGCAGCCGGCGCCACCGGTCCAGACCATCAGCCTGATCGCGCAGGAGTGTTTTCACCGCTCCGGCGCAACGGATCCCGCCAGACTGGCAGAGTTCCTGCGCGCCATTTTCAACAGCAACGCCGAGATCGAAGCCGCGCTGCGGCGCACCGCGCCGAGCCCCAGCCCGCACCAGTTCCGGCAGGCGGAACAATCGCTGGTCTTTGGTCACTGGCTGCATCCCACACCCAAAAGCCGCGACGGCCTGACCGATTGGCAACAGCGGGCCTATGCACCTGAATATGCGGGAGAGTTCCAGCTGCACCTATTTGCCGCCCGGACCGAGATCACCCGCCAGGACAGCGCCGCCGCGCCGCTGTCGCAGATCCTGCGCGATATTGGGGGCCTGACCGATGGCCTCTGCCTGCAACCGGGCGAGCAGCTGATCCCGGCCCATCCGCTTCAGGCGCAGGCGCTGCTGCTGGATCCCGCCGTTCAGGCCCTGCTGGCCAGCGGTCAGCTGCGCGATCTGGGGCCTGCCGGTCCGGCTTTCACCCCGACGTCGTCCCTGCGGACGGTCTTTGCCGCCGAGTGCCCCTGGATGCTCAAATTCTCGGTGCCGGTGCGGCTGACCAATTCGCTGCGCGTGACCCTTGCCAGTGAATTGCAGCAGGGGGTTGCGATGGCGCGGCTGCTGCGGCGTCTGAACATCGCAACCAGCCTGCCAAAGTTTCAGATCATCGACGATCCGGCCTATCTGACCCTGACCCTGCCGGAGCGCCGCGAGAGCGGTTTCGAGGTGATTTTCCGCAAGAACCCCTTTGCGGGTGAGGCGGGCGTCGGCATCGTCCCCCTCGCCGCACTTACGGCCGATCCGCGACCGGGGTGTGCCTCGCTGCTGGCCACGCAGATCGCCGATCTCGCCGCGCGCCAGCGCAGCACCCGCAGACAGGCGGCGACGCGCTGGTTCGGCGCCTATCTCGACTGTATGCTCACCCCGGTTCTGACGCTCTATGACCGGCACGGCATCGCCCTTGAGGCGCATCAGCAGAACGCCTTGCTGGATCTGTCCGAGGGGCTGCCCCGGCAGGGCTTTTACCGCGACAATCAGGGCTATTTTATCACCGATGATGCCTTTGCCCCGCTGCGCCAGATCGAGCCCAGCCTCGCCGATGTGCCTGCGCTGGTGTTCAGCCGCACCCATATCAACGCCCGCCTGACCTACTACCTTGTGGTCAACCAGATCTTTGCGGTGATCTGGCGCATGGGCTGCGACGGGCTGCTTAGCGAAGACGCGCTCCTGCAACAGCTGCGCGATGAGTTGCACCGCCTGCGGCCGCGCTTTACCGGACCCGCGCGCGCGCTGGTGGAGCAGCTGCTCTATGCGCCACGGCTGGCGACCAAGGCCAATCTGCTGACCCGCCTGCACGATCTGGATGAATTGCAGACCGACACTCAGGAAGGGCTGTTTGTCGATATCCCCAATCCGATTGCCGCCCCGCAACGCCAGACCAGAGAGGTGATGCAAGATGCCTGTCTATGACCTCGCATGCCCATTGGGCAAAGCACAGCCCCACCCGCAAACCCGGCAGACCCGCGGCGCGCTGCGGGTGCTGCGCCAGCTATGCGAAGCGCTGCTGAGCGAAGGCTGCGCCCAAGACATCACCTGGCACGATCGCGGATTGCGCTGGCAGCTCGGCAACCGGTCTTTCCGCGCCAGCGGGCGCTGTGGCGCCTTTGGCCGTTATCGGCTGGATGCCGGCAGCATCGAGATGGCACAGGAGCACGGCTGGCAGCCCGCCGCGCTTGAGGACGTGCTCTCGGCGCTCACGGCCCCGGCGGCGGCACTGGCCGCGCTGCGCGTCGACCTTGACCGCACCGCCCATCTGGATGATCTCAACCACCGGCAGATCCCCCGCCCGCCCCGGCGGCACCAGCTGGGCATCGCCGATATGGAGCGCGCCATCCACGAAGGCCACCCCTACCACCCCTGTTACAAGGCGCGCAGCGGTTTTAGCGACCGCGATCATCTCCGCTACGGGCCTGAGGCAGGGCAGGGTTTTCGCCTGATCGGGCTGCTGCTGCACCCCGCGCTGGTCCAACAGCGCCTGCCCGATGCGGATTTCTGGCCCCGCGAGCTGGGACCGGCGGAATGGCAGCGCATCCGCAGCCTCGCCGCCACGCGCAGCGCCGAGGGCTTTGCCCTGCTGCCGGTCCACCCCTGGCAATGGGACCAGCTGGCACAGGATCCGCTGGTGCAGGCCTGGCACGCCGCAGGCCAGCTGATCCCCCTCGGCGAGATCGGCGACCGCTACAGGGCGACCCAATCGGTGCGCACGCTGATGAACGCCGACCAGCCGCAGCGCGCCCATGTCAAAACCGCAATGACCATGCGCAACACCTCGTCCCTGCGCACATTGATCCCCGAAACCGTCACCATCGCGCCGCTGATATCGGACTGGCTTGCCGCGGTGATCGCCAGTGACCCGCTGTTGCAGGATCGCTATCCGCTGACCTTGCTGCCGGAATATGCCGGCATCATCGCCGGGCGCGGCACCGCGCTGGAGGGGCATCTGGCCGCGATCTGGCGGCAAAGCCCGGCCTCGCTCGGTCTGGCGGACAATCAGATGATGCCGTTCAACGCGCTGGCCCTGACAGAAGAGGACGGCAAGCCGCTGATCGCCCCCTGGGTTGCCGCCCATGGGCGCGACCGCTGGCTGGCGCAGCTGATTGAAACGGCGGTACTGCCGGTCTGGCACCTGATGGTGGCCCATGGCATCGGGCTGGAAGCCCATGGGCAGAACCTCATCCTTCAGCATGACAACGGCTGGCCGACCGGCCTCATTGCCCGCGATTTCCACGATGGTGTCGAATATGTCGACACCCTGCTGTCGCAGCCCGCGCTATGCCCCGATCTGGCGGCGATTGACCCCGCCTTTGCCAGCGCAGAGCCGGATCAGTTCCACGCGCTCTCCTGTGCTGACGGGCTGCGCGAATTGGTGATGGACACGCTCTTTGTCTTCAACCTCGCGGATCTGTCGGACCTCCTGCAACGCCATTTCGACCTGCCGGAGACCCGGTTCTGGCATCGCCTGCGCGACCGGCTGGACCGCTACGCCGCCGATCACGGGCAGCAACAGCGCATGGCGGCCTTCGCTCCCTTTGCGCGCCAGATCCACGCCGAAAGCCTGATCACCCGCAAAATCGACCCCGACCGACGCGGCAGCTACCGCCATCTCATCGACAACCCTCTGGCCACTGCAAAGGACAGCTGACCCATGTTTGTGTTGAACGACACCCTTTCTGATCCAACCGCGCTGCACCCAAGACTGCAACAGGCGCTTGGCAATGATCTGCACCACCGCTACGCCCTGCGGATGCGCGACACCGGCCTCGGCCTCGCAACCCTGCTCTACCTAAAGGACCACAAGGTCGGCGTTTTCCCAATCCACGCCGATATCCCGGCGGAACCCGCAAAACAGATGGCGACTAAGGCCGGATGCGACTGGTTTCTGGAGGATGATCTTGTCCCGCAACCGCTGCCCCGGCAGCCCGGTCAGACCGCCAGCGCGCGCCCCGGCGCAGGCGTTCTGGTGCAGATGAGCTCCGGCACCACCGGCGCGGCCAAGGTGATCACTCGCAGCTGGGACAGCATCGCAACCGAGATCCGCACCTATGCCGCCTTCTTTGACCGCGCGGCCGGGATGACGCCGGTGATCGCCTGCCCGGTGACCCATTCCTACGGGTTGATACCGGGGGTTCTGGTGGCGCTGCACCGCGGCCATGTGCCGGTGATCATTGATGCGGTGAACCCGAAATACATTCTGCGCCGCCTGCGCGAGCTGCCAGACCCGGTGCTTTATACCTCGCCTGCGATGCTGCACACGCTGGCGAGGCTCCTGCCCCCGGACGAGACACTGAACGCCGCCGTCACCTCCGGGACCGTGCTGCCCGATCCATGGTTCCACACCATTCGCGCCCGCACCCGGCATCTGTTCCAGCAATATGGCTGTTCCGAAGTGGGCTGTATCGCCATCAATCAGGACCTGCGGGCGCCCTGCGATGTCGGCCGACCACTGCCGCATCTCGACCTGAAGGCAGGCGCACCCGGCACGCCCGGCCCGGTCCGCGTGCAGCTGACGACAGGGGAACCGGCCACCACGGATGCCGCCACGACCAACTGGGTCGAAACCGGCGATCTGGGCTATCTCACCGCCGATGGCGGGCTGGTGTTTACCGCCCGTGCGGACGATATGATCAATGTGGCCGGGCTGAACGTCTATCCGCAGGACGTCGAACGCGCGGTGATGAGCCTGCCCGATGTGCAGGATGCCGTCGCCTTTCGCCTGCCCGACCCGCAGGCCGGTTCGCGGGTGGGGCTGCTGTTTGTCGGCCCGGATCTCAGCGAGGATCAGCTGCGCGCGCACTGCGCAGATCTGCTGGCCGACTACCAGAGACCAACCTTCCTGCGCCGCCTCCCCGCCCTGCCGCGTCAGGCCAATGGCAAGATCAGCCGCCGCGACATCGCCAACAGATACGCATCCGGTACCGATCACACAGCCGATCAGCAGGTGCCCGCATGACCTTCGACAGCGTGCTGCACGCAATGCAGCAGACCCTCGCCGGACCGCTGGCCAATCCGCATATGGCGCAGTTCCGCCCCGAGGCGGTGCTGAACGATGATCTGCATATCGACTCCGTGGTGCTGATCAACCTGCTGGTGCATCTGGAAACCGACCACGGCGTGGCCATCCCCGAGCGTGATTTCCGCAAGGAGGATTTCGTCACCGTCGCCGATCTGATCCATGTGCTTCTGCCCGGCCCGCCGACCTCTCCCAGCGCAGAACCCGAGACCGCGCCCGCCAATCAGGACCCGAGCGAGATCACCGTGCATTGCTTTGTCAGCTGTCTCTGTGCGGCGATCCGGCGGCATGAGGGGCTGGATTTCCGACCCTTCTATTTTGGCACCTGGGACAGCGATTTTGCCATCACTACCCATCAGCATCTGGCCTATCACAGCGCCGAGATGACACAGGATCACTATATCCGCTGGGTCGAACGACTGTATGGCATCCGCGTCAGCCAGTGGCACGATCCCGCCCTGTCGAAATCCGACAACCTGACCCGCTTTGAAAAACTGCTCCACAACCCGGCCACCGACCGCCAGCTGGTTGTCATGCTCGACATGTTCCACCTGCCGGAGCGGGACACCAAATACAATCAGGACCCGTTTCCGCATTTCGTCATTGTCGAGCCGACCGCCGACCCCGAGGTCTGGCATATGAACGACCCGGATTATCGCTGGCGCGGAGATCTGCCGCGCGGCGCCATCCTCAATGCCATGGCACAGCCCAGCGTGGCGGGCGGCTATATCCTCGACAGCACACGCGTCCGCGCGCCCGAGCCTCAGGACCTCGTGGCCTATTTCGACGCGACCTTCCGCCCGAACGCCAACCCGCTGACGGACGCCCTGCGCGGCATTATCGCGCATCACTGCCGTCCCGACAGGCCTCTGGCACTGCCGGAGCTGGAGATCGCCCTGCGCGAACTTCCGGTGCTGTCCCTGCGCAAATACGCCTATGAACACGCCTTTGCCTTCTTCTGGCGCGCGCTGGACACCAGCTTTGCCGCGTTCGACGCCAATTGCGATCAGGTCGAGGCGCTCTGCGAGGGGTTCCGCAGCCTGCATTTCCTTGCCGCGAAAATCGCCCATACCAGAGACCGCACACTGGTGCCGGATCTGATCGCCGCGCTGGACGCATTGGACCGGCTGGAGTTTGCCATCAAGGAGGCACTTCACACCGAATTCCAGAGCTGGTGCCAGTCACAGATACCAGCGGCGCCCGCATCTGCCGCGGTGAGGACGGGGGAGCCGGCATGAAGATCTCGCTCTGCACGATTTCCTTTCGCCATCAGCTGATTGATCTGAAGGACATTGCCTTCTGGGCGCGGGATACCGGGTTTCAGGGGATTGAGCTTTGGGGCGTTCATGCCCGCAATCAGTCACCGCTGGCGATCCATAACGCCCAGTGGATGGCCGCGCAGGGGCTGTCGATCCCGATGATCAGCGACTACCTGCCCCTACAGGACCATCAGGAGCTGACCCGTCGAACCCGCGCCCTCTGTGCACTGGCGCAGGGCTGGGGCGCGGACAAGATCCGCACCTTTGCCGGGATGCAGGCCAGCGCCACGGTCCCGGCGGCGGACCGCGACCAGACCACCCGCGCCCTGCGCCACGCCTGCGATATCGCCGCCGATCACGGGCTGCGCCTGCTGGTGGAGACCCATCCCGGCACGCTGGCCGATACGCTCGCCTCAACCGTGGCGCTGATCGACGCCACCGACCACGATGCGCTGGCCATCAATTTCGACGCGCTCCACGTCTGGGAAGGCGGGGATGATCCGGTGACGGCGCGCCGGACCCTGCTGTCCAGAATTGCGCATTATCACCTGAAGAACATCTCCGACCGCACCCGCCTGCCGGTCTTTGCCCCGGCGAATGTCTACAGCGCCGCCGGCTGTCGCGCGGGCATGGTGCCGCTGATGCAGGGCGCCTATGACTACCGCGCCCTGCTGCGCGAAATGCAGCGGGACGGCGATTGCGAGGCCTCGCTGGAATGGTTCGGGGACGCCGTGTTTCAGACGCTTGCGGGTGACATCGCCGAGATCCGGGCGCTTGCCGCCGATGATCTGACCCCGACCCGACAAAAAACGCGCTCGGTCGGCTGAGCCAGCGCGGCAGAGAACGGCACGGATCAGACCTCGCGCCGTTCTCTGCCTGCCGTCAGCAATCCGCCGACGCGCAGGGGCTGCCCACCTGCCGCGACCACAGCATCGCATAGGTGCCCCCCAGCGCCAGCAGCGCGGCATGGCTGCCATCTTCGGTGATGCGGCCCTGATCCATGACGACAATCCGGTCCATCTGCGCAATCGTGGACAGGCGATGCGCAATGGCGATCACCGTCTTGCCCTGCATCACATCCCGCAATGTCTCCTCGATCTCCGCCTCCACCGCGCTGTCCAGCGCCGAGGTTGCCTCGTCCAGGATCAGGATCGGCGCATTCTTCAGCACCACCCGCGCAATCGCAATCCGCTGCCGCTGCCCGCCGGACAGGGCCACTCCGCGCTCGCCGACATGGGCGTCATAGCCGGTCCGCCCCGCCTGATCGCGCAGCCCCAGAATGAAGTCATGGGCACGGGCGCGTTTGGCGGCCATCACCATCTCCGCCTCGCTTGCGCCGGGATTGCCATATAGGATATTGGCCCGCACCGAGCGATGCACCAGCGCGGTTGTCTGCGTCACCACGCCAATCTGCGCGCGCAGGCTGTCCTGTGTCACGCTGTCGATCGGCTGGCCGTCGATCAGAATGCGCCCCCGGTCCGGGTCATCAAACCGCAACAGCAGCGACACCAGCGTCGACTTGCCCGCGCCGGACGGCCCGGCAATGCCGATCCGCTGCCCGGCCCCGATCGTCAGATCAAGCCCCGCCACACCCCCGCTGCCATCCTCCGATGCCTTGCCATAGCTGTGATGCAGCCCCTCCACGCGGATCTCCGCCCGCGTGACCTTCAGGGCCGGCGCCGCCGCTGCATCGACCACCGCATGTGGCGTTGCCAGCGACCGCAGCCCCTCGCGGATGATGCCCATGTTTTCAAACAGGCGGATCGTCACCCAGAGGATCCAGCCGCTCATGCCGTTCAGCCGGATGGTCAGTGCCGCGACGGCGGCCACCTCTCCAACGCTGACCTGACCCACCGTCCACAGCCAGATCGCCGGAGCCACCACGATCAGGATCAACACACCGTTGATGGCAATGCTGCCAAAGGCCAGCGTGGTCATCATCCGCATGAACCGCTGGTAACGCGTCCGCAGCCGCCGCAGCGCCGACAGCGCATAACCCAGCTCCTGCCCGCCCTGCGCAAACAGCTTGACGGTTTCGATATTGCCATAGGCATCGACAATCCGCCCCGTCGCCCCGGAGCGCGCATCGGACCATTTCTCCGCCGTCGCCGCGACACGGCGGGCGACATGGCGCACGTAGACGCCGTAAATCAGCACCCAGATCAGCAGCGGCACCGCCAGCCGCCCGTCGATCTGCGACAGCACCACCACCGCGCCCAGCATATAGGTCACCGCGAACAGCACCGCCTCGAACATCATATGCACGCTGTCCTGCACCGCCGGTCCCATCTGCATCACCCGATTGCTGAGCCGCCCGGCGAAATCATGCTGAAAGAAGCCGACCGATTGCCCCAGCAGATGCTGATGCGCCTGCCAGCGGACCTGTTCCTGCAGGTTGGAGGACAGGGTCTGCTCCAGCAGCAGGTGGTTCAGCCCGACCAGCGTCGGACGCAGCAGCAGCACACAGACCAGCGCGAGGATCATCTCACCGCCGTGATCGGCCCAGAACGCCGCAGCGCCACTCTCGGTCATCAGATCCACCAGCCGCCCGGCATAGAAGATCAGCCCGCTTTCCATCAGCGCGGTCAGCACGCCAGTGACCAGCATCAGCGGCAGCCATCTGCGATAGGGCGCCAGCTGCTGCCACAGATACGGCCAGAGACCGGCACGCGGCGCCGCCCTCTGCGAGGCCGCAAACGGATCGACAAGGTTTTCAAAAGCCCGGAACATAGCGCCCCTCTCAAGGATGAATTGAAATTCGCCTGAGATGTGGGTCGCCTGTCTTTCGCATCAGCAGGACAGCAGCGTGACGGTCCGTGACCCGCTGCTTCCCGCGCCTGACGCGACATCTGCCTGCACCGTAGCCGGGCCGTTCTACTGCCGCCGGATGGGTTTGTCAGCCGGATAATCCACCATGCGCCAAGTCCTGCAATCTGGCTTGCGCCCCATTTTGCGGCCCGCCGCGCACCATGGCTGGCAGCGGTGAATTCACCTTGCGCTGCGCCCCGGAATCTCTATTCTGAAAAGCTGACAGAAAAACTAAGGATTAAGCCCAATGATTACGGATACAGGCCATTTCGACACCCCCAACGCCTCCAAATACCTGCAACAGCTGTGCAAGCATTTTGCCCATAAGGTCGCCGTCACCCATGACGACAGCCGGGGCACCGTGGCTCTGGGCATGGGACCTGCAACGCTGACCGCCAGCGCCGACCGGCTCCTGGCCGAGGTCACCGCCCCCACTGCCGAAGAGCTGGATCACGCCCGCCAGATCATCGACAATCACCTGAAGCGCTTTGCCTTTCGCGAAGAATTTGAGGCGATGACCTGGGCCTCTGCAACGGCTCCTGCCTGACCGGAGGTCAGACACACAACCTGACCAGAGGTCAGACATATAAACCTGACCAGAGGTCAGAACCGGATCGCATAGGCGGTGGAGCGCCCGCCCGCGTCCATCCGCGTGACCACACCGGCCTCCTCCATCGCGCGCAGATCGCGGGTGGCGGTGGCCGGAGAAGTCTTGGTGATCTTGCGGTAGGATTTGGCGCTCAGCCCCACCGCCAGCCGCTCCGGCCCCTGCTCAAACAGCAGACGCAGCGCATGGCTCTGGCGATCATTCAACACCGGTCCGTAGCGCAGAAAGAACTGGTTGCGGCGCAGAATAAACCCCGCCTCATCGCGGGCCGAAGCCGCCGCCCGTGTCAGCGTGCGCAGAAACCAGAGCACAAATTCGGTGGCGTCAATCATGCCAGTCGCGCCCTCTTTGCGCCCTGCCTGCAGGGCGGCATAATAGGCTTTCTTGTCCCGTTCCACCTGTCGCGACAGCGAAAACGGCAACGCGCGGTTGCGGGCAAACACATGTTCGATCAGGGCGCGGCCAATACGGCCATTGCCATCTGACAGCGGGTGAATGGATTCAAACCACAGATGCGCCAGCGCCGCCTTCACCGCAACTGGCATTCCCTGATCGGCATTCACCCAGTCGAGAAACTGCGCCATCTCCGCCTCCAGCCGATCCGGCGGCGGCGCCTTATAGAGCACATCCCCCGGACCCGCCGTCGCGGAGCGCACGATCTCCATCTCAAAGCGCCGCCAGCGGCCGAGGTCCTCCACCTCCATGCCGGTGAACAGCAACCGGTGCCAAGTCAGGATCTGCGCGCTGTCCAGCGGCTGATCGGCCCGGCGCGCCGCCAGCATCAGCTCCGCCACCGCATCCGAGCGCCGCGAGATCGCCGCCCTGTCGCGATGGCGCAGCGAAGCCACAACCGAGGCTTCGATCTCGCTGGCATCCAGTGCCACGCCTTCGATTCCAAAGGAGGCCATCGCCTCCTGCACGATCTGGCGCAGCAGCATCTCCTCGCGCTCCTGCGGGGTCAGCCCGTGGACAAGCCCCGTCACCTCGCCCACCGCCTCGGCCGCGCGGGCCAGTTCGGGTTCGATATGTGCCGGATCATAGCCAAAGCGCGGCCAGGACGGAGACTGCCAGATATGCGGCATGATGTGATAAGCACCCTTAATCGGATCAAAATTTGGCTTATTATGATCTGAATAGCGGCGCTAATCAAGTCACCGCCCGCCCTCTGGCTGACGCGGGTCAAATGGCGCCGCCGACGACCGTGGCCTTGCCCCCCGGCAAGCGATGCCACGGCCCCGGCAGCAGCGAGGATCGATCAATTCGGCCTCACCCTGCGCCTCCCCCGGCCAATACGACATGCGGTAATGCGACGTTCGGCCAGGCCCATCAGGCTATGCTGTCTTCGCCGCCCCGCATCGGCCTCACACCGGATCCGCGGCGGTCAAAAACACTCAGATGCCCCGCACTCACAACAGGCCACCAGCGCCGGACCACAGCCATGCCCAACATATCCGAGGAGAGACATGGCCGTATCCCCGGCGCCTCGGCCACGCTAGCAATGCGGCACCGCAGGTGTTATCCCTTAACATTAGGGGGTATCGTCGTGGATTGGACTGATATCGACAGTCTGGAACGCTGCACCAGCATCGCCGAGCTTTGGGCGCAGAGCTTGCAGGTCTTTGCTGCGATGGGATTTGACTACGCCATCTACCTGACCGTGGACGGCGACCGCAGTCATCCACATATCCAGACCAACCTGCCCGATATCTACCAGCAACTGCCCAGCCATCGGGATCCGTTTCTGGATCACTGCTGCAACAGCTACGAGCCGCAGTTCACCGGGGCGGAATTTCTGGCCGATCACCCCTATCTGGCCGCTGCGGAAACCGCCTTCATCCGCGACGCCTCGGTCAAGAGCGGGTTTCGCGCTGGCATTGCCATCCCGGTTCGGCTGCAAGGTTCCGACCGGTTCGGCGGTTTCAACATCGGCACCAGTCTGACCCGGGCCGATTTTCTCGCCCATGTCGCGGGCAAGACCGACAGCCTGCGCTTTCTCTGCATGATCATCCATCGCCGCATGGAGGAGCTGCGACAGCCCGCGGCGGCGGCCCCGGAACAGCCCCCCGCCGAGGCCCCGGCAGAGGCCGCGTTCAACCGGTCCCTGATCGCACCGCAATCGGAGGCGCTGACCCGGCTCAGCCCGCGCGAACGCGAGGTGCTCTATCTGTTCAGCCAGGGGCTGACCACCAAGGAATGCGCGGCAATCTGCAAGATTTCGCCCCATACGGTCTCGGAATACGCCAATTCGATCTACCGCAAACTGAACGTCCGCAACCGGGTCGAGGCGATCGGCGTGCTCGCCAGGATCCGGCCCTCCGCGAGGCCCGGCCCCTAGGGTCAAAAGCCGCCCCTGCCCCCTGTCCGGCGTTCTTCCCTGCTGGAAAGGACAGCCAGACCGCCCGCAGATCTGTCCATCAGCGCAGCCCACTGCTAAAGGCCAGATAGAGAATTTCAGGATCGGGCGCGTGATGGTGGACGATAAATACCTGCTGGCATTGTCGGCCTTTCACCTCGGCATGGCGCTGTTCTGCACCAATCAGCTGCTGCTGCACCAACGCCATCAGCGCGTCTATGTGCCGCTGGCGCTGTTCTTCATCACTCAATCCGTTACCGAAATGCTCGGCATCCTTGATCTGGTGGTCACCGATGACGCCTATGATTATCTTGTCGCGCGCTTCAACAGCCTGCATGTGCCCGCCGTGTTTGCCCAGCCGCTGCTGCTCTGGCTCTACGTGCGCGGTCTCACCTCCGAGGATGACGGCCCCCCGGTCACACAAAGGTTCTGGCACGCGGTGCCCATCCTGCTGGCGATCAGCATGGTGGTGTTGTTCTGGACCATCCCGAAATCCCTGTTCGCCCAGAATGATTTGGAGTTCGCGGACCTCAGCCAGTATATTCAGGCGATCCTGATCTACTTCCAGCTGGTCGAAGTGCTGTTTTACTGCCAGGTCGCCATCTACCTGGGGCTGATCATGCGGATGTTGTCGCGATATCGCACGCGCCTGAAGGATCTGTTTGCCACCACCGAGGACCGCGAGCTGACCTGGGTCTGGTGGATCACCACCACGGTCTCCGCCTATCTCCTGCTCAGTGTCGCCGAGATTCTGGCCGACCTCTTTGGTCTTGAGCTGTTCATCCTGTTCAGCGAAGCCTCCGACCTGACCAATGGCCTGTCCAGCCTCGCCATCACCTGGGTGATCGGCGTCTGGGGCGTGCGCCAGCAGCCGGGGCTGATGCCGAAACCGCGCGGCGACACGCAGCCGCCCGCCGAGCGGGAACTGGCCGCCGCAAAATACGAACGCTCCGCGCTCACCGACGATCACGCGGCCCGTATCGCGGCCAAGATCGAACGCGCCATGACCAAGGATATGCTCTACCGCGATCCCAACCTGTCGCTCTGGGATCTGGCCAAACATATCAGCGTCACCTCCAACTACGTCTCGCAGACGCTGAATATGACGCTTCAGTCGAATTTCTTTGATTACGTCAACAAATGGCGCATTCAGGATGCGGTGAAACAGCTGCATGACAGCGATGAGACCATTCTGGTGATCGCCCATGATGTCGGGTTCAATTCGCGTTCGTCCTTTTACAACGCCTTCAAGCGCGAGATGAACACCACCCCCTCTGCGCTGCGTGCCGCCCGCGGCAGCGCCGCCCCATCGACCTGACGCCGACGACGGGGCAGCAGCTGGCCGGTGGCCTGCCGCCACCGCTCTCAGCCACCCGTCGCCCGCTGACCCCGCCAGCTGCGGCCGCGCGCGCCCAGCACCAGCATCGCCGGGGTCACCAGCAGCGTCAGCAGCGTTGCCGCCACCAGCCCGCCCGCGATGGTTGTCGACAGCTCGGTCCACCACTGGCTGGACGGCGCGCCAAACACCATGCTGCCCGCCAGCAGATCCAGCTTCATCCCCAGGACCATCGGCATCAGCCCCAGCACCGTTGTCAGCGCCGTCAGCACCACCGGCCGCAGCCGCAGCGCCCCTGCGCGCAGCGCCGCCTCATGAGGCGACTGGCCGGCCTGCCGCTGCGCATTATAGGTGTCGATCAGCACGATATTGGTGTTGACCACGATACCCGCCAGCGCAATCACCCCGATGCCGCCCATCACCACACCAAACGGCCGCCCCGCCAACAGCAGCCCAAGGAGCACCCCGGCGATGGAAAAGACAATCGCCGACATCACCACCGCCGCCTGATAGAAACTGTTGAACTGCGCGATTAGGATCACCGCCATCAGCACAACCGCCGTCACAAAGGCAAGGATCAGGAACCGCATCGCCGCATCCTGCTCCTCTGCCTCGCCCTTGAACCGCCAACTGACACCATCGCGCAGATCCGCCACCACCATCGCCTGGCGCAGCCGTTCAATCTGCGCATCCGCCAGCAGCCCCGGCGCCACATTGGCCGAGAGCGTCAGCACCCGCGACTGGTCCCGCCGCTCGATCGCGCCGGAGCGCGGCACCGGTGCAAAGCGTGTGAAATTAGCAATCGGCACCAGCCCCGCGCTGGTCGGAACCTGAAGCTGCCGCAAACGGTCAAAGCTGCGATCCGCCGCCGGAAAACGCACCCGCACATCCACCGACTCCGCCACGTCATCGGGCCGGAATGTGGTCACGGTCACACCATGGGTCAGCAATTGCACCGCCTGCCCCACAAGGTTGAGGTCCGCGCCATAGCGCGCGGCCTCGGCGCGGTCGATCTCGATGCGCCATTCCACCCCCGGCAGGGCGCGGCTGTCGGCAACATCGGTGAACCCGCCAATCCCGCCCATGATCTCGCGGATCCGGGCCACCGCCGCCTCGGCCGCGGAGGGGTCCCGGGCGGTGACATGCAGATCCAGCGGCTTGGCCGCGCTTGGCCCGTCATCCTCGGTTTCCACCCGCACCTCGACCCCCGGCAGAGCCGCCACCTCGGCACGGATCCCGGCGCCAATCTCCGCTGCGGGCGGGCGCTGGTCCCAGGGATCCAGCTCCAGCTGAATGGTGCCGATAAGGTCCAGATCATCACCCCCGCCAAGCGAGGCCACCGCATAGACGCTGGCAATCCCATCGCGGCGCAGCAGCTGATCCTCCACCACCCGCACCAGCGCATCGCGTTCATGGATCGAAAAATTGTCCCGTGCACGCAGCTGAACCTGCATGAATTCAGGCTCTATCTTGGGGAAAAAGCTCAGCCCCGCGCCGAATGTCCCATATAGGCCAAAGGTCGCGATCAACAGCGCAAGGCTCAGCAGAACGGTGGTGCCCGGAAACAGCAGTGCGCGCGCCAGCATCCGCGCATATAGCCCCGCCGTCCCACGGCCAAGGCGCGGATCACCATATTCCGCCGCATGCAACGCCCGTTTCGCCGCCGCCGTCTGCGGCGACCGCCGCGCGATCACGCCCCCCAGAACCGGGATGAACACCAGCGCCATCAGCAGCGATGCCGCCAGAGTCACGATGACGGTGATCGGCAGGAATTTCATGAACTCACCGGTGGTGCCGGTCCAGAACAGCAGCGGCACAAACACGCTCAGCGTGGTCGCGGTCGAGGAGATCAGCGGCCCCGCCATCCGCCCCGCCGCCGCGCGATAGGCCTGCGCCGGGGTCGCGCCCTCCTGCAAATGGCGATCCGCCAGTTCAGTGGTGACAATGGCGCCGTCCACCAGCATTCCGACCACCAGGATCAGCGAGAACAGCACAACGATGTTCATCGTGATCCCCATCGCCCAGAGCAGCGCCACACCAGCCAGGAACGCGCCCGGTATCGACAGGCCAACCAGCAGCGCCGCGCGCAGCCCCAGCGCATAGATCACCACCAGCATCACCAGCACGATGGCCGCCACCACATTGGCCTCCAGATCGCCCAGCATGGTCTCCACCTCGCGGCTCTCATCCAGCAGATAGTCGATCTTGACGCTCTGCGGCCACTCCTGCCGCGCCGCTGCGATCACCGCCTTTGCCGCCGCCACCGTCTCGATGATATTGGCGCCGCTGCGTTTGGTGATATCCAGCGTCAGCGCCGGCTGGCCGTTGATCCGGGCAAAGCTGCGCGGATCCTCGAACCGCCGCCGCACCACCGCGATATCGCCAAGGGTCACCACCGCACCGCCCTGCACCTTCACCGGCATCTGCATCAGATCCTGCGCCCCATCGACCAGCCCCGGCACCTTCAGCACAAACCGCCCGGCGGCACCGTCGATGGTTCCGGCGGCAATCATCGCATTGTTGCGGTTGATCTGTCCCACCAGCGCCTCGAAGGACAGCCCATAGGTGGCAAAGGCAACCGGGTCGATCAGCACCTCCAGCAGATCCGAACGACCGCCGCCGATATCGACCTCCAATATGCCTGAAACCGCCTCCAGCCGTGCCTTCAGCTCGCGCGCCATGCGGTTCAGGCTGCGCTCCGGCACCGACCCGGACAGCACCGTGGTCAGCACCGGAAACAGCGCCGTGTTGATCTCGATCACAACCGGTTCGGTGGCGGCCTCCGGCAGGTCCGGGCGGACCTGATCCACCGCCACCCGCACCCGGTCCAGCGCCTCTGCCACATCAGCACCTGCCTCGAATTCCAGCGTCACGCTGGCATAGCCCTCATAGGCGTGACCCTTCATCTCCTTCAGATCCGCCAGCCCGCTCAGCGCGGTTTCCAGCGGCTTTACCAGCAGCCGCTCACTGTCACGCGGCGATATCCCCGACAGGCTGGTGCTGACATAGACAAAGGGGATCGGAATGTCGGGATTGCTCTCCTTGGGGATGCTGACATAGGCATAGGCCCCGGCGCAGAGCAGCGCCGCAAAGATCAGGATCACCGCGCGGCTGCGGGAAAAGATCACCGCCAATATGCCGTTCACGACGGATCCGCCGCGCCGTTGCCATCGCCGCCGGGCCGCACCCGTTCGCCTGCGCTGACAAAACCCTGTCCGACGGTGATCAGCCGCAGCTGATCCGGCAGGCCGCTGACCCAGACACCGGCGCCGTCGCGCGCTGACTGGACGATCTCCACCGGGGTAAAGACCACACGGTCGGTGTCATCGACAGATTTGACGCCCAGCCCCCCCGCCATATCCAGCGAGAGCAGCGCCGGTGACAGGAAATGCGCCTGGACCTGATCCAGCGGCACCTCGATCCGGGCGCTGACCCCGGCCGGGATCGCAGCGCTGCGCTCCGCCGGATTGGCCAGCGTCAGCTCGGCGGTGAAGCTGCGGGTCTCTGCCGCCGCACTCTGCCCCAGAAAACTCAGCCGCCCCTCGGCGCTGCGCCCGTCCAGAAACCGGACCTGCGCGATGGCCCCTTCGGTCAGGGAGGCGCGCTGGTGCTGGGGCACCTGAAACACCACCCGCAGCGGATCCAGCGCCACCACCCGCGCCACCTCGGCCCCCTCCTGCACATAGGCACCGGGGATGAGGTCCAAGGCTTCGAGATGCCCGGCAAAGGGCGCGGTCAGCTGCGTTTCCGCCAGAGATTGCCGGGCCGCGGCCAGATCCGCCTTGGCCACGGCCAGCGCCTCGCGCGCCTCGCTCAGCCGCTGATCGGTGGTCGATCCCCGCTGATGCAGCGCCGCCGCGCGCGTGTACTCGCGTTCGGCCCGCAATTGCGAGGCCTCCGCCCGCGCCAGCGCCGCCTGCCGGGGACCCGCCTGCAAGGTGGCGAGGATCTGCCCCTGCGCAACCCGTGCGCCCTTCGCCACCGCAACGGTGGCCACATGGCCCGACATCTCCGCCCGCAGGGTGACGTCCCGGTCAGCCCTGCTATGCCCCTCGGCGTGCAGCAGCCGTGTCACCGGCGCCGCCTGTGACAGCTGCACAGCGACAGAAACAGGCTCTGTTACGGAGGAATTCCCACCATCTGGCGGCGGCAGCGGGGCGGCGGGCCAGAACAGCCCGACCAGCATCCAGACCACCAGCCCCAGATAGATCGCCGCCGCCAGCAGTGGCGGCCATGTCGCCCTGGCATCGCTGACAAACACCAGCTCAACCGGCGCCGCTGGAGCGGCCCCGGTAACGGCAGAGAGCGGCGGCACGGCGGCAGCGGGGCCGGTTGGCGGCGCGGTCTTCCGCCGCGCCTCCCCTGCCCTGCCCCGCGGTTTCGAGTGAAGCGGAAACGCCATGGATCAGAAGCTGTAGATCAGGCCAAGCCCGACCGAATAGCTGTCCTTGGTATTGGTCAGCGGGCTGTCGTGAACCTTCTTGTCGATCAGCTGATAATTCACCGTCCCCAGCACCGACAACGTGTCGCTGATCGGGTAGACCATGGTCATATCCACAAACGGCTCGGTGGTGGAGCCAACATCATAGGCGGCCCGCTGCGCGTTCGCCTCGCTGGCGGACACCCCGTAAAGGAAGTTGTTCAGCTTGCCGTCGCGCATCCGCGCCCCGGCGCCAATATCGACACCCAGCTGGCCCATCTGGAACTCGGTCCCGAATTTGGCCTCCGCGTGATAGCCGTCATGCTCGTTGGAGACATCCACCATCGCGCTGCCCGCCACATAGAACCCGTCAAAACGATAGGTCATGTCAAATCCCGCCTCGATCGGTGTGCTGCGCTTCAGCCCGGCAAACAGCGGCTTGTTCTCCGGGTAATCCGGCTTTTCGCCCGCACCCACGCGCACCGAAACCTGCAGGTCCTCGCTGTTCAGAATATGATAGGCGACCCCGTCCCAGCCCAGATGCAGCCGGTCGCTGTCATAGGACACAAACGGCAGGGCGGCGGCTTCGGTGCTTTCGCCCTTGTAAAGGTCGGAGGAGGCAAACGCCCCCAGCCCGAGGGTAAACTGGCCGTTGGAAAACAGCCCCTCGGCGGCGGCGCCAGATGCGCCCGCCAGACTACACGCGGTCACAAGAGCGGCGCTGCGATAAAAATTCATGGTCTTATCCTTTTTCAGATCGTGTTTTAGGTCTTGGGTATGGGTTTCGGGACGCCCCGGCGCGCCCTCGTCAGGCGCGAGCGATGCTGACCAGCTGCGGATCAGCGCAGCCGGTGGGTGATATCGGCATGGACCACGCAAGGCTCGGCTGAACCGATCTGCCGGACCATGCGCGGCGGAAAGCTGATCGTGGCCACTGCCTTCTGATCAATCAGCCCCTCCGAAATCACCCGTGTCTGCAACTCGGTCACGGTGGTGACCTTGCCGAACAGGGTGCGCTCGACCTCGGTCATCACCCCTTCCCAGCGGTTGGGGCTGGTGCGGGTCCAGTTGATATCTACCTCCCAGGCCGCATTGAGCTGGTTCAGATCCAGTGGTTTGGAAAAATGCAGGGGCTTGGAATAAAGCACCTCATCCTTTGCATCGGACTCGATCTCGCGCCGCAGCGTCGCCGAACAGCCGCTGACCGACCGGAACTGCATCAGCGCCAGCCAATGCCCGTCGCGCGGCTGGATATCATCGCTGCCGGTTCCGGCGCTGGTCGCAGGGGTGGCCCCGATGGCAAACCCCAGTGCGATGCAGAACACCACCGGCAGCAGCGGCACGGCGCGCCGATACCGCCGCAGCGCAGAGGTCAGATAACGGGACTGAAACGAAGGTCTGAGCATGGCGGGGTCTCTCTCTGGTCAGATATTCCGGTTGCGCAACAGCAGGGCTGTAGAGGGCAGGCCATCCGCCGCCTCGCCCTGACCCTAGCCAGAGCCCCGCAGCCCCGTCGTCCAACCGGGCCGGAAAGGACGCCAGACTGCCCGTCCCGGCAGGACAGGACGCCGGACAGCACGGTTTTGCCCCCGATCAGCGGGGGTCCGGCGCGATGCCGCAGAATCAGGCTTGACGTGAAACCATAAGGTATCATATTAAAAGGATACCAAACGGTATCATATAAGGAGCAGATACCGCCATGTCACAGCAGACGCCGGACCAGCAGAACCACCAGCAGCCGGAGCAACTGGCCTTTCGCGCCCTGGCGGATCCGACACGCCGCCAGATCCTCCGGCTGCTGGCGCAGGACAGCCTCACCATCGCCGAGGTTGCGGAGAATTTTCAGATGACCCGCGCCGCAGTGAAGAAACATCTCACCATTCTGGACGAGGGCAATCTGATCTCGGTCCAGACCGAGGGCCGCGCCCGGCTCAATCACCTCAACCCGGATGGGCTGCGGCAGGTGTTCGACTGGTTCGGCTTCTTTGATGCCTTCTGGGACGACCGCCTTGCGACGCTCAAATCCGAAATCGAAAAGGACATCCAATGACCGATACGATCCTGCGCAAATCCATCTATCTGCGGGCCACCCCGGCCCAGGTCTGGGCCTATCTGACAGAGCCGGAGAAACTGGCGATCTGGTTCCACAAACCCCAGAACCCACTGGTCGAAGGCCCCTATGAGATGTTCGGCACCGAAAGCGGCAAGCGGCTGATGTGGGGCGAGGTGCTGCTGGCGGAGCCCTTCACCCGCCTTGACTACAGCTTCACCATCGCGCCGATGGGCGATGGCACCAGCACCGTCTCCTGGACGCTAGAGGAGGTGCCCGGCGGCACCAATCTGTCGCTGACCCACACCGGCCTGCCACAGGGGGTCGAGGCCTTTGACCTGTTGCTGGCGCTGGACAAGGGATGGGACGAACATCTGGGCCGGATGCGGGCCTCCGCCCACGACAGCTGAGCATCGCAGCGGGCCGGACCTGCCGTTCGCACAGGTCAAAGGCTCAGTCGATAACGGTCACGCCGGGCAGGCTGCGGATCAGATCGATATCCGCGAAATAGCGCTCTGTCATCTCATCGACGAATCCCTGCGACCAGCCCGGCAGGTCAATTTCCTCTTCCACCGCATCCTCCGCGTGGAAATAGGACAGGAACAGCTCGCGCACCTGATTGCGCTGCTGTTCCGACAGCTTCGGACGCTCGGCCAGATAGGCCTCCAGCCGCCGGGTGCCTTCCTCCGTCATCGCCTGACGCAGAATATCCGTCTCACCGGTGAACCGGTAGCCCGCGCCCAACCCGGTGACATGTCCCAGTACCTGCGGCCAGACCACCGGCGTTTCCTCATTGCACCAGACGGTGATCGCGCAATCGGGATTTGCGGTCAGGATATCGCCGACCACCTCTGACCAGCGCAGCTCCATCAGGTCGGTATCCCCGGCAAACCCGTACCAATCCTTCTGCGACTGCGCGGCAAACCCGGCCGGCACCAGCGTCGCCGGATTGCGCAGACCCAGGAAAAACTCGCAGCGATGATCGGCAAACACCGCCCGCAGCGCGGCGGTATTGGCACCGGCATTGCGGTAAAGCCGCCCATCATTCAGCATCCAGGCCGGCACGCCCAGAATCGCCGACATCGACAGCACCACCCGCGCCGGATCCGCGTCGCGCAGAACCCCCTCGAGAAAGTCTTCGCACGCCTCGTCGCTGACCCCCTCCTTTGCGGCGCGGCCCTTCAGATCGGTCAGGTCTTTCAGATAGGTTCCCGGTCGGCGCACCAGCACGCCATCCTGCAACAGCCGCGCCGAATCCCGGCGCAGCGACCAGATCAGCTGATCCTCATCGGTGAACGGTGCCCCGATATGCAGCGCAACCGTCAGATCTCCTGCCCCGCCTCCAGATGTGGAGCCGGGCACGCCAGAGATGGTCTGCGGTTCTGTCATCGTCAAACTCCGCCTTGGGGTCGCCGGATCACAACCCGCGGCCCATAACAGGCCGCCCCAGCCCCGATGTCACAATAAGGTTGCCCTTAAGACCATAATTAACGGGGTGTTTGTCTTTGTTTTGTCCCAATTTTGTCCTTAATGCAGCCGCCGCACGCAGGCCGGGCCGATCAGGTGTCAGCCCGTGTGTAGCCAGCCCGCGGAAGAAGAGTCAATGCAACCGCAGGGATTGGTCTGTAATGCCCTTGTTAGAGTCTGGATTTATGGATCCCAAGCGCGCAGCTGGCCCGGAACAGGTCTAGCCGACAAGCTGCTTCGGCGCGGCGTCACCCTTCGCGAGGGGGCGAGGAAAACTCACCTCAAAGACCGCACCACGAGGCTGGGCCGCCGAAACCTGCACGGTTCCGCCCCAGCTCTCCACGGTTTTCTTGATAAACGCCAGCCCCAGCCCGCTGCCTTCGGTCGAGGAGGACAGCCGGTGGAACGGGGCAAAGATCCGCTCGCGGTGTTCCTCCGGGATGCCCGGACCATCGTCGCGCACCGAGATCGTCACCGCATCGGGACCGGTTTTCGCGCTCAGCACCAGATGGCCGCGTTCCCGGTCGTGATGCTGAAAGGCGTTGGCGATCAGGTTGCGCATCACCATGTCAAAGGCGATCGGATTGACCTGTAGTTCCGGCATCCCCGCTTCGATGATCACCTCGAAACCGGCGCGCGGTCCGGCCAGTTCCAGCACCTCATGCAGGCGCTGCGATGGCTCGATCACCTCCGCCTGATGGCTCTCGCTATGGGTGGTGGAATAGACCAGCAGATCCTGCACCAGCTGCATCATCCGCTGCGACAGGCGTTCCATTTCAACCCAGTTGGAGCGGACGCCGTCGGGCAGATCTATCCCGGCTTCCTGCATGTCCTCGGCCACAAAATCAATCAGGTTGAGCAGGCTGAACAAAGGCGCCTTCAGATCATGTGCCGCAATGGCGGAGAAGGTGCGCAGATCCTCATTGACCACCTCCAGCGACCGGGCCTGCGCGGCAATCAGATCCTGCTGTTCCTGCAAGCGGGTCACATCCACCCGCAGGGAGGCAAAATGCCGGGGCCCCAGCTTGACATCACGGGCCTGAAACACCCGGCCATCCGTCGCGCGCACTGTCCGTGGCTCGGATCTTCCACGCTGCAGATCCTCAACAACCTGATCAACAAGGGATGCAATCTGCGCATCGGTGTAGGGGTTTTCGATGGTGCCATCCATATAGGATTTCACGATCATCTGCTGCATCGTCGCGCCCTTTTTCAGGGCCGCCACCATGCCGGGAAAGATCAGTTCAAACCCATGGTTCCAATGCACCGCCCGCAGGTTGTGATCATAGATCACGATGGCCGCAGCCACCTCATCCAGTGCCTCAACCAGCAGTTGGTCGCCAGCGCGATCTCTCAGCAACTGATTGGATTTGTTGCGATAATAATGGAACCAATAGCCCAGCGTCAGGATGACCGCCACCAGAACGGCACCGATCAGCAGGCCCCAGCGCACCAGAATATTGTCCCAGATCGTGCGTGACTGGCCAAACCATTTCTTGTCCAGATCGCGCAGCAAGTTGGCGTCAACACTTGCGGCGATGGCGGCGTCCAGCTCATCGCGCAGCGCCTCCTGCCCCGGCGCCACCAGGAACCCATAGGGGCTGCTGACCAGCGGCGGTGACAGCACCCGGACATGGTCGTCAACCTCAGCCATACGCAGCCGCCGCAGGAAACTGTTGTGGCCTGACACCACCACATCAATCTCACCGGTCAGAAACGGCAGTATCTGGGTGTCCATCGAGGCAAATTCGACCATCTCGGTGAAGGGGATCTGGCGGGCACCGTCAACGGCGAAACTGCCGCTGACCACGCCGATATCCATTCCAGCGAGATCATCCAGCTCGTAGAGCTGATCGCTCTTGCGGACAAAGGCCCGCATCTCAAACGATCCAAGCGTGCGCGTGGCCAGCCCGGCGCTCAACCGCTCCGGCGTCAGCGCCAGAAGCGATGTCACATCCGCCCGGCCCAGACGCAGCTCATCCAGCATACCGGCCGGGTTTGTGTTGGGCTGAAACACGACCTCCCGCCCCGCCGCGCTGGCGATATGGCGCATCAGGTCGATCGACACGCCCTTTGGATATCCGTCAATATCGGTAAAGGAATAGGGCGGGTATTCCTCATAGGTCATCCGGATCGGTTCGGCCTGCCCCATGCTGGCCAAAGTCGGAACACCGACGAGAGCGAAGAACAGCAATACCGCCAGGCGCCGTATCGTGAATGAAAATAGTACCTGCAAGTGCCGTCCCGCTGTGCATACCCCTCAAGCCACCCATCTGGCCAAAAATGTCTGAACCTATCGTTAAAACGGGACGGTACCTACAGTTTTACCCATTAATCCCCGTAAAAAGCACCCCAGCCGCCGAGGTCGACAGCTGGGGCGAACAGAACAGACGGGTGAGTGGCCATTCCGGGCAGCCCTCAGTCCAGGGTGTCCTCGATCAATGCCAGCAGGGCCTCCACCTGCGCGGGGTCGAGGCTGCGGCCCTTGAGGTCGATTCGCACCGCCGTCGGCGCCACCTCAGCCGACAGGTCCCCTCCCGATTGCAGCCGCCGCGCGGCCAGCCGGGTGACCTGCCGGGGGCGCCCGCCACGCGGCTTGGCCTCCGCCACCGGGTCCATATCCGACAGCGCGGTTTCCAGAAGCCGCCATTCGGCCCGCTCATCCGCCGGATCCGCCCCGGCCAGCGCGGCACGCAGGGCGCCCTGCCCGCCCGACCGCAGCGCCGCCGCCAGTTTCAGCCCGGCCTTCTCCGACAGCGCATTGGGATAGCGCAGCAGATCGCCCAGCCCCTCATGCACGGCGGCAAAGCTGCGCACCTTGGAGCGTTTCGCCTTTGACGCCGCCGCAAACAGCGCCTCAACCGCGGCCTCGACCGAGGCAAACACCCCCTGCCCCGCCACCAGCACCGCAATGCGCCCGCGTTCATAGGGCGTCAGATTGGCGCGCAGCTCGTTTTCCTCGATCATCGCCACATAGGCGCCCGCACTGTCCGCGCCCCGCCGCAGAAACGCGGGGATCTCGGCAAACCCGTCTTCGCTCCGGTTCAGCCGCGCATAGGCTTCCAGACGGCGAAAGCCCGACACCAGACCAAAGCCATCGTCCAGCGCGATCACCTCAACCGGGCTGCGCAGACCATGGGCGCGGATAGAACTGATCAGCTCGTCCAGCTCCTCCTCGTCGATCTGCATCCGGTCGCGGCGCAGATAGTCGCGGTCAATCTCGGTCAGCGGAATGCGCAGCACGGTTTCCCCGGCAGTCTCAGCCGCGCGCCAGCGTTCGGCGTCTGCCTTGTCGCGGGCCATCTCGACCCGGTCCGCCACCGCCGCCATCCCGCGCAGCTGTGCCGCCTCGGCCGAGACCTTGGCAATCGGCGGCGCGCTGGCCGGGACGCCACCGGGCGCCGGGTCAAAGGGGTTGATGCCGGGTTTCGCGGCGAAACCTTCCTCGATGGCTTCGATTTCGGATGCGTCGGGGGCGCTCAGCCGTCTGCGTTTTGCCATGTTACTCCGCCTCTTCCATCTGGGTGTCACGCCACCAGCTGCCGATGAGCAGCTCCTTGAACTCCGCATAGGTCCGATCAAAGGTTTCGCGACCGCGTACATAGGTATCGCGGTTGAAGTCGCGATAGTCTGCTTCGTAGATCCCATTCACCTGTTCTCCCGCCTGCCCAACAAGGGCGGTGACATCCTGACGGTAGGCGTTCATGAAATCTCCGAAATAGGCCTGGATCACATTCGCCATGTCCGTCTGCTGACTGGCGTCAAAGCGCGTGATCAGCGCCCTCACTACATCCCATTCAAATTTAATTTCCGGCAAACCCGCCGCGCGCTGTGCCATATTCTCGCCCTCCTCGATGGAGGCGAAGGTGGAATAGAGCATGTCGAAAAACCGCCCCGTCGAGTCAAACTCCAGAAACGATGCCCCCAGCGGCACCAGCAGGATATCCGCCGCCGCCAGCGCGTTGATGGTCAGATAGCCAAGCGCCGGGGGGGTGTCGAGGAAGACGATATCGTAATCGTCCAGAATGCCCTCCTGCTCGAGGAAGTTGCTCAGCGCATCCCACAGCGGCCAGCTGCGCAGCCCCATGCGCCAGACCGGAATCTGGAACTCTGCCCAATACAGGTTCAGCTGCGCGCCGATCAGATCAATATTCGACCAATGGGTTTTCTGGATGACGTTTCGCGACGAAACCCGCAGCGCCTCGTTCAATGTCTCATCCAGCGGCAGTTCCGGCTCTCCGGCGGCGGCGCGCACGGCGTTTTCCGCAACCACGGATTTGGCGTAATCCTTGGCGATCAGCGGAAAGACGGTGGACCATTCGTCCTCAACCTTGCCGCCAAGGATTGAGGTCATCGACCCCTGGCTGTCCAGATCAATGACCAGCACCTTGTAGCCATCCAGCGCAGCCGACATTGCCAGATGCGCCGCCGTCGAGGTCTTGCCAACGCCGCCTTTGAAATTGGCTACCGCCGTCACCTTGGCCGGCACGCCCTTGGGCCGGTAGGGCAGATATTCCTTTGTCGAGATCCCTTCGGAGGCAAAATGCCGCCGCAGCGCCAGCACCTCCTCCAGAGTGAACCATTTGGAGCCGCCTTCTCCCTCGCCCTGCGGCAGGTCGGGGTGGTTCTTCAACACCCGGCGCAGATGCTGTGGCGCGACCGGGATCAGATAGCGGGTGATCTCCCAGGTGGAGAATTTACGCAGCCGTTTTTCGCCGTCGGGCGCATAGCCGCGCCGGGCCAGATCCTCGCGCCCTTTGGTGCACATGGCGGCGGCCTTGGCGAACCGTGTGGTCTGGATCGGATCCGGCAGTTTGGCGGCGGCCTGTTTGGGATCCAGATTGAAATACGGGGGCAGGGGAGGCGATGTCATGTTGCGGCTCGATCTCGGTGCATGTGGATGCGTGTTATCGCGCGTGTTTTCTATTTGCGCTTATATGCCAGAGAATAGGGAACATCTTGCAGGCTGCCTAGGTCATATGGACCCGCAAGGGCAATTTTTGCAGGTGCTTCAATCCACCTCGGCCCGGTTTCGCCGCGAAACGTTCGGCTTTTCCTTGGAAAACTCAAAAATAGATGACAGCTAAACGTTTATATTTTTTAGAATCTTTAGAGTCTTTGGTTCCGGTTTAACATTCAATTACAGTCAGTTACCCCAGTTTGGGGACCCGCATCCGGTACAAGAGGCACCTGAACACGGGATGAAAGGGACCCGTATGCGGGATAACAGGCGCCTGAAAGCGGGGCAAAAGGCGCCGATTCTCAGGATGGCGCTGCACAGCGGTAGTCCGGTGTCAGAGGTGTTGCCAGCCCGATGCTAGACCGAATGACAGCCATAAAACAGAGCCTGTTGCGCCATTTTTGACACTGATTGGCGGAAATCCCTGTTGCGCCCCCAGCGCGCGCTCTGGGCCTCTGCGGCGCAACGGCGGGTCGGATCATGCGATCATGGGGCATCGCCGCGATTCGCAACAGGGCGTCATTTGCCACGATTGATCCCGTGAACGGGTCCCTTTCGGCGTGGCGGTGGCCGCTGCCCGGAACCGGTGCCAAAGACAAATGTCGGCCGACGTAATAACAAAGGAACCCATGTGCGGTTGTCGCATAGGTTCCTTTTGTGGCAGGGTATGGCGCAATTGAGGCCCATGATGACAGGCAGTGATTCCATGGCAGAGCCCGGCTTTGACACAGAGCGGCTGACCGGCGCGTTGACCCGCGAAACGGTCAAGAAGAATGTCGCCGCGATCCATATCAGCGGCAAGCTGACGCTGTTGCAGCGCAAGCTGTCGAATGTGCTGCTGCTCAATGCCTATGACACGCTGACCTCGGCGCGCAGCCATACCATCGACGCGCGCACTCTGGCGATGATGGTGGGGTATAATTCCAACGATATCGACAGTCTGCGCGCCAGCCTGCGGGCGCTGGCCGAAACCGTTGCCGAATGGGACATGCTGGACGAACAGGGCCATCAGGAATGGGGCGTCTCCTCGCTGCTCAGCTTTGCCAAGCTGAAGAATGGGATCTGCGAATATGCCTATTCGCCGGAGCTGGCCAAGAAACTGCACGACCCCAAGATCTTTGCCCTGATCAACGTCAAGATTCAGCGCAATTTCAGCTCCGGTCACGGGCTGGCGCTTTATGAAAACTGCTATCGTTTTGTGCGCACCGGATCGACCGGCTGGTGGGGGCTCGATATCTTTCGCAAGCTGATGGGGGTGGATGGCTCCGCCTATTACGAGAGTTTCAAACATCTCAACGCCAAGATCATCAAACCGGCGGTGGCCGAGGTCAATAAATCCTCCGATATCATCATCGAGCCGCAGACCCGCAAAAAAGGCCGCGCGGTCAGCGAAATCCGTTTCCTGATCCGTGAAAATCCGCAGATGGCGATGTTCCAGATCGACGACAGCGACGGGCTGCGCCAGCAACCGGTCTATAAGGCGCTGCGCGGGCAGGGCGTGTCAGACCGTCTGGCGCGGCAGTGGATCACCGAACACGGGCCGGATTACGTTCAGCAGAAACTGGATTACGTGGCCGGGCAGGGGGCGGTGAAATCGCGGCTTGGCTATCTGCGGGCGGCGATTGACGGCGATTACAGCGCGACAGCAGAGGCCGGAACCCCGCCGCCGATCACAGCCGAGGAGGAGGCCCGCATCCGCGAGGCCCGTCTGGCACGCGAGGCGGAGGCCGCCGCAGAGGCCGCCGCCTTTGACGCCCGCGCCGCAGCCCGCCGGGACCGGGCGCGGCATCTGGAAACTGTCGAGGCGCTGGTTTCGCGGCGAAACCCGACCCAGCGTGACGCAGACAAACGGCTGTTCCTGTCGCGGCTGGAGAGCGATCTGGACCGCGAGCATTTCCGTCAGCACGGCTGGCGCTCGGCGCTCAATGCTGCGGCCATCATCGCCTTCTGGCGTGAGCTGGAGCCGGAGGCCTTCGACAGCTAGCGCGGTCCCGGCAGGGGGCGCAAGGGAACCAACAGCGGTCTGCCGCGTTGGTCCGGCATGGTCTATTTTCTATTCAACCCCTTTGCGCTGAGCCTGCTGCGGACGCTGCTGGCGGTCCTGCTGTCGGGTCTTGCCGCCCTGATCCTGCTGTCGATGCTGACCCAACCGGCCCGCGCGGGCGGAGCGCAGGCGCTGGATCCTGCACCGGTCGGATCTGTCGCGCCATTTGCTCGACCCGCCGCACCGGGGTCGTGACCGCCCGCTGTCATTTTTCACCTGCCTATGCCGCAGGCACCATCGTCAGGAACCCTCGCCATGTCCGCAGACCGTACCGCCGATCATTCCGCCCGTGATTTCGCCTGGGCCTTGCCGATCATGCGGGCGGGCTACGCCGGGCGCGGGCTGGTCTACCTGCTGGTTGCGGGTCTGTCGCTCTGGTCGATCCTGAATGGCGGAGAGGCGGAGGGCACCGCCGAGACGATGCAGCG
This sequence comes from Phaeobacter sp. JH20_26, assembly GCF_048056275.1. Taxonomy (NCBI): domain Bacteria; kingdom Pseudomonadati; phylum Pseudomonadota; class Alphaproteobacteria; order Rhodobacterales; family Roseobacteraceae; genus Phaeobacter; species Phaeobacter sp. JH20_26. Next base: position 39,830 of record NZ_JAYMWL010000004.1, on the reverse strand, counting down.
GTTTCGCAGCGGCTGGGGCATCGCGGTGCTGCTGGTGATCGCGCTGGCGATGCTGGCCTATGCCATCTGGAGGGCCGTGGACGGGATCTGGGATCTTGAAGATTATGGCAGCGACCTCAAAGGAGTGGTGGCAAGGGCCGGGATGATCATCACCGGTCTGGTGCATCTGGGGCTGGCCGCGCTTGCCATCATTGTTGCGGTTGGGGTCAGCCGGGGCGGTGGCGACACTGGCGTCGTACAGCAGCTGTTTGCCTCTCCGATGGGTCAGCTGGCGGCGGGGATCATCGGGGTGATCACCATCGCCGTCGGCTTCTACTATCTGCACAAGGCCTGGACGCAGGGCTACCTTGACCATCTACAGGGCAACCCGGTCACCCGCCATCTGAACATGGCGCTGCGCATCGGGCTGGCCGGGCAGGGGGTTGCAGTGGGCATCATCGGCCTGCTGATCGTACAGGCCGCCACCTATTCCTCCCGCAGCGAGGCGGGTGGTCTGGGGTCGGCCTTTGACTGGCTGCAATCCAAAGCCTATGGCCAGGCGCTGGTGATTGCCCTCTGCCTTGGTCTTCTGGGGTTTGGCCTGTTCTGCTTTGTCAACGCGCGCTACCGGATCGTGCCACGGGCCGATGCCTCCGGCACGCCGTCGCTGCGGCAATTGCTGAACGGCTAAGGCCGTTCCCTGACCAAGCGATCGGGCGACCGCGCCACACCGGCGCGTGCCTCTCGGCGCAGGGGCGGAGCCGGGAGGTCAGGCCAGCACGCGGATATAGCCCGCCAGCCCGGTTTTCTGATGTTCGATCACATGGCAGTGAAACGCCCAGTCGCCGGGATTGTCGGCCACCAGTGCCACCTCGATGATTTCATCCTTCAGCAGCAGCGCGGTATCGGTCCAGTTGGACGGCAGGCTGCGCCGGTTCGACCGCAGCGGGCGGAACACCAGACCGTGTAGGTGGATCGGATGGGCGTTGGGGCTTTCATTGCGCAGCCGCAGGATCACGCTTTCGCCGCGGTTGAGCACCAGCAGCGGGGCGGCGCCGGGGGTGTCGGGAGCGGCAGCGTCACCGGGCCAGGGTTTGCGGTTGATCGACCAGAAGCTATAGCCCAGCGAGCCGCAATAACCGTTCTCCTGCGCGCCGCCTTCGGGCGTCCAGCCAAAAACCAGATCCTCGGTGCGCGCTTTGGTCAGATCCGGCTCAGGCACGTCATTGGCGGGCAGCGGCGACAGCTCGGCCAGATCGCGGCCAAGGCTGGGACCGGTGGCGCGGATCCGGGCCAGACGGCGGGGTCCGCCGGGAAAGTCGGTCATCACATCGACATAGGCGCCTTCGATGCGGGGCATCTGCACCGCGATATCCAGACGTTGGCCGGGTGACAGCAGGGCAGGGGCCGTATCGGTGGGCCAGTCGATGGCCTCGCGCAGCGGGTGACCATCGGCGGCAATCACCTGACCGGAGGCACCCAGCACAAAGGGTTTGTAGATCCGCGTGGTATCGGTGGCCGCAAGCCGCAGCCGCGCCAGCCCGCCGGTGGGGGCCTCATAGGTCGGGTCGCTGTCCCAATTGGCGGTTATGATGGTGCCAAAGGTGCCCGCCCGCGCCGCCCCGCGCGCAGTCCACAGCTTCAGCCATTCGCCATTGGGGCGCAGTCGGAAATCGCGCAGGTTCAGGGCAATATCGGCGTCAAATCCGGGGTCTTCGGCCTCGTCCACCACCAGCACGCCGGTCAGCCCCATGGCCATCTGGTTCATCGTCATGCAATGCGGGTGATACCAATAGGTGCCGGCATCCATCGGGGTGAAGTGGTAGTCGAAACTCTCCCCCTCGCCGATGGGGAACTGCGTCAGATATGGCACCCCGTCCATGGCATTGTCCAGCCGGATGCCGTGCCAGTGCATCGCCGTGTAATCGGGCAGGGTATTGGTGACCCGCGCGGCAAAGGGCTGACCCTGTTTAATGCGGATGACCGGCGGCGGGCCGTCAGGTCGGGTCGAGATCAGATCATCAGTGGGCTGATCGGCGATGGTATAGCGGGCGCGCTGGATATGGATCGGCAGAGGCACCGCCGTGGGTTGGGCGCTGGCCCGCGCCCTGGCCGGGGTGGTGAGCTGTGCGCCCGCCAGCCCCAGTGGCGCCAGCATCCCGGCAGCCCCTGTCAATTGCAGCGCGCGGCGGCGGCTCAGGCGGGGCGAAGGTCTGTCTGCGGTCATGGTTCTACCGGTTGCGGGAGAGGCTGCGGGCAGGCTAGCGGGTTTGGCTGGCGGGTGTAAGATCCGGCGACAGGGCTGCGGCGGAATTACCCGCCCTCTATGTGCCGGTCAGCGAGCCGCGGGCCTGCCGCAGGACGGTGCCGATCTTGCGGAACAGATCGGCGCGCACGCTGGTTGGCCGCCAGCCGAGGGTCACCCGGCGCGGGCAGGCATCGGCAAGCGGCGTCATCACCACATCCTGTCCCGCCGCAACCCCGGCATCGACCGCGAGATCGGGCAGCAAGGTGATCCCCAGCCCCTCGCTCACCATGGAGATCAGGGTGGAGAGCGAGGTGGCAGCAAAACTGTCGTCGCGCTGGATATCGCGATCGGGAAAGGCGCTGAGCGCGTGATGATGCAGACAATGGCCCTGTTCGAGCAACAGCAGCTGTCGCCCGTCCAGATCGGCCCCGCGAAGGGTGGTGTCGGCCCCGGCGCTGAGGTCAGAGGCGGGCGGCGGTGCGGCAAGGTGATAGCCGTCGTCGAACAGATGCAGGGTTTCCAGCCCGGAGGCGGCATAGGGTTCGGCATAGATCACCAGATCCAGCCGCCCGCTGTGGACGCCTTCCAGCAGCTGGCCGGTCAGTTCCTCGCGCAGGTAGAGTTGCAGATCGGGAAAGCTGGATTTCAGCGCAGGCATGGCGCGGGGGATCAGGAAGGGGCCGATGGTGGGGATTGCGCCCATTCGCAGGGTGCCGCCCTCGGGTCTGGCCTGCGCGGCGGCAAGCTCCTCGATCTCGCGGCTGTCCTGCAGCAGCTTGCGGGCGCGTTCGGCAATCTGGGCGCCGACCGGGGTGAGGATGACCGAGCGTTTGGTACGCTCTGCCAGGGTGACGCCGAGCCGCTCTTCCAGCTCCCGCAGGCCGACGCTGAGCGTCGGCTGGCTGACAAAGCATCTGGCGGCGGCGCGGGAAAAGTTCAGCTCATCCGCAACCGCCACAAGGAAGCGCAGCTGTCGCAGGGTGAGGCTGGTGTTATAGGGGGCGTCTATCATCTTGCGGTTTTTAATCCGGTTTTACGAAGGCAGGCAAGCTGTGCCGATCAGGTTCTCGCCCCGACTCAGGTGGCATGTGCTAGGGTGGGCGACAGCAGGGGACGGGGAATTTCTGATAGCTATTTCCTATATAAGAAATCCTGATTTATCATTTCTTATAATCACGATCCACTGCTAGCCTTTGCCCGGAGAGGCCCGGTCCCGGCGTATTGTCAGGGAGGAATGCCGGCGCGTCATGACCCAAGACCCAGGAGAGACAACATGCAGCAAGGTGACGGAAACACAGGCGGAAAATGCCCGGTTCTGCACGGAAGCAACACCAACACCAGCGCCGGTGTGGCAGATTGGTGGCCCAATGCGCTGAACCTCGACATCCTGCACCAGCACGACCGCAAGACCGACCCGATGCCCGAGGGGTTCGACTACCGCGAGGCGGTGAAATCCCTGGATGTTGAGGCGCTGAAGGCGGATCTGACGGCGCTGATGACCGACAGCCAGAGCTGGTGGCCCGCCGATTGGGGCACCTATGCGGGTCTGATGGTGCGGATGGCCTGGCATTCGGCGGGCACCTACCGCGCGGCGGATGGCCGGGGTGGGGCGACCACCGGCAACCAGCGCTTTGCACCGCTGAACTCCTGGCCGGACAACGTCAATCTGGACAAGGCGCGCCGTCTGCTGTGGCCGATCAAACAGAAATACGGCAACAGCCTGTCCTGGGCCGATCTGATCGCACTGGCGGGCAATATTGCTTATGAGTCCGTTGGCTTGCCGACCTATGGTTTCTCCTTTGGCCGCGAGGATATCTGGTCGCCGGAAAAAGACGTCTACTGGGGCGCGGAAAAGGAATGGCTGGCCGCAGGGCGCTATGAGGATGGCGCGGATCGTGACTCGCTTGCCAATCCGCTGGCGGCCGTACAGATGGGCCTGATCTATGTGAACCCCGAAGGTGTCGGCGGCGAACCGGATCCGCTGCGCACGGCGCAGGATGTGCGGATCACCTTTGAACGTATGGCAATGAACGACGAGGAAACCGTGGCGCTGACCGCAGGGGGCCACACCATCGGCAAGGCGCATGGCAATGGCCGCGCCGATGCGATTGGCAATGATCCCGAAGGCGGCAGCCTGATCGAACAGGGTCTGGGCTGGAGCAACAGCAACGGCACCGGCCATGGGCGCGACACCATGTCCAGCGGCATCGAAGGCGCCTGGACCACCAACCCGACCAAATGGGACAACGGCTATTTCTACCTGCTGTTCACCTACGATTGGGAGCTGAAGAAAAGCCCGGCAGGCGCCTGGCAGTGGGAGCCGGTCAACATCAAGGAAGAGGACAAGCCGGTGGATGTGGAGGATCCCTCGATCCGTCACAACCCGATCATGACCGATGCGGATATGGCGATGATCAAGGACCCGGAATACCGCAAGATCTCCGAACGGTTCTACAAGGATCCGGCTTATTTCGCGGATGTCTTTGCCCGCGCCTGGTTCAAGCTGCTGCACCGCGATATGGGGCCGCGCAACCGGTATATCGGCCCGGAGGCCCCGCAGGAGGATCTGATCTGGCAGGACAATGTGCCCGCTGGCAGCACCGGCTATGATGTGGCCGCGACCAGGCAGCTGCTGCGCGATTGCGGCCTGTCGCAGGCCGATATGATCGCCACCGCCTGGGACAGCGCGCGGACCTTCCGTGGATCTGACCTGCGCGGCGGGGCCAATGGCGCCCGGATCCGTCTGGCGCCGCAGAAGGACTGGGTTGGCAATGAGCCGGAGCGTCTGGGTCGCGTGCTGGAAACCTATGAAGGGATTGCCGAAAAGAGCGGCGCGAGCCTGGCCGATGTGATCGTTCTGGGGGGAGCTGTGGCGATTGAGGCTGCGGCAGAGGCTGCCGGTTTCGCCACCGAGGTGCCCTTTGCCCCCGGTCGTGGCGATGCCAGCGCCGAGCAGACCGATGTTGCCTCTTTTGCGGTGCTGGAGCCGGTGCATGACGCCTTCCGCAACTGGTTGCAGGGTGATTTTGCCGCCTCTGCGGTGGAGATGATGCTGGACCGGGCCCATCTGATGGGGCTGACCGCCAAGGAAATGACGGTTCTGATCGGCGGCCTGCGGGTGCTGGGGGTCAACCATGGCGGCCGCAAGCATGGGGTCTTTACCGACCGCGAAGGCGTGCTGAGCACCGATTTCTTCGTCAATCTGCTGGACATGGGCAATGTCTGGCGCGCGGCGGGCGATGAGGTCTATGAGGTCGCGGATCGCCAGAGCGGCGATGTGAAATGGACCGCCACCAATGTGGATCTGGTGTTCGGCTCCAATTCCATCCTGCGCGCCTATGCCGAGGTCTATGCCCAGGATGACAACCGCGACAAATTCGTCAGAGATTTCGTCGCAGCCTGGACCAAGGTGATGAACGCCGACCGGTTCGATCTGCACTGACCCCATCCGATTTCACGGATGATGAGCTAAACGACCCCGTCCGGCAGCTGATGCCGGGGGGGGTTTTCATGGCTCAGGTCGGGGTGGAGCCGGCAGCGCCGCCTTCGGTTGCCAGCAGCGATGCAAGCACCGGGGCAGGGGCCTCGATCAGATCGCTGAGACGGTATTTCATCAGCACCTCGGCAAAGGCCTGGGCTGCCTCGCAGAGCACCCCTTTGAGGCGGCAGTTGCCGACCAGCAGGCAGCTGCTGCAATCGACGATCTCCATCGGTTCGCCCATCGCCTGCACCACATCGCCGAGGCGAATCTCTGCCGGATCCATGTCCATCTGCACCCCACCCGACCGGCCCCGAATGCTGCGGATATAGCCGTGGCGGACCAGTTCGCTGATGATCTTCATCACGGAACTGACCGGCAGCTGGTGCATGCGGCTCAATGTCTCAATCTCGAACATCTGCTCGGGCCGGCTGCCCAGCAAAATAAGGAGCCTCAGCGCGTAGTCGGTTTTCAGATTCAGCTTCATTGCGGGCTCCGGGTGGCGGCATCTGCGGTGTTTAATATTCATTTTGGTTGAATGTTTGTATAGCGGAAATATACATTCAGCTGAAATGAATGTTTTACCACGGCCACCCGGATATCCCGGTTCCGGCCAAAGCAGAGAAGGACCAGACCCATGGCACAGCCCCTGTCAGAGCAGACCAAGGCGATTGTGACCGCAACCGTTCCCGCGCTGGAGGCCCATGGCGGCGCCATCGTTGCGCAGATGTATGAGCGCCTGTTGGCGGATGCGGAAATCCGCGCCCTGTTCAACCAGTCACATCAGCAGAACGGGTCCAGCCAGCACGCGGCGCTGGCCAATGCGATCCTGGGCTACGCCCGTAATATCGACAATCTGGGCGCGCTGAGCGGCGTGGTGGAGCGCATCGTCAACAAACATGTCAGCCTGCAGATCAAGCCCGCGCATTACGCCCATGTGGCGACCGCGCTGCTGGGGGCGATCGAGGCGGTGCTGGGCGATGCGGCAACGCCGGAGGTGCTGGACGCCTGGGGGGCCGCCTATTGGTTCCTTGCCGATCTGCTGATCGCGGCGGAAAGCAGGATGTATAAGGAGATTGCCGCAGCGGAGGGCGGCTGGGAGGGCTGGCGCGATTTTGCCATCACCGGGATCCTGCGCGAGAGCGCTTCGGTCAAATCCTTTGTCCTGCGGCCGGTGGATGGCGGTGCGGTGCTGCGGCACAAGCCGGGGCAATATCTGTCCTTTGATTTCGATAGCCCCGAGACCGGCAAGGCGCGGCGGAACTATTCGATCTCCTGCGCGCCGAACGGGGAATACTACCGGATCTCGGTCAAGCAGGAGCCGGGTGGCGTGATCAGCGGCTGGCTGCATGAGGTCGCGGCGGAGGGCACCATCCTGCGCGTGGCGGCCCCGGCGGGGGATTTCTATCTGAAAGATCAGGCGGAGGCGGAGGTGGTGCTGCTGTCGGCCGGTGTCGGGCTGACGCCGATGGTTGCCATGCTGGAGAGCCTGGCCGCGAATGATCGCAGCGCCACCTATCTGCACGCGGCGGTCGATGGCGACAATCTGGCGATGGAGGGGCTGAGCAAATCACTGGCGAAACGCAGCGTGATCTTCCTCGAAACGCCGAGCGAGGCTGACCGCGCCGCCGCGCGTTATGACGTGGAAGGGCGGATCACCCCGGACTGGCTGGCGGCGAATACCAATACCGCCGTTTCGGACTATTACATCTGTGGGCCAAAGGGATTCATGGCGATGGCCATCGCGGGTCTGCGGGCGGCGAATGTCGATATGGAGCGGATCCATTATGAGTTCTTTGGTCCGGCGGAAGATCTGGGTGTCGCCTGACACCTGACGCCCGACATCTGAGGGCTTGACCGGACCCATGCTGTGATATGGCCGCGACGTTGAGCTGTCGCGGCCATATTGCGTGATGCCTGTCGCGTGATGCCCCTGTTAATGGGCGAGGAAGATCGGCAGCTCTGTCTGCTGGAGCATCGTGCGCGTGGTGCCGCCGAACATCGCCTGACGCATACGAGAGTGGCCATAAGCCCCCATCACCACCAGATCGGCGCCGATTTCGCGCGCCCGCGACTGGATGCTGGTGCCGATTTCCTGCCCGTTGCTGGCAAATTGCGACAGGGTGACGGCGCAGCCATGGTGGCTGAGCCAGGCGGCGATATCGGTGCCGGGATCCTCGCCATCGCGGCCATGGGACAGATCGGAGTCGATGCAGCCGATGATCACCTCGCTGGCCTTGCGCAGATAGGGCAGGGCGGCATGGGCGGCGCGCGCCGCTGACAGGCTGCTGTCCCAAGCGAGGAAAATGCGGTCGCGGTGGGCAAAGGGGCTGCCGTTCAGCATCAGCGGCACCGGGGACTGGAACAGGATGCCATAGGTGGCTTCGCGGAACACGGGGTCCGGGTCGGTCAGATCGTCGGCGATCTGGGCAATGTCGCAGGTCAGCGCCCGCCGTGCGGCGACCAGACCGATATCATTGCCCGACCAGACCGCGAACTGCACGTCGCCGGGGCAGTTGCTGCGGGTCAGCAGCGTCTCGATGTCGTCGACACGTTTCTTGGCGGCGGCCTTGTTCTGGCGCAGGCGTTCCAACGGACCGTCCGAGGCAATCAGAGCGGCGTAACCGGAGTGGCCAAAGGCGAAACTGGGCGGACCGGGCAGCGCCTCCAGCAACAGGCAGGCGAGATGCGCCTCCTGTTCGGCTGCGGCCTCGGCGGCGGCGGTGATGGTCTCGTCGCGGGTGTCTTTGCTGAGGATGAAGAGGGATGTTCTGCGTTGCATGGCGTGCCTCCTGACGGGATGCGGCGGGCGGATCTGCCCGCGGCTGACGTCATTAGATCATCTGTGACAGCGGCCGCCATGATCCTGATCAAGCCTCGGCCGGTTGTCGCGACCGGGAGCAATGAGGCACAGCACGGGCGCGTGACCTGCCGGGGCTGACAGGCGATTTTGCAGCTGCGGCATCACGTCCTCTTGCCGCAGTATACGATGGGATGCCGTCATGGGTTTGGACGGCGCGGCTATGTATTTCCAGAGAAATCACGGCAGGGCAAAGGCGGAAAATCGCTCACCTTAACGTTGTGTAAGTTTCATAAAACTGCCGCTTGACGGATACAAAACATACTGTAAGTTGCATTCAAACACGTAAAAGGCGAAGAAAATTCTGCGCCGAAACCTGTTGAAACTTTGTCGAAGGTCCCGTCGTGTCATGAATATCATTCTCTTTGCGCCGCCAAAAATCCTTTTACAGCATAGTGTTACCGATTGGGTTGAGGCGATTGGGCCAGCCAGCATCATCCTGACCTGCGCCAGTGCCAAAGCGGCGTTGATGGGCAGCTTTCCCGAGGGGCTGGATATCCGCTTCTTTCAGAATTTCAATGATAACGCGGAGGTGGAGCTGGCGGCGATTGACATTGCGCGCGGCCTTGCGGATCCGGTCTGTGTCGCGCTGGCGGAGATTGACGTGCTGCGCGCCGCGCGGGTGAATGACTACCTCGGCGTGTCGACGGATGCTGCGGTGCAGCTCGACGCCTATCGCGACAAATACGCGATGAAGACCCGCGCGCGGGAGGCAGGGCTGCCGGTCAGCGACATGGCGGTGGTGCGCAATGCGATGGATATCCGCCGATTTATCGACAGCTGGGGGTATCCGGTTGTTCTGAAGCCCCGCGACGGGCGCGGATCAAACGGGGTCTGCGTGATCCGCGGGGCCGACGATCTGGCGGGATGGCTGGCGCGGCAGGACAGTACGACGTTTTACAACACGATGATCGAGCGGTTTGTCGCCGGGGATCATTATATCGTCAACGGGCTCTATGTGGATGGGCGTCCTATTGTGATTTCGCCGGTGCGGGTCCTGACCTCGGCGCTGGATTTCCTCGGCGGGCGTTCACATGATCTGCATATGCTGGAGCCGACGACGCCGCTGCGCGATCGGCTGGTGGCCTATTCCCGCCATCTGGTCGAAGAGGTGATGCCCTCGCCGCCGACGCTGTTGTTCCATCTTGAGGTCTTTGTCAGCCCGGATGGCACCATTGTCCTGGGCGAGATCGCCTCGCGGCTGGGCGGGGTGTTCTTCAACCAGGAAATGACCGAGGCCTGGGGATTGGATCCGCGCATGACCTATCTGCGGGCGATGCGGGATCCGGGGTTTGAGAACACGGCACGGCCTGAGCCGATGCTGGAGCCCGTGCGGCTGGTTGGCCAGCTCTGCGTGCCGCCGCGCGACGGTGTGCTGCGCGCGGTGCCGGAGCGCTGCCCGTTCGAGTTCGTGCGTGCCTATCGGATGAGCGGCGTGGCGGGTCGGCAGTATGGTCAGATGGCCTATACCAATGCCGAGATCCTGAACGCCATCGTCGAGGGCGACAGCGAGGCGGAGCTGCGCGCGCGGCTGCGGCAGCTGGAGGATTGGTTCCACAGTGCCTGCCAATGGGAGACCAGCGCCGCGGCCTGATCCAGACCTGCCCCTGTTCGCCTGATGCCCAACAAAGGATCTACCACATGAAGATTGCTGTTCTCGGCGCGGGCTATGCCGGTGTCTCGGTCCTGGAGAATCTGGTCGCCACTCTGCCTGATCTGTCGGCGCTGTCGGTGGATGTTTTTGACAAGAGCCGCAGTTTTGGTCCCGGCGTGGCCTATCAGGAGGATGCCGAGACCAATCTGCTCAACCGGCCACTGAAGCTGATGTATCTGGCGCGCCGCAATGATTTCCGCGACTGGCTGCGCCAGACCGGGGCGACGGAGGCGGCAGCGGATGAGGATGGTTTCCTACAGCGCGCCCTGTTCGGGCGGTTCCTGCAAAGCCGGTTCGATGCGCTGAGCGGTCGGGTGCGCACCGCGGGGGGGCGGATCCGCATGATTGGCGCCGAGGTGGAGACGATTGCCCCCAGCCCGCGCGCCGATGCGCTCTACCGTCTGGGCTGGATGGGCAGCGTGTCCGATTATGATGCGGTTTACCTGTGTCTGGGCACCAATCTTGAGGCCGACCCCTATGGGCTGGGCGGCACGCCGGGCTATTTCCGCGCGCCCTATCCGGCGGCCCGCCTGAAGGCGCTGACCCGTTTGCGGGTGGGCATTCTGGGCTGTCGGCTGACCGCCTATGATGTGGCGCTTGGGGTGAATGGCCGGCGGATGCTGATGACCTCGCGCCGGGCGGGGCTGCCCAAGGCGGTGACGGCCTATCGCCCGGTGACGCTGCACCATCTGACGCCGGCCGGTCTGGCGGCGCTGCGCAACGGCCCGGATGGCGGGCGGATTTCGCTGTCGGCGGTGATGGAGCTGTTTGAGGCCGAGATGCAGCATCAGGGGGTGGATGTCAGCTTTGCTGATCTGCTGCGCGGCGTCGACAGTGCCGACAATGATCTGGTGTCCAGCATTCTGGCCGAAACCAATATGCTGATCCCGCAGCTCTGGGCCAGTCTTTCGGATCGCGCCAAGGCGGCGTTCCTGCGCCATTTCCACCGGCTCTGGTCGAATATGCGGGTGCCGATCTCGCGCACCAATGCCGACCGTATCGCGATGTTGCAGGCCAGTGGCGCGCTCAGCCATCGCAGCGGGCTGCGCAATGTCAGCTTTCGCAATGGCCGCTATCGCATGGAGTTTGCCGATGGCATCGCCGAGGTGGATGCAGTGATCAATGCAACCGGCCTGCAGCGCGGGCTGGACGAAAGCAACCCGCTGATCCGCAGCCTGCTGGCGCAGGGCTTTGCCGAGCGGGACGCAACCGGCGGGATCAAGGTGCAGCTGGAGGATTGCCGGGTTTTGACCCGCGACGGGCGGCCATCGCCGGGCCTGTTTGCGCTGGGGCAGCTGACCTGCGGCACCTTCTATATGGTCAACAACATTGACGTGATCCACCATCAGGCACGCATTGCCACCGCATCGGCGCTGGCGCCGGCGGATATTCTGCGGAGCGTCGGCTGATGCTGCGGAATTTTGCGATCACCCTGCTGCTGGCCTGTGCCGGATCGGCGCTGGGATATCTGAGCGGGCTGCCGCTGGGGCAGCTTCTGGGGGCGGCGGGTCTGGTGCTGCTGGCCTGTCGATTTGGTCTGGCGCTGGCGACACCGCCGGCGGCCATTGTGGTGATCCAGCTGATCCTGGGCGCCAGCGTCGGGGCGCTGCTGAATGCCGAGATGCTGGAGGGCATGGCCGATCTGACCGTGCTTGCGGGGCTTCTGATCTGCATGTCGGCGCAGCTGGCGGCCGGGTTCACCTGGCTGTACCGGGTGGAAAAATGGACCCGCGCCGAGAGCCTCCTTGGGGCGGTGCCCGGCGCCATGGCGGCGGTGATGACCCTGACCGGCGAGGAGGGCAAGACCTCGGCCAAGATGGTCTTTGCCCATATGGTGCGGATGATCGCGCTGCTGGTTGCGGTGTTTCTGATCGCCGGTCCGCAGGAGGGATCGCAGGAGATCGCCGCATTGCCCGACGAGGCCGCCACAGGGGCGGGCACGCTGGCGGGCTACGCGATCTTTCTGCTGCTGGCGGCGGCGGCCTATGCGGCGGGGCGGGTGCTGGAGCGCTTGGCCATGCCGGCGCCCTATATGGTCACCGGTCTGATCCTGGCGGCGGGCACCAACCTCTGGCGCGGCAGCGATCCGATCGTGGTGCCGGAACCGCTGGTGTTGTTTGCCATGGCGCTGCTGGGCGGGCTGATCGGCATCCGGCTGAAGGATATCACCCGCAGCGATATCGCAAGCTACCTGCGCGCCGGGCTGATCGTCACCTCGATCACCTTTGGGATCACGGTTGCCATGGCCTCGCTGTTCAGCCTGCTGACCGGTCAGCCGTTCCTGGTGCTGTTCATGTCCTGGGTGCCGGGTGGGGTCGAGGTGATGGTGGCCACCGCGCTGGCGCTGGGGCTGGAGCCCGCCTTTGTGATGCTGAACCATGTGCTGCGCATGTCGGTGCTGCATATCGCGCCGATGTTCATGAACCGCGAGATGTTCCGGTCCGCGCCTGATCCAATCCAACCGATGACAGATGACAGATGACGGGGAACGCCATGTCTGAACCGCAACGCAATATCCTGATGATTGGCGGTCGCGATCACACCTTTGTCCGTATCGGCGAGATGGGGCTGCGCTACAGCGCGCTTCAGATCCGGTCCCATCTGACCGAGCTGCTGCTTGACCAGGCCGAAACCGTGGTGGTGACCGATTACGAGGATGTGAAAACCAGCGTCGCGCTGGCCCGCGCTCTGCATCGCAAGACGCCGTTTGATGCGGTGTTCTCCTTTGCCGAATATGGGTTTCTGACCGCCGCGCATATCGCCGAAGCGCTGGATCTGCCGAGCAATTGCCAGGTGCCGACGGTCCGGCTGACGCGCAACAAACGACGGATGCGCGAGACGCTGCGGGCGGCGGGTATCGAGGATGTGCCCTTTGCCCGCGTGCGCACGGTGGCGGAGATCGCCGAGTTTGTGGCGCGCCATGGCGACAGCATCGTCAAACCGGCCGAGGGCGGCGGCAGCGAGGGGGTTCATTTCGTCGATGACTCCACCGATATTCAGACCGCATTGTCCCATGCGTTGCAGGTGGGCCGCGAGGAGCTGATCGCCGAGGCGTTTATTCCCGGGCCGGAATACAGTGTCGAAACCATGTCGGTTGGCGGTCGTCACCGGGTGCTTCAGATCACCGAGAAGACCACCAGCGGCGCGCCCTATTTCATCGAGAGCGGCCATGTGCAGCCCGCCGCCCTGAGTGCCGCGGATGAGGCCAGAATTGCCGAGCGGGTTCAGGCGCTGCTGGAGGCGGTCGGTTACCGGACCGGCCCGGCCCATACCGAGGTAAAGCTGCACGACGGGGCGGTCTATATCATCGAGACCCAGACCCGCAACGGCGGTGACCAGATCTGGGAGCTGACCCTGGAAACCACCGGTGCCGATGTGTTCAAGGAGACCTTTGCCGCGGTGCTCGGGCTTGCCTATGATGCGCCGCCGCCCTCCACCGCGGCGATGGCGATCCGCTACATGCTGGCGCAGGACCGCACATTGGATGCGATCACCGGGCTGGACTGCGCCGCCAGTTCCGAAGGTGTGGCGCGGGTGCATTCCTCTGCCAAACCGGGCACCCGCTATGATGCGGTGCTGTCTGCGGCCTCTCGGGTTGCCTATGTGCTGGCGCGCGGTGACAGCCGCGAGCAGGCGCTGGCCCATGCCGAGGCCGCCGTGGCCCGGATCGCGCTGAGGTAATGCGGCACCGGCCTGCGGCCCCCTGATCATCGCCTCAAATCAACGTCCCATGAAATCAAGTCCCATGACAAGGAGCCAGACCATGGCCATTGCCATTCACGACCCTACCCTGCGCGACGGCAATCATGCCATCGCCCATGCGCTGAGCCTTGACGATATTGCCGCCTATTGCCGGACCGTGGATGGCTGCGGCCTGGCGGTGGTCGAGGTCGGCCATGGCAACGGGCTGGGGGCCTCCTCGTTGCAGCTGGGCATGGCGCGCCATGCCGATATCGAGATGCTGGAAACCGCCCGCGCCAATCTCAGCCAGACCAAGCTGGGCATTCATGCGATCCCCGGTTTTGCCAAGATCTCGGACATCAAATCGGCCATCGGCGCCGGGGTGGATGTGTTCCGCATCGCCTCGCATTGCACCGAAGGCGATCTGACCCAGAGCTACATCGAATATGCCCGCAGCCAGGACAAATATGTTCAGGGTGTGCTGATGATGACCCATATGGCGCCTGCGGATGTGCTGCTGGCGCAGGCGCGGCGGCAGGTGTCCTATGGCGCCAATGCCATTGTCCTGATGGATTCCGCAGGCAATTACGACCCCCGCGACACAAGCGAGAAGATCGGCGTTCTGGCGGCTGAGCTGGAGGTGCCGGTGGGGTTCCACGCGCATAACAATCTGGGACTGGCGATTGCCAATTCTATTGCCGCCGCCGAAGCGGGCGCAACCATTCTGGATGGCACCATGCGCGGGTTTGGTGCCGGGGCCGGCAATACCCAGCTGGAGGTGCTCTGTGCGGTGCTGGAGCGCTACGGGTTTGAGACCGGAACCGATGTCTTTGCGCTCTGCGAGGCGGTGGAAGCGCTGCCCGAGCTGCCGCCGGTGCAGCGGCGCACCATCGTGGGCACCTCTAACCTGATCAGCGGCATCTACGGCGTCTGTGCCGGTTTTGAAAAACATGTGACCCGCGCGGCGCAGGATTTCGGCGTTGCACCACGGTTCATCTACGAAGAGCTGTCGCGCTGCAACGCCGTGGCCGGGCAGGAGGATCTGATCATCTCGGCGGCGGCACGGCTGGCCCGGACGGCGGCACCCGCATTGGAAGGAGTGGACGCATGAAACTGAGAACCGCCATCATAGGCAGCGGCAATATCGGCTGTGACGTGCTGTGCAAGGTGCAGCGTTCCGCGCTGCTGGAGTGCACCCTGTTTGCCGGGCGCAATGCGGCATCGCCGGGGCTGGCGCTGGCCCGGAGCCGTGGCATCCCGGTGACCGATCGCGGGGCGGAGGGGCTGTTTGCCGCGCTCGACAGTTTTGATCTGGTGTTCGACGCCACCTCCTCGGCGGCGCATCAGGCCCATGCCCCGGCTTTGCAGGCGGCGGGCAAGGTGCTGATCAACCTGACCCCGGCTCCCAATGGTGCGCTCTGCGTGCCGTCGCTGAACGGCGATGCGCTGCTGGCGGCGGGCAATATCAACATGATCACCTGCGGCGGGCAGGCCTCGATCCCGATTGCCCAGGCGATGACGGCGGCGAACCCGGCGATCCACTATCTGGAGGTGGTGTCCTCGATCAGTGCCGAAAGCGCGGGGCCGGCCACGCGGCTGAACCTCAATCACTATATCGAAACCACCGAAGACGCGCTGCGGCAGTTCACCGGCTGCAACCGGGTGAAGGCGATCCTGAACATCAACCCGGCAAAGCCGAACGTCTATATGCAGACCGCAATCTCCGCGCTGGCAGAGCAGCATGATCTGGAGGCCACCCGGAGCGCTATCGCCGGGGCGGTGGCGCGGTTGCGCGCGGCGGTGCCGGGCTATGACGTGATCGTTGAGCCGCATGTTACCGGGGATCGGCTGTTCACCATGGTGCGGGTCACCGGGGCCGGAGATTATCTGGATCCGTCGGCGGGCAATCTGGATATCATCACCGCCGCCGCCACGCGGATGGCCGAGGCCATTGCCCGTGACCGCACCGCGCGGGACAGCCACCCGCCGGTGGCGCAGCCGATGGAAAGCGTGGCCTGATGCGCATGTCGGAGTTCCGGCGCTGTGGCGCCGCCATCGCAGGCCGGGGAGGTTGCCATGCCTGATCTGCCCGCGCTTCACCGCGACACGCCCTTCTGTCCGATTCTGGCGCTGGCCGGACGGATCCAGAGCCGCCCTGATCCGGTGGTCGATTTCTCTATCGGGGTGCCCAATTTCACACCGCCGCAGCGGGTTTACGAGGCGGCGATTGCCGCGATCCGTGCCGATCGCTGCCGCTATGGACCGAGCCGGGGCGAGGCCGGGCTGATCGAGGCCTATCTGCACTATCTGGCTCAGCTGGGGCTGGATCAGTTCGGCGCGGATAATATTGCCGTGGGACAGGGCGGCAAGCACCTGCTTTATGCGCTGTTTCAGGTGCTGTTCCAGCCCGGCGATACCGTGGTCATCCCGGCGCCCTGCTGGCCGACCTATTTCGACATTGCCCGGCTCAGCGGGGTTGAGGTGCGCACGCCCTATTGCGGGCTGCATCAGGGGTACAAGCTGGACCCCGCGACGCTGGAGGCGGCCTTGGGTGGGCGGCCTCGGGGGCTGGTGCTGAACAACCCGTCCAACCCCACCGGCGCGGTCTACAGCAGATCGGAGCTGGCGGCGCTGGCCGAGGTGCTGCGGCGCCATGATGTGTGGATCATCAGCGACGATGTCTACCAGCGCTTTGTCTATGCCGACGAGCCGTGCCCGCATCTGCTGGAGATCGCGCCCGATCTGGCGTCGCGGATCATCAAGGTGGACAGTATTTCAAAGCTATACGGGATGCCGGGATGGCGCGCGGGTCTGCTGGCTGCGCCAACGGAGGTGGCGGCGGCGGTTGCCACGCTCAACAGCAACTCGATCTCCAATATGCCGCCGGTGGTGGCCGCTGCCGCGGCGGAGGCGCTGGCTGGCGATCAGGGGTTCTCGCAGCGGATGACCGAGGGCTACCGGATGCGGCGGGATCTTCTGCTCACGGCGTTTGACAGCGCACCGCAGATCCGCTGCGCCCGCCCCGGCGGGGCATTCTACCTGTTCCCCGATATCTCGCGGGTCTTTGGCACCCTGCACCGGGGGCGGATGATCAGCACCGATGAGGATCTCTGCAATCTGCTGCTGGAAGAATATGGCGTGGCTGCTGTTCCCGGTCGTCATTTTGGCGCGCCGGACAATATCCGGCTGTCCTATGCCATCGACGCGGATCAGGTTCGGCTGGGCGCCAGTCAGATCCTGCGGTGTCTGGCAGAGCTGGAGGACACAGCGGCAGCGCGGCACACCGCCCGGCCGCCGGTGATGGAAGTCGTTTCCTGATCTGGCCGGAGTGGGCTGGCCGTCGCAGGTCAGCCTACCCCCGCGGGCATCAGGCCAGCCGCAGCCGGAGCGCGGCATAGACCAGCAGGAGGCCGCAGCAGCTGGCGGAGATCAGGAAAGGCGCGCGCAGGGCGAGGTCGCGGCCAAGCTCCGGTTCCAGCAGCGCCACGACGGCACCGCCCGTCAGCGCGCCAAGCGGCATCGAGCCCCAGCCAAAGCAGCGGTAGATGCTGTTCACCCGGCCCAGCAGTTCGGAGGGGATGCGGCGCTGGCGCCAGGAGACGGTGATCACGTTCCAGACCATCGCCGCCGCCATCACGCCAAACATCGCCAGCGCCATGATGATGCCGCTGCTGCTGACACCGATCAGCGCATAGCCAACCGCCCAGCCCGCAATCGACAGGTAAAGGCAGGGCTGCACCCCGATCAGGCGGCTGAGGCGCGGCGCAATCAGGCTGCCGGTCACAGCACCAAGGGCGGCAACCGATAGGACAAACCCGTATTCGGTAGGGCCGAGGCCAAGCACCTCCTGCGCGAAAAGCACCTCTACGGTGATGGTTGCGGTGGCGAGGAAATTGGCGATGCCAAGCACGACCGCCAGCCGCAGCAGCAGCCCATCGCCGCGCATGAAGGTGATGCCCTGCATCAGCGCCTTGCCAAAGCTCTGCTGAACCGGCGCGCGCGGCGACAGGCTGATCAGCCAGACAAAACCGGCCGCCAGCACCAGCACGACCACATCCAGTCCAAAGGGAATAGCGATGCCGGCCGCGATCAGCAGGCCGGCGAGCGGCGGCCCGATGAACTGGCCGGTGAGCTGTTCGGCGGTCCACATCTGGCCATTTGCCGCCTCAAGATCGGAGCTGGCAACGATATCGGGCAGGATGGTCTGGGCGGCATTGTCGCGGATCACCTCCGCCGCGCCAAGGAGGAAGGCCAGGCCGGCCAGCGCCCAGATGGCCCCGGCCGCCGGCGCGCTGAGCGCGAGCATGAGGATGGCGAGCACGATCACGGCGCGCAGCAGGTCGGCGCGGGCTATCAGCTTGCGCCGGTCAGTCATATCCGCGATCACCCCGGCGGGCAGCGCAAAGAACAGCCAGGGCAGGCGACCGGCTGCGGCCACGGCGGCAATCGCCACCGGATCGCGGGTCATCAGCGTTGCCAGCCAGGGCAGCGCCAGCAGGATGAACCCATCGCCGAGGTTGGTCAGCGCCCCGGCTGTGAACAGCAGCCGGTAATTGCGGTTACGAAGCAGGAGCGGGGAGGCCATGGTGGGGATGCCCTGAGGTTGTTCCGGTCCGGCGATACTAGCGCGCAGGGGCCGCGCTGTCACGACTGCCGGTGCCGCTCAATCGAGCCGATACCCGGCGCCGCGCAGCGTCACGATGGCGTCACCTTCGGGGCCGAATTTCTTGCGCAGGCGGCCGATATAGACATCAACGATATTGGTCATCGGGTCCGACTGCGTGCCCCAGACCGCATTCAGAATGCGTTCCCGGCTGAGGGCGCGGCCAATGTTCTTGATCAGCAGCACGGCCAGCTCGCGCTCCTTGCTGGAGAGCGCGACCGGGCGGCCGTCGACGTAGAATTCCAGCGCGCGGGGATCAAAGGAGAGGCCGCGATGGGTGATCACCTCATCGTCGGGTGTGCTCCCATAGCCGACCCGGCTGCGATGCAGCGCCTCCAACCTTGCGACCAGCTCCTCAAAATCGAAGGGTTTGGGCAGGTAGTCGTCGGCACCGATGCGCAGGCCCGCGACCCGTTCGTCGGTTGAATCCAGCGCGGTGAGCATCAGAACAGGGGTGGTATTGGCGCGGGCGCGCATCCGCTGGCAGACCTCGATGCCGGAGATCCCCGGCAGCATCAGGTCGAGGATCACCACATCAAAGTCGCGTGTTTGCAGGAACCCCAGCGCCAGTTCGCCATCCACCACGTGCTCGACGCTGAAGCCCTCAGCCTTCAGCCCCCGGCGTATGAAATCGGCTACGCGCTCTTCATCCTCTACAAGCAGAATATTCATCAGCTGTTCTCTGGCGTCCTGTGACTATGGGTCGGCATCCGTGGAGATCGTCAGCACAACCGTTGTGCCCCCCGTTGGGCGATCAAAGATCCGCGCCGAGCCGCCGTGGGCCTCGGCGATGGAGCGCACGATCGGCAGACCAAGGCCCAGCCCTTCGATATAGCGGCCGCTGGCGTTGGAGCCGCGAAAGAAACGCTCGAAGGCCAGTTCCTTTTCCGCGTTATCCACGCCCGGCCCGTCATCGGACACCGCAATCTCAACGATATCGCCATGGGTCTGAAGGGTGACGGCGATCATGTCGCCGCCGTGGTATTTGGCATTTTCCAGCAGGGCGAGCACGGCCTGACGGATCCGCTGGCCATCGGCGATGACGATCACCTTGTCGCGCTGCGGCTCAAAGCCCACCTCGGCCCCGCAGAGTGCGATCACCTCGTGGATCAGCCTGATCAGATCGACGGGTTTCCTGACCAGTTCAAGCGAGCCGGATTCCTTGCGCGCGATGAACAGAAGGTCGCTGATCAGATTGGCGGTGTGATTGGCGGCCAGCCGGGTCTTGGTCAGGGCGTCCTTGTATTCCTCGACGGTTTTGTCGGCGCCGCGCAGCGCCACGTCACTTTCGCCCTGAATGACGGTCAGCGGGGTGCGCAGCTCATGGCTGACATCTGCCAGCAGCTGGCGGCGGTTCTGTTCGGATTTTCGCGCCTCGGTCAGCAGTTTTTCCAGCGTTTCGGTACGCTGGCGGACGGCCTGTTCCAGTTCCTCGTTCTGGGTGGTCAGGTTTTTGGTGCGGGCCGAGACCACTGCGGACATTTCATCCAGAACGCCGGCGATTTCCGACAGTTCGCTGCGCCCCGGCAGGGCGATCCGGCTGGAAAAATCCCCGGCCGCAAATTGCCGCACACCACCCAGAAGCTGCCTTAACGGGCGGGTGAATTCGCGGCGAAAGACAATCAGCGCGATGGCGGTGATGCAGAGAAAGGCCACCGCCAACCCAAAGGAGATCATGCGCACCAGCGCCATCTTTGCGCTGGCTTCGGCCTCGGCTCTTGAGACTTCCTCCTGCTCTTCGGTGAGCGCCGTTGAGATCAGCGTTCGGAAATCTTCCTTGATGTCTTCGTTGAGGGCCAGCGACACCTGGCGCCAGTCGCCACCGATGCCATCTGCGGCCTCGCGCGACTGCGCCCGCCGGTAAAGGTCGAGGATGTCGTCAATGATCTCCTCAATCTTGTCCAGCAGCATCAGCTCTGCCAGCTCCTCGTCGCCGACCAGCTCGATTTCCTGCTCAATGGCGGCGCGAATATTGGTGATATGGGTCTGGAGGCGGTTGGAAATATCGGTGATATCCGCCACCTGCCCGGTGTCGTCGGCCAGCAGCAGATCGCCAAAACGCTTGAACAGAAGATAGGTGTCTGCCGCCAGTTTCAGATGGTGTTCAAAGGAGGTGTGAGCCAGCGAAATGCGGTAATTGTGCAGATCGCTTTGTCTGGCGGCCCAGACCGCAACTGACACACTGGCAGCGGCTGCCAGCAGTACCACGGCCGCGAAAATATTGACAATATGCACTATTTTCATTGGTCGAGGTGGTCCCGTCGTTGTGGGTCGGACTGCCAATTGCGAGGTCAGCCGGTGCGGGGTTTGGGTTGGCTACGCACCGGCTGACCATAACCCTGTCAGGGCCGCCAGTGGTAGAGTTAGTTTGCAGCAATGACAGCGTCCTGTCGAAATCATGAACAACAGATGAACGAATGCGCCGCCAAGGGCTGCCGACCGGCCATGGTGCGTTCATCTCCCGTTCATATGCGGTCTTGGCTCCGTTCACAGTCCAGACAGTCACCTGTTGCCTGCCATGGTTAAAAAGGCATCGGGTGCCTTTTTTCCTTCCCGTTGTGACCGGGACGCGATTGCGGCGGATGAACCCGGCACCGGCCCGGCAGAGGAAAGGACACGGGATGACCATTCAGAGAGTACTGGCGGCCGCCGCCGGGGCAGCGCTGACTGTCGCGACACTGGCCCATGCGGCGGATCAGGTCGGTGCCAGCGTGATCGACGCGCAGCGGCGGGCGCTGGCAGAGGCGGTTGCGGATCAGGGATTTGGCCCGCAGTCGCCGCGTGATCTCAGCTCGGCGGTGGGATCAAACAAGCGCGATTTTGCATTTGCGCCACCCGCCAGCCGGATGAACCTCTGCAACATCCATTTCCACGAAAGCGCAGAGCACAAGGGTGGTGAATTCACCAAATATGCCGGACATGGCGATGGTCAGGGCTATGGCACCGGGTATCTTTATTCAGGCGAGCTGACAGCGGCCGAGGTGGCCCCCTATGCCCGTCCGGTTGGTAGCACCGACCATGGCGCACTGGCGCCCGGTGACACGATCGAGGTGCATTATGTCTACAGCACGGCGCAGGTGGGACCGGGTCCGACGCTGGGATCCTGTCTGGATGTCGCCACGCTGAACCCGCAGCTGCGGGTTGAAACTCAGGTGATGGTGCTGGTCAATGACCCTGCCGCGCTGGATTTCGTGAGGCTGACCAAACATGAGTTTGTTGATGGCTATCATCAGGCAATCCATATTCCGCAGGATATGGGTACGCCGGTGCAATATACCGGATCGACGACCGGTCCGGCCTATAATGAGACCGGCTCTCCCGTGCAGGTCACCTGGAGCATTCGCCCCAAGGTGGCCAAGGTGAGCATTGCCTCGGTGGAGGCATGGTTGGGCGACAATGCCTTTGACGAAGATCATGCCCATGGCGTGCGCACCCTCGTGGTCAATCCCGATCTGCTGTCGCCGATGTCCCGCTAGGAGCTGGACCTGCGGCACCACAGCAGTTGCCCGAAGGGTGCGGAGTGCGGCAGGCTGGGGCACAGCAGCCTGTGGCGGCTGCGGAGGGCAGAGCGGATGGAACACCCGGTTCAGGACAACGGTGGCGAGCGGCTCGGCGGGCTGACGCGGCAGCAGGCGGAGACGGCGCGGCGTCAATACGGATGGAATGAGCTGCCGCAGGGCAAACGCACCGGGCCTTTGCGGGTGTTCCTGCGCCAGTTCAGCAATTTCCTGGTGCTGATCCTGATTGCTGCCGGGATCATCGCCTTTGCCCTTGGCGAATATGCCGACACGCTGGCGATCGGGCTGGTGATCGGGTTGAACGGGATCCTGGGCTTTGTGCAGGAGTGGCGGGCGGAGACCGCGCTGGAAAGCCTGCGCAGCCTGCTGTCGCCGCAGGCGCTGGCGGTGCGTGATGGGCGCGAGCAGGTGATTGCGGCGCGCGAGCTGGTGCCGGGCGATCTGATCATTCTGGAGGCCGGCGCCCGGGTGCCTGCCGATGCGCGCCTGCACGAAGCTGCCGGACTATCTTTGGATGAGAGCGCGCTGACAGGGGAATCGGTTCCGGTGGACAAGGCGCCCGGCACAGAGACGGCAGAGGTGTTTGCCGGCACGGTGGTGGCGGCGGGCCGCGCGCTGGCGGTGGTCACCGCGACCGGCGCGCGCACCGCCTTTGGCGAGATCGCATCGCTGACCGGATCGGTGGGGCTGAAGAAGACAAACCTGCAGGTGCAGCTGGGCCGTCTGGCGCAGCAGCTGGGGTTTGCGGCGCTGGGTGTTTCCGCCGCTATTCTGGCGCTGGGGCTTTATATGGGGCGGGACGCGGCGGAGATGTTCATGACCGGCCTGTCGCTGTCGGTGGCGATGGTGCCCGAAGGCCTGCCCGCGGTGGTCACCATCACCCTGGCGCTGGGGGCGGCGGCGATGGTGCGGCAGAAAGCCTTGGCGCGGCGGTTGCAGGCGGTGGAGACGCTGGGTGCGGCCTCGGTCATCTGCACGGACAAGACCGGCACCCTGACGGAAAACAAGATGACCGTGACCCGGGTCTGGACGCTGGACCGCAGCTATCAGGTGACCGGCACCGGCTATGATCCGGCAGGCCATATTGCCCATGGCGGCACGGTCACCGGCGCGCGGGAGGATGCGGTGCTGGCCGAGCTGCTGGCGGCGGGGCTGACCTGCACCCATGCCAGCCTGCACCGCGAGGGGGATCATTGGCAGATGACCGGCGCCCCGACCGAGGGTGCGCTGGTGACCCTCGGCTACAAGGGCTGGGCAGAGCTGCCGCCGCCGGATGCGGTGGTGGCGGAAATCCCCTTTAGCAGCGAGCGCAAGCGGATGAGCGTGCTGGCGCGCAGCGGCGGCGGCGGAAAGGTCCTGACCAAGGGCGCGCCGGAGCAGGTTCTGGGCCTCTGCACAGAAGTGCTGACGCAGGATGGCCCGCGGAAGCTGGGCGCAGGGGAGGCGGCCGCCATCACCGACGCCTATGAGGCGATGGCGGCAGAAGGGCTGCGGGTGATCGGGCTGGCATCTGGCGCGGCGCAGGGCGGAGAAATCCGCGAGGAGGACATGACCTTCCTCGGGCTGGCGGGGCTGATCGACCCGCCGCGGCCCGAAGTGCGGGACGCCATCGGCGCGGCGCGGGCGGCGGGTATCCGGGTGATCATGATCACTGGCGACAGCCCGCTGACTGCCAAGGCGATTGCGGCCCAGCTGGGGCTGCCTGCCGGAAAGACCCTGACCGGCGATGCGCTGGAGGCGCTGGAGGATGCGGAGCTGGACCGGCTGTTGCAGCAGGATGTGCTGTTTGCCCGCACAAGGCCCGCCCACAAGATGCGGATCGTCTCGGCCCTGCAGGGGCAGCATCAGATCGTGGCGATGACCGGCGACGGGGTGAACGATGCGCCGGCCCTGAAGCAGGCCGACATCGGGGTTTCAATGGGGGTGCGGGGCACGGATGTGGCCAAAGATGCCTCTGACCTGGTGCTGCTGGACGATAATTTTGCCACCATCGTGCGGGCCATCGGCGAGGGGCGGCGGCAGTTCGCCAATGTGCGCAAATTCGTGCGCTACCTCTTGTCCTCCAACGCGGGCGAGGTGATTGCGCTGTTGATCAATATCCTGATCGGCGGGCCGCTGATCTTTCTGGCGACGCAGATCCTGTGGATGAACCTTGTGACCGACGGGGTCACGGCGGTGGCGCTGGGGCTGGAGAAGGGTGAGCCGGACCAGATGGCGCATCCGCCGCGCCAGAAAGACACGCCGATCCTGGGCAAGGCCGGGCTGCTGAGCATTCTGGCGCTGGGGCTTTATACCGGGCTGGCCAGCCTGTGGCTGTTCCTGCATCTCTTGGACGGCAACGAGGATCTGGCCCGCACCGCCGCCTTTACCGCCATGGTGGTTTTTGAGAAGGCGAGCGTCTTTGCCTTCCGCTCCTTGCATCTGCCGTGCTGGCGGATCGGGGTGTTCAGCAATCCGCTGCTGCTGGCGGCGCTGGTGGTGACCATCGGAGCGCAGGTGGCGGCGGTCTACTGGCCGCCCTTGCAGGTGATGCTGCACACGGTGCCGCTGCAAGGGGAGCACTGGGGGCTGATCGCGCTGCTGGTGCTGCCCATCCTGCTGGTGCCGGAGGTGTTGAAAACCCTGCGTTATCTCAGTGGTCAACGCCAGCGGAGGGCAGTGGCGGCAGCTTGACCTCCGTCAAGGCGGCGGGGGCCACTCCGGGGCATCCTGCGGGCATGGAGAAGGATCACGGTCACAGCAAGGACGACATCGCGCGGCGGCTGGCGGGCAGCAATGGCACCGGGCGGCTCAGGGATGCGGTTTATGGTGGCATTGACGGCGCGGTCACCACCTTTGCGATTGCTGCGGGGGTCGAGGGCGCGGGGTTTTCCCCTGCGGTGATCATCGCCCTTGGCATTGCCAATGTGCTGGCGGACGGGTTTTCCATGGCTGCGGCCAATTATCTGGGGACCAAGGCGGATCTGGACGACCGGCGGCGTCTCTACGAGGTGGAAAAGCGTCATATCCGCCAGTACCCGGAGGGCGAGCGCGAGGAGCTGCGCCAGATCTTTCAGGAGCTGGGGCTGAGCGGCGACGTGCTGGAGGGCGCGGTGGCATCGGTGACCGCCAAGCCGGAGAAATGGATCGCGCTGATGCTGACCAGCGAATATGGGCTGGCGCCGACAGAACCCAACCCGGTGGCGGCGGCGCTGACGACTTTTGCGGCGTTCATGGCGGCGGGCATCGTGCCGCTTCTGCCGTTCATTCTTGGGCTGCCCGATCCGTTCCTGACCGCCGCGCTGGCCACCGGGGCGGTGTTTTTCGGCATTGGCGCCAGCAAGAGCGTCTGGTCGCTGGCGCCCTGGTGGAAATCCGGGCTGGAGACATTGGCAATCGGTTCCTGCGCCGCTGCTGTCGCCTATCTGGCAGGCAGCCTGTTCCGGGTCTGACCCGCAGCAACGGGGCGGCGGCGCGCGCGCTATGGCTTTCAGGGTGCTGAGGCTTCAGCGGCTTTGCACGGGTGGCTTCTGCGTGGTGCCCCCGAGGAAGGCGAACCAATAGGCCAGAGCGACGCCGCCCGCGCCGCCCACGATATTGCCCAGCGTGACCCAAAGCAGGTTGGCGGCCGCTGCGACAAGCGGGACATTGGCCCCTGCGGCCCAGCCTTGCGGGAAGAAATACATATTGGCGATGGAGTGTTCGAGCCCCAGCAGCACAAAGGCGGTGATCGGCCAGAGGATGGCCAGAACCTTGCCCGCAGCGGTGCGGGCGGCAAAGGACAGCCAGACGGCTAGGCAGACCAGCGCATTGCACAGCGCGCCGCGCATAAGGGCCTCAAGCGGGGTCAGCCCGGCCTTCGCCTCGGCGATGCCGACGGCGGTTGTGCCCATCGCACCATCCAGCAGCCCGGTCACGGCAAAGGCGGCCGCGAGCCCGGCCGCGCCCGCCAGATTGCCGAGATAGACCACGCCCCAGCTGCGCAACAGCAGGCGCAGCGGGATCCTGCGGTCCACCGCGGCGATCACCATCAGCACGTTGCCGGTGAACAGCTCCGCCCCGGCAATCACCACAAGGATCAGCCCAAGCGAGAACACCGCGCCACCCAGCACGCGGAGCGGTCCGGTCACAGGGGCCGCACCTGCGAGGGTCATCGTATAGGCCGCCGCCCCAAATCCGATAAAGGCGCCCGCCAGCATCGCCAGCACGAACATCTGGGGCAGCGGCAGCCGCGCCTTGGCGGTGCCGGCGGTTTCCACCAATGCGGCGATTTCGGCGGGTTTATAGGCGTCAAAAGTGGGCGTTTTGGTCATCTGTCGGCTCCGGCAGTTATGGGGGCATGGGCGGGGCAGCGGCCGCACCAGTAGATCATTCCCGCTGGCCGCTGCCATGATCCCGATCAAGGTGCCACAACGGGCAGGCAACCGGGCGCGCTAACGGTCCTGCGCCACCGAGCGGCGGAACAGCAGCAGGCTGGTGGCCAGCAGCGCGGCGCCCAGCAGCGCCATCCACAGGAACTCCGGCCAGACGGTTTCAACCCCTGCGCCCTTGAACACGATGGCCTGGCTCGCGGCCATGTAATGGCGCGAGGGCAGCAGGGTGGTGATGGCCTGCAACCAGTCCGGCTGGCTTTCCACCGGGGTTTCGCCGCCCGACAGCATCAGCATCGGCAGGATCGTGAGCATCACCAAGAGCGCAAACTGCGCCATCGAACGCGCGACCGTGGCCAGAAACACCCCCAGCGCGGTGGCGGTGAACAAAAACAGCGCCGTGCCGCAGAGGAAGAGAATCTTTGACCCGGCAATGGTGATGCCCAGCACCCCCTGCATCACAAAACCCAGCGACAGCGCCCCCGCAACCAGTACCACGGCGGCGTTGGCCCAGATCTTCGCCACCGCGATGTCAAAGGGCGACAGCGGCATCGCCAGCAGGTGCTCAATGGTGCCGTGCTCGCGTTCGCGGATCATTGCCGCGCCGGTCAGGATCGTGGTCAGCCACATGATCTGGCCGATCAGCGCGTTGATGCCGGCAAAGCGCATGGTGTCGCGATTGGGGTTGAAGGCGCTGCGGATGATGATGCCAAGGGGCTGCGGCTGGGCCAGATCGGCGCCGATGGCAAAGCGGCGGATCTCGGCGCTGAGAATACTGGTGATGTAATGGACGCCAATGCCCGCCTGTTCCATCGCGGTGGCGTCGATCAGCACCTGGATTTCCGGCACCCGGGCGGCGCGCAGGTCCTTCTCAAAGCCGGGCGGCACCGCCACCACAAACAGAAAATCGCCCGCATCCATCCGGGCGGCGCCGGTGCCGGGTTCGATCTGCACCACCGGCTGGAATTCGGGCGGAAAGAACGCCTCCGCCAGGGTGCGCGACAGGGGCGAGTTGTCCTCATCCGCAAAGGCGATCGAGGCGTTGTTGACCGAGGTTGCCACGCCCGTTGCCTCCATCACCGGCGACAGGGTGAAGGACCAGACCAGAAGCGCCATCATCACCCAGTCGCGGCGCAGGCTCATCATCTCCTTGAGGCCGAGCCAAACTATGCGGGACAGGCGCTGCATCTACTTCTCCTGCGCCCTGAGCGCCAGCGCGGCCAGCAGGGTGAACACCGGACCGAAGCAGGCGAGTGCCAGAATGTCGGGCAGCAGCGCCTCCCAGCCCAGCCCCTTGGTGAAGGCGCCGACGTTCAGGTGCAGGAAATAGGACGACGGCCATAGTGAGCCGATGACCTGGGCGCCGCCCTCCAGCGTCGAGACCGGCTGCAACAGGCCGGAGAACTGGATCGTCGGCACCACCGAGGCGATGGTGGTTGCAAAAGTGGCTGCCACCTGGCTGGAGGTCATGGTGGCGATCAGCAGCCCGTAGGAAGTCGCAGCCCAGACATAGAGCAGCGCGCCAAGGGCCAAGGGCAGCGGATCGCCCTTGAGCGGCACCCCGAAGACCGCGATGGTCATTGCCGTCAGCAGCAGGAAGTTCAGATAGGCAATCACGATATAGGGGATCTGCTTGCCGATCAGGAACTCAAACCGGGTGGTCGGGGTGACGTAGAAATTGGTGATCGAGCCCAGTTCCTTTTCCCGCGCGACGCTGACCGCCATCAGCACGGCGGGCAGCATGATCAGCAGGATCGCGGGCATGGCCGGGGCCATTGCGGCGATGCTCTCAAAGCTCTGGTTGTAGCGGAATCGCGGCTCTATCCGGGCGATTTCGGGCTGGCGGGTGCCGCTGGCGGCGGCCTGTGCACTGAGGAAGGACTGATGCAGCCCGGCGGCGTAGCCCTCCACCGTTTCGCCCTTGAAGGGGATGGCGCCATCGACGATGGCGAGCACCTCTGTCGGCTCATTTGTGCGCAGCTTGCGGCCAAAGTCAGGCGGCAGTTCGATCACCAGCGAGACCTCGCCCGAGGCCAGCCGACTGCGGCCCTCGGCAGCGCTGGACAGCGGCGGGGTGGGGCGGAAGTAGCGGGAGCCGGAAATCTCCGCCAGATAGGCGCGGCTTTCGGGGCTTTGCGACAGGTCGAGCGCGGCATAGTCCAGCTCATCTATGTCGAGCGAAATGCCGAAGCAGAACACCAGCATCAGGATCAGCGAGCCAAGGAAGGCAAAGGCGAGGCGCACCGGGTCGCGCAGCACCTCAACCGTTTCGCGCCGGGCATAGGCCAGCGCGCGGGTGGGGCCGCCTGCGGCGCTGCCCGTTGTCTGAACCGCTGTTTGCGGAGCGGAGACCGGGGGCGGCGGATCAGCGGCCTTGAGGATGGAGATGAACGCCTCCTCCAGGCTGTCGGCCGCCTCGGCGGCCATCAGGTCTTCGGGGGTGCCTTCGGCCAGAACCTTGCCCGCGTGCATGAAGGATACCCGGTCGCAGCGTTCCGCCTCGCCCATGAAATGGGTGGAGACGAAGATCGTCACGCCCTCGTTGCGCGACAGCTCGACCAGCAATGCCCAGAACATGTCGCGCGCTTCCGGATCGACGCCGGAGGTCGGCTCGTCCAGGATCAGCACGCGTGGGCGGTGGATCACCGCAACCGCCAGCGACAGGCGCTGCTTGATGCCCAGCGGCAGGGCGGCAGCAAGGGAGGAACGATGCGCCGCAAGGCCGAAGCGCTGCGTCAGCTCCGCAATCCGGGCCGCGCGGTCCGCAATCGCAAAAATGCGGGCGTGAAGTTGCAGGTTCTGCTCGACGGTCAGTTCGCCGTAGAGCGAAAACGCCTGGCTCATATAGCCGATCTCGCGGCGCATGGCGCGGTTCCTGGCATCCACCGGCCTGCCGAACAGCTGCGCCGCGCCGGAGCTGATGGGCAGGAGGCCGGTCAGCATCTTCATGGTGGTCGACTTGCCGCAACCGTTGGAGCCGAGAAAGCCGAAGATCTCACCGCGCCTTATGCTGAAATCGACGCTGTCCACCGCCACGAAATCGCCAAAGCGGCGGGTGAGACCGCGCGCGGTAATCACCGGCTCGCCGCTATGTGCTGCTGGTGTTGGGTGTGGAACCGGCGGCGGGCTGCCCTTTGCCCGCAGCTGGCGGTAGGCGGTTTCCAGATCACCGGTCCGGCCCTTCAGCTTATCCGGCGAGCCCTGGAACAGCACGCGGCCTGCATCCATGGCGACAATCCAGTCAAAGCTCTGCGCCTCCTCCATATAGGCGGTGGACACCAGCACGGTGAGGCCGGGGCTGGTGTCCCGGATGGCACCGATCAGCGCCCAGAACTGGCGGCGCGACAAGGGATCAACGCCGGTGGTCGGTTCATCGAGCACCAAGAGTTTCGGGTCATGGATCAGGGCGCAGCAGAGGCCCAGCTTCTGCTTCATACCGCCCGACAGCTTGCCCATCAGCCGGTCTGCAAAGGGTGCGAGCCCGGTGGCAGACAGCAGCGATGCAATCCGCGCCTCCCGCTCTGCCGCCCGCTGCCCGAACAGGCGTGAGAAAAATTCGAGGTTTTCGCGCACGGAGAGTTCGGGGTACAGATTGCGACCCAGCCCCTGCGGCATGAAGGCAATGGCCGAGCAGATGCGGCGCCGGTGGGCGGCGTTAGCGATCGGGCCGCCCAGCACGTCTATCGACCCGGCCTGCAATTTCTTGGCACCGGTGATCAGGCCCAGAAGGGTGGATTTGCCGACGCCATCCGGCCCGATGAAGCCCACCAGCTGACCGGGCGGCAGATCCAAGGTGATGTCATCCAGCGCGATATGCCTGCGGTAGCGATGAGAGACCTTGGCGATGCGGATGCCGGGGGTGCCTGCGGCGGAGATCATTCGAACAGCTCAGCCGGGATGCGCCGGTCCAGCGCTTCGGGCCATTCCATCGCGGGGTCGAGCCGGATCACCGCGACGCCGCGCAGACCGGTTTTCACATGTTCGATCCGCGCCGCCACCAGATCCTGCGGGATGCGGACGCGGACGCGGAACACCAGCTGCTCCCGCTCGCTGAGGGTCTCTACCTGTTTTGGGGTGAACTGCGCCTCTGGCGAGACAAAGGTGACAGTGGCGGGAATGGCGTAATCGGGCAGAGCGTCCAGCACGATGCGGGTCTCGGCTCCGATCGGCAGAAGCCCGGCCTCGCGGGCGGGCAGGAACACCTCCATATAGATGTTTTCCAGACTGAGAAGCGTCAGGATCGGCCCGCCGGCGCCAACCACCTCGCCCGGTTCCGCCAGCCGGTAAAGCACCCGGCCCGGCATCGGCGCGATCAGCGTGCTGTCCTCGATCTGGGCGGCGATCCGGCGGACCTCGGCCTCTGCCGCCGCGATCCCGGCCTCGGCGGTGGCGACCCGCGCCTCTGCCGCGCCCAGCACCGCCTCGGCCACCGAATGGATGGTGTCGCGCTCCTCATGGAGGGTTTCGGAGATATTGCGCCCGGCCAAGAGCGCGGTGGCGCGCTCCAGCTCATGCTCGGCGCGGCGGTGCTCGCTCTGGCGTTGCACCACCAGCGCCTCTGCCTCGGCCCTGGTCTGGCGCGCCAGCGCGACTTCGGCGCGGGCCCGGTCATGCGTCGCCGCCAGCTCATCGGTGTCCATCACCACCAGCACATCGCCCGCCGCAACCAGACTGCCCTCAGCCGTCAGTACCTTGGCCACCCGACCCGCCCTTGCCGGGGCAATCTCCACCTGTTCGGCCTCGATCCGGCCATTGCCCTGCACGAAACCCTCCGGCAGCTCTGCGCCGTTTTCCGAAACAAACAGATACGCCGCAGCCGCCAGCAGCAGCGCGGCGGCGGCAGTCAGAAAAACACCCGTTGTTCTGGTCATGGCACAGCACCCCGATCCCGTTGCGTCCTTTGCGGAGCCTAGATGATCTGGGCATCGGCCACCTTGCGCTGGGTCAATCCGGCGGCGCGGGAATGCTGCTATGATCGGACGGCGGCCACCGGACAGACCCGGGACATGCGCCGCGGCAGGTTTGACACAAAGGAGAACAGCCATGCTGATGCGGCTCGCAGTGATACTGGCGATTGCGGCAGGACCGGTCTGGGCACAGGAGGCCGACAGCGATGAGGGTAGGGACTTGTTTCTGTATTTCTGTGCGGAGTGCCACGGAAAGGATGCTGCCAGCCTTGGCCCCATGGCCGAGATGATGGCGCTGCGCCCGCCGGATCTGACCCAGCTGGCGACGCGAAACGGCGGCGATTTTCCGGTTGAAGCCGTGGCCAGGCAGATCGACGGACGGCAACCGATTGCCGCCCATGGCGATATGCCGATGTTCGGCCCGACGCTGGACGAGGACAAATATGTCGCCCTTGCGCTGCCCAGCGGCCAGCCGATGATGGTGTCCCGGTCGCTCAGCAGTCTGATTGCCTATCTGCAAACGGTGCAGGACAAGCGCTGAGCAGCCGACTGACGGGCAGCGTCCAATTTCAACATAACACAGATTATATGCTTTGATGCTGCGGCTCAGGAGGCGCAACGCCCCGCCTCGGCAAGTTCGCTGCCGGGGGGCATTGCATTGATGGCGCGCTGATTGGGATTACCGGGCGACCCAGGAGCCGCCGTCGGCGGAGGACGCCTGAGCTGCGGAGATGAACCACATCCCATCCAGCCCTGCCTGAAGACCCGGCAGCATCGGATTGTCGGTGCGGCTTTCTATCACCTCGGCAATATCGGTGTAAAGCGTTGCAAACCCTTCCAGATACCCCTCTGGATGACCGGGCGGAACGCGGGTCCAGTCGGGTCCGATGCCGGCCCCGCCACGGGTCAGGATCTGCTTTGGTTCTCCAAAACGGGTGAAACTCATCTGATTGGGGTCCTCATGCCCCCATTCAAGACCACCCTTATCGCCGAAGATCCGCAGGCGCAGGCTGTTTTCGCAGCCAACGGCGATCTGGCTGGCCCAGATCATGCCACGCGCGCCGCCGTCGTAGCGCAGCAGGATATGGGCGTTGTCATCGACCCGGCGTCCCGGCCCGAAGCTGTGCAGCTCTGCCGAGAGCGCCTCCGGGGTCAGACCGCTGACAAAGCAGGCAATGTTAAAGGCATGGGTGCCGATATCGCCAATGGCGCCTGCGCCGGACTGTGAGGGATCGGTGCGCCAGGCGGCCTGTTTGTGGCCGTCCTGTTCAATCGGATCGGTCAGCCAGTCCTGGGCATATTCCGCCTGCACCAGCCGGATCCGACCAAGATCGCCGCGCGCGATCATGGCGCGGGCCTGTCGCAGCAGCGGATAGCCGGTATAATTATGGGTCAGAAAAAACCGGGCGCTGCTGGCCTCCGCCGCCTGTCTGATCGCCTCGGCCTCGGCTGCGCTGGCGGCCAGCGGTTTGTCGCAGATCACATGAATGCCCGCGTTGAGAAAGGCGATGCTGGGGCCTGCGTGCAGATGGTTGGGTGTCACAATGGCAACCGCATCGATGCCATCGTCGCGCCCGGCCTCGGCGCGGGCCATCTCGTCATAGCTGGCGTAGCTGCGATCCGCGGCGATCCCCAGCTCTGCGGCGCTGGCCATCGCGCGTTCCGGGTCTGATGATAGCGCGCCGGCAACCAGCTCAAACCGGTCGTCCATCCGGGCAGCAATCCGGTGCACCGCACCGATAAAGGCACCCTGCCCGCCCCCGACCATCCCCAGTCTGAGGCGCGTCCTGCGATCCGTCGTCATAGTCCCAGCATCTCCCGAATTGTCTTCCTGTCGCGTTCGCCGTCAGCACAAGCTCAAAGGCCGTGTCGGTGCCCTCGATCAGATGGCGCGTGATAACGGGTGCGCCTTTTGGCAACCCGCTACTGTCGGCAATTTCAGCCAGCACTCCGATACGAGCGCTGCCCAGCTGTCATAGCCCTATTGCCACCGTTTGGGAAATACTCCCGTAAAATCAACCGGCCTCTAGCACGGCCCTGTAGCACGGAGCGCGAAAGCGGCAGGCGCCGCTGACGGCCGAAGCGGCGCCGCCTGATGCGGTGGTCCGCCGGTCTGGCGGCGGCAGGGCGGTCCGGTTGCTCAGAACAGGAGGTCGGCGGTCTCCAGTTCGGCCCGCGTGACATCTATCAGGGTCAGGGTGCTGCCATCTGCAAAGGTAAAGACGAAATCATCCCCCGATTGCGCCCCGAAAGACAGCGCCTGGTCCCGGCTGGTGAAACCAAATTCGCGCAGGGTCAACTGGTCCTCCTGCGCGTCGAAATCGGCGATACGATCATTGCCGCGACCGCCGACAAAGATGAAGACGTCACTGCCCGCACCGCCGCGCAGCATATCGTCGCCCATACCGCCGTTCAGCGTGTCCCGACCCTCGCCGCCAGCAAGGCTGTCATTGCCGCTGCCGCCAAAGGCGCGGTCGTCCTGGGAGCCCATTGCGATCTGGTCGTTGCCGCCCCCGCCGTTCACGCGGTCGGCGCCGCCGCCAGCAAAGACGATATCATCGCCACGTCCCGTTCCGATCGTGTCGTTCCCGAGGCCGCCATAAACAGTATCGTCTCCAACGCCCCCCCGCAGCGTATCCTCACCCGTGCCACCGTGCATGAAGTCATTGCCGCTGCCGCCGTTCAAACGGTCATTGCCGTCGCCGGCGACCCCCCGGTCGTTCCCGGACCCTAGGAAGAGCTGGTCGTCCCCGTCGCCTCCGCGCAGCGTGTCCACACCGCTGCCGCCGCTCAGAAGGTCCTCGCCCCGGTTGCCGGTGATGCGATCATTGCCGCCGCCGCCGTTGATGGTGTCATTGAAGTTGGTGCCGCCGATGGAGTCATCGTCGTCGCCAGCCGACATATCCAGCGGCCTGCCGCCTGTTGATCCGCCTCCCGGCGCTGGCGCCGGGTTAACGTTGATCGTGACTACGGCCATATCTGACAAGGCATTGTCGGTACCGCCAGCAATCTGCACGCCGATCTGACGGTTGCCGTCGGTTGGCGCGCCGGCTGCGGCATTGTCATATTGAAGGGCCCGCAGCAGGGTCTGGATCGTCGCGGGTGTTGCACCCGAGGTGAGTGTGATGACCAGATCTTCGCCCGCGCCGCCGGTGCCGGTTGCCACGATGGTTCCGACCGGCACACCGCCGACGGAGACCACCGAGCCGTTGGCCTGACCGGCAGAGAGCGACACGGTGCCGCTGACATCGATGAGGAGCCGATCTTCGGCCTGCATCCCGCTCTCGAAGGAGACGGTCAGCGTGCCGGTATCAAAATTGGCGCTATCCGCGTCGCTGACAGTCAGGTCCCCCGCCACATCAAGAGCTGTGGCGCTGTCACCCTCGGTAAAAGTGAAACTGTCGCCGTCGAGATTGCCGATCACCGGAGGGGTGCCGGTCGCATTCAGGAGGAAGTTGACGCTGCTATCCTGATCGCCACCGTTGGCAGTGCCATCGGCATCATTCAGCGTCAGGGTGAAATCCCGCGCGCCGACCGTGGACGGGGCCTCATAGGTGATAGACCGGATCAGGGTCTGGATCG
Organism: Phaeobacter sp. JH20_26; assembly: GCF_048056275.1. Classification (NCBI taxonomy): domain Bacteria; kingdom Pseudomonadati; phylum Pseudomonadota; class Alphaproteobacteria; order Rhodobacterales; family Roseobacteraceae; genus Phaeobacter; species Phaeobacter sp. JH20_26. The sequence goes on along the minus strand of NZ_JAYMWL010000004.1, from coordinate 4,911 downwards.
CCGCGTTGGTCGCATCGGCGGTGCTGAAGTTGATGGTCAGATCCGAACCGCCCTGCCCGTCATTGGTGATATCCACCGTGCCAATGGTCACGCCGTTGACCAGAACAGTCTCTCCTGCGGAAAGGCTGGCATCGCCTCCGGCAGTGACAATCGTGCCGTCAACGCCCCAATTGCCATTTGTGGTGCCTGAATTCTGCGAAATTGTCAGCTGGCCGCCGTTGTAATCGCTGGAATCGAGGTTGGACACCGTCACCGCGGACAAACCGCCAAGGCTCTGGGCGCCGGTTCCGACAACAACCTGGCTCGTCGCATGGTAGTGGGCATTGCCGATCACCGGGGCATCGTTCACAGGCAGCACGTTTACCGACGACGACAGCGTCAGCGGGGCGCTGTTGGCGTTGCTGCCGGTTGCACTGCCGCTGTCGGTCAGGCCGGTGATGGTGACAACACGGCTGCCCCCTGTCGGGGTTTCGGATGTGTTGCGATAGGTGATGGTGTCAACCAGCGTCTCGGCCGCGGCGGCGCTCAGCGTGCCGCCGGTCAGGGTGACGGTTGCGGTATTGCCCAAGACGGATACCGTCGCAGTCAGGCCGTTGCTCGCGGTGGTCAGCGTGTTGGCATCCGTCAGCGCCAAGACACTGCCGTCGATCGTCAGCACCTCCGCCGCGCCGTCGGCGATATTTGTGACCGTCAGGCTGAGAGTGGTCAGCGTCTGCCCCGCCTCGACGGTGTCGGCGCTGACAGTGTTGAACAGATCCGCTGCCGGGTCGCCTTCCACAAAATTCGGATTGCTGCCGGTTGCGACCAGCGTCGGCGCATCATCCGTGGCCGCGACGGTCACGGTCAGCGTCGCAGTGTCGGAGCTGATGCTGGTGCCGTCGGTGATGGTGAGACCCAGCGTCCGGTCATGGGTCGCCGGGTCATCGCTGCTGTTGTCGTAGGAGAGCGCGCCGACCAGCGTCTGCACCCGGGAGGGGGTCGCATTGGCGTTGAAATTGATGCCTAGGGTTTCATTGGCGCCACCGGTCGCACCGTTGGCCAAGGTGCCGATCACCACGCCGCCCACGCTGACGGAGGAGGCCGCTGTCTGCCCGGCAGACAGTGTGACGGAACCGCTGGTGTCGATCAGCAGGCGATCATTGGCGGTCTGTCCGCTTTGGAAGGCAAGGCTCAGTGTGCCGCTGCCGAGATTATTATCGGCATCGCTGATCGTGACATTGCCGCCGGTATCCAGCGCCACCGCGCCGAGGTTCTCGACAAAGGCGACGGTATCGCCGGCCAGATTGGCAACCACGGGTTTGTTGCCAAGGATCATCGAAAAATCGACCGAGGTGGACTGCGCGCCGCCATTGGCCGTGCCGTCGTTGTCATCCAGGCTGAGGGTGAAGGTCTGCGCACCGGTCCCGGCCGAGGCGCCCCAGGCGAGATTGCGGATCAATGTCTGGATTCGGGCATCGTCCGCATTGGCGGTGAGGTTGATTGCAAGCGTGTTGCCGCCCTGCCCGTCCTCGGTTGCATCGACGGTGCCAATGGTCACGCCACCAATCTGAATGGTTTCATTGGCCGCAATGCCCCCGTCACCGCCCGATGTCACCGTTGTGCCGTCGACGGAGAAGCTGCCGCTTGCGGTGTTGTTGCTGTCCTTGTCGACAATCCGCAGGACGCCGCCGCTGTAATCGGGCGAATCTGCATTGGCGAGAGTGGCGTCGGCGCCAGCATCGATCAGCGCAGATGCGCCAGGTGTCAGGACGCCCTGATCCCCCGTCAGATTTGCCAGCACGGGAGCGTCGTTGACGGCGGTCACCGTGACCGTGCTTGTCACGGCCAGGGCGGCGGTGTCATCGCCGTTGTTTGCCGTGCCGCCGCTATCGACAAGTTCGGTCACGGTGACCACGCGATTGGCGGTTGTTGTGGGATTATCTGATGTATTCCGGTAGGTTATACCATCTACGAGTGTTTGAAGCGCCGCAGGGCTGAGGGTGCCCCCGGTGGCGGTGATGGTGGCGGTGCTGCCGGTTACGGAGACGCTCACCGACAGGGAGTTGGCGGCACTGACAAGAGCGGTGCCATTTGTCAGGGCCACGTCGGTGCCGTCAAACACCAGTATTTCATCCGCGCCGTCGGCGATATTGGTGATGGTCAGGGTCAGGCCCGTGATCGTCTGTCCGGTTTCAACCGTGCCGGAGGTAACGCTGTTGAACAGGTCAACCGCCGCGCCGCCCTCAACATGGGTTGGGTTGCCGCCGGTAGCAGTCAGCGTTGGTTCGTCGTTGACGCCGGTATTGCTCACCGTGACCGAGCCGGTAGCGGAGGCGATCCCGCCGCTGCCCTGGCTGCCCACATTGCCGTCCGAGAAGGTCCAGTCCAACTGGACCGAGGCATCCGGGTCATTGCTGGTGTTGCTGTAGGTCACCCGCTGCAACACGTCGTTCACCAGAGCGGTTGTCGCCGGGGTGGCGAGGGAGGTGAAACTGATCGTCAGCGTACCGCCCACCTCGGCAAATGTCGCAAAGCTCTGCCCGCCGCTTTGCAGCATATTGCCGCTGACCGTGAACAGAGCCCCGGTCACATCAAAGCCGAAATCATCCTCGAGATCGGTGCCGCCGTTGCGGGCGATGGTCAGCGAGGCACCGCCGAAATCGCCATTGCCGCCATTCAGGTTGGCCAGTTCGGTGTCGGCAATGGTGGCGGTGCTGTCCAGAACAACGGCGCTGCCGCCTTCGACAAAGGTCGGCGTAGCATCCAGACCGGCAAAGACCGGGGCGTCGTTGACGCTGGTGACAGTAATACTGGCGGTGTCGCTGATGGCTGAAAACGCGCTTGTACCGCCGGTCACGCTGGCGTCCGCGACGCCGCCGGCAGAGCCGGTGGAGCGATCCCAGGCGCGGATGGTGATGGTGGCGGTGCCGGAATAATCCGCATTTGGCACAAAGCGGATCAGATGGGTAGCCGCGCCCGCCAGCGACCCGTCCAGCAGGCGCGCAGCGCTTGTTAGATCGACCGATGTGCCGGTGGTGGCGGTGAAATTCGTCCAGCTGGTTCCGTTGTCGAGGGAATATTGCCAGATCCCGTTGGTGTTATCGACCGCAGTCACCGCAATCGCTTCGACCGGGCTGCCATCGACATCGGTCACGCTGCCATCGGACACGATGCTGGCAACGCTGTCACCTGTGTTATTGGCGTTGTTGCTGGCGTCGTCGTCGCCATCAGCGGAGGAGCCATCGTCATCGCCTGCGTCCTCGGCAATGGTGCTGAGCATGGGCGACGCCGCGGCGTCGAGCACCGGCGCGTCATTCACCGCCGAAATGGTGATACTGACCGTATCGGCGCTGCCATTTGTGGTGCCGTCGTTGGGGGTGACGGTCAGAACCGCAGTAGTGGTGTCATTGCTGGCGGTGGTGTAGCGAAGTTTTGACGTGTCGTTCAGATAGGTATTGAGATCAGCGGCCGACCCCTGCAACGTCATCGACCCGGTGCCGGAATTTGCCACGGTCACACCGGCGGTTGTTCCGTTGCCATCGGTCGTGGCGATGGTGCCGCGATCCACGGCCAGGGTCAGGGTTATGGTATCGCCGTCGGCGTCAGATATATTGTAGGCCGACAGGTCAATCGCCGTCGCAACATCCTCTGTCGCAGTGTCATCTGGCGGTGTCCCGCCCAGCAGCGGGGCGTTATTGGCTGAAACCACGGCCGTGTCGACGGTCATGGTCAGGACCGCGAATTCCTGGAAACTGGGTTCATTGGTGTAATCGACCGCAATGCGTCGCACCGATCCCCAGGCTGCATCCGCGTCCCAGTCGCCGCTGCCGATGCTGTATGACACCAGTGCATTGGAACCGGCCGCAGCCCAGGTCAGCGTATCTGAGACGATTTCTGTCCCGCTGCTGTCAAAGCCACGGATGGTGAAAGTCTGTGAGGTGATGCTCTGCGCCCGGCCGAGCACCCGAAACCCCTCGAAACTGAAATCGCCATCACCGGCCAGCTGAAATCCGTTGCTGTCATCGTTGTAGAAGGCACCGTCCATTGCGCCGATGGTCCCGCCCTCGACAGCGCCCACCGCCAGGTTTTGCGCGCCGCGCATGTTCAGATTGGTGAAGGTGCTTGAACCCTCGCTGCCGTCACCAAAATCAAGCGTCAGCGTCAGCCCGGGGAAATCCGCGATCCCGTCGCTGCCATCGGCCCAGGCGTCCTTGTTGTTGCCGCCATTTGTATAGTTGCCGTAGTTCAATACAGTGGACAGAACTGCCGGATAGGCCGCCTGCGCCACTGCCGAAATCCCGATCGGGGTTGAGATCGCGCCGATCTGCATCTCCAGATCCCAGTCGCCGCCCAGCTCGGCAGCGCCGGTCAATGTCCGCGATGCGGCAACATTCGCGCCGGTCGCCTCGGCCAGGGCAGCAACGAAGGCTTCGCCTTTGGCAGTTGCCGCCACCTCGCAGCCATAAAGCAGGATATCACCACCGGGATGCAGCGCCCGGCGCAGGACCTCCATCACCTCAGGGTACCGGGCGAGCGTGGCCTCGGTCACGGTTTCGTCACCGATTAACAGCGCGCCGTCTTCGCCGTGGGACATGATATGCAGCGCCGACAGACCGCGCACTGCGCTGAGGGCCTCTGCGATCTGACGCAGGCCGGACCCGTTGCGGGTCAGATAGATGACGGTTGCGTCATCCGGCAGATCGAGATGCAGGGTCTGACAGTGGTCGACGGCGGAATCAAAAACGAAATACTGGGTATCAATCATCTGAGCGCTCTGAGATTAAAGCTTACAATCCAAAGGTATGATCAGTCGTCTTGCTCAACCTATAGGATATCGAGGTTAATCAATCGGTAATGGCCAAATTATGTGGCGGGCTTATTAAAGATTTCTTGCATCCAATATGCCAATCGTGGGGGGCGATGACTTTTTTT
>NZ_JAYMWL010000003.1:0-79444 GCF_048056275.1 Phaeobacter sp. JH20_26 | reverse complement strand
GCACATTACCCAAGTGATTTTGTGGTGGTTGCCTTTTCTCTTTATATAGTATGCGCGCGCGACTGCCGGTGGAACCTCTCAGATCGCGCTCAGCGCAAGGAAACCAAGGGATTATGGACGAACACAACGAGAGAGCTCTTGCTTGCATTCGTTTACAAACGGTCGTTTATTAGCGCTATATGAAACTGCAAAAAGACTGTTTTCATGCCCCTGATAGGCTATGCCCGCGTATCCACAGAGGATCAAACCCCCCTGCCCCAGTCGCAGGCGCTGAAATCTGCGGGTTGCGCCGAAATCCACGAAGAACATGCCTCGGGCGGCAATCGTGCGCGGCCGGTGCTGGCAAGGGTGCTGGAACGGATCGACAAGGGCGACACACTGGTCGTCGTGCGGATCGACCGCCTCGCGCGATCCCTGTCGCATCTGCTGGAGGTGATTGAACGGCTGGAGGCCAAGGGTGCTTTCTTCCGCTCGATACAGGACCCTATCGATACTGGATCCCCGCAGGGCAAGTTCACGTTGCAAGTGCTGGGGGCCGCGGCCGAGTTCGAGCGCGCCCTGATCCGGGAACGCACCAAGGCCGGCCTTGCCAGCGCTCGCACAAAGGGCCGCGTAGGCGGGAACCCTGGGCTGCGGGCCAAGGACCCAGCCGCTCTGCGCAAAGTGCGGCTGGCACGACAGGACGGCTACATGGAGCGTCTGAACGAGACGGCCCAAGATTGGGTGCCCCATGTCCGCCGCCTGCGGCCCGACTTGGCCTGGGAAGACGTGGTGCGCATCATCAACGGCCCCTTGCCCGAGGCGCGTCGCTGGACACAAAGCCGCCTGCTGCGCGCTGTGAAGGCCTATGTTCGCGATGGGTTCCTGCCTGCCGAGGTGCTGGCCCGCGCCGGGCGCCGCGAAACCGACGACCGTCTGCCCGCGATCGTCGCCGGCATCAAGGGCGCAGATCCCGACATCACGCTTCAGGCGATCTGCACCCGGCTGGAAGCGATGCGCGAGCGCACGCCACGCGGGCGGACAAGCTGGCAGCCTTCTTCGGTGAAGATGCTACTGGAGCGGGCTGAGAGGCTGGGGCTGCTCGATTGAGATTCCCGAGAATCGCCCATCCGATTCTGCCGACTGATTTCTGTACGCACTCACAATACATCTTGTGGTCACTTCGTAGCTGGCAACGAGGTGTTGAAGTAGAGTGAGAGCGCAGTCGCCCAAGACGCTGATTTTTAACAGTTTACGGTCGACAGAAATCGGTGCCTTCAACGCCGCCAGGCCGCTCAACGGTTTGGTCTGGATTTATCCACAATATCTGTTAAGCTTTGCAAAACAATAAAGACTTGAGGGCAGTGATGAACGGGATACGGGCCTCCCAGAGATTTGAAGTCATGTCCAAGCGGCTTGGTAGTCGGTTGCGTGAACATGCGCAGGAAACCTTCCCACCGGACGCTCAGAAGGGCCTCCGACGCTTCGCCATGCGGGAAGCGGCTGAACTGCTTCGCATTAATCAGAATACCTTTCGCCATCATGTGTCAAACCTCGAAGGCTTTCCCGAAGGTGTCCTGGAGGGCGGCAACCGCCGTAGCTTCTCTGCAGAGGAGATGGTCGAGGCACAACGCGTACTTCTCGAGACTGGAAGGATAAAGCCAGAAGAACACCCGCACAGAAGACCGGGAGAGGCTTGTCAGGTCTTGACGATCTTCAACCTGAAGGGTGGCTCCGCCAAGACGTCATCTGTTGCCCATGTAGGGCAACTACTGGGTCTGCGCGGCTACCGGGTGTTACTGATCGACCTCGACAGCCAGGCAAGTCTGACAAACCTATTCGGGGTTACTCCCGAGCTGGATCCGGATATGCCCACGTCATACGATCTTATCCGATCCGACGATCCACTGCCCGCAACAGAGATCATTCGCAAAACAAACTTCCCGACCGTGGATCTGATCCCGGCATCCATGGACATCATGGAGTACGAGTTCGAGGTCGCCCTGAGCTTCAGACACGGCGCCACCACGTTCCATAGCCGCATCCGGGAAGCGCTTGAGCCCGTCCTCAACCGATATGATGTGGTAATATTTGACACCCCACCGCAGCTGAACTTCTCGGTGATCTCTGCCCTCTTTGCATCGACCGGGGTCCTGATCCCGCTCAACGCGTCGATGCTTGATGTCATGTCGCTGGCGAGCTTTCTGGGCATGGCGAGCAACCTGATGGGCGTCGTCGAGGCACACGCCCCGGAACATGGACTGAACTTCGTGCGAGTTCTGATCACCCGCTACGAAAATACGGATGGTCCGCAGGTGCAGATTTCGTCTCTGCTTCGGACAGTCCTCGGGGATGCCGTGCTGTCTGCCGAGTTCCTGAAATCAACAGCCGTGGGTGATGCTGCGAACACCCAGCAGAGCATCTTCGAGGTCGAACCTCGCGACGTGAACCGCAGAACTTACGAGCGCGCGATCGAGTCCGTCTCGCGCGTGACCGACGAAGTCGAACGCGAAATCCTGAAAGCATGGGGGCGTAGCCATGGCGCGTAAGGTCTTCGGGGACTCACTCAAGAACGCGATGGGCAAAACGCCGCCTTCAGACGACGATCTGGATGTGAAACGGACGAGCCCGACTGTAGCTCGCGCTCAAGCATCTGTGCTCGAAGAGGATAAACACGCCACGCGGCTGATCGACCCGACCGCCATACGGATGTCCGCGGTCATGGACCGCATCGATCCAAGCGATGGTCTGGATGAGCTTGTCTCGTCGATCCGCGAGCACGGTCAAAAGGTTCCAGTGCTGGTTCGCCGAACCGAGGACGGTGCGCTTGAGATCGTCTATGGACGCCGTCGGCTTCTCGCTTGTCGCCAACTTGGTCAGAAAGTGCGCGCTACGGTCATGGAGATGACCGACGAGGAAGCTCTCATTGCCCAAGGCGTAGAGAATAATGCGCGCCAAGATCCATCGTTCATCGAAAGGGCTCTGTTTGTCGCCGGAATCATTCGAGAACTTGGGAAAACCGAAGAAACGCGCAAGAACGCTCAAACGATCGCGTATCGGGCACTTCAGATCGATGAATCGCTCGTCTCGCGGATGAACCGTATCGCTACGGGCATCCCGATGGAACTGATCCAGGCTATCGGACCTGCACACGGCGTTGGTCGACGGGTTTGGGAAAAGCTTTTCAGGCTGTGCGAGAAAGACGTCGCGAGAGCCCGAGAAGTTGCCGGCAAAATCCCTCGCAACATACCGGGCCCCGACCGTCTCGAAGCGGCGGTTGCCTTGCTGACAGCCACCAAACCATCGACGCAGAAGACACACCCCAGTGAGCGCGTGAAGATCGGCCGAAAGGGCAACCGTATCACCATCGATGTGGACGCGGATCTTGTCCCTCGTGTTGAGGAGGCAGTCCGGAAGCTGGTCATGGAGCTTCTTGACCGCGGTCAAGACGGGCCAGAGTGACGACCCCCGTGTCTTGACCGCGGTCAAGACATCAAAAGCAACGAGCAGAAAACGAAAGGAGGACCGGCTAGAAAAAGAAAGACCCCCCGAAAGCGATGCTTCCGAAGGGCCTCAATCAGTCTCGACACCTGATTGATACCCCCAAAACGAATCGATTTCAACACCGCTCGCGGTGAACGGGGAAGCTTTTTCTTCCGAAACACCATGAGACATGCAAATGAAACAACAACCGCCCTGGCGGAACGGATATCTCTGCCCTGCCCTAACCCCTATGAGCTTCTGGGCCCAGTTCGCGTACTGAGGAAGGAGCTCGGTCTCACAACCAATGACCTCGCCGTTCTGACCGCGCTCATTAGCTTCCTACCCCGCAAAGAACGTGAGATTCAGGACAGCCAGCGACTTACGCTCACTGTCGTGTTCCCATCGAACGCTTCTCTGTCAGAGCGCGCCAATGGACTCGATGAGAGAACAATTCGACGCAGCCTGGGACGCCTCTCAGCTGCTGAACTGATCGAACGCAAGAATTCAGCAAATGGCAAACGCTTTCCGCTGCGGTATGGAGGCGTTATCAGAGATGCCTTCGGTATCGACCTGAAGCCCTTGATCGAGAGGTACGGCTCGCTCGCGTCACAAGCCTTGCAGCTCACCGAAGAACGCGAGCGCTTGCGCTCACTGAAGGCTGAGGCGTTGGCCCTACGTGCTTCGCTACTCCAACAGACACGCTTCGATGAATCAAAGCTCTCTACCCTCAACATGATCAGAAATGTCCTGCGTCGAGCAACATTAACCGTTGATGCAGTCCTGAGCGTTATCTCAGAACTTAGAGCCCTCGGAGCCGATACCGACGCAAGCTACGGTGAACACCATGCCGCAGCAAAAACTGGTACCGCAGATAATTTACTAACTATCGAACACCGACCTCATACACCAGATTCCAACGATCTGCCCGCCACAAACGGTCAAAATGTCCGGCACATAGAGTCTATAAAAAAAGATATTAAAAAGAATGTTCCCACTACGGTCAATCGCGGTGAACAAACCGCACAAACCAAACCCACGATGAACCGAGACCCAGCACGCATGGCATGGGAAGACTTCACCCACGTTGCGGGATTTTTCCCAGAACCGCCGCGCACAGGAGAAGCACTTACCCGCATTCTATACGACCTGGGTCGATTGCTTAGAATAAGCAAAGACGAACTGCGGCATGGCATCCAGAAAGCAGGCGCAGGAAAACTGCTTCTCATCTTTGACTACCTGATAGCAAGAGCAGACACGATCAAACACCCTGACGCCTATTTTGAAAGAGTCCTACGCACACAACTTGCTCCCACATGAACTTCTTGACCGCGGTCAAGAACCACCGGGAGAGGGAAAGGGGTGTAGGTTTTATGGTGACCGAAAGTGAGATCGGAAGAGTGGCTTCCGACGCCCGTCGTGGAGAATATCTGATAACCAAAGCTGTCCAGATAATCACCCTGTCCCGGTCCCTGGATATCCCTTTCGACAAACTGATGTTGAGGCACTCCAACGCGCGGCGCATCAAGGCCGGCGTGTCAGTCGAGGACCTGGCCGAAGACATCGCTCACCGCGGCCTCATGCAAAGCCTGAGCGAGCGGCCCGTGTTGGCTGACGATGGTACCGAGACTGGCAAGTTCGAGAACCCAACCGGGGGCCGCCGGTTCCTAGCATTGTCCCTGCTGGTGAAGGAGAAGCGTTTGGCAAAGACCACGCCAATTCCCTGCATTGTGCGGGATGCAGCGTCCGACATCCTGGCCGAGGACGATTCCCTTGCGGAAAACATGCAGCGCGTCGCTCTGCACCCGTTCTACCGGTTCCGCGCGTTTGTGTCCCTGCCTGACAAGGGTCAGACCAATGCTGCATGACCTCTTCCAGGGCGATGGCGACAGTTCGCTCGAGAACCCTGCCTTGCTCGATCGGCTGGTGACGGAGAAACTCCAGGCCGAGGCTGAGACGGTTGCGGTTGAGGGCTGGAAGTGGATCGAGGTCGCACTCGACCTGCCTCACGGCTATAGCCACGGCCTGCGGTCCTTGTCCTGCGATCCGGCACCTATGACGGATGAAGAAGAAGCGGTTCATACCAAACGGCTCTCCGAGTATCAGGCGCTGGAAGAAGAACACGCGGGACAGGATGAGACCCCCGCCGAGATTGATAAGCGGCTTCGCGTGTCGGAAGCGGAGATCGAAAAGATCGAGGCCCTGCCGTTAGTCTTCAATCCGACAGACATCGGGCGGGCAGGGGCGTTCGTCACGCTCGATCGCTACGGCGCGCTGGCAGTCTATCGCGGCTAGGACCATCTGACCTCGGACGAGTCCATCGAGAACGGCATCACCGCCAATATGTACACCTACACTGAGACCGTGCAGCGGTTCGGATGACACATGGGAGGGCTCAACCCATCTCTTGCAGAATATCCAGAATATATGTATATTCTGCACAAATGGAGACCCAGATCATGCAAGAGCTTCCCGAGTTCAAGGCGGCCGACCTGACGCGGCACACCAGTGACCTGTTCGACGCGGCCATACGGTCGCCGATTGCGATCACCAAGCATCGCAAACCCAAATTCGTGCTGATGAGCATGGACCAGTACCAGCAGCTCGCGCGCGGGGCTACGCAACAGGCTCATATGGTTGACGAGATGCCCGAGGATCTCAAGGCGCTGATGATAGAAGGGCTCGAGCGGGACTTGACGCAGTCTGATGACTAGGCCGAGTGCTGGAGAGGTTTTCCGCTATCCGTTCCTGTGGAAACGCGAGCAGATGGCGGGTGAGACCGAGGGCCGCAAGACACGGCCTGTCTGTATCGCCGTCACTGTCGCCAAGTCCGATAGCGAGACCGTGGTGTTCATCCTGCCGATCACGACGCAGCCGCCCTTGCCTTCGCGCAAGTTTATCGAGGTGCCACAAATCGAGTCGCAGCGCGTGGGGTTAGAGACCCATGTCCGCAAATGGGTCATGCTGGACGAGATCAACACCGATATTCTGGAGCGGTCATATGTCTGGGAGGACCGCACGCCCATCGGCACGTTCAGTTCCGTCTTCACATCCAAGATCCAGTCCAGCCTGATCGCGCTTGCCAGGTCGGGCGGGGCATCCGTTGTCGATCGGCTGAAGTAATCTCGATCAGCGCAGGGTCTACCCAGCTTCACTTGTTCCCATCGATCCACTTCGACATCAGCCCCTTGTCGCGGAAGCATTCGTCCGGCACGGCGCGGCGCTTAATGCGGGCGAGACGCTCGGCAAAGGCGACCTGCTTTGATGTCGGGCGGCTGTCCTGCGTGCCCGGGTGCATCTTGGCTTGTGCGTCGATCCAGGCGCTCAAGGAGCGCCGATCTTGCTGAACCTCCCACGGCAGAAGCGTCTGGTTACGCAGGGCCAGCGACCGCGCATAGGCGATCTGCTTTGGCGTCGCGGGCAGGGCGTAAGTGGTGCTTGCCATCGGGGATCTCCCTTCTAAGCTGAGCTTTCAGTATAGAACATAACAGGAACAAATACAAGCCGCCTGCAGAAATCATGGGGTTTAAGAGGAAGAGGAGGGCTGGGGAGGGTCAGGCCTGAGGGTGCTCGGAAGAGGGTTGAACCGGCCTGATCCTGTTCCTCATCGGGGTCTGATGCCGGAAAGTGCAGGATCATCGGTTCTCATGAGCTTCGCGTTTAACATTCTCCGGCATCAGATCCCTAAAGAGTGAAAGTGTCCTTCGGGTTTTGTGACTAACGGATGAGGGCCTTTGGGGTCCCTCAGATGGGTCCGGGCCGGATTCCGGTCTGCCGTTCCTGATGAAGGGCATTCTAATGCAAACAGGTGTCTTGCGCGTATTGCGCGCGACCGCTGCCTCGTGGTGGCGACACAAGGAACTACGCCGAACGGGGCAGGCACAACGGCGCGAGCGCGAGACCGTCCTACGTGATCTCGGTTATCTGAAGCAGGCGGCGCTGTTGCCTAACGCGCATGTGATCTGCGGAGAGGGTGGGACATTCATCCATCTCGGTTGGACCACCGTTTCAACCTTCGCGCCGATCGAGCGCTTTCCCTTGGCCACTCTTGCGGTCGCACGAGGGACCCCGTTCATCGATATCCGACCCGTCACCGATGTTACCACCTTCGCGAGCCTGCCGCGGGTGACACGGGACGGATCGGCCGACCCTGAACCTTGGGGGCTTGGCAGTTCTGTATCGCTGACCACCTACATCGACATGGTCAAAGCCCTCGGTGCCAGGATCATCAACGATCCGAGGCCCCGTCAGTCAACCTAGTCACCACTCCCTCTCACCAAAACTCGAAAGGACGCCAGCCATGGCCCGATCCCGCACGCCCAAATTCGATGCCTCCGAGGTCATCACAAACGAAATCATCCGTATCATCGAGCGCGGCGTCCTGCCGTGGCGCAAGCCATGGACCGCAGGTGGCAGCTCTCGCCCCCTGCGCGTGGGCGGTGAACCCTACCAGGGAGTGAACAACTTCCTGCTGACGATGCGGACCGTGATGGCGGGCCACAGCTCTCCCTTCTGGATGACGTTGCCGCAGGCCAATGCTTTGGATGCAAAGGTTCGCAAGGGCGAGAAATCCTCTGTCGTCGTTTATTACGGTCAAAGCCGGAAAGACGCGGGCGGCGATGAGCATGACCGCAGCGATGGCGATGATCGCTCCGAGGAAGCACGCATCTTCCGCTTCCAGAAATCCTACCGTGTGTTCAATGCCTGCCAGATCGAGGGCTTGCCCGACAGCTTCTTCCCCGATCCGGAGCCCGTGCCCGAGCATCCGCCGTCCGAGCCCATCCCGCACATGCAGGCGTTTTTCGATGCCATCGACATCACAACCGTCTTCACGGGCACGGAGGCGTACTATTTGCCCCCCGTGGACAAGGTCTACATGCCATCCATCACGCGGTTCCAGGACCCGCGCAATTTCTACGGGGTTTGGGCGCATGAGCTGGCCCATGCCACGAAAGCCCCCCATCGACTGAACCGTGATTTCGGGTTCTCGAAGTTTGGCAACACGTCCTATGCGCGCGAGGAGATCGTCGCGGAATTGACCTCGGTGTTCCTGGGGCAGGCGCTCGGCTTCACGGCGCATACGCTCGAGATGAATGCCGCCTATCTCCACAACTGGTTGCGCGTTCTTCGGTCGGACAAGGGCGCGATCTTCCGGCACGCCGCGGACGCGCAGCGGGCCTGCGACTATCTGATCGCCAGATCGGAGACGTGCAGGGCAGGGGAGGGCGCTGAGGCAGCATGACCTATGCTCTGCCGCAACGCAGAAAATGGCAGCTTCGAGCCCAGAGTCACCGATGCTGCGCATTGCACGAACGTCGGCTAAGAAGTGCCCCCCGCCACAACGTTGGCGGAGGGCTGTGCTTTCTAGAGGGCTTTACGGAAGATCACTTTGTCGTCGCCCTCGGCCCAAAAATCGCGGATGCGCGCCTCTTCTTCATAGCCATTCTGCGCATAGAACCTGCGCGTCAATGCAAAGTCGTCAGTTCCAGACGTGTCCACGATCAAGATACGTTGCCGTTTGTCCTTTAGGTGCTGCTCGGCTGAATGTACCAACGCCGCCCCCAACCGTTTGCCTTGCAAATCTGGGCGCACCGCGAGGGCGAGCATGTTCCACGTACCATCGGCGAGTTCCTCAGGAACCGTGTAGCACAGGCCGACGGCTTCTCCGTCGATGTGACACGTCAGCCAAAAGGCTTCCGTCTCACCTGCTAATGACGGGGCGAGCATGTCTGGAAGCATCTCGCTTGGGAAAAGCTCCGTTCCGTCCAACACTGCCTGAAGGCCCGCAATGTCGTCGGACGAAGTGGCTTTGATGATTGGTTTTGTCATTTTCCATATGTCCTTATCGATTGTCGTACTGAGGGTTAACGGAACGAATGCCGAGCCTTGTGGCGCGGTAGGGTCGTCCGTTTTCGGATTTGATGAACCGCCTCTTTTTCAGACGGTCAAAGAGCTTCAGCGAGCAATCAGCCAGAACGTGGCCGTCGCGTGTGAAGCAGGAAATTTCGCGCACTTTGCCGTTCGTCATACGCTCAAAATGGATGGCTCCACCTTGCGCTAGAACGTGCAAAACACGCTGCTCGTGTTTTGAGATATTCAATGGATTGTCTCTTGATCTTAAGTCAGCCGAAATGGCTTCCGGCATCTCGCGCGGAAGTCATTTGGTTCAAGTTGGTCCAATCAGGTGGACCTTAGCGGCGGGCCGCAATCGTAGACATAAAATCTCCATCGCCCTGCGTTCGTGCAGCGCGTATTCGGGAGCTACTGCGATAAGTAGAAGTTGGCAAGCGGACATTTGGAAAATCAAAGTCAAAGGCAGCAAAGTCCGCACAGCGGACTATTGGAACTGTTTGGTTCGGGCAGGTTTGGACCGGGTTCCTCCGCCCGGCGGAAAAGAAAAAGATGCCGTAATGGGGCTTTCGGCGAATCGAGCACGTTTCGCTTGTTTGTCAGCATGATCTGAAGTGCCGTTGCCCTTGATGCGCCTGCAGCGCGTCTACGAGGTCGTATGTTTCCATGCGCCTCAATTCCTGAGAATAGAAGGGCAACGACATGAATGTATTTATCGGACTGGATGTATCTCTGGCAAGCACGGCGATTTGTGTGTTGGGGCCGCAGGGGAAGGTTGTTGAGGAGTTGGAGGCAGCCAGCGAGCCTGAGGCGCTGGTGCGTGCGATGGCGTCATTGCCGTACGCGGTCGACGCGATTGGGCTCGAAGCCGGACCACTATCCCAATGGCTGAGCAAGGGCATCGAAGAGGCTGGCTTTGACGTGGTTTTGATGGAAACGCGGTTGGTGAAGGCCGCCTTGAAAGCCATGCCGATCAAAACTGACCGGCGTGATGCTCAGGGGATTGCGCGGTTGCTTCAAATGGGATGGTACAGGCCCGTACACCGCAAATCCGTGTCCTCTCAGGAAATCCGCGCTCTGTTGACGGCGAGAAAGTCAGTTCAACAGGTGATCATCAACCTCGAGCTTTCGATGCGAGGTGTCTTGCGGAACTTCGGTCTGAAGCTCGGACATGTCACCCGGATCAGGTACGAGGCCCGGGTGAGGGAACTGGTCGAGCAAAATGAAATCCTGTCGGCGTCGACAGAGGCCCTTTTGCGCGCGCGTGCGCAGTTGCGCGCCGAGTTGGCTGAATTGGATGCGACAATCGCGGATCTGGCAAAACAAGACGACGTTTGCCGTCTGATGATGACGATGCCGGGCGTCGGTCGGATCGTCGCCCTGACGGTCAAATCCGCGATCGACGATCCGACCCGGTTTGTGCGATCGAAGGATGTTGGTCCTTGGGTCGGGCTGACGCCGAGGCGCACTCAATCCGGAGAGATGGACATTGTCGGGCAAATTACTCGAGCCGGCGACCGGGCCCTTCGAACGGCCTTGTATCAAGCGGCGATGATCTTGATGCACCGTGGGTCACCAAACTGGCTCCAGGCCTGGGCGCTCAGAGTGGCCCATCGGCGTGGATCGAAACGGGCCTTGATTGCACTTGCGCGGCGCATTGGCGTTGTTTTGCACCGCATGTGGCGAGACGGCACACCATTCCGCCATGCGCAGAGCTCACCGGCAACGGTCTGAGTAAAACAATTCCAGAACTTGATCGGACGGAGGAACGCACTGCACCTGACGACAGGTACGACGAGGTCCCTTGCCGGGACGAGGTTCCTGGAGATGCCGGAAGCCCGCAAGTTATCGGCTAACGCTGAATACGCGTAAAAGATAGGTACCCAGGGATCAGATTTGGACCAGGCATAGAGTGGCAGCCATGAGGCTGACTACGGACGGAAGAGCGAAGCCCGTGCAGGGGGTGTCCTTCAGTCCTGACGTGCGGATGCAGTGAAAAAGAAAAAGTAAGCTTCTGAATTTGTGCCTTAAAACTCGGTGAAGAATGAGATCTTCGCCGGAATTTTTGACTTGCCCGAAACCCTTGACAGAGGCCCGCCCCATTACGGAAGCGGGCTTTGAGAAGGGTGTTTCAAACCTCTCAAAGGAGATCCCCATGTCCATGAATGTTCAACCCCAGCCAGACCGTCCGGATCCGACCGTGATCGCGGTGCAGAACGACGCGTTTCGCAAACTTGCATGCCTTGGGGTGCCGCCCGCGCAACCCATCCAGGGCCGGATGCATGTCACCCGCTCGCTTATGGAGGCCGGCGATGGCTTCATGGCCGAGGCGGTCAAGGCAACCGGTGAGTTTGCCACGTTCGAGCCTGAGAATGATCCCGAGGGCTGGCACGATTTCGGGGTAGTCGAGATCCGGGGCGAGACCGTGTTCTGGAAAATTGATGGGGTGGATGCTCCCTCCCACAACGGCATCACAATGTGCCAGACTGGCTTTGTTGGAAGTCAGTGAGAATGAAAGGAAGCATCCATGACCGACGTTAGCATTTTAGCCATCGACCTTGCAAAGCACTCGTTCCAGGTCTGCGCGACGACCGCCGATGGCGTGATCATATTCAATCGCAAATATTCCCGTGGTAAGTTGAGCGAGCTTTTGTCCAGTCATCCGGCTTGCATGGTGGCGATGGAGGCCTGCGCGACCAGTCACTACTGGGGCCGAGAGGCGCAAGGCCACGGGCATGACGTCAGGTTGATCCCGCCGATCTATGTGAAGCCGTTCGTCAAGCGCAGCAAGAATGACGCCAATGACGCAGCAGCGATTGCGGTTGCAGTGCGGCAGCCAGACATGCGGTTCGTTGCGGTAAAGAGCCCAGATCAACAGGCGCAGGCCATGCTATTTCGCACTCACCAGACGTTCACGCGCCAGCGATCGCAACTGCTGGTTACCCTGCGAGGGCATCTGGCAGAACACGGTATCATCGTGGCAAAGGGCAACGCCGCACTCATCGCCTATGAAGAGGTTCTGGAATCCCAGCCTGATCTTGTACCAGAGCTCGTGTTGGAAGCTGCACGCCTTTACTTCCATCAAATTGCCCAGCTCAACAGTTCCATTGCAGCGTTTGAGCGGCAGATGAAAGACACCGCCAAGCGTGATGATACTGCACGCAGGCTTCAGACCATGCCGGGCATCGGTCCGATCAATGCAGCTGCCTTCTTGGCCTTTGCGCCACCAATGGAGAGCTTCCAGCGAGGCCGCGATTTTGCCGCCTGGCTCGGTTTGGTGCCGCGCCAACATTCGACAGGCGGTAAGACCAAATTGGGCCGTGTCAGCAAGATGGGACAATCTGATATGCGGCGGCTTCTGATCACGGGTGCCACCGTCTGCCTCAGATGGGCCGTTGCGAAAGGCATCGACCCTCAAAGCTGGTTAGGCAGGCTTCTGGCACGCAAGCCCGCCAAGATGGTTGCCGTTGCAATGGCCAACAAAATGGCCCGAGCCCTCTGGGCAATGATGACGAAAGAACAGGACTACACGGGCAACCTAGTACAATATGCCAAGCCGTAACCGAGAATAGCAATCCGATTTAGCCTGCATACCAGCATCAGGCTGAACCGGTGAAGTGAGGAGATCGACAGACGATTATGGGCGCAATGATCACGTTCAGCTTTGGGAAAACCATATAGAGGTCAAGGACATGAAAGTCCGAAAAATCGATTTGGACCCCAAGCTCACGAACACCATAACGGCCGGTGGCAGACCTTAGCCACATGCACAGGCCTGACACACGACCGGTACCGATCACGCAACCAAAACCGTCCGAAGATTGCCTTGCCAAAACGGGAGCATCCACACACGATCTCTATGAGGCAGATTCGGATTTCCGCTACGGGGCTGAGGCCCCGGACAATCCCGCCACCACCGTCCGCGTGCTGACCATCATGCTGGCGCGCGACTGGTAGGGGAGGGGACACCCCTCCTGACAGCCCAGGCGATGAAGGCCCACTGACCCCTCAAAGGGAGAGTGGGCCTTTTGTCGTGGTGATCCCTGAAGCCGGGGATTGGTCACGCGCGTGAAGGCGCGGGCCACACCTCACCCTCCTGGAAGGATATCCCATGACCACAAGCTTTGCCCCTCTCACCGTCGCTATCGGCGATCTGGTCCCGCATCCCGCCAATGTGCGCAGCAACGCGCCGGAAACCTATGACCCCGAGAACATCGCGCATCTGAAGGCCAGCATCGCTGTGCTGGGCCTGCTCCAGCCGCTCCTGGTCCAGAAGCTCGACGGCAAATACGCCGTGCTTGCCGGTGGCCGGCGCCATGCCGCGCTGAAGGAGCTGATCGCTGACAAGGCCAGCAAGGGGTTCACGGCGAAAACCAAGGTCGACTGCCGCCTTGTCCCTGACGACTGCGACGTCACCACGGCGTTGTCGCTCGCCGAGAACATCACCCAGGCACCGATGAACGCAATCGACGAGTTCGAGGCTTTCGCCCGGATGATGGAGGTCGACGGCCAGACGCCCGAGACCATCGCAAAGACCTTCGGCACCACGGTGGCCGCCGTGAAAGGCCGGTTGCGCTATGGCCTGATCCACCCCGACATCCGCGCCGCGGCCCGGGCCAAGGTGATCACGCTCGACACGATGAAGGCCTTCGCCGAGCATCCGAGCCAGGAGGCGCAGCGTGAGGTCTATGAAGCGCTCACGAAGGACGGCGGCTATCTGCAGGCCTATACCGTTCGACAGGCGCTCAAATCCCGCGGGGTGCAGGTCAGCGATGATATCGGGGCTTTCGTGCGTGAAGACTACGAGGCCCGCGGCGGCGCAGTCGCGGCTGACCTTCTGGAAGAGCATTCCGTGCTCGAGGATGCGGCGCTGGTCGAGACCATCCTGCTTGAGAAGCTCGGTGCAACCGCCGAGGACGCCCGTATGAGGCTGGGCTTTGCTTGGGCCGATGCGATGGTGCGCTATGATTACGCGACCATGGCCGACTACGGCCGCGTCTATCCCGGCCCGATCGAGCCGGATGAGGCTGCCCAGAAGCGCATCGATGAGATCACCGCCGAGCTCGAGAAATTGCAGCTCCAGATGGAGGATGAGGGGCTCGAGGACGGTGCCTACAATGCCCTTTACGACCGCGTGGACGCCTTGGAAGAGGAAGCGCGCGACCTGCAGGAGGCCTACAGCACCGAGGACCTCGCCCGTGCAGGCGTGGTCGCGTCCTGGTCGGGCGGGCAGGTGACCCTCCATGTTGGCCTCGTCCGCCCGGAAGACACCGTCAAAGAGGAGGGCGCACGCGGCTCCTCGGCTGGCCCGACCGGGGAAGAAGCCCCGGACGCCGGCGAAATCACCTATCCAGCCTCACTGGCTGAGGACCTCAAGACCGAGCGAGCCATGGCGCTTGGGGCCGCGATTGCGCTGCATCCGGAAGCCACGCTCGATCTGACGCTCTTCAAGCTGGTGAGCGACGTTCTGGCCAGCGGCATGAGTGTCACGCAGGCGATCAAGATCGATGCCCGCAAGGAATACCGTACCCACGCCAAGATGGACGAGATCGACGAGACCTCGCTCGAGCAGGTGGCGGCGGCGCATGATGCGCTTGACCTCTCGTGGCTCGATGACAGCCGCGCGCCCGCCGATCAGTTTGCGGCGTTTCGCGCGCTGGAGGCCGGCGAGAAGGCCAAGCTCGTCGCCTATGCCACGGCCAGTACCACGCAGTCCTGCTTCGCACGGGATCCTCGGCGCGACAGCCTGATGCATGCGTTCGAGATCGAGATCATGCCTGACATCCGCGCCCACTGGACGCCGAACGCGGCGCTCTTCAACCGCTTCAAGAAGGTCTGGCTCCTGAAGATCCTCGGCGAGGATCTGGGTCTGGCCCAGGAGGCGGTGACGCTGGCCTCGTCGAGCAAGAAGGAAATCGTCGCCTTCTGCGACAAGCTCTTCGCTGAACCCTTCGCCACGCTCACGGACGCGCAGCGCGCTGCCGTGGCCGCCTGGTGCCCGCCGATGATGCAGACCGCCGGTGGCGCCTGTGATGAGACGGCGCCGATCACGGAAACCCCGGAACCTGACGGCGAGGTCGCGCAAGCGGCCTGAGTCCTCACGCGACCCGCGCGAGGCATTCCCTGCGCGGGTCGACCCTCTTCCAAACCGAACAGAAAGACATCCCCATGGCTATTCTCAAGTTCTCTGCCTCCGCTGTCGCGGCGCAAATCGCCCATGCGCGCGCCTGCAAGACGTTCCTGCCCAACTGGAACGGACCCGTGGACAGGCCAGCCCTGATCCTCATCGTCGGCAATGGTGTGCATCTGCGCTCAAACGGCATCGATGGCACGACCACCCGTATCGTCACCACCGAACAGGCCGATCCCTCTTTCGCCTTCGCCGACGGCATAAACCCGTTTCGGGACACCGACTGGATGGCGCAGCGCCGCATGGCGTTTCGCGATCTGACCGGCCAGTTCTACACCGACATCCTGGATGACGTGCAGGTGCTCATCGACCGGGGGCGGGGGGCCATCCGGCTGGCCACCGATGGCCACAGCATCCGCGTCTTCGTGCGCCGGGCCTCGGACTATCTCATCGGCGGGACCTACGAGGTGCCCTCGGGCCTTGGCGGCACCTTCCGGGTCATCCTCAAGGATGCCTGCGACACCTTCGCGATCGTGCAGAACTGCGGCAATTGCGAGGATTTCGACGCCATGCAGCCCTACCGCGTGCCGCTCGATGCGCTGATGGAACTCGATGATCGGAGGGTGGCCTGATGGGTTGGCTCTTCTATACCGATCGCCGCGTCCAGACCTACGCGGATGAGAAAGCGGAGATTGCCCGGCTCTGCACCTCTCATGGCGACAGGCGCAAAACCGAACTGGTAAAAGCCTGCAAGGTCGGCTCCACTTGGTATGCGGCGGCAAAGGTCACCAATCTTGACGGCACCCCTGTCGAAGACACGACCTATGTCACCGATGCGGATGGCTCCATCACTTTCGGAGCTGTCTTCCTCACCCGATATGACGACGGCTGTTGGGGATACAAAGACATGGAGGAAAGTGCTGGCCCGAACGAATCTCGTGCTCCGCTTGGGCTGATCGAGCTTCTCTCCGACCTGAAAGACCCGGACAGCTACGCCCAGGACTGGCGTCAGCGCTGCCGGAATTGGGCTGCGATCCCGGACTACGAGGAAGGCGACAAGATCAGGCTCGCCACGCCCGTGACGCTCACCGATGGCAGTACATGCCAGATCGTCACCGCGACGCACTACAGGCGGGGTCGGCAGAAACGCCGCTGCTACCGCATCGAGGAAAACGGCGGGCTCGTGCGGCTCTCAAGGGCCTCGCTTGCGGGCTCGGAGCTGCTCAGTTCCGCGAAGGGTGCGGCCAGTCCTGTGCTGGCGGAGTATCTCGCGGGGCAGGGTGGCTGAGTTTCTCGCTGAGACAACACCACGGGACCACGCGCACACATACTGCCGACTTGAATTCGTATCTCAAATGAGATACATCACTCTCATCAACTGGAGGACCATCCATGCCTGCCCAAACATCCATGCTTCATGTCCGTGTTGACGATCAGCTGAAAGCACAGGCTTCGGACGCACTTGCGGGCGTCGGTCTGACGCTCTCCGACGCGGTGCGTATTCTTCTGACCCGCGTGGCCGCAGAAGGCGGCTTGCCTGCCGGATTGACCGCTGATCCGGATGCCTATGACGCCTGGTTCCGGGCGAAGGTACAGGAAGCGCTGGACGATCCAAGGCCCACAACGCCCCATGCCAAGGCGATGCAAGACGCCCAGGCATTGATTGACGGGAAGCGCCTTGCCAAATCTTGAATGGAAAGCTACGGCCATAGCCGACTTGCTGGCAATCATTGACTACATCTCTGACGACAACCCGGATGCCGCCCAAGTTCTCAAAGATGAGATTGAACACAAGACGTCCCTTCTTCCAGAACGCCCTCAAATGTATCGTGCGGGCCGTGTCGATGGGACCCGGGAGATGGTTGTTCGGCCAAACTACATCGTGGTTTATGTTGAAGGCCCTGAGATGGTGACCATTTTGCGCGTTCTTCATGCTGCGCAGCAGTGGCCATGATCGGGGTGCAGGCCCCCCGCTAAGAAATTGCCCGCTCTACGCCTTCAAAGTGTAGAGCGGGCTTTTTGTCCTTTGGAACTCAGACCCTGATCCAAAGGAAACCCCCATGTCCAAACTCAAACCGGCAAACCCGGCTCTCTCAATCTCCGACGCTAACCTCACCTCTGCCCTCGCGCAGATCGGCGCGGAGGTCGACAACCAGCCCCTGCGCAGTTCAGCGCTCGCGCGTATCATGCGCGAGACGTTCCATGGCAGCGATGCCGGCGGTGCCTGGGACTGGCGCATGGCATATGACCTGATGCAGGCCGCGGCTGTCCAAGTGCTGCTGGGTGGGGACGGCGCGGCAGGTGACATCGCCGCTGCAAAGCTCCTTGCCTCACGGCTTCTCACGGAAACGCGCCGCTCCGAGCAGCAGATCCGGCTGCAGCAGTTTTCCACGCCGTTGCCTTTCGCGGCAATGGTCGTGCAGGCCACAGCGATCCGCAAAGGCGAGACTGTGCTGGAGCCCTCGGCTGGCACCGGTGCCCTGGCCGCTTTCGCCGCCCGGGCCGGTGCCACGGTTGTGCTCAATGAGATCGACCCCTTTCGCCAGCGCCTCCTGCGCGCGGTTTTCGGCGGCGAGGTGACGGGCCATGACGGCGAGCACATCGACGATCTGCTGCAGACGCCGGTTCTACCCGATTTCGTGGTGATGAACCCGCCCTTCGCCTCCTCGGTCGATCGCTCCCGAGACAAGCACATCGCCGCCAAACATCTCGTCGCGGCTGCCAAGCGTCTGGCACCTGGTGGGCGGCTGGTGGCGATCATGCCGCCGGGGTTCACGCCCGAACGCGATGCCGCGCATTGGTCCCGCGCCTGCGGTCTCCTGACGCCGCGCTTGGCGTTGACGATGCCGGGGCAGGTCTACCGCAAGCTCGGCACCTCTGTCGAAACCCAGCTGATGGTCTTTGACAAGGTGCAGGACGACGGCGAAATGATCCGCGTCCCTGTGCGGGATCTGGATGAAGCCTTGGCATATGTCGATGCCGTGGCCGCAACCAGGACCGAGATGCGCCGCGTACAACAGGCAGCGGCGATCCATAACGGGCGGCCGGCCGTTCCATCATCTGCCCCGCGCAAGACCGCCGGTGCGCCTGTCGCCGCCTCCAAACCACGGGCCAATGCCGTCCGCCCGCTCAGCTTCACAAGCTTTGAGGCCCCCCGTGATAACACGCCGGTCTCGGATATCTATGCGCGTTACCGGCCGCAGCGGATCGCGATCGCGGGTGCGCAGGAACATCCCACGCCGCTCGTTGAAAGCATCGCCATGGCCTCGGTTGCCCCGCCCATGCCCTCAAACACGGGCAGTGATGACTTGCGCCTGCCCGCACGGTTGGTCGAGGAGGGAGATCTCTCCGAGGCGCAGCTGGAAACCATCATCATGGCGCATGTTGCCCATGGGCGCGACCTGCCCGGTCGGTTTACCATCGATGACGACCAGACCAAGCTGACGCGCGCCGATGATGATCCAGACGCACGTGCCTATCGCCTCGGCTATTTCCTCGGCGACGGCACCGGTTGCGGCAAGGGGCGCGAATGCGCGGGGCTGATCCTAGTGAACTGGCTTGCCGGGCGCAGAAAGGCCATCTGGGTCTCCAAATCCGCAACGCTTATCGAGGACGCGATCCGCGACTGGACCGATCTCGGCGGCTCGCCCGCCGACATCCAGCCGCTTTCCAAATGGAAACCGGACCAGCCGATCCCGATGGGCGACGGTATCCTCTTTGTCACCTACGCCACGCTGCGGTCCGCGGGCAAATGCGGCACCACGCGGCTGAGCCAGATCCTCGCCTGGATGGGTGAAGACTTTGACGGCGTTCTTGCCTTCGATGAGGCCCATGCCATGCAGAACGCGGCAGGGTCTGAGCAGGGCAGGGGGGTCAAACCCTCCCAGCAGGGCCTCGCCGGGCTGCGGTTGCAACTTGCCGCGCCCCGCGCCCGCGTCTTTTGTGTCTCGGCCACGGGTGCCACCAGCGTACACAACCTGGCCTATGCCGCGCGGCTGGGGCTCTGGGGTCAGGGTCCCGAATACCCCTTCCCGAGCCGCGAGAGCTTTGTCTCGGCGATGGAGGCAGGCGGCGTGGCTGCCATGGAGGTGGTCGCGCGTGATCTCAAGACGCTCGGCCTCTACACGGCCCGCGCCCTCAGCTTCGACGGCGTGGAGTATGACGTGCTCGAACACGCGCTCACTCCGTCCCAGATCGAGATCTACGACGCATACGCGACTTCGTTTCGGACGATCCATCACAATCTCGAGGCCGCGCTGACAGCGACCGGCGTCAACGACGCCTCGGGAGAGACTAATGCCTCGGCCGCACGCTCCTCTGCCAAATCTCGCTTCGAGAGCACGAAGCAGCGCTTCTTCAACCATCTCCTGATGGGCATGAAAGCCCCGACCATCATCCGCGCAATCAAGGACGATCTGGCGGCGGGCAAGGCTTGCGTCATCCAGGTGGTCTCGACGGGTGAGAGCCTGCTGAAACGCCGACTTGAGACAATGGACCCGGAGGATGAACTCGTCGAGGGTGCCTTGACGCCGCGCGATTATGTTCTGGGATACCTCGAACAGGCCTTCCCGATTCATGCGCAAAAGCTGGTCGAGATCGACGGCAACATGGTGGCGGAACCTTTGCGGGATGAGACCGGCGCGCTCGTTGTCTCGCGCGAGGCGCTCGCCCTGCGCGATGCGGCCATGATGGAGTTGATGACGCTGGCCCCGATCCCCTCGGCGCTCGACCAGATCCTCTGGGCCTTTGGCGACGAGGCCGTGGCAGAAGTCACGGGGCGGTCCATCCGGCCCCTCAAGGCCGAGGATGGTCATCTCTTCATCGAGAAGCGCGCCGCCAGCAGCAATTCATCCGAAACCCAAGCCTTCATGGACGGTGAGAAGGACATCCTTATCTTCTCCGATGCGGGCGGGACGGGCCGGTCCTATCATGCGGCGCAAACGGCGAAGAACCAGAAACGGCGGCGGCACTACCTGCTGGAGCCCGGCTGGCGCGCCGATGCGGCCATCCAGGGGCTGGGCCGCACGCATCGCTCTGCCCAGGTCAGCGCGCCTTTCTTCCGGGTCTGCACCTCGGATGTGCATGGCGAAAAGCGTTTCACCTCGACTATAGCCAAGCGCCTCGACCAGCTAGGGGCCTTGACCAAGGGTCAGCGCGAGACCGGCTCGCAAGGCATGTTCCGCGAGGAGGACAATCTCGAAAGCCCGATCGCGCGGGCCGCACTACGTGGGTATTTCGCCGATCTTGCCGCCGGGCGCGCTGAGGCGATGAGCTACGAGAGCTTCACCGACTGGACGGCCCTGCGGCTGATCGACAAGGACGGGGTGCTCCTTGAGGAGCTTCCCCCGATCCAGCGGTTTCTCAACCGGGTTCTGGCCCTTCCCATCCACATGCAGAACGCACTCTTTGCCGAGTTCATGAAGCGGATTGCCGATCAGTCTGAGCGGGCGCGCGCGGCGGGCACGCTCGATTTCGGCGTGGAAACCCTACGCGGCGACAAGATAGAACAGGTTTCCACGGAGGATCTCTGGACCTGCCCGAAATCCGGTGCGGTCACGCGGATCATCGGACTTGAGGTGACGGACCCGGTGCACGTGCTGTCGGCGGATGACGCGCTGTCGCGCAATCCCGACAAGCTGCCCATGGTCAACCGCGCTTCCGGCCGCGCGGCGCTGATCTCGGCGCGGCCCATGCAGATGTATGACGAGGATATCGTCACACTGATGCGCAAGGCCGTGCGGCCCAACGGGTTCAGCTACCTCGAGGAGACGCGGTTCGCGTCCTCTGCCTGGGAAGACATCGGCAAGCCTGAGTTTGCAGGGCTTTGGGATGCCGAGGCTGCGTCACTGCCCAAGACCACCACGACCAAGCTCTACCTGCTGACCGGGCTGCTGCTGCCGATCTGGAAGGACATTCCGACCACCAATGAGCGCATCTACCGGGTCACGCCCGATGGGGCGACCGCCATGATCGGGCGCACGCTGAGCGAGGAAGGGGCGGCCGCGCTGCGCGCCCGCTTCCTCGTCTCCAATCCGCAAACGCCGCAGGAGATGTTGACCGCCGCCCTCGGCACCACCGCACCTGTCGACCTCGGCCGGGGTCTCACCCTGACCCGTCGTCGTGTCGCTGGCGAGATGCGCCTTGAGTTGGGCGGTGCGGATCGGGGCATGATTGAAGGTCTCAAGGCCATGGGGTGTTTCACGGAGATCATCGCCTTCCAGCTGCGGGTGTTCCTGCCGCATGGGGACGGGATCGACACGGGAAGCATTCTGGCCCGGATCGTGGGGCAGGCACCAGATGCCCCCTCGGTGGCAGCAGAATAGGCAAGGGAGGGAAAGATCATGACACTTGATGAAATCAAGGCCGCCGTCGATGCCGGCCATACCGTGCATTGGGCTAATACCGGCTACGTTGTCCACAAGGACCGGCTCGGTCAGTACCTCATCACCTATCAGCCGAACGGCAGCTGCATCGGCCTGACCGACCGGGAAGGGCAACGGTTGAACGGCAAAGAGGCGGAGTTCTTTATCGCGCGATCGAAGGACAGCGCGGAAAATCCGGGCAGCCAATCAAGACCAGACGGGCAGGGGAGGGGCGTAGCACCCGTAGGCGCGGGGGCATTCCCACTCGGACGGCAGCTCTGACCCGTGGGCGGGGCTGAAAGGAAAGCAGGCTTTCTGATTTGTGATCCCTCAAGGGGTCGAGAAAGCAATCCCGGATGCGCTGGCAAGGACGTCAGACACCGGCCAATCCAAAAGGAACCATCCCATGTTCGCAGGAACCCTCACCCGCAATGTCGAGACCGCAGCCGCTCAGTACACCGGCATGATCCACTCGACGCGCTTTGACATCGCCATCCAGTTGGAGGCGCGGGCCAAGATGTCCGAACGCAGCCCGGATTTTGACGTGACGGCAGTCAACAAATCAGGCCGCAAGGTGCGTATCGGCACGGCCTGGAACGAGACCGGCAATACCAGCGGCAACCTCTACATCTCGATGCAGATCGATGTCGGCCTCGGCCCGTTCCGGGTCAACGCGGTGCAGACGAATGAGGCGCGCGCGGCCCAAAGCGGCGCGTTCGAGATCATCCCGCTGGTCTCGAACGGCCTGATGAAATCCGGCTCGATCTCGGGCGAGCTCACCGCCATGGACGCTGACAACGCCTTCACCGGCTACATTGCCAACATGATGTTCGATCTGGAGTTCATGCTGATCGAGAACAGCTACAAATCCGAGGAGACCCACCCCGATTACCGGATCGAGGTCAGCTCGCCCCGGGGCACACCGATCCGCGTCGGCTCGGCCTGGATGGCCAAAAGCAGCCGCACGGGCAATGACTACCTGTCACTGCTGATCAACACGCCCGATGGCGACCTGCGCGTCAACGCCGTGCAGAACGAAGAACAGCGCGGCGGGCAGACCTTCTCGATCATCCCGTTCATCGACAGCGGTGAGCAGCCGCAGGACGCGGGCGCGGGGCTCTCCTTGGTCGCCTAATCGGCGCGCGAGGGGGAGACGACCTGAACCGAAAGGGGAGCCGTGGGACCACGGTTCCCCTTTTTTCATGTCCGTTTGCGTAAAGGACGCCACCCGCTTGCGATCATGTGCAAATGCGATACAATAATATATTATCGCAACATCGAGGGCGGGCGCGTGGCGGCTAGATCAGGGACGGTTCTATGGTTTGACAACTTTGATGTTGAGGCAGAGGTTGCAGATCTCCTCGCCCATATCGAGCGCTGCACCGGATTTGCGCTACCCGCCCGACAGCGCGCCGTCATCATGTCCCATGCGACGGCGAAGCTCGACAAGAACCGGCAGGCGTATCTGGACCCCAAGGCAGCAGGAAAGTCGGTATCCACCTCGCGGCGTGCGTATCTGACCGACCTGCAGGACACGATCTTCATGGCGATCCCGGAGGAAAACCTCGCGCGGATGCCGCTGAGCGAGCAGGTTCTCAACGACCCGTCATTTTACGCTGACGCCATGCACAGCGCCGCTGCGATCAGCGAGGATGAGCTTTTCATGGCGCTGTCCTCTTCGCTGAAAGACATGACAGTCCAAGACGCCCGCGCGTTCGTCTCGAAGCTTTGGCACGGCACGATTGACGACAACGCCCGCAAATATGCGGAAGCCCTGAAGCGCCCCGAGCGTGAAATCATGCCTCTGCGGCCGGGGAACACTGTGTAAGATCGAAGCCATTCTCTTGGCTTGAGCCGTACCGAGGTTGGCTGCCTCAAACCCCCTTTCCCAAAGGTGGCACCCTGTGCAGCGCGCGAAAGCCGTTGAAGGCTCTGTGGGGACGTCTACTGTCGCCAACATGATTAACCGGGATCACATGCGCGCCTTCTTTCGGCGCACCGCAGCGCTTGTCGCTTTTGTCGCCGTGCTCTGGGCGATCCAGGTCGTCAACTGGATCACCGGCTACAGCCTGAACCCGGCGTTCGGGCTGATCCCGCGTTACCTCGGTGGCTTGGATGGTGTCATCGCAATGCCCCTTCTGCATGGAAGCTTCGGTCACCTGATGGCCAATACGCCGCCGCTGCTGGTAATGGGTGGGCTGCTGGTGGCCACGACCACGCGGGCCTTGCTGCCGGTGAACGCCGTGGTGATCGGCCTCGGCGGCGGACTCGTGTGGCTGTTCGGCGGCTCGGCGATCCATATCGGTGCGTCGGGGCTGGTCTTCGGCTGGTTCGGCTTCCTCGTCGTGCAGGGCCTCGTGGATCGCTCACTGATCACTTTGAGCGCTGCACTGGTGGTCGGTGCGCTTTATGGCTCCATCCTCTGGGGCGTTCTTCCGGGCCAACCCGGCGTGTCGTGGGAAGCGCACCTCTTCGGTGCCATCGCCGGCGCGGTCGCTGCGTTCCTGATCCGAACGCATGTCCATGCGCCGCGCTTGGGCGGCGTCGATCTGGACTGAAGCAATGCACTCGGCCAAAACCGGACATCGGTGACGGATACAGCGAAGGTCCGGAAGCGACCTTCTTGGACTTTCAGGGCCTCGGTGACGGCGTCTTCGTTCGTAACGGTGTCCCTTAGGGAAGTTGCGAAAAAATCGCCTACAGCGATCTTGTATCGCGCAAGGAAGATCCTATCTATGTCTTATCGGTATGCCGGGCTTCGGTTCGGTTCGGAATAAAATCGCTGTACTTAGGGTCGGTTCACCGATCCGTGGAGGGGCTAGTTCCCTCTGACGCCTACCCCCCAAGCGGCCCCTGTGGCGGCGGCGGGGCGGCGGCCCCCCGGGCGACCCCGGGGGGCCAGCATAAGGGATAAGGACGGTCTCTCCGTTCCTCGCGCTGGTGGCGACACCCTTCCGCAATCCTGCGGCAGGGCCAGCAGAGGAGGCCATAACATGGCTTACGACACCGACGAGATCAGCCAGCGTGGGACACGCGAGACAAAACGGAAGCGCAAGCCGACGTGGAAGTCTCGCCTGTTAAAGGGCGCATTCTGGGTAGCCTGGGGGATGGGGAAACTCTTTGACCTCATCGAATGGCTGTCCCGGTTGTCCGGCGACTAACCGCGCGACCCTTAATGTTCGCATTTGGCGAAAGGAGGACCGAGAATGCTAGGTGAAGCACTGAGATTGATCCGGGTCTTCCATGACCTGAAACAGAACGAGTTGGCGGAACGCCTCGATATTTCCCAATCGCACCTTTCTGATATCGAACGATGCCGGAAAGTGCCAAGTCAGGAAATCGTTGCACGATACGCCGAAGAGTTTGATCTGCCAGTCAGTTCGATCTGGTTTTTTGACGAGAAGCTGACAGAAGGCACGACGCCGGGCGCTATCGAGAAAGCGCGTGGGGTTGTCGCTGACAAGATACTTGATTTTCTGAGGATGATCGAGCGGAAGCGAGCGTCATCATGACGAAGCGCCGCGACAAGTCCTATGCCCTCGATCAATGTGCCCTTTATCGGTGCAGCACACGCAAAAAGTTGTTCAAACTATTACAGACCAGTTCTGAGAAGTTTGCTGAGTTGAAGGCCGCACCCGATCTCTACAAGCCTCTGCGCAAGAAGAAAAAAGACGGAACATTCCGTCCTGTCCTTGCACCACGGGGCGATCTGAAGCGTATTCAACGGCGGATCGGAGAGTTGCTGCTGCGGGTGAAAACTCCGGACTACCTGATGTCGCCAGTGCGCGGTCGCTCGAACATCGACAATGCCGCACGGCATCGCGGTGCAGCAGCGTTCCATCTTCTCGACATCGAAGATTTCTATCCGAGCTGCACAGCCAGCAAGGTAGCATGGTTCTTTGGAAAATATCTTGGGTGCCCTCCCGACGTAGTGAAAGTCCTCCTTGATCTCACAACGCTGAACGGGGTTCTGCCAGCCGGAAGCCCTGCCAGCCCATCGCTGGCCTTCTGGGCCTACGCCGACATGTGGGACGAGATTGATCAGCTGACCCGTGATGCAGGATGCCAAGTTAGCGTGTATGTCGATGACATAACAGTTTCTGGGCAAAACGTTCCCGGGGTGCTGGTTCATGCGATCAAGGAGCGGCTTGCTCACCATGGTCACAGCTTCAAAGCGTCAAAGGAAATCGGTCAGATTAATGCGCCGGTAGTCGTAACGGGCGTGGTGGTGCGAGATCAAACGCTTCTCATGCCAAACGTTCAGCACCTAGAACGTCATAAACTTAGGGCAGAGATCGCGAAACTTCCCGAGGGATACGAGAAGGCTAAGAAGATGGCCTCTCTCATGGGGCGTGAAGGCACCGAGCAGCAAATCCTGGCGCGCAACCAGGCAAACTGATTTTCAATGATGGGTTAACATGACGACGGTTTTCTTTTCCTACTGCCACGCTGACGAGGCACTACGAGACCAGCTGGAACGCCAGCTCAGAATCCTTCAGCGTCAAGGCCTGATAGAGACTTGGCACGACCGCCGGATTGAGGCGGGGCAGGACTTCGCCGGTGAGATCGACGCGCACATTGAAGCCGATGAGATCATCCTGCTGCTGGTAAGCCCGGATTTTCTAAACTCTGACTATTGTTATGAGATCGAGATGACTCGTGCACTGGAACGGCATAAGGTGGGAGAGGCCATCGTGATCCCGGTCATTCTGCGCGATTGCCTCTGGCATGGCGCACCCTTCGGCAAGCTGATGGCCACGCCAACGGACGGTCGTCCGGTCACGCAATGGCCGGACATCGACCATGCGTTCCGTCTCGTCGCCGAAGCCGTTCAGGCGGCAGCAAAGCGCATCGGTAGTCCACAATCGGTCACCAAGCAGTCAGCGGCACCTGCCATCATGCAAAACACGCAGTCAGTCAACAGATCGACACCGGCTCAAGTGATCCGGTCAAGTAATCTGCGGGTGGCCAAAACGTTCACAGACCGTGATCGTGATGCTTTCCAGACCGAGGCGTTTGAGTTCATGGCAAAATATTTCGAGAACTCGCTTTCTGAATTGTCGGCTCGCAATCCCGAGATTGACGGGTCGTTCCGCAGGCTTGACGCAAATCGCTTCAGCGCTGTTGCCTACCATAACGGTCAGTCTGCTAGCCGCTGCACCGTGTTCATGGGGGGGCGGCATATGGGGGGCATTGCTTACACTGCGACCGAAAATGCAGACACCAACGGGTTCAATGAGAACCTAACCGTCGAGGCCGATGAGCAAACCCTGTATCTGCGGAGTATGGGGATGGCACACTTTGGCCAAAACAGAGACCAGAAGCTGACGTTCGAGGGTGCGGCAGAAACTTATTGGCACATGTTTGTGAAGCCACTTCAGTAACCGCATCAGCAACTTTAGGGGTGTCTGGTTTTGTTTGACGATGCGTCCATCAAGGTTGCGAAATCTTCTTGGCAGAATGGCGGAAGATTACGGGCGCGAGACCAGTCTCGGGATCATTTTCGTTGAGGACAATTTTCCATGACCTAAATACTGCTTCGATGGGTGACCTGTCAGGCTTGGTGCCTGTCAGCGGACAGTTGACTTTGCTCTTCATGGGCCCCCGGGACTGAAATGCGCATAAGCCATAGGCACCGTTCCACATGATGATGTCGCCAATTTCAGGTGAGGCATAGCCTCCCATTTGGATATCCCCAGTGGGGTCGAGCACCAGTTTCCAGTCTTGGCCATACGAGAGGCAGAGGTCAGGTCTGTGATCTACATAGTGAATACTGAATAGGTCGTCGCCTTGGCCATTCAGTGTCGCGAAACCAAGGTCTTCATCGAGTTTTACAACAAGCATGGCGAGTTCTGCCCCTCTGCCAAAGTTACAGAGACCGATTTCTCCCACTTCCAAGTCGGCCATTGGCTTGAGATTTGTTGAGAACAGAACTTCCATGATACTACGTTACTTTCTATCTACATGCGGCATCTTGAGTCGATTCTTGAGACCAATTCATCCTACTGGCCGAACGCACGTAGAGAGAACTGACATAGTGCGAATGGTAGCCGACCAACTAAAAATGCGTGGCTTACCACCTACCCTCTATTGCCCCTATATCTCACGCCAATGCCTCGGCGGCTAGGTCTGATTCAGCGGATCCAAATCCTCGAGCGGGCGCCGCGTGAGAGGAGGTTGCCAGGTACTTGCGTTAAACAGACTCGCGCAGATCGCAACGAATGACCACAATTCGCCCATCACGTCGAATGCTTGGAAAAGTAATCCTTATAGTCGGCAGCGGCGTCGCCAGCACATCAACCTTGGCTTATGCCTTGCGGCCTCCCCAGCTCGGCTTCGCGTGTCGCAGGGGAGAACGGCCCTTCGGTCCGTCGCGCATTCGGCCATGCGGCCTCACCGCGGCGTTGCGCTTGGCGTCCCGGTTTGCCCGCCTCGCGAGCACGTCCCTCCCCGGCCGCTCCGCCGGATTGCGCTCTGGTCTGTTTTGCTTGAGAGCAAAACGATCCCGCCACTCCATCCGTCTCCCGCGTCCGGTCGGGCCGTTTGCCTGCTCGGGTCGGTCAAACCTACCGTCAAAACACACACACATGAGAGCGGAAGCATATCCTCCGGATGGCCCCCAAATCAGCCCGCGTCAAGGATCGCAAAACTTTTCGGCGAGGGCGGGGCCGGTGGCTTGGGGTGAACCCTTGCGTGAGCGCGCGCATGTGTGGGGTGTTGCGCGCGGAAAACTTTTGCGCCCGGCAAGCCGGCGGCTGCGCCGTCCCTGACCCGGGCAGATTCGGAAACCAGGCATTCGGCCATGCCCCCACACTCACGTGGTGGCCTTGGAACCGAACACTGGAGACCAAACATGGCTTACGACACCGCAAACACCTACGAGACCATCGAACTTTTCGGACTGACTGAAAAGGACGCGCAGCTGCCGATCCCGGAGGATCACGTTCTGACCGACCACATCGTCCGCGAGAGCTTCGAGGCTTTGCTCGGTCAGCTGCGCGGGACCGGGCTTGAAGCGGAAATCGAACCGCTGGCCCATGGGCTCGCGACGATCCTCCAGCGGCGCAAGGTGGCGCTTGGTAAGGAGGTCGACCGCACCGCCGACAAGATCGGCGCGCTGGCAAAATCCCATGACGGATCGGAGATCGCCGAGACCGCGATTGAGGAGGCGCAGGCGCGCTTTGTGCAGCTGCGCGAGATTGTCGGCGCCATCGAGGTGATGAGCGAGGCAGCGGCGGAATGCTACGAGATCGAGACGGGCCACGCCTTCATCCCGGCAGCCGGGTCCCGCGCAAGCGTCCGGGCGCAAGAGACCGGGGCGATCTTCGAGGCGCGGCAGCTCCTGGAGCAGCACGACCGCGAGACTGCCGAGAAATCGAAAGTCGAGGGGGTGCCCCTGATCGTCTCAGGCGCCACCGACTGGACCGATGTCGATGTGATCTTCAACACGCTCGACAAGGTTCGCGAACGGATCAAGCAGAACCGCAATCAGGAGATCTTCCTCTGCCACAAGGGTGGCAAGCACGGGGCGGAGATGATTGCGGCTCGGTGGGCGCGCGCACGGGGTGTCGCACAAGCGCGCTTCGATCCGCGCTGGTCCGCGCATGGGCGGGCGGCACCGTTCAAGTGCAATGACGAAATGCTGGACGACAAGTTCGCGGCGACGGGGGTTGTACTCTTCGGCGGCAACGGGGTCGCGCTGAACCTCGGGCAGAAGGCGGAAGCGAAAGGTCTGACGGTCATGCGGGTTGCGGACCCGGCGAAGAAGGCGTCGCAGGATTGAAGAGAGGGGGTCGCGCTTGGCGCGGCCCTTTCGTCATGTCTCATGGCGCGTGCGGTCGGTCACGCGTGATCGGGAGCTCGCGGCGGCCAGCACCGTTATCCCTCTACCAAGTCCGTCAGCGTGCGGCCCATCCGCATCGGTACGGGTTGGGGATGGTGCGCACCTCACGCACATCGTCAGCATCGCAAGACACGAAGGCTCGAAACGTCGCACTTGAGGCTGAAGACTTGTGCGTCCCTCGGGTGGTGTTTCGGAATATCGCATCCACGCGGGCGGGCTCCGTCAGCACCCCGGCCAGGCTCGGCGGGACGCGGACGCGGATGATGGCGGCTGCGTGATGGCAAAGATCATCCGGATCACTCCTTTTTGCTCATCGATGTGGATCGCACGGGGTCGGCCCGTCCGTGCCCTCAGCTCACGCTTCGGCAAGCACAAATACGGCTTCCACGGCGGAGCCGCGGACCCTCCGCATTTGCGCTTGCGACCGGGCCTCTTGCCCCCATGCCGGGTGATCCCCATCGCAACAAGGAGTAACCCAAATGACCAACCACTACGTCGCCACCGTCCCCGTCAAGTTCACCGACACCGATGGCCAGGAGCGCACCCGCTTCCAACGCGTGGGTGCGATGTTCCGCAACACTCGCAACGGGGACGGCTCGGAGTTCTTCAGCCTCAAGCTCGACTTCCCGGTCGCGGTCTCGGAGCTGGTCATGTTCCCGCCGAGTGCGAAAGATCCCCAGGACTAAATCCTCTGACGAGGATGGGCCGCCCCAGGATGATCTTGGGGCGGCCCGATCCCTGTTCCAGGGATGCCGTGTCCGGCGGTCAGATCGCCCGAGGCGACTTCACGAAGTTGCCGGTCGCTGCGCATTCATCAGACGCACCTCCCCCGGAATGATCAGGTAGCGACAGACCGGCCAGTCAGCCTCAAGGGGGCCATCCACAAAAACCTATCGGCCAGGGCCTCCCGGTTTTTGCGGCAGAGATTTGGGGGCCCAAATCTGGCCCTCCTTGACCCTGCCTGTCCGCCCTGTCGGTGGGGTTTGCGCCCGCCCGCGGTTCCGTCCGAACACGTGGTGTTCGGCCAGACCCTCGGGCGGGGCTGGTGGACGGGACCCCTAGGACAGGTGGGTCGCCCGGTGGTGAGGGCGGCAGAGCCGCGTCCCTGCGGGCCGCGGCGTGAAGCGGACACCAAGGCTGCCTGAGACTGAAAGCGACGGAAGTATATAATTGACAGCTAGGTATATTATCGTAAGGTAGGGGCAGCCTTGGTGGAAGGTGGCAGGAAATAGGGGGCCTTTCTTCGCATGTCGCGCTCAAAACGTCTCACAGATGCGGACCGCATGGAGATCGTTCGCGAAGCCGCGGAAGGCGTTTCCACTTCAGTGCTGGCGGAACGGTTTGGCGTGTCGGTGCGGGCGATCCAGTACACGCTCAAAGCCGATGCCGAGCGCCAGACGGATGCCGCAATTCCGGTCTCAGCGGTCAGTGTGAAGGTCACGGCGGCGGAGCTGGCGGCGCTCGACGAGGTGCTGGCGAAGGCGGGGATCGAGAGCCGGGCCGAGGGGCTGCGGCGGCTCATTCAGGCGGCAGGCGGGGTGTTCGTTCCGGACGCGCAGATGGCGGCCGAGATGGCGCGCTACCGCGCTTCACTGCACGAGGTCGGCAATGGGGTCACGCAAATCGCCAAGCAGATGACGCAGGCCAACCGGCGGGGGCAGGGGGCCGTGGGGGGCACGAGTGCCGAGTTCACCGAATTGCGCCTTGCCCAGATGCGCGGGTTGGCGCGGTTCATTCTGGATTCTGCTGACGAGATCGATCTGCTTCTGCGCCGCCGTCGTAACGCGATGCAGCTGCAGGCCACGGCCGCGCTGAGGGAGTTTGCGCATGCGGCTGAATGATGCCGTCCATGCCGTCACGGGCGAGGTCTTTCGGGATGGCTGGAGCCGCGTTCGGGGCTCGATGCAAGGGCTGCACGTGGCCAAGCAGACCCAGCTGACGCGCGCGGCAGCAGGGCACCGTCCGGCGGTCTTCAAGGCGATCCGGGGCGGGGGCACGCATACCAAATCGCAGCTCGCAAACCAGCTCGACTACCTTACCACCAAGTCCACACATATCGTGGACAGTAGCGGGTTCCTGGATGGCAAGACGAAGCTCGAGGCGGGTGACATCAAGGACCTGACCGAGCGCTTTGCCAAACGGTGGGATGCGGGCTTCAAGCCCAAGCTCGGACAGACCACCCACATGCTCATGTCCTTCCCCATCGGCACGCGTGGGGAGGATGTGCGCGACATCGCGACGGATGTGGCCGAGCGGTTCTTCCAGACCGAAGAGGGGCATTTCGATTACATCCTCGCGGTGCATGAGGACCGCGATCACCCCCATGCGCATCTGGTGCTGAACCGTCGCTCGCAGGAAGGCGAGTTCTTCTTTCTGGGGCACAACCATCGCTTCAACTATGACGACTTCCGCCTCGCCATGGTCGAGGAGGCGGAGAAGTACGGCGTGCGGCTGGAAGCCACGCGCCGGGTGGATCGCGGGGTTGTGCATTACCCAGCCCGGACCAGCGAGGTCTACGCGGCCAAGGACGAGGGTCGCGCGCCCCGAGAGCGCGAACGTGTGGGGCAGGACCTGGCGCGGACGCTGGCGGAGATCGCCAACACCAGAACCGTCTACCATTCGCTTGCCGCGGAAGCCTCCCGCGAGGCCCGCGAGGATATTGCCGCAGCCCTCTTCCGCGCGGGCGAGGTGCTGGCGCGGGGCGGGCAGGTGGATCGAACAGGAGATGTCTATATGGCCGAGGATCAAAGTTTCGAGGATCTGAGAAGCCTCTATGCGGAGAAGCTCGCACGGGTGCAGGGCATGATCGCCGAGAAGTCTGACGCCGAACGTCCCGTGCTGGAAAAACGCCTCATCGAGATCCAGACGCAGGTCCAGCACATGCAGCCACTCGGATTGCGATCATCCACGCTGTCAGAGACCCCCTCAGAGGGCGGGATCTATTCCGAGGCCAATATTGACGCCAGCCAGCGCGAGCGACTGGCAGAGCCCGATCTGAGATCGCGCATTGACGCGGCACTACACGGCACCGGGATCAGCACATCGGAAGTGGTGGCCCGGATCGAGACGGGCGCCTCAAATGCAGCGCTCGAGCATCAATGGATCGCCAATGATCTCTCCAAAGTGGCTGAGGCGCGCGATCTGAACCTCGAGCGCCGCGCCGATCTGGAACAGGCGCGCGACATTCTCAACGATGTGCATGTCGCGCTTGGCACGCTGCTGGAACGGGAGAACGTGCTGCGCCGGGATGGTGTCATGGAAGCGGAACCGGTCAGCGAGCAGTTCCATTATCATGAGGGCGCGGTCCGGGCGATGGAAGGGACAATCCGTCAGGAGATGCGCGCAGAGGGCCTGACAGCGCAGCAGATCGAGGACCGGGATCGGGAGGTTGTCTCAAGGGCGGAGCGCCGGATCGAGACCGAGCAGCGCGCGTATCTCGAAGCACACCCGGACTTGCTCGCACGCCCTGGCGATGTGATTGACCGGTCTGAGCCCTACAGGGAGACCATCACCGATGCGGCCCGCGCCAGTGAGATCACCCGCGAGGTCGACCGGATCATGGAGGGACGCGACGTCCGCACGCCCGTTGCAGATGCTGTCACGGATGACTTACGCGCGCGCTATCCGGACATGCCGTCCCACCTCGCCCGTGGGCTTGGCGCGACCTATGCGGCCGTCGTCGAGATCCGGGACACGGAGGCCATCAATCAGGTCCGCCGCGAAAACGAGATGCGCGACGGGCTTGCGTCTGGCACGCGCGACGCGCTCCTCGCAGCCCGCGGTGAAACTGCGCCGCAGTCTCACCGTGCCGACCGCCTTGCAGACGAGATTGCGCGTGTTCTGGACCATGAGCGGGCCGGGGAGTTGTCCGCGCCCTTCGAGACCGAGGCGGAGCGGGACGCCTTCCGTGGCGAGATCGCGCGGGTGCTGGACGTTCGCCAACTCGACCGGCTCACATCTGGCGATGCCGATGCGCTGGACAAGGTTCTCGAGGACCGCCTCGACCGGCTCTATGTCGCCAAGGTCTATCTGCAATCGGATGCAGCGACGGCCAACACGGAGGCCTTGCGCCAGGTGGTCGATGATCTTGCCGACACCGAATACGAAAAACACCGCGCGACAGATGTGGATGGCGAGACCGAGCGGGGTCAGGTCCATTGAGCGCCTCCATGGGAAAAGCGCGGATCGCCACGGGCGTCCTGCTTGTGACGCTGTTGACCGGGGCCATAGGCTATACCATCGCCTCGGCGGTGCTGACCTACCAGGATCTCGGCTTCGGGGCCGAGATCGACTTTGCATATATCGCGCAGAACTATCTGGCGATCCTGGACCGCCGCCCGGAGGACGCGCAACTTATTCACCTGATCATCGGCAGCTTCGCCGCCGCCGGCCTGATGCTGAGCCTCGCCCTCTCGGGGTCCGCCCTGACACGGTTTGGCCAGACCCATTGGCAGACCGCGCGCGAGATGAAGGCCAATGGGTTCTTCGGGGCGCCAGGGACCGGGTTCATCCTCGGCAAGCTGGGGCCGCCGGGCTCCCGCGCCAACTACATCTGCTCCAAGGTCTTCCCCCATGCGCTGATCGTGGCGCCCACGGGCCGCGGCAAGACTACGGGCTTCGTCATTCCGAACCTGCTGACTTGGCAAGGCTCCGCCGTGACGCTCGATGTGAAGGGCGAGTGCTTTGAGGCCACGGCCCGGCATCGCGCAGCCCAAGGTGACAAGGTCTATCGCTTTGCCCCCACCGATTGGGAGGGCAAGCGCACGCATCGCTACAACCCGCTCCTGCGCATCTTTGAGCTGAAAGATCCCGCGCGACAGCAGATGGAATTGCAGCTCCTGGCGACGCTCTTCCTGCAGAGCGACAATGACCGGGTGCAGGGTCTCCTCAAGGGCGGGATCGATCTCTTCGTGGCAGCAGGCCTGCTGGCCTTCCAGCGCAAGCGCCCCACCTTGGGCGAGATCTATCGCATCGCGGCCTCGGGCGGGAACAAGCAGAAGGAATACTTCGCGCGCGGCCACGAGGTCGACAACAGGGCCGCCAAGCTGATCTTCACCCGGCTGGCGTCCACCAACAATGACACGCTGACCTCTTATGTTTCGCTCCTGATGACCTCGGGGCTCGACCAATGGCAGAACCCGGCCATCGATGAAGCGACGGCAGTCTCGGACTTTGATTTCCGCACGATCCGGAAAAAGCCCTTATCGGTCTATCTCGTGGTCCAGCCGCTGATGGTAAAGCCACTCGCACCGCTGATCCGGCTGTTTTTCTCCGACCTGCTCTCGGCCATGCAGGAAAAGGACCCCGGGCCGGATGAGCCATGGCCCGTGATGATCATGCTCGACGAGTTCAATCGCCTCGGCAAAATGCCCATCGTGGTCGAAAGCATCGAGACACTGCGCACCTATCGTGGTCACCTGGCCGTGGTCACCCAAACCATCCCCGCCCTCGATGAAATCTATGGCGAGAACACCCGCCGCGCCCTGCAGGGCAATGCGGGCGTGAAGCTCTACCTCACGCCGTCAGACGAAAAAACCGTCGAGGAGCTGAGCAAGGCGGTCGGCAAGACCACGAAGACCGTGGTCACGCGGTCCCAGTCCATCGGCAAGAACCCCTTTGAAGGGCGCAGCCAATCCACACGGACCGAAGAAAGTTCGTTGTTGCCTGAGGATGAGGCGCGCCGCTTGCCGCTCGACGAGATCGTCATGGTGATCGATGCCCAGATGCCGGTCCGGGCAAAGCGGATCCAGTATTTTGACGATCGGCTGTTCAAGGCGATCCACGCGGCACAGACGGGCGAGTTGCCGTTTCCGGAGCCAGGGGGAGGGGGGTCGCAGGGCAATCTGCCGCTGAGTGTGCGGGCCATGCCGATGTCACCGCCTTCGAACGGACCAGGTGGGTCTGACGCCGTTGTGGAGACCGCACACCAAGATGCTGGCAGCCAAACGTCAAAGCAAACCGACGTCGCTCCAAAAAAGACCGCGCCTGTCGTTCAAACCGTTATCGCCGAGGAACAGCGCCAGATGGAGATGGATTTTGGAAGCCAGGTCGCCGATGCAGAGGCAGCGAGCGTAGCTGATGAGGCGCAGATGCGCTCTGCAGTCGATGGCTTGGAGGACATGGAAGCGATGCTGCGAGAGGAGGATGGTGAAAGGCTGGTTGCGCGATAGGGTGGCGGGCATGGCGACCTGCGCGTAGCTTCCGTAACGCTGAATGTCACAAACGATGCTTTTTGACGCCGAAAAAAGGGGCTGGTTTGCATGACCGTTCGATCTTTCGCTCGGAACGTCGTGGGCAGGGTCCAGCCATCTCCACCTTGTTCAGATTATGCCCCGAGACGGCGCAGCCGCTTGTCGATCTCGGCGGGGGGTAGGTAGACCGCCTCATCCGCCCGCCAGATTTGCAGGGCGGAGACAAGAAGCCCGACATCGCAGGCTTCGGCGGCGTGCAGCTCGTCGATGATCCAGAGGACGCCATGAACGCGCACCGCGCGAGCGGTGGCGACCTTGCGTAGAAGGTTGTCGCCGGTCAGGAGGATGCCGTTTTCCTGGCAGGTTGTCGTCACGAGGGCGAAGCAATCATTGGCCGACAGGCGGCTATGTTCCCGCTTTAGAGCGAAAACCCGCGCGACTTCTTCCCCCGGCAGATCGTAGGTGGCGAGGCCGCCGTCTTCGAGCATCCGCCATTCCTGCGCCGTGAAATCGAGCAGCTCCTCCTCACGGATGGGCAGGGGCACGATGAAGCGATAGGGCAGCCGCAGCAGGACGTGCAGCAACTCTCCCTTCTTCAAGTCGATCAGACAGGACGCATCATTGACGACAACACAGGTCACTGGTCACGAGGCCCCCTGATGTCGCGTTCGACAACGCTCAAGGGGAGCCCGAGCATCTGCGCCGCCCGCACGGGGGAAATCATCTCCTCGCCGAGCGCGCGCCAGACGAGGCGCTCGAAGCGCTGCGGCTTCTCGAAGGCCGCAAAGCCCTCGCCTGGACCGATAGGCTCCGGCTCCTCGCGCCGCCAGCTTCGCGCATAGGTCTTGAACGCATATTCCACAGCGCTCTTCGACAGGATGCCCACCTGGCCGAGCCGCACGAGCATCGCGGCGGCGGAGACGCCATAGGTGCGCTTGAGCCGCATGATCTCTATCCAGGTCATGCCGTGACGGTTTCGGCCAGCTTCCTCTTCCAGATGCTCACGCGGAATGAGGAACGCCCCCGCGAAGCGGTGCATCGAGGGCTCCTTTTTCAGTGCGGCATTGCCGGTTTCGGTGATGATCCGGTGCGCGAGTTCGTGGGCGAGGTTGAAGCGCTTGCGTTCGACATTGGTGTGCCGCGAGACGACGATCACCTCAGTCGGTGCGCCCTCCGCCCGTTCGACATGACAGGCCAGCCCGTTGATGCGTTCCGGGAGATCGGCCTCGATGACCTTGAGTCCCTTGTCTTCGAGCAGGGCGGTCATACTCGGGATCGGGTCGATCCCAAGCTGCCACTCGCGCCGCACGTCCCGCGCCTTGGCGTCGATGGCCTCTTCATCGGCCACCATGTCCACGCGCAGCGCGGCGAAGGGGTCTTCAGCGGGGTGCATATCGAGGATGTCCTCGATGGCGAGATAGTCTTCGAGCTTCTCGATGACGATGGATTCCGCCATCGCGCGATCCTGCGCCGAGGCGGTCGAGTTCTTTCGCCACTCGACGCTTTCCAGAGCTTCGACCTGACCGCCGAGCAGGAAGTCCAGTGACACGCCGAGCGCCTTGCCGAGGCCGACCAGCACCGACGAGGACGGCATCATCTTGTCCGCCTCGTATTTGCTGATGGCCTGCGCTGACACGCTTGGGGTTACGCGCTCCGCGAGCGCTTGCATGGATAGACCCGCCCGCTTGCGGGCAAGCCTGAGTCTTTGTCCGAACATGATCCTCTCCCGGCGGTTATTGTTGTGGTTGATAAACGCCATTTCTTCCTGTATATTTAAACACAAGGTTGTCGCATCGTCAACCGAAATCGACACGTGAGGCTTGAAATGTCTAAGAAAAATCAGCATGTTGTGCCGCATGAAAGCGGTTGGGCAGTGAAGGGGGCGGGTAACTCCCGCGCGTCTTCCGTCCACGGCACGCAGCGCGAGGCCATCACGGCCGCGCGGGAATCCGCCATTCGTCAGGGCAGCGAGATGCTGATCCACGGCGAGAACGGTCGCATCCGCGAGCGCAACACCTATGGCAAGGACCCGTATCCGCCGAAAGGCTGAAGGGCATAAGCGGAATGGATGTCAGGATGAGCAACGGTGGGAACAACAGGCAGATACGTCGCATCCTCTCCATCGACGGGGGCGGGATTAAGGGCACGATGCCCGCTGCATTCCTCGCGGGGCTCGAGGAAGATCTGGGCCAGCCCATTGGGCGCTATTTCGATCTCATCGCAGGCACATCGACGGGTGGCATCATCGCACTCGGCCTTGGCCTCGGCCGCACGGCAAAGGAACTGCTCGAGCTTTACGAGCGTCGCGGGCCTGTCATCTTCGGTCAGGACAATGCGGATGATGAACCGCTGGGGAGGATACGGCAGGCATGGCGCACCCTCACCGCCACAGGTCGGCACGTAGTCGGTCCAAAGCACGATGCGGCAATTCTTGCCCGTGAACTCAAGGCCGTTCTCAACAACGATCTGATCGGGCAATCACAGACCCGGTTGGTGATCCCGGCGTGGGATGCCGATCTCCGCAGCCCTTATATCTACAAGACCGCGCATCACACACGCCTGCAAACCGATTATCGCAAGACTGCGCTTGATGCCGCCCTGGCTACGGCAGCGGCACCTACGTATTTCAAGCGACATCGCACTGCTGATGATATTGGCCTGACCGATGGCGGGACATGGGCCAACAATCCCACAGCCATTGCTGTCGTCGAAGCCATCACTCTTCTGGGGTGGCATCCGTCAGACCTGCGCATTCTGAGCCTGGGGTGTCTGGACGAAGTCTACATGCTGCCCGAAAGTCCAGGGTTTGCCGGACTCGGCCTCAAAGTCCTCAACCTTTACGCGGATGGGCAATCACATGGCGCCCTCGGCATGGCAAAACTTCTGACGGGACATCCTTACGATGGGGATCGCATCTACCGCATTTCGCCGTCTGTCCCGAGCGGGTTTTTTACCTTGGATGACACCACGAAGATCGGCCGCCTCAAGGGCCTCGGTATGTCAGAAGCCCGAAAAGCAAAGCCCCACCTGACCCCGATCTTTTTCACCCAGCCTGCCGATACCTTCGTGCCGGTCTATCAACTCAAGGAGAAAGCGGCATGAATCAGATGTTGCGACAGCCG
This sequence comes from Phaeobacter sp. JH20_26, assembly GCF_048056275.1. NCBI lineage: Bacteria > Pseudomonadati > Pseudomonadota > Alphaproteobacteria > Rhodobacterales > Roseobacteraceae > Phaeobacter > Phaeobacter sp. JH20_26. The sequence goes on along the minus strand of NZ_JAYMWL010000003.1, from coordinate 40,487 downwards.
CTGACCGACAGTGATATTCGGCGGCGCACGCAGATATTCACCATCCTGGACGAGATAGGCGAGGATCTGGACCTCACCGAAACCCAGTTTGATCGTGCGCGCCAGAGCTATGGTGCCGTCGGAGACTGGCTGTCCGGTTCAACTGATCCCCTACTCGTCAGTGTTCTGGTCTATCTCCAAGGGTCCAGTGCGCTTGGAACGGCCGTGAAGCCAATCGGGCGGCGGGAATTCGATGTCGATCTGATCTGCTTTTGTGCAGGTATCGCGTCCGGCATCTCACCAGCGACCCTGAAGGCGGCGGTTGGAAACCGGCTCAAGGAACACGCCACCTATGTGCGCATTCTCGAAGAAAAAAAGCGTTGTTGGCGTCTCAACTATGCGGGGGACTTCCACCTCGACCTATCCCCGACGATAGCAAACCCGGTCTGCGGCAACCGGGGCGAATTGGTGCCCGACCGGGCTCTGAAGGAATGGCATCCGACAAACCCGCGGGCCTACAAGACCCTGTTCGATGAGCGCGCCGCACTCCGGCCTACCTTTGTGGGCAAGTTTATCGCCATGCAGCGGGACGAGGCGACGGTGGAGCCGTTCCCCGTCCGAGAAGCAGTGAAAGGCATCCTGCGCCGCATCGTGCAATTGCTCAAACGGCACCGCGACGTTTTTTATCAGAACAACACGCAAGACGTGGCCCCGATTTCCGTTATCATTACCACCCTTGCGATGCAGTCCTATGCCTATTGCGTGCGCAACCACGTCTTCCATGACGAAATGGATCTGTTGGTCGAAACGATCCGGATGATGCCGCACTTCATCGACCGCCCCATTCTGGACGGACGGCGGGGCTATGCCATCCTGAACGAGACAACCAACGGGGAAAACTTCGCCGACAATTGGAACAAGGATGAACGCCGGGCACCAGCATTCTATGCGTGGCACGCACAAACTCTGTCCGACTTTGAAGTCCTTCGCGATGCTGTTGGTCAGGACCGTGTGTCATTGAACATGGAGCGTTCGTTCGGTTCCGGTGTCACCGGACGGGTTCTCGGCAACCGCGTCAATGCGGTGTCGGATGGTCGCAAATCGGGTCTGCTTTCTGTCGCACCTGTGGTCGGGCTGACGACATCGAAGGTCGCAGCATCAACGACCGTGCCCACAAATACGTTCTTCGGTGATTGATGATAGGACGAGGCGGGCAATACGACCTGACCCTGTCGCAGCAGCTGCTGTTCCTGAAGGCAAGCCCGGCTATCAGTGGTGTGGGGCAGGTCCGCGCAAACAAATTGACATGGCAAGAGCCTATACAACCGACCGCCTTGGCGCGCTCCTACCTTGCCACTATCACGCTTCAGCCGGGTCAAACGCCCGGTGTTCAGATAGACGACCCGGATCTGGAGTTGCTGGCGGCAGGGCGTCCTTTGCCTCACGTCTACAGAGATCCGCTGCGCCTTTGTCTTTATCTTCCAGGTGCCAGGGAATGGGACGCGCGGAAGCGGATCGACCAAACCATCATTCCGTGGACTTACCTTTGGCTCTATTATTTCGAAGATTGGCTTTGGTCAGACGACTGGAAAGGTGAAGGGCAACACCCCGGCGAAGAGCCTGAGCCAGTTGGCAATCGGGCGATGCGCAGGGCCGTGGCACGGTGCTAAAATTGTCGATTCCGCCTGTGGCAGAAACGGTCGTGTTTGGCCACGTGCCTTGTGTCGCGAGGGATCAACCGTTTAGCAATGACAAAAACCCGCGGCGAAACCTTTGCAGTTTTGGCAAGTTTTTGGCACCTGGCTGTCACCGCCTGCCCAACCTACCAAGTCTCGAAAGCTGTGCCAGCATTCGGGCGCCTGTTCCGGTTGCGTCACCCGGACGAGCCGCAGTTGGCCCTCCAGCAGTATTTGGCCGGCTCGGCAAGGCTTGCACGCCGAAGAATTGTCGCGCTCGCAGGGCTGCGTATTCAGCCCCAGTTGCGCCACCGATGGCATAGCGATTGTAAACTTGTTGGCTACCTGCAAGCCCTCTGGCGAAGGCATAGCTTCCCCCGAACCCGGCTGAGAGTGCTGGCATCATGATGTTTCCGGAAATCGCCCGAACCAAGAAAGGCGTTGCTATGATGAAACCCTTTGCCATCAGCACCATCATGAAAAATGGGATAAGGGCCCCTATGTTCGAGGCTCCCTCCGGGTCGCCAAGCTCGGCAAGAAGCGCCCGAGAGACCCCCGTGATCGTCGCGAACACTCCGGCGACGACGATCGGATACATCGCGAATGAAATGAGCGCGGATAACCAGCGCGCGAAATAATCCTTGGTCACCTCGAACAGGGTCAAGAAGATCATCACTGGCGCAATGCCAATTAGCAGAGCGATCATGAGCCGGGACGCCACAACAATGAACGCCGCCAACCCGCCAAGAATCGAGAGCAGCAGAACCCCAAGTGTGTCAAGCAAGGCACCCGCCATCCAGTTCAGCTCAGATCCCGCAGCATTCAGATAGTCCCCGAGCGCTGCAATCAGTTCGTCAAATTCCTCTGCAAAGGTACCGGACGGACCAGGTGATCCGCCGCCGACAGAAGCCACAAGTGCCCCGGCAATGCTGTCAATTCCGTTCAGTATTGCTGAGGCAAGCGCATTGAACTGGACCCAGTTGGCCGCGAAGACCCCTATAAGTCCGACCTTCACGGCCAGCCAAAAGGCAGTTCGGCCGTCCATGGCGCGATACTGGTAGATCATGTTGATGAAGACCAGAATGACAACCAGTGTTGTGCCCAGAACCAGCAACGTGCCGACCGTTGCTGCGACCGCACCAAACTGAGTTTCGGCAGCGGTATCTAGATACCCTTCGGACGTTTCCACGAAGTAGGTGACGACACTCATGGATTGCTACCAGTTGCCAGCTGCTACGCAGATTGGCATGGCGGCGCGGCGCAGTTCATTTGCCTGTCGTCGGTATTCGGACGTCGCTTCTACAACGTCCCAGTATTTAGATGAAGCATAGCGCTCTGTGTAGAAGCGTACGGCGTCCTCCCAAGTTGGATACCGTGTGGGACAGTCGCAGTTTTGCGAGTCTACGACGCGCTCCATGCTTTGAGCCCGATATATCTGTTGGATCAAAAGGCGCTTATAGGATTCGCGCACATTGATGTTCTGCATCCACTTCGGCTCAGGTGGCTGGTCTGGGCAAACATTTGGGTGGTTGTCGAGCGTCGGGATCAGGTTCCGCTCGGCTACGCCAGCAGTTGTGCCAAAGATCAAGAGCAGGCCAGCGACTGCAATAGCCCGTGTCATTCCGATGCCGCCTTCATTGTACCAGTCTCACGCTTCAAGAAAGTGGTGTAGCCGTAGTCGCCGGCTTCGGCGGTGATAACCTCCCACCCTTCCGCGCCGCGCTCATTCAAAGCACGTCGCACCTCGTCGTAGTCCTTTTGCTTCTTCACCGGAAAGAACAGGATGTCATATTCAAAGGTTTTCATGGGGAAGTTCCAATCTCAGTTGCGCCGGGGAGGTAGAATTCGGTGATGCCGCGTTTGCCGTCATGGCGACCGGCCTGGATGATCACGTCAATGGAATTTTCGATGTACTGGATCATGTCGGCATAGGTCATCGGGATTTCGGTCTTGAGTGCAGCGATCGCGAGCCGCTGCACGGCCAATTGCGGGGTTTCGGCATGCAGCGTGGTCATGGACCCGCCATGGCCGGTGTTGATGGCTTCCAGAAAGGTCATGGCCTCCTTGCCGCGCACCTCGCCCAGGATGATCCGATCGGGGCGCATGCGGAGCGTCGCAGTGAGAAGCACATCGGCGGTTTGGAACTCCGCGTCGCGATTGGCGATGAGGGTCACGGCATTGGGCTGGGTCGGCAGAAGCTCGGAGGCTTCCTCAATGGTGACGATGCGTTCCTCGGCCGGAACGTGCGAGAGGATCTTGCGCGCGGCCACGGTCTTGCCGGTTGAGGTGCCACCCGAGACGATCATGTTGAGTTTGTTCTCGACGCAGAAGGCAAGCGCATCATCGATCAAACCCGCGGCCACCACGGCGCGCAAGGCGCGCTTCTTTTCCACGCGCAGGTCTTCGAGCTTGCGCTCTTTGCCATAGAGAAAATCGAGCGCAATGCCCTCGAGTGGCAGGCTTGAGAAGAACCGCAGGCTGATCGACATGGCCGAGAGCACTGCGGGCGGGGTGATGACCTGTGCGCGGATCGGGCGCCCCTTGTAGGTGATCGAGACCGAGACGATGGGGCGGTCCTTGCTCATTGTTGTATTGGCCGAAGAGGCGATCTGGTTGCCGAGGTCCCTGACCTGAACGCCCGTCAGCCTCTGGTCCAGCGCTCGCATGAAGTGATCGCCCTGGAATTCGCCCCAGCAGGTGCCATCAGGGTTGATGCAGATCTCGATGACATCGTCGCGAGCGGCGGCGTCGATCCGGTCGAGCGAGGTTTCAAGATAGCTCAGCGACATGGCCTCAGAATATCTCCAGATCGCGGTCGACCATGACCGTGACGCGTGCGCCCTGGTCGACATAGATGACGGGGCCGATGGAGAGGTAATCGCCAATGACGCTGTCCGTGGCATCTGCCAGATCATCGCCCACGTCTTCGAGAACGTCGGCTGCAGTCTCATCCTGGACCTCGGAGGCGGCGGCACTTGGTGCGGCCGAGATCAGCGAGATCAGGGCGGCCGACCCGAAACGCTCGGCAAAGCGTGTGTCCACAAAGCCGGTGACACCGGAGCGGCCCAATTCATCGCCCCCGAAGGAGCTGATCTGGACGGTCTGGCCCGCGGGCAGGATGATCCGGTCCCAGGCGATCGTGACGCGGCGCTGCGCGATATCGACGCCAGCGCGGTAGCGCCCGATGAGGCGGGAGCCGCGCGGGATCAGGAGGCGGGAGCCATCGACGCTGTAGACATCCTCGGACACCACGGCACGGGTCTGGCCGGGCAGTGAGCTGTCGAGGGCAGTTTCCATGACGGCCTGGATCATCGTGCCCTGTAGAATCGTGTTGGACGGGTTTGCGATGATCTCTGCCTGCGTCACGGACGTTGGCAGCGCGCCGTTCAGCACGAAATCCGTCACCTCGCCGAAGGTGCGTTCGGTCAGAGCCGTTTCATTCGCTCCGGACGTGCCGCCAAACGCGATGGTGGGCGAGGCGATGCGCCGCTCCTGGAAGGCGCGTTCCTCCGCGGCGCGGCGCTCCAGATCGGCCATGCGCCGGGCTTCTTCCTCCCGGCGCAGTCGCTCTTGCTCGCGTGCGCGCAGCTCATCTTCCGTGGGGCCCGCTGGGGCGGGTTGGGGTCGGCTGGCCTCGAGTTGGGCCAGTTCCAGATCCATGCGGAGTTGTTCAAGACTTCGATCCCGCGCCGTCAGTTCGTCCTGGAATCGTTGCTGTGCGGCTTCCGAGGCGGCTTGTAGCGCAGCGATCTGAGCGGTCAGCGCGTCAATTGCCTCTGCGGCGGCGGTGTCTTCCTCGACAACTGGTTCAGGGGCGTTGCGCAACTCCTCGATCTGGGCCTGCAGGGCGGTGATCTGCGCCAGAAGCTCCGCGTTGGGCTCGACGGGGTCTGGTCCGACGAACACAACCTCGGGCTCGGGCGGGGGCAAGGTCTCGATAGCGCCAAAGCCATCCCCTTCGTTTTGGAAGACGTCCGGAGTGGCCGTCGGCAAGGCTTCCTCTTCGTCGGGCTGTGAGAGGAGATAAAGCAGGGCACCACCCGCGCCGATGACGAGGACCACGACCAGCGCGAGAAGGGGCGACCGGCGCTGCGCCGCTATGGGCGCGCGGGCACTGCCTTTCTCAAGGGCGGCGAGGCGCCTTTCCAGCTCGGTGTTCCCGGTATCGCTCATGAGGTGGCCTCCGCGGGCGGGATCGCCTCGATGCAGACCACCTCTTCGCCAAGTCGCAGGACCCATTGGCGGTTCACGCCGCTGACGCGGATCACGCCGTCCTCAGGGGCTTGCGTGTTGACCGTGCGCTCACGGCCGCCCGCGTAGCGAAAGATCGCGGGCACAGGCGCGTTTCTTGGAAAAGCGAAATACGTGAACGTCCCGTCATCCCAGATGCGGGTTGGCGTGAACTCGGTCCGCGCGCTGGCACCGTAATTGTAGTTTGGTGCTTGGGCGGCGATGGCCCGGGTCGGGCGCGCATCGTCCTCCGGATAGCGGAACTGCACCACGTAGAAGGTCGGGCTGCGGACCTCCTCGACGTTGAAATAGTAGCTTCGCCTGTTCGTGTAGACCGTCACATTGGTATGGACACCGCGCGCGACGGGCTTGATCGCGAAGGCCTGCCCGCCCGGCACGCCATCGATCTCGAAGCCCTCGGTATCGCCCGCGATAATCGAGCGGATGCTTTCACCCTCTCCAAACTCGATGGTGGTGACATGGGTGAGCGAGACGCTGAGGCGGTAGACCTGGCCTTCCTGGTAGGTGGCCAGCCGCACACGACTGTCATTTGGACCACCGCGCGGGATCGCTTCGGCAAAGGCAAGGCCGGGCAGCAAAACAAATATGGCAGCAACAAAGACCCTATTGATCAAACTAATTCTCCAATCTGTCGGAGCGGATGGAATATTCGAGGACGGTGAAGCCGAATGGATTGGTCCAGACCTCATCGATGGAGCGGCGGGTCTCCGGGCGGAACTCGAAGAGAAGCGTCGCAGTGAAGAGGCCGGTCTGGGTGCCGTTAATGGACGTCAGGCGCTTGCGCAGGCGGACCGTCGCGCGGTTGGTTCCGATCCGGTTGACGCTGAGAATTTCCACGTCGAGCCTGGCGTTGGGGCCATAGACGGTCGGCGGATAGGTCTCATTTGCGCTGTTCCAGATCTGGCGCAGCCCGCTCTCGGCGGCCCCGTCCGAGCGGCGCAGAACGCTGCGGATGCGCAGATCGTTGTCGAGCTGATTGTAGACCTCCCGGTCGGTCACATAGCGGAAGACCTCCGCCTCGATGATCGCCTGGTTGGCGGTCACCGAGGAAGCGCCCACCGAGGCCTCGGGGAGTGCAAAGCCGGTGGCGGGATCATAGGGGACAACGACGGGGGGCGGGTCGACATCGAGGATTGCGACTGCTGCTGCGCTCAGACAGCCGATGATGCCGAAGACAAGACCTGTCAGGCCAAGGCGTTGCCAGAGCCGTTCACGGCGCAGGGCACCGTAGACCAGTTCTTCCTCGATGATCTCTTGTTCAGTCGTCACCATTCATGCCCCCACGATCAGTCTGCCCGGAGGTCTGGTAACGTGAAATCCATGAAGCGCTGCTCTTCGGCGATGGTGGCGGCATCGATCACGCCGCCGGTGCCATCGCCCACCGTTTGAATCGCTTCCAGCTGCCACATCGCCACGAGGGCGATGGCCAATTCAGCTGTCACGCGCGTGTTGAGATCGATGCTTTCCTTCAGTTCGTCCATGTCATCGATCAGCCCGACCAGCCGGTCGACGCGTTCCAGCGATTGCCCGGCGTCTTCATAGCTGTTCTGGGCAGCGGCCGAGACGAGTGCGCCGGTCGTGGCCTGGGTTGCGACACGGTTGGCGCCGGGATTGCCGCTGGTGGCCATTTCCGAGAGCGTGTCTTCATCGAAGCCGAGATCGGCCAGCACCCGGTCCATCTGGGTTTCGATTTCGCCTGCGCCGGAGCCCGAGAGGCCCGAGAAATCCCCAGTCTTGATCGCCTCAATCGTGGCGAGGATGTCCCCGAACTCCTGGTCGAGCAGGCCATTGAGTTCGTCTTCCATTTCCGTCCGGATGATTTCGGGAAGCTCGGCAAGTCGGGTGAGCGCTTCATAGGTTCTTTGCAGCTCCGCGAGTTGATCCGTGAGTGTGGCAAGCTGTTCGCGGAGCTGCGTCAGCTGCTCGTTTTGCAGAATCTCGTCTTCGATCATCTGCCGCAGCTGCTGGATGTTTTGCGCGATGTTCTGGGTGTCGACGACCGGTACACCTTGTGCTGCGGCAGGGGGTAGGGCGCTGAACTGCAAGCCAACGCCAAGTGTCGTGGCCAAAGCTGTCCTCAAGAGCAGATGTCCCATCATTCAATCTCCCTGATCGTAAAATCCATGAACGCGCCTTCGGCCATGCGGGCGCTGGCCTGGGCCAGCTCTTCGGCAGAAAGGACGCGGGTGCGTGCCGCCTGAAGTCGGATGCGTGCAGCGACGAGGCGCACGAGTTCGGCGCGGGCATAGGTGTTGAGCGCGACGCTCTCCTGCACATCCTCGGTCTCGGAAATCCGTTCGACGATATCCGCAATACGCAGGGCGGCTTGCCTGATCGCGGCGGGCGAGTTGTTGCCATAGAAGGCCGCCCCATGACCCGTGATTGAGAGGTTGGCATTGGCCAGAAGCGCGGGGTCGATCGTGCCAAGCGCTTCGATCCCGCCGATACGGCTTAGATAGAGATTGTAGCGTTCAGGGATGACCGACACGTAGTGCTGTGTCTCGCGGAAGGGGGGCACGCCGCCATACTCGAAGACCCGGCCGGGTCCGGCGTTATAGGCCGCGAGGGCGTTGATGATGTTGCCATCGAATGTGTTGAGCTGGGTCGCGAGATAGCGCGCGCCGCCATGCACCTGCAGATAGGGGCTGTCATAGTATTCCGGGTTGATGCCCAGATCGCTGGCCGTGCCCGGCATGATCTGGGTGAGACCATAGGCGCCGACGGGAGACCGTGCCCCAATGGTGAACCGGCTTTCCTGCCAGATGAGCGCTTGCAGCAACGCGCGCCACTGGACGGGTGAGAGCCCTGCGCGGCCAACTCCCGCAAAGCCGCTGGTCTCCTGAGCCACGCGGATGATGAGCTGCTCGATGGTCTCAGACGTATCCCCGAACATCTGCGCACCGCCGGGATTGGGATCGATCTCGCCCGTGCCATAGACCGCCTCGACTGACCGGGCCGGATCCCCGCTGCCGCTTTCCAGCCCCGAGACCATAGCTGGCAAGCCCTGACCGCCGAAGCTGGTCTGGGCATCAAGGATGCGTTGCAGGGTTTCCAGCTGCTCCCGTTCGATCTCGGCAATGAGTTCACGCACGGCAAGCTTGTCCGACTGAACGGCCAAGTCAGCCTCGCGATCGCCGGTCTCGACGATGTCACGCGCGGTCAGCCCACTGTCATTGGTCGGCACGCCTTGGGCGAAGCCGAGACCGGGCAGCATGCAAAATGCGAGGATATGAGGCAGGCTAGACTTCAACGTCGCCCTCCGGGGTGCCAAGGGGCGTGAAGTGGCAATCAGGCGCGACGGGTGCCGTGGACGCAAGGAATGTGAAGCAGTTCGCCTGCGGCTCCCGGTACTGGGTGCAGGAGGCCAGCGCGCCGAGCGCAGCCAAAGCGATAAGAATACGGATCATGAAAGCCTCCAGAAGTCCGGGCGGTTGCGGTAATCGGCGCCGACAAGCGCTTCGCCCTTTTCCATGCCACCAAGGATGGTGAGATTGGGTCCAAGCGCGCTCAGATCGGCATCGACGACGATTGAGCCCTGATCGTCGCGGATCAGCGCCAAGCGGCTGTTGCTGCCCGTGTTGAGAAGGACATCGAGTTCCTTCTCCGTGAGGTTCAGCATTGCGTAATCCGCAGGCTGCGCGCGGATATTGGGGAGCAGGATCTGCGTCGGCACCGCCTCGATGATGGTCTTGCCGGTCCGGGTGCGCTCGAGCTGGCTTGCGTATTGCGTCATCATCACCGCGACCGTGTTCTGTTTGCGCGCTGTCACCAGCCAGTTCGACAGCCGCTCCGCGAAATACGCGTTGTCGAGCGCCTTCCAGGCCTCGTCGATCACGATGATGGTGGGGCGGCGATCCTCGATCTCGCGTTCGACCCGGCGGAAAAGATAGGAGAGAACCGCCATCCGCTCCTTGTCGGCCTCGCTGTCGAGAATGCCGGTCAGATCGAAGCCCACCACATCGCCTTTGAGCGAGAACGTGTCCTCGAGGCTCTGTCCGAAAATCCAGCCATAGCGGCCGTCTTCGGTCCACTCGAGCAGGCGCTGGTGCAGATCGCCGCCATCATCGGTGGACACAAAAAGCGACGCGAAATCCCGCCAGTTCCGCAGGGCCGGATTGGTGGCCTGGGCATTCTGGCGCACGACCTCCTGGATGCGGTTGGTCTGCGCCGGGGTCAGGGGTTTGTCAGCGCGGTAGAGCAGGGTGGCAAGCCAGTCCGAGAGCCAGGCGGTGCCGCGGGCATCGGTCTCTGTCCAGAGCGGGTTGAGGCCCGTGGGCTGACCGGCGTTCAGAGACGCGTAGCGCCCGCCACTGGCGCGGACCGCCATCTCCATACCAAGACGGTAATCGAACACGAAGATCCGGGCACCTGCGCGACGGGCCTGGGTCATCAGGAAGGCCGACAGCACCGATTTGCCCGACCCGGGCCGTCCCATGATCAGGGTATGCCCGCTGGTCGGTTCTTTGTCGGGCGCGCCCTGCTCGTGATAGGAAAACCGGTAGGCGCTCTGCTCCGGCGTGGGCAAATAGGTGACGACCCGGCCCCAGGGGGTAAGTGCTGCAGGTTTGCCGAGCTGTGTCCGGTGGAAGGCCGCGAAATCCGCGAAGTTGCGATTGGTGACGGCGCTGGCACGCACGCGCTTGGGCTGGTTGCCGGGATGCTGGCTGAGGTAATGCGCCTTTGCGGCGACCCGCTCGCCGATCATCTTCACGCCTTCGGTTGCGGCGGCGTTCACGATCTCCGCGCTGAGGGTCTGCAGCTCTTCGAGCGTGTCGCAAAAGAGCGTCACGACCATGTGATGCTCGCCGAAGCTTTGGCGCTTGGCCTCGAGATCATCGGCGGCGATATCAAGGGCTTCCAGGAGGGAGAGGGCCGCATCCTGGCTGGCCTGCATCTGGCGCTTTTGCCGCTTGATGCGGCCCGCCATGAGGTTCGAATTGATCGGCGTGAAGGAGTGCGTCACGATCATGTCGACCGGCAGGTTCAGCATGTCGAACATGGTGCAGGAGGTGCCTTCCGAGTATTCTCCGATGGTGAAGCTCTTGCCGTAGCGGTGGCCCACGACGCCCTCGGAAAGCTCGAAATGGTCGCCGTGAAACGTCACGCGGGTATTGGCGACGTTGAAGGACAAAAAGCCGTAGGTGTTGGCCGGGTAGAGCGGCAGCTCTGTTCCTGTGTTGAGCGCGCCCAGAAACCCAACCAACTCCCCAGATGCGGCGGAGAGAAGCCGCGGCTTGAGCTCGGTAAGCCCCGAGAGGAAGACGTTCACGGCCTCGCCGAGGCGCTGCAGGCGTTTGCGGGTCTCCTCCTTCAGTCGGTCCGGCGCGCTGCGGCTCAGGAACGGCAGGAGACTTTTCGGAGGCGGGCGGTGAATGACGGTGAGCGTCAGTGTTTTGTCGCGCAGTCCGCTGGTCTCGAGTTTCGCGCGCCAGCGCCGGTCAACCTCGCCTGCGAAGCTGTCCTCGCGGATGGGGTCGAGATCAGGTTTGATGGCTTTGGAGACCTTGTGGACGTAATAGCTGAATTCCGGCCCGAGCTGCGCGACGATGCGGGCAAAAAGTGCCGTCACCTTGTCGAGATAGGCATCGTCGGTCGTGTAGCTGTTGATCCCCTCGAGCCGGATGCACCGGAAGAGTTCGTTCACCCGGGTCCGCACGGTCTGGTCGTCGACGAGGCTCACATAGGGCAGCATATGCGCGAGGCGGGTCTCGCGCGCATACCAGTCCGGCGTCATTGTGCGGGGATCGAGCGCAGCATCACGGGCGTCATCACGGGGCATAGCTGTCCCCGCCATGGATGCTGCGGTTTCGCGTGGGTGGCGTTTCCTGCAGCGCCGTCATCATCACGTCGATGAAACGCGGGTCCCAATCTGCGGCCTTCCACAGCACCGGATAGAGAAGGGCGGCCACGCCCAGCACCGCGATGTGCTGGACCCAGACGAAGAGAAGCACCGAACCGAAGAGCCAGACCATCGCGTACATGATGGGCAGGCCCAGAAGCTTCGGCGGGCGCACGAGGCCGAGAAAGAGAGGCGCGCGCTCAGCCACCGGCAAAGACCGCGGCAACGATGGTGGGGGCGGCGGCAACACCAGCGATGCCCACGAGGACCCAGAGCGCCTGGCGCAGATCGATGATGTTGAAGAACCAACTGAGAAAGACCCCGAGAACGGCAAGCGTCGCGATGACAACGCCAAGTGGGCCGGTCAGCGCATCGACGATGCCCTGCAACAGGCTCTGGATCGGGGAGAGATCAATGCTCTGGGCGAGGGCGGGTTCGGCAATCAGCAGGAATAGCGCCAGCGAGGCGACAAAGAGGTTTGAAATCTGTTTCATGAATTCGATCCTTCCAATCGGGCCACGACAGCCATGACGCGGGCCACGTGGTTCTGGGTTTCTCGGTAAGGGGGAATGCCACCGTGTTGGCGCACGGCGTCGGGACCGGCGTTGTAGGCCGCCAGCGCCAGATGCGGATCGCCGAAGCGCTCCAGCATCATCGCGAGGTAGCGGGCAGAGCCGTCGAGGTTCTGCAGCGGATCACGCGGGTCGACGCCCAGATCACGCGCCGTCGCTGGCATCAATTGACCAAGGCCAATGGCACCTGCACTTGAAATCGCATCCTGCCGGTAGGCGCTCTCAACCTCGATATTGGCCCGATAGAGAGCCAGCCAATCCGTCACGGAAAGCCCCGCGCGACGCAGGCCGGGATGGCCGGCATAGCGCAAGGCCGTGGTCTGAATCCCGGAGAGGACATCGGCGCGGGGCAGGGGAGTCGGGCGGGCAAGGGCCGCGACTTGGACGCCCTCTTGCTCGGCCTCTACCTCGCCGAAGATCGCGATCCCATCGGAGGCCGAACCCTGACCAATCCCGTCATTGTAGTTTCGAGCAAAGCTGCTTTGGGAGCGTGACGGGATCAGGGAGCCGTCGCTCTCCATGACCAGGACCATTTGAGCTGAGGCAGGTGCTGCGACCAGCCAGAGACAGACGAGGTTAGCTGCCAGCGTCCTTGTCTGATGGAGCGAGCTTGTGGCTCCGGCTTGTCCCCGCTTCAAGCGGCAGGTCGACATGCGCAAAACCAAGGCCAATGAAGAAAGACACCACGCCGGAGATCGTCTTGAACTCGCGGATCTTGATATCGTTGTAGGTCGTCCGCGTGCGGGCGGTGACGAGGAGCTTTTCCACGCCGTCATCAGAGACAACGCGCATGATCCAGACCCCGTAATAGCTGGGGCCTTTCTTATGTGCCGACTCCTGGCACAGGATTTCTGCGCTATAGCCGCTTTCCACGAGCTCGCGGAACCTGGCTTCCGTAACCACATTTGGTGCTTCGATGTCCCAGTTCATGGCCCGGCTCACGCTTTCTCCAATGGCGCGACCCCAGGCATTCCCACTTGAAGCCCAGAGTTACGATAGTATACTATCAACCGCAAGATGTAATATCGTGCTTTAGCTGTAGTTTGGTCACGCAAACACTAGTCACGGCCAGTGTCTGCGATCAAGGAGATAACAGGTTTGAGAAACCCAAGGTTGACATGCCTGCTCCCATTGCAAGCTATAGTCCTTCTAATCTGCGTTCCCGGGCCGGTTTTGGCGGAATCCTGCTTCGCCCCGGCCCGCCCCTTCCTACCAAGCGATTCGCAGGCGGCGCGGGACTATGCGGACATCATCCGTGGCGATTTCGAAAACTACATCCAGGATATCCAGAGCTACTTCCGTTGCCTCGACAGCGAACGCGCCCGCGCTTTCGAGGAAGCGCGCGAAGTCAGCGAGGACTATGGCCGATTTCTACAATTGGTAGGGGATTGATGGGCAACCTCGGGAGCATCAGACTTGCAGCCCATGGAAACCAGACGCCGATAACACCCTCATATATCTACTTTTTAGATAACAGATTTCATCCGCTAGCGACGTCACAAAAGGTATGTGACGCGTGGCAAAGACAATCAGAAGCAAAGGACAGGTGGCACTCTGCCAAGCATTGGTCGACGCCCGCATCAAGGCGGGACTCGGTCAGGAGGACTTGGCGATCAAGCTCAAGTGCCATCAATCCCTCGTGGCGCGCATTGAAAGCGGCCAGCGCCGGGTCGACGTCGTCGAACTGGTCGTCCTCGCCCGCGCCATCGGCTTTGACCCCTCCGAGATTCTGGCGATCGTTGAAGCCGCCACGGAGCCCGACCACCGGATTTGAGCCATTTCATCTTTCGAGAACACGGGAGCTGACTTCTCCCGGTGTGAATTCGTTACCGCGAGGACGAACAGTAACCGATTTTAACGAGGCCCGGCACACGGTTGCAGCAAACGCTTTGGATCTGAGCTGCTATCCGCAACGCCAAATTGCAGGAAGTCAGTAAACAGTGAACGAAAATGAGGTCGAAGGCGTCGCGATCGCCAATTTGATTGCAGCCGATGAAGAAACCATTGTCGGCTGGGTATATCGCTGGAACACAGGTGCTCTGGCAATCCGGTGGGACATCCATGGCCCGCAGCGTGTCTCAAAGATTTACCCGGAGCTCTGCGATGCGGATAAAGCCGAAATTGACTTCGCGTCTCTCATGCAGCTGCCCTGTCGCAACGACTGACATGGTAGAACATGGCCTTTATGGCCCTCGATTGTGTGAGTGTGCCTGCGTTGCAGGTTTGATTTCGTGCAAGGCTCTGCGCGACGTCGCGGCGCCTCAACAGTCAGTAATTGACCTGCTCGAAGCCGTAGTTCCCGCTATAGTCACGCCACTCTACGAAGACGGATCTGTGATAAATGTTCGGGCAGTGCTCGCCCCACCGCTCGAGACCGGCATGCGCAGCAGGAAGCGCTGCGGGTGACGACGCCCTCCAAGAAAAATCGCCCTGGATCCCGTAGGTGCCGAGGACAACGACGGCGCTGCGGTTGCAGTCGCCATCTCGCCCGGATTCGTGCTGGCGGGCATAACGAACGTCAAAGACGCGGATGGAGCGCACGAAATTGAATTCCGGCCCGCTGATATCGATATCGGCGCGGTCTTCTACGAGCTGGAGGGCGTAATCAGCCCGCACGAGGTTCCCCCAGACAGCGTCGGAGCCTTTCAGCCCGAGCATTCCGCCAGCCTTGGCTGCCTGATCGAAGAGCGGGGCTGAAGAGTTTGGTGGGGTTCCTGAACCACCATATAGGGCATCGAAGATCCGGTCCGTGGGGCGCGACCTGGCAGGCCCATCGTAAGACGCACCCATGGGGCAGCGCCAAATCTGCAGCGGCGGCTCCACCGGCCATGGTGTGATGCGCCGGATGAACTCGGCCCGCGCGCGTGCGCATGGCACGGAAGCCGGCCACCCACCGGACAAACACAGCAGGATGGCGCAATCGATCTGATAGGTTTGGGCGCGTGCTTGCGTCGGAACTGTTGGGCCGATCAAGGCGAGAGCTAAAAAGGCCACCAGAGGGAGATTTTTGAATTCGAAGCGCATGGCAAGGACCCTTGACGATCTTCACCCAGCATACATACGAAAATATACTATTGCAACATTGATGATGCGTGTTGCGGTTGCGGTGGTAGGCAAGATCGCGAGCCGACAGCCTCGCACTTCATCATCCGCCACCTTGCGCGCGGCGCCAGTCCCACGGCATGTCAAAGCGTCCGGACCAGATATTGCGCCGTGCGGATCTGGCTTCGGTCTCATCGCGGATGTAGTCGCGGCTGTATCGGCGATAAGCCACGGCCCACCCTTCACGCACAAGCCAAGCGTTCAGATCGGTACCGTCTTGATGACAGACCGCAATGAAGCGGCCATAGCGGTCGGTATCGCGAACGGTGCAACTGACCTGCCTGCGGCCGATCCTGTCGGCGAGAGACAGCGCCGCTCGCTGCCCGCATCGCCAGCGCTGACCCTCGGCTGTGGCACAAAGCTGCCGACTTTCGGGTGCGTCAATCCCATGCAGTCGGATGCGTTGCCCACGGATTTCCAGAGTATCGCCATCAATGACACTGGCAACGCCGGTCAACCGATCGGCATGTGCCTGTGGGACGGCAGCAAACCAGAACAGAAGGAAGCCGAGTAGACAGCGCATAAGACGAACCTGTTTTGAGAAAAGGTGACCAGACATAAACGGATCATCCTGCAGTGAACACTAAAGCCCTGTGAAGCCGCCGGTTGGCCACTGCAACAAGACAGGGAGGATTTTGAGCCAGGGCTGTGTGGGCAAGGTTGCTATTCGCCGGGCTGGACGCCCAATGCCTCGAGGGTTGCGCGATCTGGCGCGCCAGAGGCTGGCAAGCCCCTTTGCTCCTGGAATGCGCGCATCGCATTCCGCGAGCCGTTACCCCAGACCCCGTCCGGGGTGCCCGCTTCAAACCCGCCGGCGTTCAGGAGAGTCTGGATCGCGCGGTAGTCGTCGGGCGAGAGATCGAGCGTCGACCACCCGCAGGCACCAGCCACGGCCTCGATCGCATCCTGAATTCCGGCGAGATCAAATTCTGCATCGTACCGTCGGCCATTGCCGTCCGTGAGACGGATGAAGAAGGCTTCAGCATCGTAAAGGCCGCGCAGGAACCCCTCCGAGCCAGAGCCGAAGAGCCCGGCCCCCTTGTTATTGGTCAACTCGTTCCAGCGCGTAGATTGCGCAGGATTGCTGTCGATCCGGTAGGTGATGTCGAACGAATCCCGTCGGATGGCACTCATCAAGAAATCGTCTTGGATAAACACCACCGACGTCACGCCCTCACGGCATTGCGCGAGTAGGGCTGTAGGACCCCCAAAGCTGCGCGCGTCATAGGCAGAGTAGTTGACGGCCACCACCGACGGGCTGTCGTCGATTGCTGCACGCTCTTCATTGATCACCCACCAGCCTGCGATCCGGTCCCCTTCATTATGCGCCTGCTCGAAAGGCGTGAGGCTGTAGTCGATGTCCGGGTGGTCCGGGTCGGCCCAAGGTAGTGCGGTCTCAGCGACCTCGTCGCCTTGGATCAAGGCAGCGGGCGCAGTTGGGTCGGTTATGGGCGGCGCTGAATTCGTACCGGTCGGTGTCACCGGGAAGGCGATGCCGTAACGGGCCTGCAGATAGGCCATTTGCAGTTGAGCGAGCGTGAGCTTTTCCGTTTCCACACGGCTGAGGGCCACCGCCTGAATCAATCCCCCTGCCGAGGCCGCTTCTCGCTCCGCGGTCTCGACACGATTCTGTTGTGCGGCCATTTCTCCTAGAAGCTGCTCGGCGCGCTCTGGATCTGGCTCTACCGCCGGTACGGTGACCTCGATCATCGCGCCAGCGGCTTCCGCCGCCTGTCGTGCCTCCACGACCGTGCGCAAGAGAAGCAGAGCCTCGCGGCGGCTCTCGGCCAGCATACGGATCAATCCCCCATCATAGCGGGAGATCGTCGCATCGACTTCGGAAATCTGGCTGTCGATCGCTGCAATTTCTGCGTCCAGCGGAGAGCTTTCTTGTGCGACGGCGCCTGCCGTCAGGCAGGTGCTGATCAACAGGGATGCGGTGAGCGTACGAATTTTCGTCATGCAAAAGCTCCTTTTCCCTTCCAGTGAGCGGTGCGGGAGGGTAATGCTGGGGCGAGCCCCCAAGTTTGTGATACGTCTAATAACGCGACGGGCTTGTCACGAATCGACTTCCTGACACTTCAAGAGTCATATGGTCTGATTTGTGAGTCAATCTAAAAACTGGACGCGTGTAACTTTGCGACATATATATGAGGGCACTAAGTGACTCGCAAGAAGGGCAAGCAGCTGAACTGGGGTGTCGAACGTCGATATGAGTTCATCGAGTTTCGCCTGTTCTGGCAGGGGCGGATAAACCGAGGGGATTTGATGGACGCGTTCGGGGTTTCAACACAGCAGGCATCGCTGGACCTGAACGCCTATATCGATCAGGCCAAGCGGAACCTCGTCTATGACAAGAGCCTGCGCACCTACCTGCGCGGCAAACAATTCAAGCCCAAATATCTCAAGCCCGATGCGGAGGAGTACTTCGCGCAGCTGCGGGCCGTCGATCAGGGGTTGGTGAGCGCGGAGCAAAGCTGGATCAGCGTCTTTCCGGGCTTTGGAGCAACGCCGACACCTGCCCGAGGCGTGGCACCTGAAACGCTGCGCGATGTTCTCGCGGCGATCCGTTTGCCGGCCGCCTTGCAGGTGACCTATCAGTCGATGTCGCGCCCTGAGCCAAGCGCGCGCTGGATCGAGCCCCATGCTCTTGCCTTTGACGGCTTCCGTTGGCATGCCCGCGCGTTTTGCCAGAATGACCAGGCTTTCAAGGATTTCCTGCTCTCTCGCATCGTGGAGGTCGGGGACCAAGGGCCTGTTACATCGGACCCTAGCTCCGATGGCGCTTGGCACACAGACGTCTTGCTCGAGATTGGGCCGCATCCGGACCTCTCCGACAACCAACGCCGCGCGATAGAGATGGATTATGGCATGGAGGCGGGCCACGCGCAGATCGTAGTCCGCCGCGCGCTGTTGTTCTACGCGCTCAAGAGGCTGGGGCTTGATACCGACCCCGCCGCTCGAAGACCGCAGGACCAGCAGATCGTGCTGTTGAATCGAGACGAGGTCGTTGGATGACCATGGCAGCACGGAAAGCAGACTTCGGAGCAAACCACCAGCCCTACAAAATGTCCTTCACCTCTGGGGGGCTGTTTCTGAACGAGAGCGTGATCGTCGCCGAACTGCACGTAGCTGGTGAAGATTGGAAAGTAACGCTTTCACGCGCGCTCGAAGAGGGGGCGACGTCTTTGCCGAAGGCGGCTTCAAACCGGCGCACCCTCCGCGAAATCGTCAACCGCCTGATGACGCTGACCGAAGACGAAATCCGGTTTTTCGTCAGTGAGCCCGGTCGACAAGAACAACAGCACCTACTGTGGATCGCCACATGTCGGGCTTACAGGTTCGTGCGTGAGTTCGCTGTTGAGGTCATTTGTGATCGGTATCTCGCCTATCAGCTGGACCTGCCGCTCGAGAGCTTCGACATATTCTTTGATGCCAAAGCCGATTGGAATGAGGGGCTGGCCTCGATCAGCGACAGCACCCGCAACAAGCTTCGGCAGATCCTATTCCGCATGATGCGGGAAGCTGGCGTTATCTCTGGCGATAACCGGATCCAGTCGACGTATCTCTCGGCGCAGTTGCGGCAGATAATCGAGGCGACCGACCCCACCGATCTTGCGGTGTTCCCTAGCGTTGCGATCGAGGGAGGCTCATCATGATCCCGCAGTTGTCACGCAAGGAACGCGCCGAGCACCTCTACCGGGTCGTCACCAGCGAACGGTTCCTGACCAAGCAAGGGCTCGGCAACGAAGTGCCATTTTTCATCTGCCCGTTCCCGGCGGAAGAAGGCGTCACCATGATCGAGGACCGGCGCGACCTGATCGAGCGGATCGCGCATGCGGGCGTGACAGCGCTCGACCTAAGCCTCTACGATATCTCCCTTGGGCTTCTTGAGGAACGTGGCATCCTCGAAGACGTCCTTGCCGCAGAGCCTGACATGGAGAAGTCAGAGCTGCGCGAGCTCTTGCAGGGCGTTCTTGATGTCCATGAGCACCTGATTCCAAAGATTGGTGCGGCCATCGCCGCTCAGCCGCATGACGTGATCTTTCTCTCCGGTGTGGGCGAGGTCTATCCGTATATCCGTTCGCACAATGTGCTGAACAATCTCCAGAGTACGGCCAAGGACAGGCCGACCGTCCTGTTCTTCCCGGGCAGCTATACGCACTCCACGGCAACCGGAGGGTCCCTTGATCTCTTCGGGCTGCTGCATGACGACAAGTATTACCGTGCATTCAACATTTTGAACTACGAGGTCTGATCCGATGACCACCGCTCTGAGAAGCATTTTTGCAAAGCCTGTCGACCGCCCGATTGATGGTGTGATCAAAGCGGACGACGAGGCGAGCCTGCGCGTCGAACTCGACGAGTATGTTATCACCGATGAAATCGGAAAACGTCTTGAGACCTTCCTCGACGCTTATAACAACTACGACACTGCCAATGGGGTCTGGATCTCAGGCTTTTTCGGATCGGGTAAGTCGCACCTCTTGAAGATGCTCGCCCTTCTCATGGAAAACCGGGAAGTGGATGGGGTCCGGGCATTCGACATCTTCGAAGAGAAGCTGGCCGATCAGCCCATGCTTCAAGGATCTCTGCGCAAGGCTGTTTCCGTGCCATCGAGATCGATCCTGTTCAATATCGACCAGAAGGCCGACGTCATTTCCAAAGCCGACGTCGACGCGCTTCTCTCAGTGTTCCAGAAGGTTTTCGACGAAGCCTGCGGATACTATGGAAAGCTGCCACATATAGCGCAGTTTGAACGAGACCTCGATGATCGCGGCCAGCTGGCTGCGTTCAAGGACGCTTATGAGACCGCTGCAGGCAAACCCTGGGAGCGAGGCCGTGAGCAAGCAGCGCTTGAGCGGAAGAACATTGCGACCGCATTTGCCGTGGTCACGGGCGGGGACCCGGCGGATGCCGCGGATATTCTGGGCCAGTACCGGGCGGATACGCGCGTCTCAATCGAGGATTTTGCGATCAAGGTGAAGGCCTGGATCGACAAACAGGGGCCAAAGTTCCGGTTGAACTTCTACGTGGACGAGGTCGGCCAGTACATCGCCGAGAACGTCAAATTGATGACGAACCTGCAGACCATCGCCGAAAGCCTGAATACGAAATGCAAGGGTCAGGCCTGGGTCATCGTCACGTCGCAACAGGACATGGAAGCCATCATCGGGGACGGTAAAGCATTCCAGTCGCAGGACTTCTCAAAGATTATGGCGCGCTTCGGCGTGAAGATGCCGCTGAACTCGGCCGACGTGGCAGAGGTCATCCAGCGTCGCCTATTATCCAAGACCGACGAAGGTCAGGTCAGGCTTGGCAACCTGCATGATCGCGAAGAAAACAACCTCAAGACCCTTTTCGATTTCACGGACGGGTCGATAAAGCTGAAAAATTTTGACGGGCGCGCCCACTTCGTCTCAAGCTATCCGTTCCCGCCCTACCAATACATGCTGTTCCAGATGGCAATCACGTCGCTGTCTCAGCACAACGCTTTCGAGGGCAAGCACAGCTCAGTCGGCGAACGCTCGATGCTGGGTGTGTTCCAGGAGGTCGCCAAAAAGATGGCGAACCAGCCTGTGGGCGACCTTGCTACGTTCGATCTTATGTTCGAGGGCATCCGCACCGCCCTGAAGTCCGCCGTCCAACAGTCGATCCAGATTGCCGAAAAAGAAATCCAGGACATCGACCCTTTTGCAATCCGGGTGCTGAAAGCGCTCTTCCTTGTCAAATACGTCAAGGAGTTCAAGCCAACGGTGCGCAACATCAGCGTCCTTTTGCTCTCTGAGTTCGATACTGATCAGATCAAACAACGCCGCAAGATTGAAGAGGCGCTGTCCTTCCTCGAACGAAACACGCTTATCCAGCGCAATGGCGAGGTCTACGAGTTCCTGACAAACGAGGAGAAGGATGTCGAGGCTGAGATCAAGGCGCTCGATGTCGACCCGTCCGAGCTGTCGAAGGAAATGGAGACGCTGGCATTTGATACGATCTTGCGCCATCGCAAGATCAAGCATCTGACCACCGGCAATGAATACAGCTTCAGCCGAAAACTGGACGATCACCTCTTGGGCCGGGAGCATGAGCTCTCGATCAATCTGATCAGCCCTTTCAACGACGATGTCGCCTCGCCCGAGGCTGTGCGAATGCGGAATGTGAGCCGTGAGGAACTAGCGGTCGTATTGCAAGCTGATGTGCGATTCATTCGTGATCTGACGCTTTTCAAGCAGACCGACAAGTTCATCCGGCAAGCCCGAGCAGGCTCGGAGCAGCCGGGGCGCGACCGCATTGTCGCGGAGAAAGGGGATCAGAACAGCCGCCGCTACAAGGACCTCGAACTGCGCTTGCGCAAGCTGATGGCAGAGGCGCGGATGTTCGTGCGCGGCGATGAGCTTGATATCGGCGGCGAAGAGCCACAAGAGCGGATCGTGAAAGGCTTCCAGGGCCTCGTCGACAAAGTCTATGTCAACCTCCCGATGTTGCGGGGGGTGACCTATTCCGAGGCCGACATTCTGAAGGCCGCAACGCCTGAAAGCGGACTATTTGGCGACAACGGCGAAGGTCTGACCGAGGCCGAGCAGGACGTGTTGAACTACGTCCAGTCTCAGGCCCGGATCGGCGTGAAGGTCTCCGTCAAGTACCTTACAGAACGGTTTGGCGGTAAACCTTATGGGTGGCCTGTCACCGCAGTTCTATGCCTCGCCGCCAGCCTATCCGGTAAAGGGAAGCTGGAGGCTCGCTCGGACAGCATGGTGCTTGAGCGCGCCGAACTCGCGAAGGCGCTCAATAACAGCCATGCCTTGGCCAATGTCCTTCTGACTCCGCAGACCGAGTTCACCTCCGCCCAAATTCGGAAGGCGAAGGAGCTCTACAAAGAGCTGTTTGATCTCCCCACGGACGGCACCGACGCCCGCACGATTGGGGCGGAATGGCTGGAAAGCACTCGGACACTGTCGGAAGAACTGGGAAAGCTGCTGGCCCAGAAAGCCCAGTATCCGTTTGTCGTGGCGCTTGAGCCGTTGGCGGCGAAAATCTCGGCTATGGTGGGCAAACCCGCCACTTGGTACATAACTGAACCTGCGGCGCAGGAAGACGACTTGCTCGACGCCAAGGAAGACGTGCTCGACAAGGTCCGCAGTTTCATGGGCGGCGCACAGCGCGAGATCTATGACGATGCGCGCGATTTTCTGCGCGATCAGGAAGCGAATATTTCCTACGTCGATGCGGTTGCGGGCGAGGCCTTGGCCCGCACGTTGGCAGATCCTGCCTGTTACAGGGGCACGGCTATTCAATCCCTCAAGACGGAACTTTACGGACTGAAGGACCGCGTGGAATTGACCGTGCTCGAGGAGCGCAAGGCCGTGATCACGGCCATCGATGAGTGTTCGGCCAAAGTTGCGCAGACGCCAGAATTCCAGGCACTCTCAGCAGATGACCAAGCGCACATCAAGCGTAACATCGACAGCCACAAAGCCGGGCTCGACAGCGTCAAGATGATCCCGATCCTGCGCGACAGAGCAAACGGCGCGAAGCTCGATCTGCTACCGCGCATTCTGGTGGAGGTCGAACGGCTCAGCCGACCGGCCCCGCAGCCGCAGCCCAACCCCGGTATAAATGTGCCCCCGGCGCCTGCCCCGCAGCCCACCTATGTCAACGCTTCGGAAATCAAGGTGGGCTTCGCCAAGCCCTACCTGACCGAAGAGGCGGACGTCGAACAATATGTCGACGCAATGAAGAAGACCCTGTTGGAGCAGATCCGCGCGGGCAAGAAGGTGATCGTCTGATGTTGACCAAGATCGAGTTCGAGAACTTCACTGCGTTCGAGAAGTTGGAACTCTCCCTGTCCCCGAAAGTCAATGTCATTATCGGTTCCAACGGGACGGGTAAGACCCATCTGCTGAAGGCCATCTATGGTCTGGGCCTGATCGCGGACCGCAAATATCCTGATCGCGCAGACGAGGGTTTCGCAGCCTCTGCGTCAGGAAAGTTCCTGCGCATATTTTCAACCGAGGACAACAGGGTAGGAACCCTATCTTCCAAAGGAGCTAAATCGCCGACACGGCTACGGTTGGTGAACAGCGATGAGGTCTCCTTAGAGGTGGTTTTCGGTGCGAGGTCTCAATATTTGGAATTCACCTCAGGTGCTGTTGACCCTCAGCCTACAAACTCGCCGGTCTACATCCCGACCAAGGAAGTGCTTTCCTTGGTTCACGGCATTCGCAACCCGAAACATGACCGCGCTACTGTCGAGATGATTTTCGATGGTGGCTATGTAAACTTGGCGGAACTTCTTGTGCAGTCCGGCTCTGACGAAGCGATACCCGACTCCATGGAGGACCCACGGCTGTCTACCGTCATTCGCAAACTGGTTGGTCTTGTTGGGGGCAGGTATCGTTTGAAGGACGGCGGCGGCTTCGATTTTGAGCCGGGGCGATATGAAGAGAAGCTGAAGGCTGATCCATCACGGTCCGAGTCGCAAACTGCGAAGGCATATCAAGATTCGACACAAACCCGCTTTGTTTCCAGCGATAGCCAGCCATTCCCAACTGGAATGACAGCCGAAGGATATCGGAAGATTGGCGTCCTTCATCGGTTACTAAGCAACGGCTCAATAAATCCCGGAGAAACCGGCGTTCTTCTCTGGGACGAGCCGGAAGCGAACCTGAACCCAAAGCTGATGAAGGAAGTGGTTGAAGTCCTTTTGGAGCTTTCGCGAAATGGTCAGCAAATTGTTGTCGCCACCCACGACTACGTGCTTCTGAAGTGGCTGGATCTGCTAATGGACAAGAAAGGCAAGGAGGACCATGTCCGATATCACGTGCTGCAAAGGCGCGATGAAGACGGAAGGATGTCTGTCTATTCGACAGATGACTACGGACAGCTTGTGACAACGGGCATATCGAAGACCTTCGGAGAACTTTACGAGGCGGAAATTGAGCGGTCGCTGAAGGGTATTGAGTTATGACGACGGTGCAGGAATTCGACCTGGAGCTCTCTTTTCCCGAGGCACAAGTAGTAATCCATTTCGATGACAGCGATTACCATGCAAGCAGTACGGTCCAGCGCGTCGATTTCATCGCAGAATACGAGGCGCATTACCTGTTCGTTGAGATCAAGGACCCTGACATTCCGGGGGCTGAAAACCCTGCTGCTTTTGTCACCAAATTGAACTCCGGAAAGCTGGTTCAAAGCCTCGCGGGCAAATTTCGGGATACCCTTTTCTTCCGATCAGCGCAGGGCAAGAATGACCGTAAAGTCCTCTATCTTGTCCTGCTCTCAATGCAGAACCTAGACAATGCTTTGCTGCTTGCAAAACAAGATGAACTGCGGAAGGCCATTCCGATCAGGCATGCGGACTGGGCGGACGATTGCGCCGCAAGCTGCATCATCCTGAATTTTGAACAATGGAAAAGACAATTCGGAGAGCAGTCACTTCGCCGAATTAGCGAGGGGGCGGCCTGATGGACACCACGAAACTCAAGAAGTTTGCTCAGTTCGCGCGTCGCGCGCTCATTGAACAGGTCGCTGCGAAACTCGAGGCGGTGTCCGCTGAAGGCTCTGCCGCTCAGCGCGAACATCCGGCTGCCTTCAAGAAGCTTGAGGCCAGCATTGCCCAGCACGGCGAAGAAGAAGTTGTGGAGCGGGTCGCCTACATCTGGTTCAATCGCTTCACCGCCCTGCGATTCCTTGATGTGAACGAGATCAGCGCGGTTCGCGTCGTCTCTCCCTTGCCCGGGCAATTCCAGCCCGAGATCCTTGCGGATGCGAAGGCCGGAAACATCAACGAACAGCTCGTGCCCGAGGCGACCCGCCGCAAGGTCAGTGACCTGCTGGAGGGGCTGACCCCCAGCCAGGATCCTCAGGCCGAGGCGTATCGGCTGCTTCTCGTCGCCATCTGCAATTCCTGGCAGACCAGCATGCCGTTTCTTTTCAAGCGGATCGATGATTACACCGAGCTCCTGCTGCCCGCCGACTTGCTGTCCAATGCCTCTATCCTTGCCTACCTACGTGAGGCTATGACGCCGGATGCCTGCCAAGACGTTGAGATAATCGGCTGGCTCTATCAGTTCTACATCTCCGAAAAGAAAGACCAGGTCTTCGCCTGGCTCAAGAAGAACAAGAAGATCGAGGCCGACAATATCCCCGCCGCGACGCAGCTCTTCACCCCGCACTGGATCGTCCGCTACCTGGTCGAGAACTCGCTGGGCCGACTGTGGCTGCTGAACCGACCGGGGTCAAAGCTGGCCGAGAAGATGGATTACTACATCGCGCCGGAAGAGCCCGAGGCGGACTTCCTGAAGATCGGCAAGCCCGAAGAGATCAAGATCTGTGATCCGGCCTGTGGGTCGGGGCACATGCTGACCTACGCTTTCGACCTGCTCTACGCCATCTACGAGGAAGAGGGTTACGAAGCGACCGAGATCCCCGCGCTGATCCTGACGCACAACTTGACTGGTGTGGAGATTGACGACCGCGCGGGGGCGCTCGCTGCCTTTGCGCTGGCGATGAAGGCAGCGGCGCGGCTGGGGCGGCGACGGTTTTTGCGGATGGACGCGAAACCCGACATCTGCGTGTTGCAGGACGTACGGTTCAAAGACGACGAGATTCCCACCTACATCAGTAAGATCGGGCGCGATCTGTTCACCGATGGCCTCATTGAGACCATGAAGCAGTTCGATCAGGCCAAGAACTTCGGCTCGCTGATCGTGCCGAAGCTAAAGTCGGTCGAGGAAGTCCAAAAGCGGATTTCTGGTGCGGATCTGCAGGGCAACCTATTCATCCGCGACGTGCATGAACGCGTGCAGAAGGTGCTCGAGATGACCGAAGCCCTCTCGCCAAGATACCATATCGTGGTGGCCAACCCGCCGTATATGGGCGGGAAAGGAATGAACGCGAAACTCGTGTCTTTTGCGAAGGAACAGTTCCCAGACAGCAAGGCTGATCTGTATTCGATGTTCATGGAGCGCGCACTAATGATGTGTCGACCGTCTGGCATGATGGCTATGATTAACATGCAATCTTGGATGTTCCTTTCCCATTTTGAGAAGATCCGCACAAAACTGCTGTCGAACGCGACGCTGCTATCGGTTGCTCATCTGGGTGAAAGGGCGTTCGACACAATTGGTGGCGCAGTTGTTTCAACGACAGCATTTGTATTTGAGAATTCACACAGTGCATCGCACAAAGGAGAATATCTCAGACTAATCGATGGCCGCTCCGAAGCGGAGAAGGCCGAAATGATGAAAGCTGCCATTGCCGACCCAGACTGTAGTTGGCGATACAAAGCAGCTTCTGACGACTTCTTAAAGATTCCTGGAAACCCTATCGCCTATTGGGTGAGTGAGCGGGTATTGGATTTGTTTCAAGAACTGCAGCCATTGTCCTCGATAGCAAAACCGAGGCAAGGGCTTGCTACATCTGACAATGACCGCTTTCTCAAACAATGGCATGAGGTCTCAAGCGGTAACTTCGCAACCTCGATGGACAGCCATGAAGCGGCTCTTTCCTCCGGAAAACGTTGGTTCCCCTGTCAGAAAGGTGGCACATTTCGTAAGTGGTTCGGAAACAACAATATTGTTGTGAATTGGGAGAACGACGGAAAAGAACTTATGGAGTTCGCGGCCCAGCTCTACGGATCACCAACGCGAACGATCAAGAACATTCCGTTTTATTTCCGCGAAGGAATGACTTGGTCGACAATATCCTCGAGTGCTTTGGCTATGCGCTACAGTCCGGTCGGGTTCATTTCCGAAACCAAGGGTGCCGTTTGCTTTGCGGATTCACAAGACCAGTTGTTCGGCCTGTTAGGCTTTAGCAACTCGCCATTGGTAAACCACTTTTTACTAACGATGTCACCGACGCTGGATTATCATGAAGGACCGGTTGGCAAGCTACCTGTTCTGTCTGACATCCCTATTTCGTCTCAATCGACTGCGAGATCGTGCGTAGATATTGCCCGCTCCGACTGGGACGCCTACGAAACCTCTTGGGATTTCACGACGCTCTCACTGCTCCAACCCGATCACCGCGGCGACACGCTAGAGGACAGCTATGCGCGGCTCCGCACCCACTGGCAGGGCATGACCGACGAGATGCAGCAGCTGGAGGAAGAGAACAACCGCATCTTCATCGACGCATATGGCCTGCAAGACGAGCTGACCCCCGAGGTGCCGCTCAATGAGATCACCCTCACCTGCAACCCCGCCTATCGCTATGGCGTGAGGGGCACCGAGGCCGACCGCGAAACCCGCCTGCGCGCCGACACCATGGCCGAGTTCCTCTCCTACGCCGTGGGCTGCATGTTCGGCCGCTACAGCCTCGATGCGCCGGGCCTGATCCTCGCCAATCAGGGCGAGCGGCTGGAGGATTACCTCGCCCGCATCCCCGAGCCGACCTTCACACCCGACGCTGACAATGTGATCCCCGTACTCGACGAAAACTGGTTCGCCGATGACATCACCGAACGCTTCCGCCTGTTCCTGCGCGTGACCTTTGGCGAGGCGCATTTCCGCGAGAACCTGCGCTATATCGAGGACGCCCTTGGCAAGGACATCCGCAAATACTTCACCAAGGATTTCTACGCCGACCATGTGAAGCGCTACAAGAAGCGCCCGATCTACTGGATGTTCTCCAGCCCCAAGGGCACGTTCAACGCGCTGATCTACATGCACCGGTATCGCGGCGACACCGTGTCGGTGCTGCTCAACGACTACCTGCGCGAGTTCATCAGCAAGCTGGAGGGAGAGCGCGGCCGGCTTGAGAAGCTGTCAGATGACATGAGCGCCAGCCAAGGCCAGCGCACAAAGGCGCTGAAAGACATGGCCGTGATCGCCAAACAGATCGACGAGCTGAACGAGTGGGAGCGCGATGTTGTCTTCCCGTTGGCGCAGGCAAAGATCGAGATCGATCTCGATGACGGTGTGAAGGCCAACTATCCGAAGTTTGGCGCGGCGCTAAAGAAGATCCCCGGACTAGAGGCCAAGGATGACTGACCGGATCACCGCCAGCCTCGGACGGCTCTTTGACGAGCATCGCATCGTCTTCTGGTATGACGCAGCGCGCGACATGCGGGGAGAGTTCGATGCACTCGATCTGCCTAGTGTGACCAAGGTGGAGATCACCAACAACCAGTTCGGCCTCAAATACCGGATGCTACGCCAGGAACCGAAGGCAAAGTTTCTGGTGTTCCATGACGGGCCAGAGCCTTTGAGCGCGGCGAACTGGCTGCTGGACCTGCAGTTGGCGACGGCGGTGTTCAAGGCGGACCAGGCGGCGAGCTGGCTGGGCGAGCTGGGCCTGCCGCCGCAGTTTGAAAACGTCGTGCGCGACCATATGGAGTTCTACCGCTCCAAAGCGCGGGTGGCGGAATTGAAACGGCTTTTGCATGCCGCGGATACCCAATCGCAGGTTCGGCTGCGCATGCTTGCGGTCTGTGCTGGCGCCGAAGGTGGGCTTGATACTGTGGTCGAAGCGCTGTTGGGCGAGCTGGCTGAGGGTCGCGATGATGCAATGCGGCTCATCGAGCGTTCGGGCCTGATGGAGGTGTTCTGGAAGCAGGTCGGAAATGCCTATGGTTATCAGCCCGACGAGCCCGATTTCGAGGACTTTGCGATCGCGCTCTTCCAGTCGGCGTATCTGCGGGCGCTCGGCGAAGATGGCAAGCTGAACGCCGAGGCGCTGCTGGTCTTCCGCCGCTGGAAGAACAACCGCCACTGGGAAGGAGCTTTTGAGACGCTGGCCGCCCGCTATCAGGGCCTGCTGAAGATCCCGGAAGATCTGTCCAAGCGCGATTTCCGGTCGGTAATGGCGGTCGACCATTTCGAGGAAATCGATCGCCACGTCATCCGACAGCTTGTTCATGCGATGTCGACCCAGACCGTGAGCGCATCCGAGGTGCTGAAATGGGTCCGCGAGCGCCGGCAGAGCCATTGGTATGGCAGCTACGAGGATATCTATCAGGCGATCGGCTTTGCGACCGAATTCCAGCAGGCGCTGGCTGAGGCCAATCTGGGGATGACGAGCCCAGCCGAGGGGGTGAAGCGGTATGTCAGCAGCTGGTACAAGCTCGACCAGCTCTATCGCAAATTCGTCTACCACATGCAGCGCAGCGGCCATGCCTCACTACTCTCGGAACTCTACGAGGCGGTCGAGAACAGATACACCAACAGCTACCTCTTGAAACTGAACGATGCCTGGCAGGATCAGGTCGCAGGGCTGACCGATTGGGCCATTCCCGGATACGCACGCCAAAGCGCCTTCTATTTCGAGCAGGCCGCAGAGTTCCGCCGCAAGGACCAGAAGGTTGCGGTCATCATCTCGGATGCTTTGCGCTTTGAGGTAGCCGAGGAATGCCTGCGCCGCATACGAGCGCTGAACCGATTTGATGCCGAGCTGAAACCCATGATCAGCGCGCTTCCGAGCTATACACAGCTCGGTATGGCAGCGCTTCTGCCAAACCGGGACCTGTGCTTTGCGACCGATGGGCAGGGTTCAGTCCTGTCAGGTGGGGAGAGTACCCAAGGCCTCGCCGCGCGCGAAAAGCTTCTGGCAACCGGACGCGCAGGGGATCGTACCAAGGCCCTATTGGCGCGCGATGTACTGGATATGCGTGTCGACGAGGGCAAAGAGCTCTTCCGCGACAACGACGTGGTCTACATCTATCACAACCTGATCGACGCGATCGGGGACAAGCTGCAGACCGAGGATCAGCTGCCCAAGGCTGCCGAAGACGCGATCGAAGAGTTGACCAAGCTCGTTCGAAAGCTGACCTCGGCAAACTTTTCGAACATCCTGATCACGGCGGATCATGGCTTCCTCTACCAGCACCGAGCGCTTGACGAGAGCGACTTCGCAGTTGCGGATCCCAAAGGCGACGAAATCCTGATGCGGAACCGTCGGTTCGTCGTCGGTCGTGGCCTTCATGAGACCGCAGGCATGAAGAAGTTCTCTTCGGTCAACCTGGGCCTCACTGGCGACCTCGATGTCCTGATCCCGAACTCTATCAACCGTCTTCGGGTCAAAGGCGCGGGAAGTCGGTTTGTCCATGGTGGCGCGTCGCTGCAGGAAATCGTCATCCCTGTCATCCGTGTTGGCAAACAACGCGAGGCGGATGTGAACCAGGTCGAGGTGCAGATCATTGTGTCCGGCCGGAGCCAGATCACCTCCGGGCAGACCGCGGTGATCTTCTACCAAGCGCAACCCGTCTCCGAGAAAATGCAGGCCCGCGAGTTGGTCGCGGGAATCTACGCCGCCGACGGCACGCTAATTTCAGACGAGCATGTTCTGCAGTTCGACTTCACCTCGGACAATGCCCGAGAACGTGAAATGCCGCGAAAATTCCTGCTGTCGCGTCAGGCGGATAACTTCAACAATCAGGACGTATTCCTGAAACTGCGCGAGCGGGTTGGCAAAACCAGCCATTACCAGGACTACACAAGCCACCGCTTCCAGTTGAAACGTGGCATCACAACAGATTTTGACTTTTGAGGAGCGGCCCCATGAGTGATCTCGACGCCAGGATCAATGAACACTTCGCGGGTTTCGTCGTGCGCAAGGACTTGGTCAAGGCGGTCAAGGGAAACGCCATTGTTCCAACCTATGTGCTCGAGTACCTCCTCGGCCAGTATTGCGCCACCGATGACGAAGCATCGATCGCCACGGGCATCGAAACCGTCAAAGAAATCCTGCGCAAGCATTACGTCCACCGTAGCGAAGCCGGGCTCATTCAGTCGACGATCAAGGAAAAGGGGCGCTACAAGGTCATCGACCAGATCAGCGTGTCGCTGAATGAGAAGACCGACAGCTATGAAGCCACCTTCGACAACCTCGGCATCAAGAAGGTCGCGGTCGACAGCGGCACGATCAAGGCGCACCCCAAGCTTCTTGTGACGGGCGTCTGGTGCATCGCGGATGTGCAATACGAGTTTTCCGAGGATGCCCGCATCTCGCCCTGGATCCTCGAAACCATCAAGCCCATTCAGATCGCCAAGGTCGACTATGAGAGTTACCGCGCAGCGCGTGAGAATTTCGGCACTGACGATTGGATCGACCTGCTGATGCAGAGTATCGGCTTCAGCCCGGAAGCCTTTGGGCGTCGTGCCAAGCTGTTGCAGCTCATGCGCCTGATTCCCTTCGTGGAGCGTAACTACAACATCATCGAGCTTGGGCCCAAAGGGACGGGCAAGTCGCACATCTACTCCGAGTTCTCCCCGCATGGCCAGCTGATCTCTGGCGGTGAGGTATCGATCCCGAAACTCTTCGTGAACAACTCGAACGGGCGCATTGGCCTTGTAGGCTACTGGGACGTCGTGGCCTTCGATGAGTTTGCCGGTCGTGAAAAGACCGCGAACAAGGCTCTCGTCGACATCATGAAAAACTACATGGCCAACAAAACCTTCTCCAGGGGCGTGAACCCCATGGGGGCGGAGGCCAGTTTCGCCTTCGTCGGCAACACCGACCACAATGTGCCTTTCATGCTAAAAAACAGCGACCTCTTTGAGGCACTGCCACCCCAGTTCCATGACTCGGCCTTCATCGACCGCCTGCATGCCTATTTGCCCGGCTGGGAAATCGACGTGATCCGCAGCGAGATGTTCACCAAGGGGTACGGCTTCATTGTCGACTATCTGGCCGAAATCTTACGTCACCTGCGCCAGGAGGATTTTTCACATCGGCCAGACCTGCATTTCAAGATCAGCGAGAAAATTTCGACGCGAGATCGGGATGCAATCTACAAGACCATGTCCGGGCTTCTAAAGCTGATCTTCCCAAATGGCGGCGAGACAGCGGAAGATGTCGAAGAACTACTTCGGCTTGCCATGGAAAGCCGCAAGCGCGTGAAAGACCAGCTAGCTCGCATCGACAGCACCTATCCCGAGGTCGATTTTTACTACCTCGGATCCGACGGCACCAAGCGGCGTGTAACAACGGTCGAGGAAGAAGAATACCCGCAGTTCTACTATCTCAAGCCAGCGCTGGATCCCAAGGAACAGGAACAGACCGAGACGTCGACTGTTGGTGGCGATGCCGCTTCGGACGCTGGTGGAGCGGGATCAGCTTCCGGCACCGCGGCAGAGCCCATTCTTGCGGCCAAGACAGACGTAAAACCTGCTCTGGAAGAAGGGCATCACGTCTTCACTGAGGATCGCAAGGGGATTAGTTACGATCGCCTCTTTGGCCCATACATTGCGGGCGCATCCAAGATTATCGTGACGGACCCCTATGTGCGGTTCTTCTACCAAATCCGAAACATGATGGAATTCGTTGAAATGGTCATTCGGCGCAAGTCGCCCGAGGACCAGATCAGCGTTCATCTCGTAACCGGTCCTGATGATGGTAACGTTGCAAAACAACGTGAATTGCTGGATTCAATCGCAGACGCCTGCGTCGGCTCTGGCGTTGCGTTCACATGGGCCTTTGATGGCACAGGGACCGCGCATGCGCGCGATATCGTTACCGACACCGGCTGGAAAATCGTGCTGGATCGCGGTCTCGATATTTTCCAAGCACCCATCAGAAAGGATGGGTTTTCACTTGGGGACCGTTTGCAAGAGCACCGAATTATCAAGGGCTTCTACGTGACCTATGTGCGAAATGGTGAGGGGTAAGGCGTATGTTTCGCATTGATAAAGATGACAACTCGATCAAGCCACTCAAGGCATGCAGGAAACCATTGGCAAACCGACAGACCCCTTAGTGGCTTTTTAGCCAGATCATGCCATCAAAGGCACCAAGCTTCGCCTTATCTTGGGTATCGTAGAGGCGGCGGGCCTGAGTTGAGACCCCAGTGCTTAACCGGGTGATCTTTCCGCTCCATCCGCTGTCTTTCGGAAAGACTACAATGTGGAACCCGTCCGTTTTCAGGTAATGATTTCCACTTTGCGAGATTTTCCATTTTCGTGTCAGCCAGCGCCCTCGCCTTTGAGCCAAATTCTTACTATCAGATTCCCGTTTGGACGCGGCCGCGTAGTCTTCCTCCATCTTACCGGCACAAACACAACCGCACTCCAGAATATTCGGATAGTCGGGGTGCTGCATCTGGTGAACATACCGGATGTCCTGGTTTTCGCACATTTCACATTGGGTGGAGGGTTCACCAAGGTCCTCAAATCCGATGCAAGTCCAGCCTTTCTTAGGAACACCTTGTTGCGACCATTTCCCAAACGATGGCATTTCAGACTCCCTCGCCCTCTGACGCAGGCAGTTTGATCAGGTAACCGCGCGCCAGCTTCTGTTTGACTATATCAGAAAAGGCAGTCTCAGCCTCGGTTTGTGTCCAGTACCAATCGTGGCAATGCCGCCCCCAAGTACCAAAGCGGCCCCACTGTCGGTGGACGCCGTGTTGGCCAAACAGGTCTTTGGTCAGCCCCACGGAATAGAACCGGTTCATGTTGAGGGAGGGATCTATGCGACGCATATCAATTTGCATCGATCTCCTCCTCGCTCATCGGAATATAGTCGATAGAGACCCGTTCTAGACGAGGCTCCTTTTGCTCAAGACCCCATCGGCGTATCGTGTAGAACTCAAGTGCTTTCCGGGTTCTGGCCTCAAGCACGTCTGAGGTGAACCCAAATTCAATGCGGACCACGCGTTGCTGCGCCTCAGTCAATCTTGAATGCGGCTTAAGTTTCAGGATGGCCCAGGTGAACCAATCGTCATCTCGGGGTACCGCACCAGCTGGTTTGGTTATTGCGAACGACTGATCCGGGTCAATGCGAGCAGGATGGAAGTCACGGAAACCCTCACGTTCAAAACACCAGGCTCGTACGTGAAGCCTAACGCCATCAGAAGCGAACCGAACAGGTGCAATCCAGCGAGTCATCGGTTCAGGATCTCGCATCGATTGATAAACGATCCTCGTTGCCTCTTTGGCCCTGAAGGCACGGTAGAGCGGCCTTAAAACACGCAAGTCCTGAGTGCGTTGCAAATCTGGCAATCTATCGAATGCGGGAGATTGTGCGCCGACCAAGAGTTGCTCCAATTCCATCGAGGACGCCTTGCCACTGAGCCGTTCAAAGCTGTCATGGGCAAGGTATTGGCGCGACGACGCATCATAGTGCAGTGCGTCTTTTGGCGCTTCGGCGAGGTAAGCCCGAAAATCGAGAGCGGCCTGTGCATTCGAAATACCAAAACGCTTGGTCAAAGAAGCGCGAGTCGCTGCCCCGTCCCAGAAAAACAATCTGTCGAGGTGCTCTAGGCGCGCACGCTGGGCGTGTTTGAGGTCTTCGAAGGGCATTGGGGAAGGATACCTTGACTCCCTACCATTGTCCATATAGTTTTTACATGTGTATTAACTGACGGTGCGACATGAGACTACTTCATACGGCAGATCTGCACCTGGGGCGCCAGTTCATGGGGTTGAGCCTCGAGGAGGATCATGAGGTTATCCTGGGTCAGATCCTTGAAACGCTTGTGGTCGAACGAGCCGATGTTCTTGTCATCGCGGGGGACGTTTTTGACCGTGCCTCTCCGCCCAATTCATCGATCCGGCAGTTCAATCGCTTCCTCAAGCGTGTAGCAGAGGAGACCGAAGCCGCTGTGGTGATGATCTCTGGAAACCACGATTCTGGCGACAGGATCGAGGCTATGTCTGTCTTTTCCACCGCGTCTCGTGTGCTGGTGCGCGGGATTGCCGATGCGGTTGAAGCGCCGTTGGTGCTGTATGACGCGCAGGGCGAGGTCGCCTTTTCCGCACTGCCCTTTTCCTATGAATACGCCGCACGCGAGGTGTTCGGGGATGAAAGCATTAATGCGCCGGCGGAGGTAGTTGCCGCCCAGATCGCTGCGGCGAGGAGGCAGGTGCCTGATGGAGCGCGTTGGGTCGTCGTGGCTCATGCTTTCGTCGCGGGG
Organism: Phaeobacter sp. JH20_26; assembly: GCF_048056275.1. Classification (NCBI taxonomy): domain Bacteria; kingdom Pseudomonadati; phylum Pseudomonadota; class Alphaproteobacteria; order Rhodobacterales; family Roseobacteraceae; genus Phaeobacter; species Phaeobacter sp. JH20_26. Next base: position 5,219 of record NZ_JAYMWL010000003.1, on the reverse strand, counting down.
GGTGCGGTCGGCGAGACCGAGCGCGCCCTGACGCGAGTCGGAGGCATAGAAACTGTTCCCGCCAATGTCTTCGATGGGGCAGACTATGTTGCACTGGGGCATTTGCACAAGCCGCAGGAAGTGGGCGCGAGCCATATTCGGTACTCCGGCGCACCGCTTGCTTTCGGTTTCGACGAGGCGGGAAACGAAAAATCCATGACTGTCGTCGATCTGAAAGCTGAAGGGGTCGAGATCCGCATCGTACCGTTCCGACCGATCCGGCAGGTTCGCTCGCTTACCGGGGCATTCTCGGATCTTCTGGAAGGAACGCCGTCTGACGATTTCATCCAGGCTATCCTGACGGATGAAAACCCTCTGATCGATCCGATGAAACGGCTACGCGCGACCTATCCCAATGCTTGCCATCTGGCCTATGCCCGGCAGGCGTGCGCACCGGAGACCAAGGCGCTCGGCAGCGGGCGGGCCGCGGTCACGCCGATCGAGATGATTGGCGACTTCGTGAAGGTTGTGCGCGGCCGGGAACCAAACGCCACCGAAGTCGCGATCGTCGCGGAAAAGCTCCACACAGTAGCCTCCGGGGTGGATCAGACATGAGACCCATTCGCCTATCGCTTCAAGCCTTCGGGCCATTTGCGACAATCGAGGTAGTCGATTTCCGGTCCGCGCTGGAGACGGGTCTGTTTGGAATTTATGGTCAGACCGGCGCGGGAAAGTCGACGCTGTTTTCGGCGATGTCCTTCGCGCTATTCGGGGCGCCGACCAAGACTGATCAGGAACCACGTTCACTACGCTCGGATCACGCCGCGGCGGATCTACCTACCGAAGTCGAATTTGTCTTTGAGCTGGGCGCCAAGACCTACCTGATCCGTCGTCGTCCGGCGCAGGAACGTCCGAAGGCACGCGGTGAAGGGACCACTGAGGACGCGGCGGAAGCCTCGTTATTCGACGTCACCGGGATTCCGGTGGACACTCTTGGTCCGAGTCAGTCTGGCCGTGTCATTGCGGAAAAGAAGGTCTCGCTAGTAGGGCAGCAAGTCGAGGCGCTGCTTGGCTACGGGGCAGATCAGTTTCGACAGATCGTGCTCTTACCGCAAGGTAAGTTCGAGACGTTCCTGGCCGCAAAAACGGATGCGCGGGTCGAGATATTACGGGATCTCTTCGACGTGAAGATCTATCGCGATCTCGCCGCACGGCTGAAGGAAGAAGCCTCAGAGGCAGAACGATCGTTGCGCGACCAGCGGGCTCTCTACGTGGCTCGACTCGAGGAACGTGGCTTCGAAAGCGCCGAAGCGCTGGAACTCGGAATTGCCACAGCCGAAGCCGAAGTCGAAGAAAAGCAGGGCATTCAGCGCGGCGCGGAGATGGCCAACGAAGCCGCGCGCAAAGCTCTGACCGAAGGCGAGCAAATCGAAAAGGCATTTTCTGCTGTCGATACGGCACAGCGGGCTGTCGATGATCTAGAAAAGAAAACGGGCGAGGTCGAAGAACTGGCCAAGCGGATTGAGGCTGTCCGGAATGCCATGCAGGCCCGTGATCTTGAGACGGCTTTGCGCGATGCGGAGCAGGAAAGCCGGAATGCGGTGGAGGCTGTCACAAAGGTCGAGGCGGAACTAGACATCGCCAATGACGCGAAGGAAGTGGCGGGAAAAAAACTTGTTGAGGCACAGTCGGGTGAGGACCGGCGGCAGCAAGTTCAGGCTGACCTGACAAGGTTGGAGGCGATCGAGAACCAGGTCGGTCAGGCATCGGCTCTTAGAAGCGCGTTTGACGACGCTGCGAAGGACGAAGCTTCAGCGAAGAAGGCTCTGACCGAGGCCATAGATGCCCGAGAGAAGCTCAAGTCTCAGCGCGATGCGACCGATCTGGCGCTTGATCAAGCGCGAAAGACCGAAACGGAGCGAGGCCAGCTGACCGGTGAGCTGGCCGAGGCCAACCGAGAAAGGGTCAAGGCTGCGGCGTATGCTAAGGCGCAAGAAGCTGTCGCGGATGCTCAACGAAATGTCGATGAGGCATCGAGCGAACTGGCGACAAGAACTGACGCTGCACGAGCCGCTGACGCGGGCTTGCTAGAAGCCGAGGCACGGCTTTCGCGCACGCAAGCGATCATTCTGGCCGAAAAGTTGATCGAAGGAGCGCCCTGCCCTGTCTGTGGTTCCCATGATCATCCCGCGCCTGCCCATGGTACGCCCGAACAATCTGGTTTGACCGAAGCGTTTCGGAGCGCGCAGGTTCTGGCGAGAACCGCCTCCGAAGCCAGAGTTCGGGCCGAAAGCGAACTCGGCAATTTTCGAATGCGGCTCGACGAAAAGAAGCGGACGCTGGAGGAACAGGAAAGTCCTGAGCGCACGTTGGTGGAACTCGAAGCTGAAATCGCACGGCTTGAAGGCGACGTCGCCGCGCTTGGAGAAGCGGTCGATTTAGACGCGGTGACGGAGCAGTTGGCCCAACTCAAGCTGAAACTGACTGAGGCTGAAGCTGCCGAGGCTACGGCGCGCACCGCTGCGGGAAAGGCCGAGACCGATCTTGCCGGCGCGCGTGCCAAGCTGGACACAGTGATCGAGGCCCTGCCGGAAAGTCTGCGCACGCCCGAGGCGGTTGTCGCTCGCCGGGAGGCTTTACAGAGAGAGCAAAGGCAACTGTCCGAGGCGCTGGAAGTGGCGACGCAACAGGACCGAGCCGCCAGTGAAATGCTCACCCGTGCGCAAGAGCAGCTTGAAGCAGCAAAGCGGGCGCGCGACGCGCAGCAACAGCGCGTAAAAAAGGCGCAAGATGATTTTGGTGCTCGGCTTGCCGAGGTCGGGCTGGGTAAAGCGGGATATGATGCTTGCAAGGCGCATTTCCCGACCCTCGATGCCGACCAGAAGACGGTATCCGATCATCGTGAGGGCCTGATCGCGGCTCGCACGACATTGCAGAACGCCACAGCCGCTTGCGCAGATCGTGAACGCCCGGATCTTGCCCCGCTTCAGCTGGCTTTGGCAGACGCCACCCAGACCTTGAACGCGGCCAACGCTGCACTTGCCACAGCGAGAACGGATGTATCGTCGCTGACCAAATTCAAGGAATCGCTTGCCGCGGCTCTGACCGAAACCGAGCGGCTAGAAACCGAGACTGGTCCGCTCCGGGGGCTGGCCGATCTGGCTAACGGCAAGAACGATTTCAAGATGACACTCGAGACCTTCGCGATCGGAGCAATGTTCGACCAGGTTCTCGAGGCGGCGAATATGAGGCTCGACCCTATGACGCGTGGTCGCTACCGGCTAACGCGTGGGGTCGAGGCATCTGGCGGTCGCGGCAAGCGTGGGCTTGAAATCGAGGTCTTCGACATCAACACCGGCAAGGCGCGCCCGACAGCAACGCTGTCAGGCGGCGAAACCTTTATCGCGGCACTGGCCCTCGCGCTTGGGCTAGCTGATGTGGTCGAGAGCCTTTCGGGCAAGATCCGGATGGACACAATTTTTATCGATGAAGGCTTCGGGAGCCTCGACACCGAGAATGGGGCGGGCACGTTGGATCAGGTGATCCAAGTTCTTGCTGCGCTGACAGAGGGCAGCCGGGCCGTCGGCCTGATCTCGCACGTCGGGCTGGTGCAGGAGGCTATTCCACAAGGCTTTTACGTGCGCTCGACCCCAAGCGGCAGCCGGGTCGAGGAAAGAACGGGTATGGGATGACGGACCGCTGGTATTACCGGAAGGCACACACCCGCCGTCTGTCGTCAGGGCGCACGGTATCCGTCCGCGGCGGTTGGGCAGTTCGGGGCGATCGTGAAAGCAAGAGGGGCGCATCGTTCAGGCGGACTTGTCCAATATGTGGGGCGCTGATCGTAAGCGTGGGCATGCCCAGAGGAGGGTGGGTCCATTTTGAGGGCGGCAAAGGCCTGACACAAGTTAAGCACCCTTGTCTGCATCTTGGCGAGGGTCTGAGCAGGCGGCGCGACGAGGACACACCGGATCTTTTCGAAAGGCTGCCGTAGCTCGTTGCCGGATCACACAGAGCGATTCTGACCAAGACACCTGGGTCGATATTCAAACCACCCTTTGGCGACATCGATGAACGTAAGCATTGGCGGCAAGCGCTCCTCCCTCAATGAACCGAGAAAGTCCCTGTCGCTGGATCTGATCACAACGGTCTAGTCCTTGATCCGCCACATCCTGAATCGTCCTTGTTGCGTCACTTCTCGGATCAGGCCTCGCTCTTCCATCCATGCGAGGTTCCTTTGAACAGCCGCGCGACTTGCGCCTGTTAGGGCCTCCGCCATTGGGGCCGACACCAAAGGCCACTCTGTCAACACAGATCGAAGAGCGGCCGGAGTTCTGCCCGAAAGCTGAGACATGGCTCCATCCGCCCGAACACTCCATGTTTGGGTGCCATCTAGATGGCGCATCGCCGTTAGAATTGCGCTGTTCATCCCATCCAGCCAGCGGGCCAAACGTTCGGGCGGCAAGCCCGATGCACGCAGCCCCCCTGCCCCGCCCATAGCGAGCGGTGCGAAAATGGCGCCGCTTCCGTCACTGGCCGCGATCCTAGACGCGGTGACGGCGGCTTCCATCTGGTCGCCGTGCTGTCCGAGGCCCGCCAGGTTCCAGAGATGAAAGCCCATGCAAGCCCGCGTGATTGGGTGGAGATCGGCCGCGGCTGCCATTACGTCCAACCATCCGCCCGCGCGATCTTCGAAACGCTCAGCGCTGTCTTCAATGCTGTCGGGATCGCGGCGATCCAGGAAGGCGGCCAAGTCACCTTTTGGTCCAGGACCGCCTGTCAGTCGCCGAACAGCCCATCCAACTCTTGCCAGGGCATTTGGGTCATCCTGTGCGCCCGAGAGCCGCATCGATACCCAGAGCGCCAGACGATCAGCACTCACCCGATCTCCTGCGAACCAGCTAAGATCCGCCGCCTCGATCAGCGCGAGCCGATGCCGCCAACCTTCCGGGCCACGCAGCAGTCGGTCATCCAGAGCTCCCAGGCGTCCAGCCACTCTTGCCAGTCGCGCAGCGTGAACCCCCTCTGCCTTTGCCCAGTCGTCGATGACAGCAGTGTCGGGCGGTTCCGCCCGTGGCCCAGGAGGCAAATCATCCGGTTCTTCTTCGAGTGGCCCAGGCAGAAACCAGAGATCCTCTTCGTTAGCCTCTTCATCCTCCTCGATGGTGATGAGTGGCTCGTCGAAATCATCAGTGAAGGCGGATGCTTGGGGTTTCATATGTGCAAAATACTGTTTTTTT
>NZ_JAYMWL010000002.1:0-5174 GCF_048056275.1 Phaeobacter sp. JH20_26 | reverse complement strand
GAAAAACCATCGGAACCCCCGCCAGCCCGGCTCTCCGATATTGGCAGATCTCCGATCCGGGCTGGCCTAACCAGATTGGGAAACAAATGGCTCATGATCGCCACGAGAACGCCCCGCCCGATTGCACCTCCCGCTTCGATTGCGGCGATTACGAGGTCAGCTCCGAGACCCTGACCGATGCGGAAATCTGGGAACGGACGCCGCCAAAGCGCCGACATCTGCTGCCGCCGGATTTTGCCGAACGGTTCCGGCGGCCCTCAAATCCCTGACTGACATCGCCGACCATCAGGCAGGGGAAGGCAGGGATTTGTCGCCCGCAGAGCGGGTGAATAGCCGGAGGTCCAGGAGGGCGCAGCGCCTCCGGCCCATGGCAATTAGCGGAGCGGCTCGGAGAGAATTGCCTAGTGGGTTGTCATTTCAAATGACAATTCTGTCACTCGCCGCTATCACCGCCCCATGTTCAAAGCAGCCATCCGCGTCAACAAGCTCACCACCATCGCCCAGCTTCGCGGGGCGTCCCTCCATGCGCAGCGCCACGACGAGACCGGCAAGGCGCGGGTCCGGGATGATGCGGAACCCGGTTTCGGCCTTGCCTGGTCGAAGGCCGAGAACGACCGCGACTATCTCGCCGCCTTCAAAGCCCACAAGACCGAGCTGGGGGCCGGCGAGCGGAAGGGCGCACCGCTCTGTTTGCAGGCCATCTGCGTGGTCTCCCCGGAATGGGTGGAAAAGGCCGGCAGCCTGCACGACCCCGACAATCCGCGTAACCGCCAGCTCTTTGACCAGGCGAAGGCATGGGCGGAGGGCTGGGGCGGCAAAGGATCGGTGATCGCCACCCGCCTCGATCTCGATGAGAAGGGCGGCGCCGTGGTCGATGTTCTGGTCTCCCCGGTCCGGGAAAGCCGGGGCAAGCCGGTGATCTCGACCAACAAGGCACTGCGCGAGCTGAAGGAGGCCACAGGCGAGCGGAACGAATACTCCGCTTTGCAGACGTCCTGGGCCGATTGGTGCCGCGAGCATCTGGACCCTGAAATCGTGCGCGGCACCCGGAAAGAGATCACCCAGCGCCAGCACCTTTCCCCAGAAACCTATGGGGCGGTCATGGACAAGGCCCGTGAGAGCGTCAGAGCGCCCTCTCAGGGGCTGTGGGATGCCATCCGGGACACAGACCTCTCAGAACGCGATACAGAGGCCCTGAGCGACTTCCTGATGCTCAAGGGGGAGATTGCCCGCCACAAGGTCCAAGGGCGCTCCTACGAGCCTCCTGAGGGCGCTCTGGAGCTGGATCGCGTGAGGGGAGACTCTCAAACCGATCCCTGGCCTTTGATCCGGGCTGTCAGGTTTGGGGCAGAGCGTGTGTTTGAAGCGGCCCATGGGTTCGGCATGGGGCTGCGGGCGAACATGGGGGACGGGTATGAATCCGGGCGTGAGTTCTTCCCCAGCCAGGAACGGGATCGAGGACCGAGCCACGGTCGCTGACCCCTAGTGTTAATAGTGTTACCTACGGAGTATGTTACGGGCCTAAAAATTACCCTTAACCTACTGTATTAAAATCATGAAACTATCCACAGGGTTCCGAAACTAACGAATTTGGGTTCCGAAACTAACGAATTTGGGTTCCGAAACTAACGAACGGATTCCACCTTAAGTTTGGGTCCTGATATAACGAACTTGACGAGCCAGTCGGTCCTGTCCAATGCTGGTTCCAGATATAACGAATTCAACTAGGCTATTGGATGCCCCTGCTCCCCGACAGACACCCCCAGAAGGACTTCTTCATCCTCGACATCTCCGATGTGGTGCCAAAGGACGACATGGCCTCGATGGAGCACCCCCTGTTCTCGCTCGCCACAAAGCCAGACATGCGCCACCTAGAATATCGCGGTGGCGACAACCGACTGAAAATCGTGCCATCCGGGGTCGGACTACCCACGATCTTCGATAAGGACATTTTGATTTTCTGCGTGAGCCAGCTCATGCACCGAAAGAACCGGGGCGAGAAGATCGGAAAACGAGTGCGTTTCAGCGCCCGTGAGCTGATGATTACTACCAACCGCAAGACGGGCGGGATCGAGTATCAACGCCTGGAACAGGCGTTCCAGAGACTCATCGGCACGACCTTCCAGACCGATATTCAGACCGGGAACAAGCGCGAGACACGCTTTTTCAGCCTGCTGGAATCGGGCAGCGGGTTCGTCATGAAGGAAGAGGGCAAATGGCGACTCGACTACTGCGAGGTGATCCTGTCCGACTGGGTGATGCGCGCGATCGAGGGCGACGAGGTCGTGACGATCTCGAACGACTATTTCCGCCTTCGCCGCCCGCTGGAACGCCGCCTTTACGAGATCGGCCGCAAGCACTGCGGAGGCCAGCCGAAGTGGCAGATCGGCCTAGCCAAGCTTCAGGAAAAGACCGGCAGCAATGCCCCCCTGAAGAAGTTCCGGCTGAACATTCGCCAGATCATCGAAGATGACCACACGCCGTTCTATCGCATGGAGCTGACCAAAGACGACCTGGTAATCTTTCGTCCACGCTCCCCTCAAAGCGAACTGGCGCCTGTGGTCAGGCTTCCGGGGTGGGCCGAAGACAAGGCAAGGAACATCGCCAAGGAAAAGGGATGGGACTATTACGCTCTCCGCGCAGACTGGCTGGCATTTGCACAAGCGGAAACAGCTAAAGGCAATCCACCGAAAAACGCAGGCGCTGCCTTTGTAGCCTACTGCGGAAAGCAGGGTAGCCTGCGTTAGCTGGGCTTCACACTGCCGCGGTCAGGTTTCCTTGGCGTTGCAGTGCGCAACGCGATAATCTGTTGCGCAACAGGAAATAAGGAACGGGGCGCGACGGCATGAAATACTCGCTATCCGAGGCGGCAAAGGCCACCGGAAAGAACAAAACGACGATTCAAAGGGCGATAAAAAACGGTAAGATTTCAGCGAGCAAAGGCGATAAAGGCTCATATGAAATTGACCCATCCGAGTTGCATCGCGTTTTCCCGCCCGTCGCTACGCAACGCGATGCGCAACACGGACAAAGCAACGGCATGCAACAGGAGAATTATACCTCTATCAACAGCAACTTGACCCGCGTTCTTGAACTGGAGAAAGAGCTGGCGGTCGCGCGTGAACGGGCCGACGGATTGGAGGTTCAGAAAGATCAAATGGCCGACACAATTAGCGACCTGCGAAAGCGCCTAGACAGCTCCGAAGGGCGCGTGACAGCGCTTCTTGCCGACGACAGACCCAAGCGTAGTCTTTTATCCAGGTTGCTCCGTCGGTAACTCATGCATCTTACATCGGCATATCTTCGTCATGCCAGGTCGGCTCAGACAGCGCGCCTGTTCCCGCATGCCGGTAGGGGTCTACCGCTCTCAGCCTATAAAGGTTCGCAGGGTTTGTACGGTCGAACGGATCTTTAGCTTCCCTCTCAACGTAGATCAGGTTGGAAACCACCAAAAAATTTAGAGCCCCCTTAATCTTTCCCATCTGCACCCCCGTGTACTCACTCATGACGTGATACCTCATGATCGCATAGTTCTTCTGTGTGTCACGGAAGGCAATCAGCAAGAAATAGAGCTTCAGTGCATCCAACTCCAACGGGTTCCGTAAACGCCACGCATCAAAGGCACTGATTGCATCATGGCGATCATAGAGCGCTCTAACAGGGACTTTGCCCCACGGAATGCTCGGTGATGTAAAGCGATACAGACTGCGACCATCTCCACGCTCAATCCATCCTTGCTGCACAAGCAGGCTGATGCCCTTAGATATTTTGCTACGCGAGATATTCAGCCCGCGTCCAAGGTCATCATAAGTGACAGAAAAGTGGTCACCGTTTGTACCGTCAGAAAACAACGGTCGCCTATGAGCCATCACCAGCATCACCATGAGCGCTGCGATAGCGTCGGCTCCGTGCAGCCCCCACCGTAGTTGCTTCAACTCCTGGTTATGAACCCACTTCGTGGGGAGCTGTCGCCACTGATCAAACCGTACATTTGCCATGAATGATCCCCTTACCGCGAAGCGATGAGGCGGATCACGTAGAACGCCAAGCCGATTGCTCCCAATGCGACTAGCGCCAGTAGCTTGGTTTCAGACATGTCCATCAGCCAGGACAAGAGAGGAGGAAGAGTTTCCATGCGGTCACCTATTTTCTGCTTTCGATGATCGCAAATTTAGGCAACAGGTTCAAAATGTCTCTAGAGCGACCTATATGCAATAATACGACAAAATCACACTTAAACGCTTGTTTTTTATAGATATTACTGAAAAAATTACAGTATATATCACCCCCTGAAACAGTTCATAGAACCCCTCTCATGAACTGTTTAGGTAGTCTCAGCGCCCCCACCACACCACAGTGGCTCAATTTAAGACACCATTTGCTCTGCCCTCACACAAGCGATATCCCCCAGCTATTCTTGCCAGGAGATTTGAGTGAAAAACGGCCTTCCAGAAACCCTAACTTGTCGAGGCGTTCAATACGATCTCAGTCATCTATCCCCCTTTGTCCATTTCCTTCCAGGCCAAGCCCCCCAGGGAGGCGACTTGGCTATTCGTGTCAGGTTTGAATCTCATGTGTTTTCGAAGACGCATGACCAAGCACAGGGACATGATTTTGTTGATGAGGTCGGCAACAAGAGAGCGTTCTGCCACGTAAGATACAACTTCTCACATTGCCTCGCAGATGAAGTTCGCAAGATGCTGGATATCAACGCTATGTCCATGCAAGTGAACGACAAAAATGGTTTCTATAACCTCGCAGTCATCACTCCGGCTTCCCCTAAGATCGAGGCGGGCCGACATAACACGCTCATTTACTACATGTACAAAAGTAAGCTCACAGGCATCCACACTGAAATGCGTGTTAAATCTTGCTACGAAACAGAACTTCGAATTCGTCGCGGGGCGAAAAAAGACAAGATTAGGACTTACGCCAAGCGCGCATTTTTCCAAGATCGCCGCGTTCCCAAACCTACAGGCGATTAAAAAGCTAAAGGCTCCCCTAAGGGAGCCTAGCTTCGTGCGAGTGCGCCTTACCGTGGTATTCCGACCTTAAAGGTGCGCTTGCAACAGCGTCCATAAGGAAGCCTCGCTGTCTGTTGCTACAGCAGACATTATGGCTTCCACATCCTAAGATCAAGTGAAACACGCGCACGACGTCATCACATTTTTTTT
>NZ_JAYMWL010000001.1:0-225989 GCF_048056275.1 Phaeobacter sp. JH20_26 | reverse complement strand
GAAACTCAAATTAAATAATGTATCATGAGGCCAGATATCTTGTCGGGCAGCGCTTTCCTGCGATAAGTCGCCTGATAATAAGGGGGAAATACGGTGGTTAAATCGGACAGGCTTTCACATTCCGGCGAACTGCGTGAAAGCAGTCGCCTTCAGGTATTCGATACCATCCGGGCCGCAGGGCAAATCGCACGAATCGATATCGCTCAGGCCACCCGCATCAGCCCCGCCACCGTCACGGCGATCACCGCCGAACTGCTGGCCGCAGGGCTGATCGAGGAAGTCAGCCCGGATACAGCGCGCGGTGCCAAACGCGGCCGCCCACGGGTCGCCCTCAAAATCTGCGGCAGCGCCCATCGAATCGCCGGGCTGAAATTGTCGCATCACGCCATCACGACCCTGATCACCGATTTCGAAGGCACAGAGCTGGTCAGCCACGAAATGCCCCTGCGTGGCGGTCAGATGTCGCCAGAGGCCCTTTGCGAGAAAATTGTCGAAGCCCTGGACCAGAGCTGCGCTAAGGGCGGGTTCACCCGCGCGCACATCTCCGGAGTTGGCATTGGCATGGCCGGCGTTATGGATGCCGAGCGCAATTTCATCTACTGGTCATCGTCGCTCAACGTGCGGAATATCGATCTTGGCAGCCTTCTTGGCAGCTATCTGAGCATGCCGGTGTTTATCGACAACGACGCCAATCTGGTCGCCAAGGCTGAGCATCTCTTCGGTGAAGGTGACACCCGCAGCAACTTTGTCGTGGTGACCGTCGAACATGGTGTCGGCATGGGCATCGTCATCGACAATCAGATCTATCGCGGCGCGCGCGGCTGCGGCGCAGAATTTGGCCATATCAAGGTGCAGCTCGAAGGCGCGCTGTGCCAATGCGGCCAGCGCGGCTGTCTGGAAGCTTACGTCGGCGACTACGCCCTGCTGCGCGAGGCGAATATCACCAGTGGCGTCGAACGGCACAAGGATCTCGCCTCGCTTTATGCTGCCGTCGGTGACGGCGACACCATGGCGCAATCCATCCTTGACCGCGCCGGGCGCATGTTTGCCATGGGACTGGCCAATATCGTCAATATATTCGACCCGCAGATGATCGTTTTGGCGGGTGCGCAGCTGGCCTTTGGCTACCTGTCCTCCGACAAAGTGGTGGAGGAAATGCGCCGCTGGGTGGTTCAGGTGGACGGCCCCCTGCCCGAAGTGCGCGTCCATGGCTGGGGCAACAAGATGTGGGCAAAAGGGGCCGCCGCCTATGCGATTGAAGAAGTCTCCGCACTGACCATCCGCGAAGTTGCCAGCCATGCGGGATAAACTCTCATATATCCTCGCGCCGATCTGGCTCCTGCCGCAGATCGCGCTGGCGGACATCCCCGAGCCTCCGGTGTTCCGCTCCCAACCAGTTCCCGCGCATGTCTATGATGGCGGCTGGGAGCATTTCGTGGGCGGGGGGCTCGCCTCGCTGGATTGCAACGACGATAAATTCCCTGATCTGTTGGCGGCGGGCGGCAGCAACCCGGTTCAGCTTATGATCAACCAGAGCGAGGCACCAGGCGCCACGCTGCGGTTTGCATCCGCTACACCGGCCGCCCTCGCACAGACAGGTGTCACCAGCGTCTACCCGCTCGACATTGATGGTAACGGTATTCTCGATCTTGCCCTGCTGCGCGTTGGCGCGGATCAGCTGCTGCGTGGAACCGGGAACTGTCAGTTCGAACCCTTCGATGGTCTGGGGTTTACCAGTGGTGACCACTGGACCACCGCGTTTTCGGCCACCTGGGAGCCGGGCGCTCAGCTGCCGACGCTTGCCTTTGGCACCTATGTCGACCGCAGCGACCCCGAGGGTCCGTTTGAGGCCTGTGACGACACACTGCTGTATCGGCCCGATGGTGACCGCTACGGCCCGGCCATCCGGCTCCAGCCAGGGTACTGCGCGCTGTCCATGCTGTTCACCAATTGGCACCGAAGCGTTGGGGCAACCGCCCGCGGTCGGGCCGATCTTCGGATCAGCAACGACCGACATTACTATGTCCGGGGTGGGCAGGAGCAGATGTGGAAAATGACCACGCCGCCAAAGCTCTACCAGCAGGACGACGGCTGGCTGCCCTTTCACCTCTGGGGGATGGGGATAGCGTCTCGCGATCTGAACGGTGACGGATTTTCGGATGTCTACCTCACCTCGATGGGAGATCAGAAACTACAGCTGTTTGATCCAAGCGGCACCGGCCCCGCCTACCGCGATGTGACTTATGATTACGGCACCACCGCCCACCGCCCAACCAGCGGCGGTGACGGGCGACCATCCACCGGGTGGCACGCGGATTTTGGCGATGTGAACAACGATGGGCATGACGATATCTTTGTCACCAAGGGAAATGTCGAACAGATGCCCGATGCCGCCATGCGCGACCCGAATACCCTGTTGATCCAAGGGGCAGATGGGCGTTTTGCCGACATGGCCACCGCTGCGGGTATTGCCAGCATGGAACGTTCTCGCGGCGCCGTGCTGCGCGATCTCAATCTCGATGGGCAGCTTGACCTTGCCGTGATCAACCGGCGCGCGCCAATGGAACTCTACCAGAACACCACCAGCCCATCCGGAAACTGGCTGAGCCTGTCACTCAAGGGCACTGCCCCGAACACGCAGGCAATTGGTGCCTTCGTCGAGCTGGACACAGGCATAAGGATACACACCCGCGAGGTCACTGTCGGCGGCGGCCATGCGGGCGGCTCGGCCGGGGATCTGCACTTCGGTCTGGGAGAGAGCGATGATCTGCGGTTGCGCATTATCTGGCCGGATGGGGAAACCACAATCTGGCAAGAAATCACGCCCAACCAGCATCTTACCCGAACACAATAAACTCCTGGACCGGTAGATCAGCGTTCCACCGGCAGGCCCGATGGAACGCTATCCGGCACCCCAAGCCGCCCCTTGGCTGCGGCACTGTCTGTCAGCGCTTCCAGAAAGACCACGAGATCGGCAATATCCCCGTCACTTAGCGCAATCGGATCCAGATCATTCGCTGCCGCGATACGCTCCAGCTCGACCGGATCATCCATGACCGCCCAATCCGACACCCCATCAAGACCGGGCAAGACCGCCTGGCTGCGATCATAAGACATCAGCGCCGCGACGGGATCCAGATGGTGACGCACAACAGCCTCCAAAGTGGCATAGGCGCCGTTATGCCCATAGGGCTCTGTCAGCGCGACATTGCGCAGCGACGGGGTGCGAAAGCGGTAAGCGTCATCCGGATTTCCAGTCACCCGCAACCGCCCCTCGTCGCGGGCGTGGGTTTCAAATCGGGCGGCCTTGCCCGGACCAAGCTGCGGCATCGCGATTGCATGAAACCTATTGTCCGTCTGCAACCAGCCTGTATGGCACTGGCTGCATCCGGCGCTCCCGTAGAAAAGCTCCTGCCCCCTTGCTGCTGTGGTGGGCAGGGCCTCTCCATGCAGCTGAGCACGATCAAACGGGCTGTCATCAGCGCGCCATTCAAACCGGATAAACGCCGCCAGCATATTGCCGATATCGGTAAAGCGGATGGGTTCTGCCGCTCCCAGGATCTCATCAAAACGCTGCCGATATTCGGGGATCTCTGCGACCCGGCCCGCGATGATATCCCATGCCCCACCGGGATGGCTCAGCTGACCCAGACGTACCGCGCGCGAGACATCATTTTCGCCGTAGTGGCCAGCCATCTCATCTGCCGAAAGCACCGGAAACATCGCCTGTGCGGCCAGCGCGGAATCGAATCCTGCGACCATATCACCTTCCAGCGGCGTGCGGATACCCGACCCATATGCGGGGTCAGCCTCCAGTCGCCCGTCGTGGAACATCACATCCATATCATCAGCGCCAAGATTCCAGAGCGCAGGCGCATTACGTGGAATACGCTGTTCAGGACGGTTGTCCGGATCCGCGCGCCGCTCAGGGCCAAGCGTGGTTGCGCCCTCGCCCAGCGACAGGGAGACGCCGTCACCTGTGCCAAACCGTGGATGATGGCAGCTGGCGCAGCTGATGTTGCGGTTGCCCGATAGAATGGGATCATAAAACAGCAGTTGGCCCAGCTCGACCTCTGCCTGTATCTGCGCGGCAAAGCTTGGCCGCGGCCCCAGATCCAAATTCATGGACTGCTCCTCAGCGCTACCAGCACAGGCGAAGGTCGCGTTCGTCATGCAGATCGCAATCGCGCCACACAGGCGATATCGACGCCGGTATTCAGCCATCTTGCTCCCTCTCCGCTACGGAAAATTTCAGCAGCAACTTCTGACGATACGAATGACCGGGGTCCACCAGAACACTCGGGAAATGGGGCTGATTTACAGCATCTGGCAAACCCTGCGGCTCGATACAGACGGCAGAAAATGGTTCCAACCGCTGTCCATCCCGCGCGGCGCAGGAACTGTTCAGATGACTCGCCGTGTAAATCTGCGCACCCGGTTGATCTGAAAAAACCCGCATGACAACACCATTGGAGGCGCCAAGATGGGCCACCTCGCGCATATCACCCGAAGCGTTCGGGGGGAAATTCACATGGATATCCGTGCCAAGCCGCTCTGGATCCAGCGCGGCAAAGCTCCGGCCAGCGCGATAGTCAAATCTGGTACCGCTAGTTGGTGCAATTTCGCCCGTAGGCACCCCATCCCGGCGCAGCGGCAGATAGCTCTCGGCGCTGCTGTGCAGGCGGTGCCCCCAGATATCGCCCTTGATACCAAGCGTATAATAGTTGTGCTGCGCCAAGCTAATCGGGGTGAGTTGGTCCACCGAAGCTGTCATGTCATAGCTGACCGTTGTGCCGGACACGGCAATCCTAAGCCGGATATCGGCACCGCCCGGATAGCCGTTTTCACCATCCGCGGAGAAGTGGCGCAATTCAACCGCCCCGGCCCCCAGCCGCCGCATATCCCAGAACACCCGTCCAAGCCCCTGCGCGCCGCCGTGAAGCTGGTTGCTCCCTTCATTGGCATTAAGAGAAACCTCGCGACCCGCGAGGTGGAAACCCGCCCCGCCAATCCGATTGGCCACCCGGCCAACAATGGCACCCAGATAATACGGATCCCCCAGATAGGCCGTCATATCGGCATATCCCAGCACCATGGGTTGCCAGGTTTCACCATCGCGCAGATCCAGCCAGGCCGTTATAGCGCCAAGGTTCATCACCCTTAGCCGCAGATGATCATTTTCCAGATCGAGCCAACGCAATCTCTCGTCAGCATCGTCCCGCAGATGCGAGTGCTGCTGTAAGGCTCTGGAGCGAGGCTGGCTGGATGATGGCATACAGGGGCGTCCTTTGGGTGCAGAACCCCGGAAGTCCTGGTGATGATATTTATTTCACCGATCAAATTAATACGCCGAACGGCGGCTGTCAATTCAACTGTTCGGCCGCATCACCAGCTCGGGAACGCTTGTTCAGCCTGGCTGCCGATCTGCATACCCCATCTTTAGAACGCCCCAGCATGACTTTGTTTACGACAAAATCTTGCCACGAATTTGAATCAAATCTTAGGAAAGGCGGACGAGATCGCAGCCAGAAAATCGGCCAGCGACCCTGTCGACATAAATGTCGACACCGCGAGGCTGAAAATCGGGGTAAGGCATGAGCGACATTACGAATTTTGACCACCTGCGGGCGCCATCAGGCGGCGGTCAGGCGGCAGAACCGCGCTTCGATATTTATGCAAGAATCGGAAAGCGCCTTCTTGATATGTCACTTGCGCTGGCTCTTCTGCCCGCCCTCGCCCCGGTTATCGCGCTCCTCTGGCTCATCAGCCGGCGCGATGGCGGGCCAGGGTTCTTCGGTCATACTCGTATCGGCAAGGACGGAATACCCTTCACCTGCTGGAAAATCCGTACCATGATCCACGGCGCGGAGGATATTCTGTCCGAGCATCTCAAGTCGGACGCCCAAGCGGCCAGCGAATGGGCCCGCGACCGCAAGCTCAGCCGCGATCCACGGGTCACGGGCTTTGGCCTGTTCCTCCGCCGCAGCAGTCTCGATGAGCTGCCACAGATCTGGAACGTGCTGCGCGGTGATATGAGCTTTGTCGGGCCGCGCCCGATCGTGCGCTGCGAACTGCACAGATATGGTCCAGCCGCTTCTGCATATCTGAGCCAAAGACCGGGAATCACCGGGCTGTGGCAGGTATCAGGTCGCAACGATGTCAGCTATGCTGATCGGGTCTCCTTTGACGTTGATTACCTGAAGCGGCGGACATTCGGCTTTGATATCAAACTGATCCTGCTGACCGGCCGCTCAGTCATTGCGCGCACCGGACGGTAAACGGGCCATTAAGCCCTCTGCGGTAACGTTCAGCCAACGGCGATAGGGATCAGAGTCTGCACCAAGGGTGACAGCCGCGGCAGATTATGCTCCCTAACTGCAAAAGCGGGACCAACAGAATGCACGACAGCAATACCGATGCTTCGACACTCAGCCATATATCGCAGGGCCGCGGCCGCCTGGCGCTGATTGGCGTGTTCTGGTCCTTCGTCAACATCATGGTCAGCAACGGCTTGACCGTGGTTGTGTTCCTGGTGACCTCTCTATTGCTGGAGCCCGCCGATTTTGGCGCCGTGGCTCTGGCCACCTCGATCGTCATCTGGGTCATGACATTGGTGCCGCTGCCGCTTGGAGACGCCATCATTCAACGCAGCGACCTGAGGCAGAGCCATCTGGACAGCGCATTCTGGCTGACGATGGTGATCGCACTTGCCACTATTGCGATCCTGGTTCTCTGTGCGCCGATGATCGCGTCCTGGACCAAACTCGAGGCACTTGCGATCATATTGCCGGTGCTGTCGCTCCGTATCCTGTTTGTATCACTTGGAAATATTCCCGCGGCACTGGTGAACCGGCGGATGGAGTTTCGTCATATTGCGTTGCGGACAACCCTTGCAAATGGGCTGGGCGCGGCAGGTTGCCTGCTGCTCGTGTTGCAAGGATATGCCATCTGGGCACTGGTCTGGGCGCAGGTCATTACCGCGATTGTCGGCTGCGTCGTCTCCTACTGGGCCGCTGGCTGGCGCCCTGGGCTACAGCTCTCGAGGGCCGCTTTGACGGATCTGCGCGGCTTTACCCTGTTGACGATGGGTGGCCGGATGATCGAACCGACCAAGATCAACCAGATCCTGCTCGGGATCGTCGCCGGCCCAGCAGTGCTCGGCATCTTCTTTTTCGCCCGCAGAATGTGTGAAATCCTGCAGGAGCTTACCATTGGCACGCTCTTGCCTGTCACAAGGGTCCTATTTGCCAGTCTGCAAACTGAAAAAGAACAACAGCGGGAAGCGTTTATCCTCAGCAGCTTCGCCGCTGCAACCGCCGCCTTACCGCTGTTCATCGGCTTCATCATTGTGGCCCCAACGGCGATACCCTTCGTCTTTGGCAGCAAATGGCTCGCTGCGATCTACCCGCTCCAGTGTTTTGCAATGCTCAGCCTGATGATGAGTATCGGCGTCATGCAGGCCTCTTTGCTCAGGTTCTCCGGTCATGCACGTTGGTGGTTCGGATTCGAATGTGTCGTCAGCCTGTCTGGATTTGCAGCGATCCTGCTGCTGGCCCCGGAGGGTCTGAACAGGATCATGTCCGCATTGGTTGGCATTTCCTTCTTGCTCTGGCCGGTCGCCACGCGCAAAACTCTGAAAACCCTCGAAATCTCGGCGACAACCTATATCTTCGATGCACTGCGCCCCGCGCTGATTTCTGTCTCAATGATGTCCATTGCGCTCTTCGCGCTACGTGAGTTGGGGCCGCCGATGTATGGCACTCCACAGCTTATGGCTCAACTTGCGGTCGCAATCCCCACCTATCTGATCATGATCCTCCTCGTGGGCGGCGACCGCTTGCAGCAAATCCTGGGAAAGATCCGCAACAGAAGAGATCGCGATCCGGTTGAACCTGGCGCTCACCAGTAGACGTTTCCACCGGCGACTGCCGTCAGCATTCTGATTTGCACCCGCATCTCCAGTCGCAGGCCTACCGGCGTTCGCAGCCAAACTATGATCCGCAGCACCTCTCCAGCGGACGCCAGCCATCTCATGACGCCATGTCGAGGTTTCGAGGAGCTAGGCCGTTAGGTGCGCGCAGCGGACAAAAGCCGGTACCATGGTCAAAGGCGATACAGTGCAGCATCGGACACTCAGGAAGCAGAGGCTGCCTTGCCGCCCAGAACCATGGAAACCGCTGAAAGAGCCGCGCGGTATTGAAGCAACACCCGCCCATCTGCTTTGACAGGCTTCCGGTTGGCGCCGCTCCCACCGCAGGGATGCCAACAGACCGCGAGCCAGCTCAGGATCGTCGCCCCGTCAGGATCAAACATCCGCTGGTCGTTTGCATGCCGATGGGTAGCGGACAATGGATGCTCCAGACTGAATGATCTCAATCGGGTGCTGCACCACTACCCGGCATGATAGGGATCTGGATCGTCAAACCTGCTTTGCGCCGCCCCGCAACAAACCAATTCAATCAACCAGAGTTGGCGTTAGCGTGTCATGCTTGCGACCTCGCTGATTGCGGGAAACTCAGATCACGGAAACGCTGCCGGACTGCAAACCATCCAGCTCAGGAATGACCCAAAGATCCGACACGGGGCCATCACCGGCAGCAACAGCAGACATCAAAGACGAGAGCCACCACTCAAAGGAGTGGTGGCTCTCAAGCATTTGGTGGAGCTACTCTCGGACTCACCGGCCCCGCCTGGACACCCAGTGACGCTCGCGCCTCCAGAGCAGTCTAAGTCAGCGCCCTAGGCCGCAGCCGTATAACTGTGGTGCTGCGCACTCTGCACGGGCTGGCGGCCAGCATCTCCAGTCTGAAAGGCTGTGACCAGCCGCGACAGATTGGTTGTCTCATGGTCCAGCGAACTGCAGGCGGCGGCGGTCTCCTCGCACATGGCGGCATTCTGCTGCTGGGCAGCTTCCAGTGTGCTCATCGCGCCATTCAACTCCGAAATGCCCCTGGATTGCTCGTCGGCCTGTTTGGCAATATCGCCAACATGTTCCGAAATGCTGCCAATGGCATTCATAATGGTCTCCAGAGAGGAATTGGTCCTGCCGACCAGATCCACGCCATGGGCCACCTGCGCTGCGGAGGCGGTAATCAGCTTCTTGATTTCTAGCGCCGATTCAGACGAACGCAGCGCAAGACTGCGGACTTCGGCGGCAACCACCGAGAACCCGCGACCCGCTTCGCCAGCCCGCGCGGCTTCAACACCGGCGTTCAGGGCAAGCAGGTTTGTCTGAAACGCGATATCGTCAATCATACCGGTGATCCGGGTGATCTGCTCAGAGGTGGCGGCAATCGAATCCATCGCATCAACCGTCTCCCGGGCAACCGCGGAGCTGTTTGTTGCACTCTGATTCACGGATGTGACCAATGCCTCAGTTTCGCGCGCGCCGCTGGCGACATGCTGGACGTTCTGCGTGAGTTCGCTCAGCGACGCCGCAGTCTCTTCCAGCTGAAGCGCGGATTGTTCTGTGCGCTGCGACAGATCGTTGGTTGCCGAGGAAATCTCCGTCAATCCGGTATCGATCGAACGTGCCGAGTCATTGACCGAGGTGATCAGCTTGCTCAACTGTTCAACAGTATTGTTGAAGTCCTGGCGCAGCCCCTCATACTGGCTGGGCATTTCATCGTGGATTTTGACATCCAGCCGCCCGGAAGCCAGCTGTTGCAAATTCTGGGCAAGGGCCTGAACAACCGCCTGCTGCTGCTGCTGATCGCGCAGCTGATTTGCTTCCAGCTCCTCCTTGGATGCCAAACCCTGGCGCAGGGTCTCGATGGACAGGGCCATCGCCCCGATCTCATCTTTACGCTTTGGAATATCAACGGGTTGATGCACCTTCCCGGCGGTAAGATCCTTCATGACCCCAAGCATTCGCCCCAGGGGACGCCGGACAAGCGAGCGCACCGAGAAGAAGATGGTGGCCAGCGTCAGCGCCAGCAAGAGAACATTGGCGATCAGCTGTTCGTAGATGCTTGCCTTTACCGGGTTGACGAAGACATGGCGTGGCACATCCAAGACGACAACCCAGGTCTTGTTCATGCCGTAGGCGGTGAAAGGAAAGAACAGGCGTGTCGACCCATCAGCGCGATCCGAAACAATCTGCACCTCTCCGGTTTCGACAGCGGCCTGGAAATCTGCCACCTCTTCCCCTTCAAAGGCCTGAATCAGCATTTCCGGGTCAGGATGTGACAACCATTTGCCGCCCTGGCCCAGCAGCATCACACTGCCGCCTTCATAAACCGACAGCCCCCGGACAAAATCACCGAGATTATCGAGCACGATATCGACACCGGCAACACCGACGATCTGGCCCTGTGCATTCACAGGCACCGACACCGATGTCAGCAGGCGGTTTTCATTTGAGAGATAAGGTTCGGTGATGACGCTCTCGCCACTGTCGATCGGCAGGCGATACCACTCGGATGTGTCATTGGGATCAACGTTGAACGTCTCGAAATTCAGCCCGCCGGACTCCGCTTTGGTCCAGTAGGCGGCAAAGATACCATCGGCATTTCGTCCCTCTTCACCGGTAATGAAATCTTCGGTGGCGCCGTCCGGAATCGCTGACATCCAGGAAGAGAATACAAGATCATAGCGGCCGGGGACGCCTTCCATGATCTTGATCAGATCGGCGGTGGTTGCCTCGCCATCTTCGATATATCCGGATAGCGCGCCGCCTAGTGCCGCCGCAGCTGAGGTCGCTTCGACCAGTTGAGACGACAGGCTTTGCGCGATATCCGAGGCACGCTGCGACGCGCCCTCCAATACCCGCTCCCTGACCTGTGCAGATTCATTGAGGGCCGTAAATACGCTGAAGCAGAGCATCAGCCCGGTAATTGCAACCGTGGTCGCGGCAAGTAGCTTGCCTGATATTGTGTTGAACAGAGCTGGCATTCATATCTCCACTTGGAAGGCTCGTCTTGCACAACCTCTCGCATATTCGCCTGAACAAAGTGTTGACCCACCGCGCCGGGGGCAGTCCCCCAACCGGTTTACCCAGCAGTTTTCAATTAGATTGAAGATATATTTTAGGCCAGCCCCGAACGAGGACTGGCCGCCGCGCAGCAAAGCGAGAGACAGACCTCTAGATCGGGGCCGTCGCCGCCGACAACCACCGGCCCGCTGCATCGCTGACCAAGGGCGATAACCGCTGCAGCACATCCTGATGATACGTATTCAGCCAACAGCGTTCGTCCTCACTCAGATCTGCCGGGATCAGCATGTCGGTTTGTATTGGTGCAAGCGTCATATTGCGAAAGCTGAGGAACCCATCACTTTCTTCAATAACCTCAAAGATGTTCTCAATCCGGATGCCAAAACGCCCGGCCTCGTAATAGCCCGGCTCGATCGACACAACCATGCCAGGCACCAGATCCACCGGATTATAGGGCTTGCCGATGCGTTGCGGGTGCTCGTGCACCGAGAGCCGATGTCCGATGCCATGACCGGTGCCATGGTCGTAATCCAAGCCGAGATCCCAGAGCGGTCGCCGACAGACCGCATCTATATGATGGCCCTGCGTACCCCGGGGAAACCGCAGCGTGGCCAGCGCATGGAACGCGCGAAACACCGCCGTATACGCCCGGTCATAGCCGTCGGGGCGCATCCCGAAGGCATAGCTGCGCGTGGCATCGGTGGTCCCGGTGTCATACTGGCCGCCGCTGTCCAGCAGATAGGGATTCTGTGGCATTATCGGAGCATTACGCCCGTTGGTGGCCGCGTAGTGGCACATTGCAGCATTGCCTGCCGCGGCTGAGATCGTCTGAAAGCTCTCGGTCAGAAAACCCGGACGCGCCTGTCGGCAGGACAGGATCTGTGCTTCCGCCTCACGCTCGGTCACCGGCTCACCAGCCGCCGCGCGCGCAGGAACCGTCTGCGCCAACCAGGCCGAGAACTCGACCCATGCCACCCCGTCTTCCAGATGGCAATCATGCAGACCGGCGATTTCGACCGGATTCTTAACGGATTTGGTCCGGGTCAATATACTGGCCACCGCAGCCGCAATCGCCCCGGCGTCGGCAATAGTATGACGCACCGCAACCGGCGAAAAATCCGGATCAAACAGGATCCGTTCTCCGGCGTTGCATCGGTTTTGAAGAGCGCCCAGAAACTGCGAGACTGGCTGGGCGGTCACGATGTCCGGCAGGTGATCCTTGATCTCATCATCCAGCTTGGCCGGATCAACGAACCAAGTGACCGTCCCGTTTCTCTCGGCAATGAGAAAGGACTGCGGCATCGGGTTGAAGGCCACGTCATCCCCACGCACGTTCAGCAGCCAGGCAATATTGTCAGGTTGTGTCTCAACCAGACATGCGGCGTCCTGCTCGCTCAGATATGCTGCAAGATCCGCACATTTCTCGGCACTGCTCCGCCCGGCCCATTGCATCGGAAAAACGCTGATCCGCCCGGTCGGCGCTGGCGGCTGGTCCGACCAGATCGCATCCACCGGATTGTCGCCTTGCGGCAACATCGTCGCACTGGCCTGCACAGCGGATGCGGCAAACCGATCGAACCAGCCGGGTGGCAGGTGCATCGGGTCGAACCCGATCTGCCAGCCTGCCTGCGCAACCGCGCCCAGCCAGTCTTCCGGTGGCTGTTCAAAAATGTGAAGCCGCGAAAACAGCGGTCCTGAGCATTCATTTGCGACCTGCACGGTGTAGCGGCCATCCACAAACACGGCGACGGTCTCAGCCGTGATGATGGCCATCCCGGCCGATCCGGTAAAACCTGTGATATAGGCAAGGCGTTCGTCATGGGGAGCCACATATTCCCCCTGATGCGCGTCGAACCGGGGCAGAATGAAGGCATCCAGATCGCGGGCACGCAGCTCGCGGCGCAGATCGGCAATGCGGGCGGCGGCAGGTGGGCCGCTCAACATGTCATCCATTTTGATTGATCTCTTCCGCAAGATGGCAGGCGACCTCGCCACGGTCGCCAAGAGGACGCAGGTGCGGGACATCCCGCCTGCAAATTTCCGAAGCGTGGGCGCAGCGCACATGGAACGGGCACCCTGGCGGCACGTTCAGCGGCGACGGCAGCTCTCCCTCCAACCGGATCGCATCCCCTTTGTCATCGGGATCAAGCGACGGGGCCGCACTCAGCAACGCCTGTGAATACGGATGCGCCGGATTGGCAAACAGGCGCTCGCTGTCGCCGATTTCCACGATGCGGCCGAGATAGATCACTGCGACACGGTGGGAAACATGGCGCACCAGCCGCAAATCATGGGCGACAAACAGGATGGTCAGATCCAGCTGCTCCTGCAGCTCCAGCAGAAGATTCACCACCTGCGCCTGAACCGAGACATCCAGCGCCGATACCAGCTCATCGGCGATCAGCACCTCGGGCTCCACCGCCAGCGCACGGGCAATGGCAATCCGCTGACGCTGGCCACCGGAGAACTCATGCGGCAGTTTCTGCGCCGCATCTGCGGGCAGCCGCACCAAATCCAGCAGCTCCGCGACTCGTGTCGGGATCTCGTCGGAGGGGCGCATCTTATGGACCTGCAAGGCTTCGCTCAGGATCTGACCGCAGGTCATACGCGGGTTGAGCGACGAATAGGGATCCTGGAACATCATCTGCACGCGCCGGTTATAGCTTCGGTCGCTGCGCGCGCCGTCGGCGAATATATCCTGCCCATGGTGGCGAATGCTGCCACCCTGCGGCTCGTAAAGCCGGACGATGCAGCGCGCCAATGTCGATTTTCCGCACCCCGATTCTCCGACAACACCTAGGGTTTCTCCCTTCCTCAGCGCCAGGCTGACGCCGTTCAGCGCGCGTACGGCGCGACCGGGTTGCTTGCGCATCACATCAATCAGGCTGCGCGGCAGATGAAACGTCAGGCTGAGATTGTCGATCTCCATCACCGGATCAGTCATGCCACCTCTCCCTGGACCGCGGGAACCGGATTGAAACAGGCCGCGCGACGCCCGGCACTGATCGCCTCCAACGGCGGGCGCGCATTCAGGCAGGCCTCAGTCCGTGCGTCGCAACGGGGCGCATAGGCACAGCCTCGCGGCAGCATCTCCAGACTAGGTGGCGTACCCGGCACAGAGTAAAGCGGCGTCCGTGGCGGCACATCCTGTGGCACCGACTGCATCAATCCGGCCGTATAGGGATGGCGCGGCGTGCGCAGCACCTGCCGCACCGCCCCCTGCTCGACGATCCGCCCAGCATACATCACCGCAACATTCTCACAGGTCTGCGCAACGACCCCCAGATCATGAGTAACGAGGATCACGCCCATGTTCATCTCTTCAGACAGGCGCAGGATCAAATCAAGGATCTGCGCCTGAATGGTAACATCCAGCGCTGTGGTCGGTTCATCCGCCAACAAAAGCTTCGGCTGCGCCGCCAGCGCAATGGCAATCATCACCCGCTGCCGCATCCCGCCCGAAAACTGATGCGGATAATCCTGCAACCGAGAGGCAGCCGCCGGGATACCGACATGATCCAGCATCTCGACCGCCCGGTCCCGACGCGCCGCACGCGGCAGATCGGTATGTGCCTTCAGTGTCTCGGTCAGCTGCAGGCCCACGGTCAATAGCGGGTTGAGCGACGTCATCGGCTCCTGAAAGATCATTGCAACCTCACCGCCGCGCACCTGGCGCAGCTGCCGATCCGACAGGCGGGAAATATCCCGCCCCTGCCAGCGCACCTCGCCTGTGACCTCTCCATGGCGACGGGTCAGCCCCAGGATCGACCTGAGCGTGACGCTCTTCCCCGAGCCGCTTTCGCCGACAAGCCCCAGAACCTCACCCTGTCGCACATCAAAGCTGACATCGCGGACCGCAGGCAGCATCACACCGCCGCGTCGAAACGTCGTACAGAGGTTACGGACCTCAAGTATCGGCTGGGTCTCTTTCATGCTCATACTCTCTTTCCCCTTAACCGCGAGGCCGCAACAGATCGGCCAGCCCGTCGCCGATCAGCGAGAACCCGATCCCGGTCAGCACGATGGCGATGCCCGGCATCAGACTGAGCCACCAGGCCGTGGTGATGAAATTGCGCCCTTCGGCAATCAGGACACCCCATTCAGCCTGCGGTGGCTGCGCCCCCAAACCGAGGTATCCAAGCGATGATCCCAGAAGAATGGCCAGCGACATATCGGTCATCCAGTAGACAATCACCGGGG
Source organism: Phaeobacter sp. JH20_26 (assembly GCF_048056275.1). Classification (NCBI taxonomy): domain Bacteria; kingdom Pseudomonadati; phylum Pseudomonadota; class Alphaproteobacteria; order Rhodobacterales; family Roseobacteraceae; genus Phaeobacter; species Phaeobacter sp. JH20_26. The sequence goes on along the minus strand of NZ_JAYMWL010000001.1, from coordinate 210,856 downwards.
TGATCGCATTGGGCAGCAGGTGGCGAAAGATCACGCGCCGGTCAGAATATCCCATGACAATTCCGGCCGCCGCATAGTCATTGCCCATCTGGGTGATCACCTCGGCGCGCATCAGCCGGGCGTAGTAGACCCAGCCCACCGCCGTGATGGCGATATACATATTGACAAGCCCCGGCCCCAGCACCGCAACAACCGCGATCACCAGGACCAGAAACGGGAAGGTAATGACGGCATCCACGACCCGACCAAAGATCATATCGGCAATGCCGCGATAATAGCCCACCAACGCACCAACCGTGACCCCGATCAGCATGGCAAAGACCGTGGCCAGAACGGCCATCTGCATATTCACTGAATAGGCAGAGATCACCCGGCTGAGGCTGTCGCGCCCCAGCATATCGGTGCCGAAAGGATGCGCCCAGCTCGGCGGCTGCCGCACCGCGTTATAATCGATGAAATTGGGATCATATGGGGCGAACAGGCCCGGCGCGATAGCCAGCAGCGTCGAGGCTGCGATAATCGCGACACCGATCATGAACCCCGGTTTGCGCAGCGCGATCTTCCACCGGCTCTGCTGCGGTCGCGTCGCCTCGGGCGACAGAACTGTGGCATCGGTCATGTCAGACGCATCCTCGGGTCTAGGGCGCTCTGGATCAGATCGGTCATCAGGAACACGATCGACACCAGCACTGCAAATGTCAGGGTCAGCCCCTGGATCAGCGGATAATCACGGGCAAAGATTGCCTCCAGCATCAACCGGCCAACGCCCGGCACCGCAAACACCGTTTCGGTGACCAGGGTTCCGCTCATCAGGTTGCCGATGGACAGGCCAAGCAGCGTGACTGTGGAAATCAGCGCATTGCGCAACACATGCCGCCCCAGGATCTGCCAGGCCGACAGTCCCTTGGCACGGGCAAATTCAACATATTCCGCATCCACCACCTCAACGATGGCCGACCGCAGATTCCGCATGATGATCGCAGAGGTATAAAGCGCCACTGCCACCGATGGTAAAAACAGATGGTAGAGCCGCTCGGAAAAACTGTCGCCATAGCCCCCAACCGGGAACCAGCGCAGCTGCGCGGCTAGAAATGTCAGCAAGATCAATCCGATATAAAACACCGGCATGGACAGGCCGACCTGAAAGACGGTGCGGATCACCGCATCGGGCCAGCGCCCCCGGTTCAGTGCCGCAACAAAGGCCAGCGGCCCCGCGATCAGCACCGACAATGCCACGGCATAAACCGTAAGAAACAGGGTCGTCGGCAGGCGGCTGGCGATCACATCTATCACCGGCGCTCGCATCAGGATCGAGCGCCCCAGATCCCCCTGCACGGTATTGGACAGGAACTGCCAGAACTGGACCACCAGCGGCTGATTCAGTCCCAGCCGTTCGCGAATAGCGGCCAGATCAGCATCCGACGCGCGGTCCCCCGCGATGGCGATTGCCGGGTCTCCGGGTAATAGGCGCACCAGAAGAAAGATGATGATCATGACCAGAAAAAAGGTCACGGCCATCAGCAACAGGCGCTTGAGAATATATTGAATAGTGGCCATTCCGGCATCCGTTCGTCTGCACCGCCAGCCCTAGGGCTGACGGTGCTTTTACATTGCAGGGCGAAACTGATCAGCGGCTGACCGACGCTTCCTCAAAGAGGTTGTTGCCCAGCGGTGTCTGCACGTAGCCGCTGACCTTCTTTGACAGGGCCACCGCAAACGGGGTCTCGTACATGAACAGCAGCGGCGCCGCCTCGGCATAGATCGACTGCATCTCGGCATATTGACCAGCACGCGCACCCGGATCCATTTCCGTTGCCGAGGCCTCAAACAGGCTGTTGAACTTCTCGTTCTCCCAACCTGTGCCGACGGCCTTCGCAGTGGGGAAGTAACCGAGCCAACCAGTGACCTGACTTGGGTCATTCACATCATTGACCCACCCATAGGTATGGATATCAAATTCACCCGACCGGTTCTTCGCGCCACGGGTGGCATTGTCGACCTGCTCCACCTTAAGCTCGATGCCCAAAGGCGCCCACATCTGCTGAAGTGCTGCAAAAATGGTGCTGTCATCCGCCGATCCGGCCAGCGTCGTAAAGGTGATCTCGGTCCCGGGCTCAAGACCGGCCTCGGCAATCAAGGCCTTTGCCTTGTCCAGATCATAGCCATAAAGCGGATCAGTCGATGTCGCCAGCTGGGTCGCCGCCGCCATCAGAGGCGAGGTCATGGGCTTGCCGGCCCCCTGCAGCACCAACCCGATCAGGGCCTGTTTATTGGTGGCATAGTTCAGCGCCTGACGCACCCGCTCGTCCGCCAGCGGATTGGGCGATCCATCTGCCCGCGTCGGGCGGGTATTGATCGGCGAATAGATAATCCGGGTCGAGGGGAACAGATTCATATCGATGTTCGGATCCGCCTCCAGCTCGGCCACACGCGAGAACGGGATGAATTCCGCCGCATCCATCTCACCGGCCTGCAGCTTCAGGATACGGGTGGCATCATCGGGGATAATCTCGAAATGCACACCGTCCAGATAGGGCAGCGGTTTGCCGTCCGAGCCACTGCGCCAGTAGTGCTCATTGGCGCAGAAATCCATCGATGTGCCCTGCTCAAACCCGCAGAGATAGAAGGGGCCAGTGCCAACGCCCGCACTCTTTGCAGCAAAGATGGCGGCTGACTTCTCCTGATCCGTTGCGCCTTCGGCGGCCTCGAACGCGGCTTTGGACACGATGCCGGTGGTAAAGGTTGCCAGCATCGACAGGATCGTCGGATCCGGTGCCGAGAGGGTCAGGGTGATCTCGTTTTCACTATTGGCAACTGTATCCAATGTACCGAGGAGACCCGCCCACGGGCTCAGATCAGCATTGCGAGCACGATCCAGCGAAAACACCACGTCTTCTCCGGTCAGCGGTGTGCCATCGGAGAATTTGATCCCGTCGCGCAATGTCAGGGTCACCGTGGTGCCATCTTCAGAGACATTATATGTCTCGGCGAGGCCAGGAACGACCGAATTTCCATCGTCGCTGGGGCGCAGCAACGTGTCGAACAGGCTGCCAACCATCCAGATATCCGGATTGCGATCCGCATAGATCGGGTCGATCAAGGTCGATCCGTCGTAACGGGCAAAGTTCAGCACGCCGCCGCGATCCTGCGCCAGCGCCGGTACGGTCAGTGCCGTGGTCAGGGCAGCTGCGGCCGCCACCAGTTTTCTTGTCATTTGTGAGATCCTCCCAGATCGATTCTCCGTCTCATGTGGAGAAGCATAGCGTGGGTTTTAAAATTACTAAAATTATTTTTAGCAAAAGTTCTGATTGCGGTAGAAATCTCCGGTAGCTCAACTGCAGATGGACGCCGAACTTGCCGCATCAGCCCCAAGGCCGGAGGGTAGAGATATGCGCATTTGCGCCTGATCCTTCAGCGGGCAGAGCTCTTCATCGGCATGGTGCTCACCCAAAGTTCAACCGCCTCTTCGTCACTCAAAACGATCGAATAATGCGGCTTCGAGCAGTCATGGTGAACCGTATCCCCCGGCGACATGATATGCACCGAATCCCCCAGATGATATTCGAGCTGCCCCGAGATCAGGTAGCAGAACACCTCGCCCTCGTGGCACATCTTCTCCGAGACATGACCAGGTGGGCGGTGAATGATCGACGGGTAGCAGAGCGCGCCGGAAAACCCCGGCCCCAGCTTCTCATACAATCTTCCGTTGGTTCCCAGAGCGTAGGTCTGCCGGTTATCCTTATGGATATACTCTCTAAACTCTTCCTCAACACTCAACAGCTGCTCTACGCTGGTTTGTAGGGCGGCAGCGATGGACAACAGCGAGGACAGCGAGGGCGTGCTGATGCCCCGCTCAACCTGAGAAATGAATCCGGGCGTCAGTTCAGTGTCCTCGGCAACCTGCACCATTGTCATCCCCATCGCCTTGCGGCGGCGGCGGATCGCGTGTCCAAGCTGCTCGGAATTGTCCTTCTTGCGCGTTTTCTTGCTGGCGCCTGCCTTTATGGTCTCTGTCTTGCGCGTTTCTGAGGCGTCCATATCCGTATCCTGAAATTCCGGCAGCCCGACACCGCGCTGACCAAAGTGACCCATCCAACCAGCCGAACCTGTTTGGTCATGATCTGTGATGTGGGCTTCAGGAAAACATATACTAAAATTTATTGTAGTGCTACATCAGAAACAGGCGATCGATTGGCTTGACCGCCTTTCAGCCCGCCCCAAGCCCGCCGGAACCGCAGGAGACCGAGATGCGCAGCACCAGGACCGTACATGTCATTTCCGCCCATGCCGAGGGCGAAGTGGGTGATGTCATCGTCGGCGGCGTGGCACCGCCGCCGGGCGCCACACTCTGGGATCAGCGCACATTCATCGCGCAGGACCAGACCCTGCGCAACTTTGTCCTCAATGAACCCCGCGGCGGCGTGTTCCGGCACGTCAATTTGCTGGTGCCCCCCAAACATCCCGACGCCGACATGGGGTTTATCATTATGGAACCGGAATACACGCCGCCGATGTCCGGATCGAATTCGATCTGCGTTGCGACCGTGCTGCTGGATGGGGGCATTCTGCCCATGCAGGAACCGGAAACGCATCTGACGCTGGAAGCGCCAGGGGGGCTGGTCAAGGTGCGCGCCGAATGCAGAAATGGCAAAGCTGAGAGGATATTTGTCCGCAATGTTCCCAGTTTTGCAGGGGCAATTGGCGTTGCCTTGGATGTCCCGGGGATCGGTACGCTCTATGTGGATACGGCCTATGGCGGCGATAGTTTTGTGGTCGTACAGGCCGCCGATCTGGATCTGACAATCTGCGACGCAGAGGCCAAGGCCCTAGCGCAGATCGGAACCTGCATTCTGGATGCGGCAAATGAGCAGCTGGGTTTCAGCCATCCAGACAATCCCGACTGGTCGCATATTTCCTTCTGTGCATTTTGCGGCCCGCTGGAGCGCACCGACATCGGGTGGCGCAGTCGCTCTGCCGTGGCCATCCAGCCCGGCAAGGTGGATCGTTCACCCACCGGAACCGCAGTATCGGCCCGAATGGCCCTGATGCTGGCCAAAGGGGAAATGACCGCAGATGAGGAGTTTGAGGCAGTGTCGATCATTGGCTCCAGTTTCAAGGGCCGGATCACCGACCAGACAACCGTCGGAGGCCAGCTCGCCATCATTCCGGAAATCAGTGGTCGTGGCTGGATCACGGGAATACATCAGCACATGCTGGACCCCGATGACCCCTGGCCCGGTGGCTACAGGCTGAGCGACACCTGGGGGGCGTGATGCCCTGCCCCTTGATCCGCGCTTCCCGGCAGGGCACACCCGAACAACAACCGCCAGATTGGCACCTACGTAACCCCGACCCATGAGGCTCCCATGGCAGCCAAGCGCGCCATCTCCCGCAGCACCCTCCCCGACGTGATCGCCGCCGATTTGCGCGAGCGTATCCTGAGTGGTGAACTTGCCGAAGGTGAACCGATCCGCCAGGAGGCACTGGCAGAGGAATACGATGTCTCGCGGATGCCGGTGCGCGAAGCTCTGAAACGGCTCGATGCCGAGGGGCTGGTCCTTTTTGCGAATAACCGCGGGGCAACAGTCACCAAACATTCTCTGCGCGAAATCGCGGAGATTTTTGATCTGCGCATCCTGGTCGAGGTCGATCTGTTCCGTCGCTCGATCCCTGCGATGACCAGCACTGACTTCGCAAGATGCAGCCAGATCCTGGATGAAATGGACGCCTCCTATGATGCTGATGACGTGGCAACCTGGGGCGCATTGAACCACCGCTACCACTCTGCGCTCTATGCTGCTGCCGAACGTAAGCTGACCAATGAAATGCTACAGGGGCTCAGCCTTCATTCCGACCGGTTTGTGCGCATGCATCTCAGCGTGATGAAACAGCGCGAACCCGCCAAGGCCGAGCATCGCGACCTCCTCGCACTGGCGCAGGCCCGCAATGTCGAGGCCGCCTGCGACGCCCTGACCCGACATATTTCCCGCACCAAGGAAGAGCTGCTGGCGCTGGTTGCGGAGAACCGCAGCTAATACCGCACGCCGCAGGGCATACAGCGCGAATTTTACTGGCGCGCCTGTTCATCTCTTGTGAGCGCCCATAAAACCAATATATTTAGTCAGGAATTGACCGGGGTGCCCGAGTGCCCCTCTAGATAGACGGATTCATCACCCATGATGCCAGTGCAGACCTTGTCCCTGCCGCAGGTGACGGCCCCTGACCGGTTGCGCAGTATCCCCCTGCTCGATGAGCAGGAATATAATGCACTCAATACGTTGCGTCTTGCGGCGATGGGCTGCCGCGCCGCTGCGCGGACCGATCTGTTCGAAGCCTGCGCGCTGCTCTGTGTCGATGGAGAGGACGCCAGACGCACCTATGTCGATACTTTTGTGAAATGCCTGCCAGAGGCAATGCCACGTCGAATCAAATGGTTTCGCCCCGGCACGGCAGAGGTCTCGTTCGACGAAGCTTGGGTGATGCGCTGCCTGTCCTGTGTATCAGCACAGGATTATGACAGCCTCGGTTTCTTGCTGCGGTCGCAAATCGACCCGGCGCGGCGGCGCTACATCGGGTTTCTTCTGCGCCGTATTTCCGAGCAATTTCCTAAGTTTTAGAATCGTTCTAAAAACTCTTGCCATATGCCCCCGGATGGCTATGTTGTATGTCACAGCAAGCCAGCTTCCTGCCAGCCAGCTATTTTATGGAACAATGGGGAACATGATGACACAGACCGCTGCTGCACTCTCGACCGATGCCAAAACCGCAATCGCCGATGCTCTGAACCAATCCGTGGCAGAAACCGCTGTCACCACGATGTTGGCCCAGAATTTCCACTGGAACGTCAAGGGCATGGCATTCGGCCCGCTGCATGATCTGTTCCAGAAGATCTACGAAGATCACTTTCTGGGGCAGGACGACCTTGCCGAACGCGTACGTGCACTGGATGCCCATGCCGAGGGCACGTTGGCCGGGATGCTGAAACGCTCCAAAGTTGCCGAACACGACGGCCATGCGACCGATCAGGAAATGATCCGGATCATGATGGAGGCGCAGGAAACCCTCGCAGCGACCCTTGCAGGCTGTGGTGCGCTAGCCGCCGATCATGGTGATACGCTGACCGAGGATCTGTGCATTGCACGCGGCCAGACCCATGAAAAATTTGCCTGGTTCCTGCGCTCGCATCTGGCGGGCTGACACGACAACGGCGGTGGGTGAACAACCCAGACCGGCAAAGACATATAATCGCGGTCAGAGGATCTCCTCTGCCGCGATTTTTCGTTTTGCCAGTTTCTTGCGGTAGGCAAGGTCCCAATGCGTGTATTTTCCCAGCTGGCCCTGCTGCGCGGTCAGCATCCTGACAAACGCGCGCCTGTGGCTGTCTTTCTTCAACGCTTTGAACAGCGACTTCTGGGCCTTGGTCATCGAACAGCCGATGCAATGTCCCTCACGCTTGAATTTGCAGACATCAATGCAGGGGCTGGGAGTCTTGGGCATATCGAACCTTATGCGTTACCGGGCATCTTGGCCCACAAATGGGGCGACACGGGTCACTCTGCAACCGCAAAGACGAGTATTTTTGTCAATTTCTCGACACCCCCACTCGCGCGCCAGCTCGGTAGCGCCCTGACGCCGAACCAACCGGCCGTCAGAAGCGCACAGGGCACATCTAAATCTCGCTACAATTATATGTCGACTTTGACAGCCACTCCGGGTTGATCTCGATCCCCCAGCCGGGCTGATCAGTGACCGTCGCCTGACCGTTGTCGATGCGGAATGGATCAGTGACAAACAGATCCCGCTGCCAGGGATAATAGTCATCGCCCTCGATAGAGAATTCCAGATAACGCCCGGGCAGATCGACGGCGCGGAGCATATGCATCGTGAACAGGGTGACCAGAGACAGGTTCGCGCAATGCGGCGTGCAGGGCAGCCCCGCCGCCGCACCCAGCTGCGCAACCTGCATACTTCGCGTCATCCCGCCCAGATACAGGATATCCGGCTGGATGATATCAACCGCGCGCATCTCGATCATACGACGCCAGACCTGCAAATCCCAATCCTGCTCACCGCCCGCCACATCCAGATCCAGCGTGCGGGTCACCTCCGCCGTCTGCTCCAGCATCCAATAGGGGCAGGGTTCCTCGAAATGCTCATACCCATGGTCCTGCAGGCGCTGACCTACCTCAATGGCGCGTTTCGGGGAAAACCCGGAATTGCCATCAACCAGCAGGGAGACCTGATCTCCCAATACTGCCCGGATCGTCGGAATGATCGTCTCCGTGCGCCCCGGCCATTCATCCCGGTCTTCGCCGCATTCGGCGCCGACCCGCACCTTGAATGCGTCAAACCCGTGGCTGTCACGCAGGGCCTTGAGCCGGTCCGCCTCGTCCTGTGGTGTGATATCGCGCCGCATCGAAGAGGCATAGGCCCGGATCGGACCCGGCGACCCGCCCAGCAACACCGCCACTGGTTTTTCGGCCACCCGGCCGCGCCAATCCCACACCGCCGTATCAAAGCCCGCCATCGCACGCCGCAGATAGGTTCCCGGATATTTATGCTCGCGCAGCGGGATCTCGGTGATCACCGCCTCAAGTGCATCCATACCCCGGCCCAAGGCCCAGGGCGCCACCTGCCGATGAAGGATCTCGCAGGTCAGATCGCTGTTATAGGTCGAAACCTGCCCCCAACCCTGCTGGCCATCCTCCGAGGTAACCCGGACAAACCCCACCAAGGGCGTGCAGAATGTCTCAATCCGGCAAATGCGCGGCCCGATGTCCTGTTGTCCGCGATCATCCTGCAGCGGCACCGCACCCGAGGCTGAATAGGGCGTATTCATCCGGCCTCCAGAATAAGATCAGCCGCCCGATGGGCCAGCATCATAGTCGGAGCATTGGTATTGCCCGAGGTGATATTGGGAAAGACCGAGGCGTCCACGACCCGCAGCCCGTCAAACCCGTGCAGCTTCAGCTTGGGGCAGACAACGGCGGTGCTTGCATCCGCCCCCATACGGCAGGTCCCGACCGGATGAAACACCGTGCCACAGCGTTCGCGGAAATCCGACAGGATGTCGGCATCTGTCATCTGCCGCAGATCAGGCCCCATTGGAGCCTCGATCAGCCGGGTCAATGCCGATGTGCCTGCCAACCTCTGGCAGAGCAGCCCCCCTGCCATAACCTGCGCGCGGTCTTCCTCAGTCGCGAGAGAACCGGGCTGGATCAGCGGAGCGGCAGTTGGGTCGGCGCTGCGAATGTCGATCCGGCCCCTGCTGGTCGGACGGGCGGGTTGAAAGCCGATAATGAACCCGGCAAACGGATCCGGCTGGATCACCTCACGCTTGCCGTCAGGCGTAGTGGTATAGGTCACCGGATTGAAATAGAGCTGCTGGTCAGGGCGGCCCAGATGCGGCGCACTGCGGAAAAACCCGCCGCATTGGTTCACCGACAGCGCCAGCGGGCCCGTGCGGCGTATCGCATACTGCAGGGCGGCGTGGAGCTTTCCGGTCAAGGGCGACAACACATTGTTAAGGGTCGGCTCTGTGGCGCGAAAATAATAGTTGATCCCCAGATGGTCCTGCAAATTGCCACCAACATGGGCCTGCTCCTGAACCACCTCGATCCCGTGCCTGCTCAGCAGATCCGCAGGACCGATCCCCGATTGCTGCAGAAGACAGGGCGAGGCAACAGCCCCGGCGGACAGGATGATCTCACGTCCGGCCGATATCGTCATCAATCTGCCGCGCCGCCGTAGCTGTACCGAAACGGCACGCCGACCGTCAAAAATGATCCGTTCCACAAGCGCACCGGTCATCAAGGTCACATTCATCCGCTTTAGCGCGGGTGCCAGAAATGCCCGCGCCGAATGCATCCGGCGACCACCGCTTGTGTTGATCCGATAGACCGCCGCGCCTTCGCCACCGGGATCGTTGATATTGCCGGTACTCGGCAGGTCCAGTTCAGCCGCCGCGGCAAAGAAATGCCGGTTCGCCGGGTGTATCTGGTCCGATACATCCTGCACATGCAGCGCACCGCTTCCCTGCCGCCGCCCATCGGGCGCCACTTGGGTTTCCATCGCCTTGTAGGACTGATGCACGGTCTCCCAGTTCCAGCCCGTCGCGCCCGCGGCCTCCCAATCGTCAAAATCCTGCGGCACCCCGCGGGCATAGACCAGAGCATTGATTGCGCCCGAACCACCAACCCCCTTGCCACGCGGCCAGTAGCCGCGCCGCCCCGCGAGCGTCGCCTCGGGTTCGCTTTCATATTTCCAGTTCACCGCAGGATCAAAAAACGTCTTGCCGTAGCCCAGAGGCAGCGCAATCCAGGGGGAGCGCCCACGCCCGCCAGCCTCAAGGACAAGCACCTTATGGCGGCCGCAGCGGCTCAGCCGTTCCGCCAGCACACATCCCGCAGACCCTGCGCCAATAATAATGTAGTCAAATCGCGTCACTGCCTGACCGTCCGCAAAGTCTTTATCGTCAGATCGTGACAAAGCTGATCGCAAAGCGGAAACGAAAAATAGTTCGTCGCTACCTTAAAAAAATTCGCAGCATGGGTATTCTGCGCCTATGTACAGCGATCTTCCTCCGATGAGTTGGCTCCGTGCCTTTGATGCCAGTGCGCGGCACGGCAGCTTCACCCTGGCGGCGGAGGAGCTGGGCCTCACACCTTCTGCGGTCAGCTATCAGGTTCGCGGGCTTGAGGCGCAGCTGGGCCACAAGCTGTTCCGCCGCGACCACAAGCTGCTCAGCCTCACACGGCTGGGACATGCCTATCTGCCCGTGGTGGCCAAGGCTTTTGCCGATATTGACGCGACCACCTGCAATCTCTTTGGCAAAGGGACCGAGCAGGAGGTGACCCTGCGCTGTCTCACGTCTCTGAACCTCCTGTGGCTGATGCCATTGCTGGGCGACTACAGAAAACAATATCCCGCCAGTCGGCTTCGGGTGCTGTCGTCATCATGGAGTGAGCTGTCGCAGGGCGAATCGATAGATGTCGACATTCGCTATGGCGATGGCAGCTGGCGCGATGGCCCCGTCTTGCCGCTGCTCCAGAACACGGTCATTGCAGTGGCGACACCCAGCCTGCTAGGCACTTCCCCCTGCCCCGAATTGGACAGATTGCCACTGATCGAAATGACCGGCGTTGTCGACACCTGGCGCCATTTCTTTGCGCTGCACGCCCCCGGCGTTACAGTCCCCGAACCAGCCTACAAGGTCGACCAATCGCTGATTGCACTTGAACTGGCCAACCGTGGTCTGGGCGTTGCTCTGGTTGCTGATGTCTTTGCCCAGCCGTATCTTGAGCGCGGCACATTGCGCCGCGCCAGCGATATTGCCCTGTCGACCCAGCATGGCCATCATCTGGTGCTGCCCTCGGATCGAAACAGCCATCGGCCTGAGGTGAGCACGCTTGTCGACTGGCTGCAAACCCAGGCGCATCTAACTGCCGAACGTGTCGCCGCCGCGATTGCCACACCGCCTGCGGCGGGCTAGGGTCAGCGGGAAACAGACCACGCCGACAGGCCAGCCAAACCAGGCAATCCCGCGCCCTGATCACGAGAGATCTGGCGGCTGCGCTGCGCGGTAATTCCAGTCAACATATATGAATAGGTCGGAATGCTCACTGTTCTTGCAAATCGGACCTATCGTCACCTGCTGGCCGCACAGGTCATTGCGCTGCTCGGCACCGGGCTGGCGACGGTCGCGCTTGGCCTGCTGGCATGGCAGATCGCAGGGGAGGACGCCGGCGTTGTTCTCGGCACGGCCCTCGCGATCAAGATGGTGGCCTATGTCGGCCTCGCTCCAATCGCGGCCGCCCTGGCCGATAGGCTGCCCCGGCGCACCATGCTGGTCTCGCTCGACCTGATCCGCGCTGGTGTGGCGCTCGCGCTGCCCTTTGTCACCGAGATCTGGCAGATCTATTGCCTCATTTTCCTGATGCAGGCCGCCTCTGCGGGCTTCACGCCGACGTTTCAGGCGACCATTCCCGATGTGCTGCCGGATGAGGCAGAATATACGCGCGCGCTCTCGCTGTCGCGGCTTGCCTATGATTTGGAAAGCCTGCTGTCGCCGGCACTTGCGGCTGCGCTGCTGACCGTGGTCAGTTTCCCGATGTTGTTTGCAGGCACGGTCATCGGTTTTCTGACCTCTGCCCTATTGGTGCTCTCCGTGCCGATCCCATCACCCCAGCCTGGCAAACCGCGCACGATCTGGGCTCGCACGACGCGTGGCATACGGCTCTATCTTGCGACGCCGCGACTGCGGGGCCTGCTGGCACTGAACCTTGTCGTTGCGGCGGCCTCCTCGATGGTCATCGTCAACACGGTTGTGTTGGTGAAAGGCAGCTTCGGCCTGCAGGAACCCGAGGTGGCCATCGCCCTTGCGGCCTTTGGCGGCGGATCGATGCTGGCCGCGCTGCTGCTGCCACGGATGCTGGACCATATGCCGGACCGTCCGCCGATGCTGGCAGGCGGCGGCATCCTCACTTTCGGGCTCTTTCTCGGCCCCTTGGCCAACAGCTTCCTGCTTCTGGTTGTTCTTTGGATGGTACTTGGCTTTGGCTTCAGCCTGGCCCTGACGCCAACGGGGCGGTTGCTGCGACGCTCGGCTAATGCAGAAGATCGCCCGACGCTCTTCGCCGCACAGTTTGCCCTCAGCCATGCTTGCTGGCTGGTGACCTATCCGCTGGCAGGGCAGATCGGCGCCCGCGCCGGTTTCAACACGACCTTTATGGTGCTCGGGCTGATTGCCGCCGTCGGTCTCTTGCTCGCCGCGAAGCTGTGGCACGGAAATGCCGATATGGTGGCGCATGATCACCCTGAACTGCCCGACGATCACCCGCATCTGGCCAAGCATGGCCATGGGCGACAGCACCGACATGCCGCGATTGGTGATGATCTCCATCCGCGCCGCTAGGCGATGAGTCTTATTGGCTTTGCGGATCCGATCTCTACGCCCTGTAGCGCGCGCTGCCAGAATACAGGCCGGATGCGACGGCGCTCTCTTCGCGATCCTGACACGGGTCTTTAGCGGCTCCGAGAAACGTCCCCCCAAAAACCGCGACCGCAGCGGCGCAAAGGCGGCTGCGGTCACAGATGAATCGACACCTAAATCAGGATAGGCTTAGCCGGTGTTCTGCCAATCTTCCGGCTCATCAGCCCACATGTCCTGCTCCTCCCAGCCGTCACCGGAGGTGTGTTGCTCAGCGGCATCGACCACCGCCTCCGGCGTCTCGGAGCCGTCTCCTGCTACGGTGAAAATCGCCACCAGCTCCGCCAGCTTGGTCGCATCCCCGCGCAGCATATGGCTGGCGGCGGTGGATTGCTCCACCATTGCCGCATTCTGCTGGGTCACCTGATCCAGCTGCGACATGCCGATATTGATCTCATGCAGCCCGGTGGACTGGGCCGTCGCGCCATCGGCGATATCGGAGACCTGCTGCGAGATCTGCCCGACCTGTGCCACGATGCCGCTCAGCGCAGTGCCAGCCTTGCCGACGAGTTCGACACCGTAGTCGACCTTCTTCGAGCTCTCGCTGATCAATGTCTTGATTTCCCGCGCCGCCTCGGATGTGCGCTGCGACAGGCCACGCACTTCGGAGGCAACAACCGCAAACCCACGACCCGCTTCGCCAGCGCGCGCCGCTTCGACACCGGCGTTCAAAGCCAGAAGATTGGTCTGGAACGCAATGTCATCAATCACGCTGATGATCTGCGCGATATGTTTGGAGCTCTCCTCGATTTCCGTCATCGCAGAGACCGCGCTGCTGACAACGCTGCCATTCTCGATCGCTTCGCTCTTTGCGGCCTGGGTGGTGGTCTCAACCGAACGCGCGCCCTCAGCTGCGGATTTCACACTGGCTGTCAGCTCATCCAGGGCAGCGGCAGTCTCCTCCAGCGTCGCCGCCTGGCTTTCGGTCCGCCGCGACAGATCATCGGAAGCCTGGCTGATCTCATCGGCGCCATTGCGAATGGAAGAGGCAACATCCACCATATCCATCACGGTTCTGCTCAAGGTCTCAACCGTCTGATTGAAATCCGCCTGCAACTGGGCGTAGCCCTCGGTCAGTTCTTCGTTGATCCGCGCCGAAAGGTCGCCCTGTGCAAGCCGGGCCAAACCCTGACCGATCGCCGTGACGGCAGCGGTCTGCTGCGCCTGATGGATCGCGCGCTCCTCCTCGGTGGCCTTGGACAGTTCCTCTTTCTCCACCAACCCGTCACGGAACACGGTCAATGCCTGTGCAATGCGGTAGATCTCGTCGCTGGTGCGCTCAAATCCCTTGATCGGGCTCAGATCACCATCGGCGAGCCGCTCGGTGGTCCGGCTGATCGCGTTGAGCGGTCGTTGGACCAGGAAATGGGTCAGCAGCAGCGCCACCATCAGGAGCCCGCCCGCCACCATCAGCATCCGTTCGATATTGGCGCGAGCCTCGTCTACGGTCGCTGCAATGTCGGTGGCCATATAGGCAATTTCACCCCGGCTGCCGGAGCCAAGAAGCGAGGCACGGCTCGCGATCTGAAGCACCGCATTGGCGGTTGCATTGGCCGCTTTGGTCGCATCCGCGTCTGCCGTGAGCGAGGCAATTCGGAAAACCGCCAGCCCCTGATCGGGTGCCGCCAGCGTGATGATCTCGTCGAGCTGCGCGGCCAGCCGTCCTTCGTCAAACGTCTTGTAGTCTGCAAGAGCGGCAGCGGCTCGCTCCATCGGTTCGGCAGCAGCGCGGGTCTGCACCAGACCCTGCGCGGTCACGACATCCAATGCTGCGACCTGGAAATTGCTGATCCAGGTATTGATCTCAAGCAATGTGTTGAGAAAACCGACCTCATTCGCAAGCAGACCCTGAATTGCCTTCTTGCTGTCGGTGCTGGCATCGTCAGCCGCCAATGTCACCTCAAACACCATGTCATCGACCGCAGTGGCCAGTTCGGTATCGCTTGACAGGCGCGCACTCAGCACCTCCTGACGCAGGGCGCTGGACTGAGCACCCGCGCGCGAAACCGCCTTCTGCAGCACCGCAGCAGCATCACGGATGGCAAAGATCGGTACGACACCAGGCGCCTCGACCTCCAGCGTGTTGATCACCTCGTTCAGACGGCCATCCGATGCCTTGGCCAGATCGGTCAGGATCGACTGCATGGCACGGTCCTTGGTATCGCCGATGGCAAGGGCGATACCGGAAATCAGGTTGATTTCCGCACGCGCCTGCAACAGCGACTGCAGGGTGGCAAATTTCACCTCGACCAGATCGGTCAAAGTCGCATCGACTGCAGACATCGTCTGCTCACCGCCTTTGGTGAGGTTCGAATAGGCCTCCTTTGCCATCTCGGCGAGCGTGACCTGCATGGCGCTGCTCATTTCCTGCAGCTCGGCCGTCATCGCGATCACTGCCGCAGCATTCTTGAAAGCAATGGTACGGGCGTCAATGGAGGCATCCAGCGCCTCCTCGACCATAACCAGATCTGGTTTGAATTCATCACGGAGCACTTCGGGCAGCTGTTCCACCGCGCTATCAAGAGCGCGAACCGCCGTTGTCACATCGCTCTTGGCAAAGTCGAGCGCATTCAGCGTATCAGCCAGCATCACCGCAACCATCGCGTCCTTGGTTCGGGCCGCAGCAGCGGTCATCTGACCGCTCAGTTCCAGTTCAGGAAGCTTTTCCCCGGACAGGACATGCACATCTCCCGCCACCTGTTCAAACGCCCGCGTCACCGCATAGCCGATGGCACCCGAAGTACCGGCCATCGCCAGTAGGATAAGAAACATCTTGGCGCGAATACTGGACAACGGATTCCACCGCCGTGTCGCGCGTTTACGTGTCTGCTTCGTCATTATTCGCCCCATGAGTCCATTAAAACCACTCGGTTTTGCACAGAAATCCGGCAGAGGCCGGGTGATTGAGGCATCAGACATGCCTCAATCTGGCGCTTTTTCAGGATTCGCCGCCTGCCACGACAGGTTGGAAGCTGCCATCCTTGGCGATATGGGTCAGGAAGACGTCATCCATGCCCTGGTTGTCATCCGGACCAAAGCGCATGGTGACTCCGCCCAGATCCACCTCACTCAGCCCGGCGAAGGCCGCGAGATAGCTTTCACGGGTCAGCTCGGCACCTGCCTCTTCCAGAGCGCGGATGGCCAGACGACCTGTCAGATACCCTTCAAGTGTCACGAAACCCGGCTCGGCTGCGGCATCCACCGCCTTCAGTGCGGATTGGTACTGCGCCACGACTGGCAGCGAAGTGTCCCATGGGAACGGCACAACCTGGCTGATAATCACACCTTCACCGGCCTCGCCCAGTTCCTTCGCCAGCGCGTCGGACCCCACAAAGGAAATATTCACGAAGGTCGGATTGAACTTCAGCTTGCGCGCCAGCTTGATGAATTCGGCAACCGGCTTATAGGCGCCAACCATCACAACCGCATCCGGTTCGGCCTTGCGGATGGTCAGAAGCGCCTTCTTCACAGCGGTGGTATTGCGGGTATACGTGCCCTCGGCGGCGAGGGTCATGCCGCGTTTTTCCAGTGCCGCGGTAACGCCAGCCAGGCCTACGCGACCAAAACCATCATCCTGATAGAGCAGCGCGATGGAACTCATGTTCAGCTCATCCACCAGATGGGCAATCCAGGCTTCGGTTTCCGCCGCATATGTGGCACGGACGTTGAAGATGTTCCCGTGGCTTGCATCGCGCAGGAAACCAGCACCGGTGAAGGGGCCGATAAACGGCATGCCAGCCTCGGTCGCGATCGGCTGCGTTGCCGATGCGGTCGGGGTGCCAACAGCGCCGATCAGGCCAATATGCTGATCATCAGCAATCACCTGTTTGACCAGCGTGGCCGATCGGTCGGGTTCATAGCTGTCATCCATACTGTCCAGAACGATGCTGCGTCCATGAACACCACCCGCAGCATTCGCCTCGGCAAACGCGGCTTGCAGGCCAAGCTGCATCCCCTGCCCCAGCGCCGAAGCGGGACCCTCAAGTGCGGCGACCTGTGCAAATCGAACTTCAGTCTCTGACACGCCCTGCTGAGCAAGTCCAAGCGTCGGCAGGGCCATGGCCAGTACCGCTGCGGTTGTTAGTTTTCTTAGCGACATCGTATACTCCACCTTTCAAAACACCGGCGCAGCTTGCCCTGAACCCGTTAACAAAGGCCCTCCGGGCGAAAATAACCCTGCGCAAAATATGCAAAGCATTTTAACGACCGGTCGAAAAAACAGACCAAAGCGCCCAGACCATCGACCTCTTCCCGCGCGGCTGTTAGGGTGACAGCACCCTATTTCCGGTCAGCGCCCAGGACCTGCCATCGTGAAAATCCCTTTGTTCTTTGATGGCTATGATCTGAAAGCCTACGATGTCCCACACGGCCAAACCCTGTCGCAGCTGCGTGAGCGCCTGCGCTATGGCTATCGCCTGATGAAAGGCGCACAACCGCGAACCGGCTTCTACGTCGCCTTCACGAATCTTGCCAAAAGCCTTCGGCGTCTCGGTCACGATGTGGTGATAAATGACTTCGACTTTGCCCGCGGACATCCGGATCACCCGATCGGCCTGAGTGGATATCTGCCGCCGCTGGCCCGTTTTGGACTGCGCAACCCTGCCATTTACGGTCCCGGACGCGTGCCGGACAGCAGCGACCTTGCAGCGCTTCGCGAACAGGTGAACCTGAAAGTCGTGACCTACCCGTCAGCCTGGCCGATCCAGCTCAATCCGGCAGAGACACGCGCACAATTCGCACCGATGTTCGTGGGCATCGACACCGATGCCTGGCCCGATATGTCGGGTCACAGAAAAACGATTGATTTGCTCTTCTACAACAAGGTCCGCTGGCATCGCGAAACCGCCCGCGAATGCGATCTGCTCCAGCCCCTGCGTGACATGCTGACCGCGCGCGGGCTCAGTTGGCGCGAACTGGACTACGGGCATCATACGCCCGCGCAGTACCGCGATCTGGTGGGCCGCAGCCGTGCGGTACTTTTCTGCACCGAACATGAAACCCAAGGGCTGGCCTATCAGGAAGCCATGTCGGCGAACCTGCCAGTCTTTGCCTGGGATGAGGGGGTGCTGGTTGACCCCTCACAGCGGATCCTGGCACAGGGTGACGTCACCCCCAGTTCGGTGCCCTATTTCGATGACCGCTGCGGGATGCGGTTCCAGATCGACAATATGGAAGAACAGTTTGATCGCTTCTGGACGGCGCTGCCAAACTATCGCCCCCGCGATTACGTATTGGAGAACCTGTCTCTCCAGCGCGGCGGTGAGCGTTTTATGTCACTCTACGAGCCGCTCTTTGACGGGGCCTCATCTCTTCGGCCCGGTCTCACGCCTTTGGCCCGGAACGCCGATCCCGGCTGAAGCCAGCAACGCCGTCACATCATCGGCGGTCTGACGGAACATCGTCTCGGGCAGCGCCGCGATCCGATTGCGACAGGCGGCGATCCGGTCCGGCGTCAGCTGCTGCAACAGCCCGACCAGCTCGGCGGCATCAGCACGGCGCAGGGTCCAGCCCTGCCCTGTCTCCTCAATCTGGCGGCCGGTCTGCGTCGTCGCCACGGCGATCACCGGACAGCCGTGCCAGCCGGCCTCATAAAGGCGGTTCGGCAGCAGCAGATCCGAATTGCCACCGGCGCGGGCCTCACCCGCCTGCCACAAATCCTGCGCCCAGACCACATCGCAGCCGCGGTAGCAGGCAGCCAGACCCTCCGGGTAGGCGTAGGCCCCGTGAAAGATGACATTACCGAGCCCGGCGATCCGGTCATGGAAATCAGGCAAGACATGGTCGTGGATCTTGCCGTGAACATGCACCTCGATCGCCGCCCCCATTTGCTGCGCCACCCTCAGCAGCAGCTCAAAGCTCGGTCGGCAGCGTATGGCGCCGATCCAACCCAGCCGCAACGGCCCGGATGCCGCGCCATGAAAACCTCCCGCGACGGGTCGTGACATGCGGTCCGGCACGACCATCTTGTTCTCCACCAGTTGCCAGGGCCCAACAAAACCCTGTACCGGCACGAAATACCCTTCGTGAAAACCGGGCGAGGACAGCCACAGCACCTCCGCCGCCGCGATCAGCCGCCGCTCGACCCAGCGGGCGATCCGGGGTTTCAGGCCGCTGCCCTCGAACAGCGAATGGATATCCAGCACCTCATAGGCAAGCGGCGCCGCGCTGCCGCTCCGCCGCCGCAGCGCGGCGGCCAGCGCCAGCATATCGAGATTGCGCGCCACCAGCAGATCAGCCTGCTGCACCAATGGCCGCAGCCGTGGGTCACGCAACGCAGTGGAGAGCGCCAGACGCCCCCGGCGCAACAGCCCGTGTTGACCTATCTCGCCCAAATCAATGTTCAGCCAGCTCACCTGCGGCAACGGCCCCTTGCGCGATGACACCGAGATCACCTCATGCCCAAGCGCCTGAAAAGACTCCAGCCGTCTCAGCTGGGCCACGTCAGTCAGATCGGAGGCAAAACAGAGCAACTGCGCCATATGTCAGCCACGGATCCGCTGCGGCGACGGCTCTTGATCCTTTGCTCCGCCGTAGATCTGCGGCTGTGGCAGGGCAAAACATCCCGCCAGCACGCCCAGGTGCAGCAGCCCCCGCAACAGCCAGAAATTCCGGCGCGGCTCGACAGGCAGGACAGGCAGGGTCGCAACGACACAATAGGCAACCTTGGCCAGCGCCGCCCCAGCCAGTTTTGTCCGTGCCAGCAGCCCCGATGCGCTGGCCGCATAGCTCTGCCCCATGCGGAACCGCCGTTTTGCCAACCAGCCCAGATGCAACCGATCCGACGCAACCACCTCAAAGACGGCCGCATCGGCCGAGATCGCAAACTGCGCGCCCAGATGTGAGAGCGCAAAGAAATAGGCGGTATCCTCGCCGCCGCTCGTGCCGCGAGAGAGATCAAACTCCAGCCCCTCCCAGGGGCGACCGGCAAACCGCATCAGCGCATTGCAGCTATGGGCGGTCTGTAACTGCACCCCACCGCCATTGCCGGCGCGAAGTTCCGGCCAGTTGCTGTGCCAGTCCTGATCAACCATCCATTGCGGCGCCTGCTGCGGGTAACGTGCGATGGCCGGCCCTGAAATCACATCCGCGCCGGTCTCCATGGCGCGGCGTATCAGCTGTTCGATCCAGTCGGGCGGAACCACCTCATCATCATCGACAAAGGCAACCCAATCCGACCGCCGCTTGCGCGCCATGGCCAGACAGGCGTTGCGGGCCAGAGAGATATTGCGTGCCGGCGCGTGGACATAGCTGACCGGCCACGAGGTCGCGCAGCCGCGCACCCAGTGGTCCGCCGACGGCGAGGTATCATTGTCCGCAACGATGATATCTATCGTATAGCCCTGCGGTGCGCGCAAAGCGGCCAGGCTCTCCAATGTGTCCACCACGCTGCGGCGCCGATAGGTGCAGAGTAATATCGAAATCCGTTCGCTCATCGCTTCACCCTGCGCCCCGCCGCACCCGCCAGGGCCGATTGAACAGAATGCCGCGCCATCGCCCGCACCAGACCAAGCGCCCAGCCCATGTGCATCAGCACCAGAGCCACCCCGGACCAGATCCCGGCACCCCCCAGCCGCAGACAGGCGATGCCCGTCACCACAATCACCACAGTCAGGTAAACCAGCGGCCAGATCAGAGCCAAGGGCCAGAAGGGTGCCGCGACCAGTGCCAGTCCACATAGGAGGAGATTGGCAACCGGCACCATCTGCCGCAGCCGTGGCCGCATTCGGTGTTTGATCAATGTTGCCGCACGGCCTGCGCCATAGTTCTGATATTGCCGCCATAGCGCGACAGGCGTGCTGCGCATCACATAGCCAAGCCGCACATCACCGGCCAGCCAGATACGTCCTCCGGCCGCCAGCAACCGCCAATCCAGCTCAGCATCCTCATTGTGGCTGAAACTCGCATCATAACCGCCAACCCGGCGGAACCAGTGCAGATCCATCAGCGCGTGATGCCCGTGATCCACATAGCCCGAGGTCCGACCTCCCCGATGCGCCGCACCACCCGATCCGAAGGGCGTATCCACGACCCAGGCGGCCGCCTTGCCGAATTCACTGCGTCCTTCGGACTGCATCGCCACCACGACCGCCGCACGATCATCGTTCTCCCGCAGCGCCGCGCACAGGGCGGTTGCATAATTCGCCGGATAGATCGCATGGGCATCACAGCGCAGCAGCACATCAAAGCCGCCGCCAAATTCAGCAACCGCCCGATTGATGCCTGCGGACTGAATCCGGTCCGGATTATGCAGCACATGTATCTTGATCGGCGCTGTCTCGGCCAAGCTCTCGACGATGGCCACCGTGTCATCATCGCTGCCCCCATCCGCCACCACCAGCGCAGACCGATCTGGATCGCGCAGCAGCGGGTCGCGCAGCAGGCTTTCGAGACAGGGACGGATCGCAGCCGCTTCATTCAGAGTCGGGATCACCACCAGCACCCGCATATCAATGCCCCTGGGTGCAGCGCTGGCGCCCTCCCTGCCTCTCTGACCGCTCATGCCCATGGTCTTTGTTCCATTCCGTGTTATGGACCTGTCTAAAGGATCCGATTATGTTGCGACAGATTGATTTTTGCGCGCAGTCTGATGAACTTGGCACTGCAACCTACTTGCCACCCCTGCGGCGTCGCGCAACGCAGGGCGGGCCGTGGGCAAACCAATAACGATGGGGTCAACCAACGTGTCCACGCCTAAGACGTCCTTTGCCGCGGATGACGGCCAGGAGGTGCTCGATCTCGGCGCCATTTTTGCAATCATCTGGCGCGGCCGCTGGGTCATCGCTGCCTGTGTCATGCTCGGTCTGTTTCTGGGCATCTGGCGGGCCTATCTCGCCGCCACTCCGCTCTACGGTGCCGAGGTACAGCTGGTGCTGGACACCCGCGACGAAAAGGTGGTCGATATCGAAAGCGTGGTCAGCAGCCTTTCCGCCACGGATGAGGTGATCCGAACCGAGGTCCACATCCTTGGCGGTCGGGAACTGGCGGGTCAGATCGTCGACCGGCTGAATCTTGTTTCCGACCCGGAATTCAACATGATGCTGCGCGATCCCGGCCTCAATCCTGTCCAGACGCTGAAAGATCTGATCAAGGGACTCCTCGGGATGCCCGTCTATGACACGACCATTCCGCCAGATCCGGCCTTTGTCCGCGAAAAGGTGATCCAGACGCTGCTTGCCAACATGCGGGTGGTGAACATCCCGGACACCTATATTTTCTCGATCTGGGTGCTAAGCGAGAACCCCTTCAAGGCGGCTGATATCGCCAATGCCTTCGCCGACACCTATATCGAAAATCAGGTGGCGGTGAAGCTGAACGTCACCGAACAGGCCACCGGCTGGCTGGCGGACCGGGTGACCGAGCTGCGCGGCCAGCTGGAAGCAAACGAACGGCGGGTTGCCGACATCCGGGCGCAGGCCGATGTGACCAGCCCCGCACAGTTGATCGGGCTGGAGAACCGCCTGATTTCCCTGCGCAGCGCGCTGACCGAGCGGGCCGAGGATGTCGCCGCGCAACGGGCCAAACAATCCGAACTGAGCAGCCTGCAAACAGCCGAGGAGCAGCGCGCCGCCGCCCGCCGCTACGGCTATAGCGCGCTTCTGGCGCGCGCTGATGATCCGCTGGCTGGCTGGCGCGCGGTTCTGGCGCAAGTCGCTCGTG
This sequence comes from Phaeobacter sp. JH20_26, assembly GCF_048056275.1. Taxonomy (NCBI): domain Bacteria; kingdom Pseudomonadati; phylum Pseudomonadota; class Alphaproteobacteria; order Rhodobacterales; family Roseobacteraceae; genus Phaeobacter; species Phaeobacter sp. JH20_26. The sequence goes on along the minus strand of NZ_JAYMWL010000001.1, from coordinate 188,211 downwards.
ATCTGCGCGAAGCCGAAGCCAAGGAACAGGCAATCCGCCGCTCGATGGCCGATCTGGAGATCACCATCGCCACCCAGAGCGATGCGCTGACCGAAGTTGTGCAGGCCGAACGCGACGCCGAAGCCAGCCGTCTGCTGTTTGAAAACTTCCAGAACCGGCTGCGTGAAACCTCCATGCAGATCGGCCTGCAACGCGCCGACAGCCGGGTGATCTCGCGCGCCTTCCCCCCGGACCAGCCTGCCCTGCCCAACAAGGGCCGGATCCTTATCCTGTCGGTCTTCCTTGGCGGGTTTCTCGGCACTGTTCTCGTTGTCGTGTTGCAGCTCTCCCGGGCGCGCCTGCATTCCCCAGCGCAGATCGCAGGCCTGACGTCCGTGCCTGTGATTGCGGTGCTGGACCAGTTTTCGCAGAAAATCCGGCCCGAACAGGCCGGCGCGCTTGGCCCGCAGACCCGCGATGGCGAGGCTGTTCGCAATCTGCGCACCACGCTGCTGATGGCGCGGGGAGATGTCCCGCCGCAGGTGGTTGTCTTTACCTCCGCCGAAAGCGGCGATGGCAAGTCGACGCTGTCGGCGGCCATGGCACATAATATGGCGCAGATCGGTAAATCGGTCCTGCTGATCGACGGCGACCTGCGCCGCCATTCCCTGTCTGACCCGCTGGCCAGTGGCAACAGCAAGCCGGGGCTCTTTGATGTCCTCACCGGGCAATGTGATCTGGCAGCGGCGGTGCTTCCCGGTGCGCTGGGGCAGGCCGATATCCTGCCTGCCGGCACCGTAACCGGCAGTGCCGCGGATCTGCTCAGCCAGGGCGGGCTGACCGAGCTTGTGTCGGTGGCGCGCAATCACTGGGACATCATCATTTTTGACACCCCGCCCATCTCCGTTGTGCCCGATGCGCGGATCATCGGCCTGCACGCGGACCTTCTGATCCTGCTGGCGCAATGGAACACCACCCGGCAATCGGTCTTTACCAATGCCCTACGACAGCTGGAACAGGGCGGGCGCAGTCCCGACGGCATTGTGCTGACCAAGGTCAAAGGCACCGCTCAGCCGCTCTACGGGGCAACCAGACGGTCGCGCGACCGCTATTACCACAGCTGAGAGAGCCGATGCAGCTGTCCCCCCTTTTGCGCAAGGCCAGGATAGCAGGTCGCCGCTGCCTCGGCCGACCTGTTCTGAATTATCAGGTGCTGGGTGAGCGCTGTTCCGGGACCAATTTTCTCGACCAGCTGATCCAGCAGAACTTCGCCGCTGCACGCCCGCGCTATGACATGTGGAAACATGCCTTCCCGAACCTCATCGCGCTGCCGGCGGATGTGCTCTATATCGTGATCTTTCGCGATCCGTTCCAATGGCTCGAAAGCATGTATGGCAAGCCGTGGCACAGCCTGCCAGCGCTGCGTGATCTGCCGTTTTCGCAGTTTATCCGCGCCGAATGGCGCAGCGAGATCGACGTACCGGCGTGGTTTGACCTGCCAAAGACCAGCCCATGCAAAGGTCAGCCGCTGAACCAGGATCTGCATCCGATCACCGGCGCGCCCTTTGCAAATCTGCTGGCGTTGCGTCGCGCCAAGGCAGAGGCGCTGCTGACCCTGCCCCGGCGCGGTGCACGGGTGATCTACACCACCCATGCTGCCATCAGTCGGCGCCCCGAAGACATCATTGCGCGCATCGCAGGCGAAAGCCCGGTGCCCCCGAACAGGCGCTTGCAGGTCCCTCAGGGACACTATGGCTGGTCATGGTCCGACCGTGATGTAAAACCCAAGACCCCCGGCCACCTGATCACGCCGGAAGACCGCACCTGGATTCTCAGCCAGCTTGACCCCGCACTGGAGGCCGCAATGGGGCTACCGCTCGATCGGGCGCCGGATGAGAACCAGAACGCAGGCTAGACCCCAAAAGTACACTCAGATCCGGGGTGGCACATCCCGCCAGCGCCCCAGCGCTCGGCCGGCATAGATCCACGCCATCGCGATCAGCATGTGCCGGATCGAATGCTCGTTGTAGATCACATTATCCGACAGCGCCGCGACCAGATTGATCAGCACATAGAAGAGATAATACCCCGAGGTCACGCTACCATCCTGCAAATACCAGCGAAAACAGCGCAGCACGACGGCGATCAGCAGGCCAAAGAACGTCACCGCCCCAAGGAGCCCATTGCCCACCATCAGTTCGATATAGCTGTTATGAAACCAATAGAGTCCCTCGTCGACATAGGCCTCAATATAAAGCCGTGCGTAAGATGGCACCGACCAATACGCCCCAAACCCAACGCCGCCAATCGGCGCTTTGGCGATTTCCTCCAGACCAAAGGCCCAGATCACCGTGCGCCCGGTCAAGGTGCTGTCCTTGCCCAGCCGCTCCAGCAGCAGCCCCAAAGCGTCAATGCCTGAGATATAGATCGCGAGCGGCACCAGGAACAGCACCATCAGCGAAAACAGCAGCGCCACCCGCCGCGCTGTCCCGCCCCAGCGACGGATCCAAAGCACCGGCACATAGATCGCCAGAATGGCAAAGGTCACATAGGCCCCCGCCGATTGGGCCATGCCCAGCACCGGGATCATCAGCGCCGCCGCCAGAATACCCAGGATCGAAAGCTGCCAGTAGAACCCCAGCGTCACCAGCCCATGCGCTGCATTCACCGTCGCCTTCGCGAGGGAGTTCTTGTGCATATAGATGCCCTTCAGCGCCCCGTTCGGATGAAAGGCCGGAGCAAGGAAGGTCACGACGGAATTCAGATAAGACAGCGCCACGCCGACCGCCGAGGTCAGGCTGACAACAATCATCGTATGATGCGCCGGAATGGCAGAGGCGATACGCACGGCAATCAGCGTTGTCATCGTCAGCTGGAAACTACGATAGGCGGTGACCGGCGGGTTGATGCTCCACAGGGTGGAGGCCATTGCAATCACGCAGGGCATCAGCACCGGCCACGCCTGCCAGAGAATGGCAGCGCTCTGCCGCGAGTCCCGCAGATACCACAGGATCGTCAGCACATAGAGCGCCATCCAGCCGGGCGACTGGAACCCAAGCCGATAGACCACCCCGGTGCCCGACATGGCCGCTAGGATCAGATAACCCATGCGCAGATGGCCACGGGTCAACCACCAGCGACCAGCTCCGCGCCGCAGCACAGACACCTTCGGCTGCCCGATGTCTTGCGGTGGTTCAACCGTGAGTGTCATGTCGTCCCATATGCCGCCTCAAACGCCCGCCATTATCCCTCGCTACCTGCTCCCCCTCCGCCAATCCAGCCGCGCGCCCAGCCGCGACGCCCGCCCGCGTCTCTGCGGCAACACCGCAGCTCTGCTCCCCTGGGGGTCGAACCGTCGGCACCATCCACAGGGCAGACCTGCCCAGGGCATCACTCACCTCCGCATCAATGCGCCTGCGCGAGGCGGCGCAGCACAGGCGCGCCCAGATCGGCGCCGCCGCGGCGCTGAGGTCCAGTTCGCCTGCGCTGTCTGTCGGCAGGCTCATCCCCCCTGCCCTGCCGTCACGGCCCAGTCGCCAGCGCTGCGGACGACACCACAGGCGCGAGATCCCGGCCACCAGCTTCAGCTCCAGCCGGTTGCGCAGGACGGATAACACCCATGGCCAATGATCGCGGCACATCGCGGCGTGCCAGGCGGCGCGGCCCAGCCGACCGCTGCGAACCTCCCGCGCCAGTTCCAGCTGTGCCTGACGCCGCAGAAGTGCCTGCCGACGAATGCCCGCGTGGAGTGTCAGCTCCTCGCGCCTGTCCTGCGCAACCAGACCATCCAGCGCATGGATCTGTGCGGCCAGATCCTCGGGCACGTTGCGATACGAAACCGACGCCGGGTGCCGACGATAGAGATAGGCCGCCATCGGCAGCACCCACATCGTCGCACCCGCCAGCAGAAGACGCAGATAAAGGTCATGATCCTCGCCGATCCGCAGCGCGGGGTCGTAACGCAGATCACGAAGAAGCTGATTTCTGATCAATGGCTTAAGGTATCCGATGTGACTGATGCCCTGAGGGTCAACCCCGCTCAGGACCAGATCCTTCAACGTCAGCGCACGGGCGTGTTGCGGTGCATGACCACCCAGAATGGTTTCTCCCCGCACCATCGGTCGCTCTGAAAACAGGATCAGGTCATCAGCGACCACATCGGCCCCAAGATCCCGCGCCGCTGCCAGCATCAACTCCAATCGCCGGGGATGCTGGCTGTCGTCACTGTCGCAGATCGCCACCCAGTCCCCGCGTGCAAGGCCGAGCGCATCATTACGTGCCCGAGCCGGACCGCCGCAGCGCGGCCGCCGTTGCGCCCGTATGCGCGGATCCTTGGCCGCAGCCGCACGGATCACCGCCCAGCTGTCATCGTCGGAGGCGTCATCAATGATGATCAGCTCCAGATCCGCCATGGTCTGTGCCAGTACCGCCCGGATCGCCAGCGGCAGATGAGCGGCGGCATTGCGGGTGGCCATAATCACCGAGATCTGCGGGCGCGGCTCAGCCATCCCGGCGGCCCTGCGGCGGCATCAGATCAGAGACCACAGCCCCGCGCGCTTTGATATGCGCGGCGGCCGGGATCCGCCAGGCCGCCGATAGCCCGGCCTCGTCGCCATAGGTCACAGTCAGCACACGGCGCGAGGCCCGATAACACAGATCCGCCCATAGACTGCTATGGCCACCATCGGCGCCGGGGTCCGGGACAACGACATGTTGACCCTCTCCCTGCGGCGGCAGCCCATCGGCAGGGCCGATCAGATGGACCCGCTCCGCCGCAGCCTCACCGGCCTGTCCAGCTTGGCCGCCGCCCTGCCCCCTGCCAATACTGCGCATCTTCGCCCAGGCGATCTGCACCAGTCGAAACCCCAGCGCAGGATGCCGCAGGATCTGGCGCAGCGCCGCCCCAAACCGCCGCTGTTTCAGCGTCTCTGCCAGCGTCTCAAAAGCCAGACGGTCTTGTAGCACTTGCCGCCTCTCTTCTATAATATGTTTTAATTCAATATGTTGTGATGCACTCAATTGACCCGGCAACGCCTCCATCGCAGCAAGCGCCGCAAGAATCTGCCGTCGGGTCGATCGATGTGACAGGGAATGCGGATGTCGCCGGTAAAGGTAAAGCGCCTCCGGCAGCAGCCACATACGCGTTCCTTGCAACAGCAACCGCAGATAGAAATCCTGATCCTCGCCGATCGTCAGCGCCTCATCATAACGCAAGGCCGCCAGCGCCTGACGGCGGATCAGGGGCTTCAGATAGCCCAGCTGCGCACCAGACGTGCCCGGTTCCGGCACCCGCAGCATATCCGCAGGCCCGATCTGTCGCGGCACCTCCGGCGCATCACTGCCAAGAACGCTGCGCGGACCAGCCAGCGGCTCCGTCGCGAAATGCACCATGTCATCGGCAACCGCATCCGCATCCAGCGCCTCTGCCGCGGCCAGCAGGCGCCGCAACCGGTCCGGGTGCATGATGTCATCGGAATCGCAGATTGCCAGCCAATCGCCACGGGCCGCCGCCAGCGCCCGATTGCGGGCGGCAGCAGGACCGCTGGGTGTTTCATGCAGCAGCACCCGCACGCGGGGGTCCTGGCGTGCAACCTCTCGCAGGATATCCAACGATCCGTCACTGGACCCGTCGTCGGCCACGATCAGCTCCCAGTCGGCATGAGTCTGCGACGCCACCGACCGCAGCGCGTCCGGCAAATATGGCGCGCCCTGATGATTGGCCATGATGATCGAAATCATCCGCCCCTGCCCTGCCGGTTCCTGCATGATGCTGCCCACTCTTCTCCCGGCATATCTAGCATGTCCCCGCAGGGTGAGGCCAGATGCCGGGCAGCGGCGTTTGACGGAATGCACGGGGTCATTTCCCGTGGCACCGCCGATCCGAGGTGCTAAGACTGGCGTTCAATACCGCCGCAATCGCCACGCCGACAGGAAAGACCCGCCATGACCACGCCCCCCCTTGCGCCATCCGGTAACAGCGCGGCACAGGCTGGTCCAACGCTGGTGGGTATTGGCGCACAGAAATGCGCCTCCACCTTCATTCACGCGGCCCTCGGTGCCCATCCTGATGCCGCCGTATCGGATCCCAAGGAACTGGATTTCTTCAGCGCCTATTTCGATCGCGGCTATCAATGGTATCGCAGCCATTTCAGCCATGGCGCGGACAAGACGGTGAGATTTGAGGCATCGCCCTCATATTTCTATGACCCGCGCTGCCCCGACCGGCTGAATGCCTTTGATCCGAACATCAAGGTGATCTGCCTGCTGCGCGATCCGGTCACCCGCGCCTATTCCAACCACCTGCATGAGGTGATCAAGGGCCATATTCCTCCCCTGCCCTTTCACGACGGGCTGGCGAACAATCCGGCCTATCTGGAGCAGGGGTTCTACAGCCGCCATCTGGGGCGCTGGCTCGACACCCTCGGCCATGATCGCGTGTTGGTACTGCTGGCAGAGGAAATCAGCGCCGATCCGGTCGCGGCTGCCCAGACGGTCTATCGTTTTGCCGGGCTCGACGACAGCCACAGCTCTCCGGTGCTGCATGAGCGACGAAACGAAAGCGACCGCGCCCGGCTCCCTGCGCTTCGCAGCCTGCTTCGTGCAGGTGGTGATCAACTGCGCAAAGCCGGGCTGGAGGATAGCCTGGCCCGGCTAAAATCCACCAAGCCGGTTTCCGCAGTGCTGCGTGCCAACAGCCAGAACATGCGTGATGTGGTGCCGCCCCTGCGCGACAGCGATATCGCAGACCTGCGCAGCTGTTTCGCGGAGGATCTGCGCCAACTACCCGCCCTGCTGGGCCGTGACAGCCTGCCCTGGGAGAGCTGGGCTGCGGTCACACGGTAGGCCACCAATGTACACATATGTCTAGAACAGGATCGCATCCTGAGCTATCAGCAGATCCAGTGTCAGCGCATCCGCCCGGTCATCGATCACCGCAACATTCACCCAGCCATCTTCGCCCTCGGCCTGCAACAGATCGCGCGTACCACGCCCACGCTCACCATCAAGCCAGCGCAGCTGATCCGCACCATCCAGATTGAACCGCGTCAGATCCAGAACGTCCCCTTGGGACAGGGAGAAATCATTGACCCGGTCCGGCGTCCCGCCCTGGCGGAAGATAAAAACATCCGCGCCGCCCCCGCCGCGCAGCTGATCACGACCGATCCCACCGTCAAGCTGATCGTCACCCCCGCCTCCCGCCAGACGATCCCGGCCGCGACCACCAAACAGGAAATCATCTCCGTCCTTGCCGCGCAGGATGTCCTGCCCCTTGTCACCATAGAGGTGATCCGAACCACGATTGCCCACCAGCTGATCCGCACCATCGCCACCGTGGATCAGATCTGCACCAGCGCCGCCGAACAGATCCTCTGCCTGCTCCGTGCCACGCTGTTCGCTGTCGAACTCCGGCTCGGCGGGATCTTCCTGTCCCGGCAGGGACACATCCGCAATCACCGCGACCAGCGGCGGCGCATCCGGGTCAGGTGTTCCGGCCCAAGCCGTTTGATTGTCGGACACCGCCCAAAGGTCAGCAAAGCTCTTGACCGCCCCGGAGTACCAAAGCCCACCCGGCATATCAGCCCCGCTGAGATCGGCGCGCACCTCTCCATCTACGCGGAAAATCGCGCTGGTGCCGGTCAATTCGATTTCATAGGTATGCAGCCCCTCGGCGGCATCGAACCCAAGATCAACGACCAGCGGCCCCGCGGGGCCATCGGCCAGCCGCACGCGGCTGCCATCCTCCGCCTCCATATGGATGCTCAATTGAACCTGACGGGTATTGGCGCCAACGAATTCAAAATCGAACTCCAGCCAGCGATCGTTCCGATAGTCCTCCTGATAGAGGAACATCCCAAAGACCGTGCCATCCTGCATCTGCGGCGCCTGTGCAGTCCAGCTCCAGATGCCGGTCTCATGGGCCGCTTCGGACTGGATTTCACCACCGGTGAAAAGCCGCTCTCCAACGCCATTATCCGACGTCAGATGCAGCTCAACCGCGCCGTCACTGTTGATCTGGACATTATCCTGTGACCACGTGGTGTCGCGCGATTGACCGGCATTCCATGTCGACACCAGCCAGTCGTCGCTGTCACGCATCTCGCCGGGGACCCGCAGGTCCAGCGCCGGTGTCTTTTCTGCCTGCGCGCTGTCTGTTGCTGCCATGTCGATCACTCCAAACCTTGGTGCCGCGGAAAACGGCCATGCCTTTGGTTTGGTTGTCGGGGCGAACGATGGCAGGATTGTGCCTTAATTATCGCCCATTAATGCCCCATTCAGACAGTTTAACGCAAACTCAAGACCAGTTTTAGAGGGTTGCTTTTTAGTCGAATTGCGCAGCACGCAAGAGCCACCGGAGCGACAGCCAAGAAGTCACCGGACAGCACATCCCCCGATGCGCCAACGAGCGTCATCTCACCAGCACTTGCGGCGTGGCGGGTGTCCCCGCAGGGACAATGATAATGCTCTGCTCCCTTCAGCAGCGCGGCGAGCATGATCAATGACAATCCACCCATCTGAAGCCTGGCTCAAAAAAAGGCCGCCCCCGCAGGGACAGCCTCGTTGATACCGTCGTGTCGGCCAGCTCAGCGCTAGGTCTGATCCCCGTCCAGAGCATCAAAGAAAGCCGTGATCGCGGCCTCAAGCCGACGCTGGTCAACCGCCGAGAAATCACGCTCCATCGCCATTTCAATCCGCCCGTCCCGCGCCAGACACCGCACCGTCCCCGCAGGGACAGAACAGCGCAGCGTGGTCTTGGCCATGCCGGCGCGCTGGCTGGTGCTGGCCTCCCTAACATCCGATGCAGGGGCCTTGAGCGCCTGCCGCAACACGGCCAGTTCTTCCTCAGCGCTGGAAAAACTCCGCTCCCTTAGGCGTTGCCGCAGCGGCTCAAGCGTGGCCGGGTTCTCCAGCAGGTGCTTCTTCAGATCCAGCCCTAATGCACGGGGGATCGCCTCGGCATAGGACAGCTCTTCTCCAATCAGTTCCAGCAGCTCTGCAAAGTGGCGAATGTAGCTGCGCTTCTGACGCCCGGCTGAAGCATAAAGCAGCGCAACAGAGTCTTCTACAGAGTCTGAATCCGTCTCTGGATCCTGCGAATAGGAGAGCGCGAGCTGCGCCATTTCGGCAAAGGAAATATCCCGGCGCACCAGGTTTTCATCCACCATTCGCCGGTACAGACCCTGTAGTGTCTCGCCCCGCGCCACCAGTCCGGCCGGGATCAGGCGGAACTGTTCCTCTCCCGTTTCCTCGTAAAGCGCGCGATAGGCCGATAGTCGCCGGAAGCCCTGTACCAGCTGATACCCCTCGCCGTCCTCTTCCACCCGGATCGGATTGGACAGACCAAGATCGCGGATCGACTCCTTCAACTCCTCCAGCTCAGGATCCCGGTTGAAGGCGCGATCGCGGATCAGCTTGCTGGTCGAAATCAGATCCAGCGGGATCCGATCGACCACCAGACCAAGGGTCTTCAGCCGGACAAATTCATGCGCCAGGCGATCGTTCTCTGCCCGGATATTCTGCTCGACCTCCGCCCGTGTCCGCAGCGCTTCGGCGTTTTCGCTGATGGCGGTGGCCATCGGGCCACGGCGCGCCTCGCCTGAACGGAACGCCGATTTCGTCTCAAGCGCGGGGGCGCCGGGGTGCGGGTCCACCGGGGCAGGGGAGGCTGCCTCGGGCGTGGCGGGGGTGGGATCCGACGGAAAATCGATGTCGAACATTCTGCGCTTGCTCATGCCTCATCCTCCAGCTGGGCCCATGCGGTCAGGGCGTTGCCCTTGAACTCCATATAGGCCTGGTCAAAAGACGCGCGCGCCCGTCGCCAGGTCTCGCGCGTCATATCCCGGTAGTCGATTTCGTAAATCGAGCTGAGGAAGCGCCCGGATTGTTCCACCGCTCGGGTCATCTCAATCGGGTGTTCCGTCATCCGGTCGCCAAAGACCTTGACGAAGGCATCGCGCATGGCGCGGTGCAGGTCATTGCCGGATTCATAGCGGGTGAGCAGGAACCGGACCTCCTGAAACACCTTCGGCAGGCTGAACGTCCCCGCAGGGACAACCCCGTTGAACGCCGAGAGATCCTCAAGCGCCTCGGAGAGCTGGCCGATGAACGAGGTGGTGGAGTCATACTCCCAATATCCGGGACCTGACGGGATATAGAGCATATCGGCGGCGAAGACCGCATTCATAGACTGATAGCCAATGGCCGGCGGGCAGTCGAAGATCATCATGTCGTAATCGTCCGACGGCAGCTGATCGAGATAACGCGACACCGCTGCAAAGAAGGACCATTCCGGATTGAGATGGCGGTACTGCGCCGATGCAAATTCGACAAAGGCGGCATTGGCGCAGCTGGGGATCACATCAATCGTGGGCCAGCTCGTCGGCTTTACAAAATCGCTGATCCGAAGATCCTGCAAGCCCATGCCGGTGATCGCTTCTGGCAGGCGCCGCTCGGGCAGGGCGGCGCCGGACTCGGCGCCGCGCGCACTGGCGTTCATCCGTTCGGTCTCACGCACGAGGTCCCGCGCCATGATGCCCCAGACCGTATAGTCTTCGGTCACATCGCTCAGCCCCATCGAATGGGACAGGGTGGCCTGCGGATCAAAGTCAACACAGAGCACACGATAACCGTCCAAGGCGGCGGCATGGGCAAAATGCAGCGCTACGGTCGATTTGCCGGCACCCCCCTTGAAGTTGGAAATCGCCACCCGCAAGGCCCGCTTGCCCGCCGGTCGCTCCGGCATCAGCGATTTGCGGTTCACCTTCAGCCGACGGCGCAGCTCGTTGATTTCCTCAAGCGAATACCAACGCTGACGCCCGTCTTCCTCGACATGGCCCTGCGGCAGGCTGGGATCGGCCGCCAGCCGTCCACGCAGGGTGGACTGGTTCACCTTGAAGATCAGCTCGGCCACCTCCCAGCTGGAGAAGCGCCTAAGCGTCTTTTCCAGCTTGGGAGAGAAGGTCTGCTGCCGGATCCAACTCTGCATTTTCAGGGATTGTGCCTGCATATTCGCCAGGTCTTGATGGGTAAACATCTCTGCTCCTCGATCTCTGTAGTGCGGCCTTATTCACCAAGCGGACGCTTTTTCTACCTAGAAACTCGTTTACGCCGAATTTGCAAAAAACGCAAAACCTATTATCGTAGGAATAAGCGTCCTGTCCCCGTGGGGACGTCGACAGGAATAGGCGGCAATACCCTTTGTTTATCGGGCGATTGCGATTCGGTCGGGCTCCCACACCGCTGACGGGTTTTCTGGATACTCGACCCTGATATAGGGGGACGCGCCCAGAGCTGCCCCTGCATATTGGGGGACATTTTTCGATCAATAGGGGACAGCCTATCTGTCACCCAATACCATGAATACCTATTTTTGATTCAAAAATGGAATTGGAACAGCCCCTCGGGCAACAGCGCTCTTGACAGAATCGTATCGCTGGACGCAAATCAGATAAACCAACCAAAGAACGTTGAGTTCGGATCAAAAGGACCCTGAGTTGCGACGCAGCGCAACCCACGGGCCACCCGGTCCGACAATGAACCCAACAGGATCTCGTGGCAAACATGAGACGACAGAGGCAGCCATCCACCATCGGATGGAGACAAGAGGGCAGCCATGCTTGCCAGCAAACCCGTCGGGCGTCAGGCCGCGGCACTGAAATATGATATCCTCACCGCAATGGGGACCTATGCCCTGTCTCTGGAGAAGGGACCGCAGCGACTGGTTCTGCGGTTCATGACGCTGATGACCGCGCGCTACAACTGGCAACGCAATGAGCTGGCAGTCGGCCAGCGCGAGATTGCACGCATGTGGTCCGTCGACGAACGCACGGTGAAACGCGAGATGGTCAAGCTGCGCGCACTCGGCTGGTTGGTGGTGAAACGGCAGGGCGCGCGGGGGCGGGTAACGGAATACGGTTTTGATCTGGAGCGGATCCTAGACGACACCCGCAGCTGCTGGGCCGCCGTCGGACCAGATTTCGATCACCGGATGCGTGGCAGCGATGAGCCGGAGAAAAACGTGGTGCCGCTGATGACCGGCACAACCGCGCCCGCACCTGATATCAGCGACGGCAGCGAGTGGAGCCTCGCGAAGGCGGTCCTGCACCAGGAGGACCCGGCCATTTACGCTGCCTGGATCCAGGCGCTGACGCGGGAGAGCAGGGCAGGGGGCCGTCTGATCCTACGCGCGCCAAGCCGGTTTCACGGAAATTACGTCACCTCACATCTGCAGGAGCGGCTGCTGGCGGCCTGTCACGATATCGACGGGGATGTGGAGCAGCTGACCATCCTGTCCTAGGTGCCTGTGAACCGGACCGGCAGGCACATGGACAAGCCCCCAAGGCGGCACCTGGGGGCTCTTTGATCTTGCTGGGCGGGTGATTATTGCCGCTGCGGGATCCGGTCCTCAAACCGTTTGAAGGCGAGGGTGATCAGCCCGGCAATCACCATATAGACAAGCGCCAGTAGCAGCAGCGGCTCATAGACGATAAACGTGTCAGACCGCACCCGCGAGGAAACCGCGTAGATGTCCAGAACCGTGATCGTGGCCACCAACGGTGTCGCCTTCAGCTGAAGGATGGTTTCGCCCCCAAGCGTTGGCAGGACGTTGCGCACCGCCTGTGGCAGCCAGATCCGGCGGAACATGGTGCCGCGTGGCATACCGTAGGCCTTGGCGGCCTCCAGCTGGCCCTTGGCAACGCCTGAGAAGGCCCCGCGCATCACCTCACCCTCATAGCCTGCATAAGACAGGGTCAGGGCCAGCACCGCATATGGCCAGGCTTGCCGCAGATAGGGCCACAGCTCGCTGGACCGGATCCACGGGAACTGCGGGAACAGCGATCCCAGCCCATAATAGAGCAGCCATATCTGCAACAGCAGCGGCGTGCCGCGAATGACGGTACAAAAAACCCGTGCGGGAACCGACAGATACCAGGGGCCAACCGCCTGGGCGAGACCAAGCGGTACCGCCAGCGCAAATCCGAGGATACTGGTTACCACCAGGATCCAGATCGTCGTCCAGAGCCCTTGGAGCGCGAGCGGCGCATAGGCTGGAATCCAGTCCCAGCGCAGGGAAACCGCGCACCAGACAATTAGGCCTGCGAATAGCGCCATGAGGACAAGCCGGTGAGGCTGCATCAGAGGTTTCAGCACACTCATTGGCGGGTCTCCCGCAGGGAGGGCTGCCCACGTCTGGCCCAACGTTCAATCCAGTTGAAAATCACGCCAGAGCAGAGGGTTACCATCAGGTAAAGCGCCCCAGCCGCGAGGAAGAAAGTGAAATAAGCCCGCGTACTGCTGGCGGCCTGTCGGGTTTCCAAGGTCAGCTCGGCAAAGCCAACGATGGCCAGCAGGGCGGTGTCCTTGGTCGCGATCAGCCACAGGTTGGCCAGCCCCGGCGTTGCAAAACTCATCATGGCCGGGATGGTAACCCGGCGCATGGTCATGAAAGCGGGCATGCCATATGATCGGGCGGCCTCAATCTGGCCCGGCGGTACCGCCTTGATCGCTCCGCGCAGGACTTCGGTCGCATAGGCACCCTGCACAATGCCAAGCACCCAGATGCCTGCCACAACGCCGCTGATTTCGACCCGGCCATAGCCGAGGCCGGCGGCCAGCCTGTTGATCAGATCGGTGCCGACATAATAGAGGATCAGGATCAGCACCAGTTCGGGAACGGCGCGGATCACGGTGGTGTAAATGGCGAGCAGATCCCGCAGGATCGGCCCGCCATAGAGTTTTCCATAGGCCCCGAAAAGCCCGATAATCAGCCCCATGCCAAATGCGCCAAAAGCGATCTGAAGCGAATTGGCGAGGCCCCGTAACAGGTTGCCCCCCCATCCCGGCGGCGAGAGCGACAACAGCTGCGCGCTCTCGGCCAGACCAAACAGGTCGAGGAGTCCGGTCACGTTATGTCCTTACTCGGAGTAGATGCTGGTCGTGAAATACTTCGAGGTGATATCGGCATGGGTGCCATCGGCCAGGATAGCGGCGATCCCCTTGTTCAGGGCTGCCAGAACATCGGCGTCGCCTTTGCGCACGCCCGCGCCGACGCCTTTGCCGAGGATCGCCTCGTCATTGGCCACCGCGCCCTTGATCTCACAGCAGCTGCCCGCGTCCGAACCGACAAAATCGGCCATGGCAATGCTATCGGCCTGGGTGGCGTCGATACGGCCGGCAAACAGATCCTGATTGGCCTCGTCCTGGGTCTGGTAGACGCGCAGTTCGGAATCTTTGAAGTATTCCTGCGCATAGGTCTGGTGAATTGTAGAGGCCTGAATGCCGATCACCTTGCCCGCCAGCGAGTCCGGGGTCGGCTCGATGTCCATGGATTTGTCGGCGACAATCACCGCCGGGGTGTTGTAGTAGGGGTCGGAGAAATCAATTGTTTTCAACCGCTCTTCGGTGATCGACATGGAGGCCATGATGGCGTCGATCTGCTGGCCGGTGAGGGAGGGTATGATGCCATCCCAGGCAACCGGCGTGATCACGCAGTCCAGTTCGGCGGCAGCGCAGACGGCATTGATAATGTCGATTTCCCAGCCCACCCACTGGCCGGATGAATCCAGCGAGGCAAAAGGCGGATAGGGTTCTGCGGCGACACCGATCTTCACCGGTTCGGCCTGGGCAATTGCCCCGCTAGCAGCCAGCAGAGTCGCAGCAAGAGCTGTGCGTTTGAGGTCTGATTTCATGGACATGACTGTCTCCCTGTTTTGTTATTTGTTTGTTCGAATGGCGAAATCATCCGACTGAGCTGAGGAACTGTTTGAGCCGCTCCGACTTTGGATTGCCGAAGACTTCGGCCGGCGGGCCCTGCTCTTCGATGCGGCCCTCAAAGAGATAGACAACATGGTTGGCAACCTCGCGGGCGAACTTCATCTCATGGGTGACCAGCAGCATGGTGCGCCCTTCGGCCGCCAGATTGCGGATGACCGTCAGCACTTCGCCCACCAATTCGGGGTCCAATGCGGATGTCGGCTCGTCAAACAGCATCACGCTGGGATCCACGGCAAGGGCGCGGGCGATGGCGGCGCGCTGCTGCTGGCCGCCGGACAGAAAAGCGGGAAAGGCATCCGCCTTGTCACCAAGCCCGACGCGGGCGAGCAGCTCATGGGCGCGGGTGATGGCCTGCGACCGGGGCACTTTCAGCACATGAACCGGCACTTCGATCACGTTTTCCAGCAGGGTGCGATGGGTCCACAGGTTGAACTGCTGAAAGACCATCGCCAGCCGGGTGCGGATACGTTCGATCTGGCGGCGGTCGGCGGGGCTTCCATCGGGGCGCATGGCGATGGTTTCGCCCGCGATGACGATTTCGCCGGAATTGGGGGTTTCCAGAAAATTGATACAGCGCAGCATAGTGGATTTGCCGGACCCGCTGCCGCCGATAATTGCCACCACATCGCCCTGTCGGGCGGTCAGGGAGACACCCTTCAAGACCTCCAGAGACCCAAAGGATTTGTGCAGGTCGCTCACCCGGATCGCCTCGGTCCGTTCCGCGGCCCGGATGTTCGCGGCACCGGCATCCGACGCGGGGACTGGGGCTGTTGAAAGCGGGGCAGGGCCAGCGGCAGCCGGATCGGGCATTTTCTATTGTCCTCATATTTCGGCTTGTAGTAAGGCTGACTTGGCGTAATTATGCAAGTGTATAATTACTGCATCCCAGCAACCATTCAGCCATTGGAGAGCCCGTGTCAGGTGAACGCCGGAAGTTTAAGCGTGCGACCGCGGAAGAGCGCAAGGACGCGCTGATTGCCGCAACGCTGGAGCTGGTGGCCGAAAAAGGCGTGCGCGGTGCCACCGTGCGCGACATAGCCGAGCGCGCGAATGTGACCCAGGGGCTGATCCGACACTATTTCTCCTCCAAGGAAGAGCTGATGACCGCGGCCTATGAACACCACATGGTCACCATCAGCGATCTCACCTATGCGCCGATCGCCGGGATCGAAGGCGATGCCCGGTCGCGTCTGGCGGGGTTCGTCGAGTCATCGCTGCGCCCGCCCGTTGTAGAGCCGACCGCCGTGGCGCTTTGGGCTGGGTTTTTGAACAAGGTGCAGCAGGATCCCGACATGCGGCAGATCCACCAGCGCACCTATGATTATTTCCGCGACAAGCTGGGCGAGCTGATCGCCGCCGCGCTGGACGAGGCAGGGCGACCGGTGGATACGGCGCGGCTGCATCATCTTGCGGTGGCCTGCAACGCGGTGATCGACGGGCTATGGATGGAGGGCGGTGCCTTGCCGGAGGCCTTCGACGAGGGGGAATTGCCTGCCATCGGATTGGAATCCGTCAGCGCAATTCTGGGACTGAATTTGCAGCATAAGGCGGAAGAGCCATGAGAATGACCGATGTGACCAAGCGGCTTGCGGGGCTTGGCGGGGCCAAATGGGCTGTGCATCTGACCGCGCGGGAGATGATCGCCGCGGGGGCCGATATCATCGAAATGACCATCGGCGAACCTGACGTGCCACCCCCGGATGTGCTGATGCGTACCGCCAGCACTGCGATGGTGTCTGGCCGGACCGGTTATTCGGACGGTCGTGGTGAAGCGAACCTGCGCCAGGCGCTTGCTGCGCGTTATAGCGCCAGCACGGGGCGGCCTATAGGGCCGGATAACGTCCTGTGTTTTCCCGGCACGCAGACCGCGCTTTATGCGGTGCTGATGGGTGTGGCCCAGCACGGGGACGAGGTTCTTGTCGGCGATCCGATGTATGCCACCTACGAAGGAGTGATCCGGGCAAGCGGTGCCGATATGGTGCCCGTAACGCTTCGGGCCGAGCATGGTTTTCGGATGCAGGCCGATGATATCGCCGAGAAAATCACGCCGCGCTGTCGCGCCATCCTGCTGACGACACCGCATAATCCGACCGGGTCAATTCTGACGGTTGAGGACCTTGATGCGATTGGACGACTGGCCGAGGCGCATGATCTCTGGATCATCTCTGATGAGGTCTACGAACAGCTGGTGTTTGAAGCGGCGGAGTTTGTCTCGCCGCTGGCGCGGGCGGCGTTCTCGGAGCGGGTGATCGTTGTCTCCTCGATTTCCAAATCCCATGCCGCACCCGGATTTCGCAGTGGCTGGTGCATTGCCAGTAAAGCCTTCTGCGACGGCTTGCTGCCGCTGTCGGAAACAATGCTGTTTGGTAACCAGCCCTTCATCGCGGATATGACCGAGCAGGCCGTGCGTGACGGATCACCGGTGGCGGCGGGGATGCGTAGGCGATTTGCCATGCGTGCGGCGAAACTGGCAGAGCGGCTGCACCGCGACACGGCATTGCGGGTTCACAGCCCGCAGGCCGGAATGTTTGCGATGATTGACGTCTCGGCCACCGGTATGGATGGCGATGCCTATGCGCAGGATCTGCTCAGACGGGGTGGGGTTGCGGTGATGCCGGGATCCTCTTTTGGTGACAGTCTGCGGAGCTGGGTCCGGGTGGCGTTGACGATTGAGGATGAGGCCTTTGACCGCGCGCTGACGCGGATCGTCGATCATGCCAGCCAGCGATCGGCGGAGGTGGCATGAGCAGGTCCGCCCAAGACGCGGCACCGCACACTGTCGGCGAAGCGCTGGTTGAGGCGCTGGCAACACGGGGCGTGCGCCATGTTTTCGGCATTCCCGGTGTGCATACGGTAGAGCTTTACCGTGGGCTGGCGCACTCAGACCTGCGCCATATCACACCGCGTCACGAGCAGGGGGCCGGGTTCATGGCCGATGGCTATGCGCGGGTTTCCGGCCGACCGGGTGTGGCCTTTGTGATCACCGGACCGGGGCTGACCAATACGCTGACGCCGATGGCGCAGGCGCGGGCGGATTCGGTGCCGATGCTGGTGATATCCGGGGTCAACGCAAGCGGCTCTCTCGGTCAGGGGCTGGGCCATCTGCACGAGCTGCCGGATCAACATGCGCTGGCGCAGCTGGTTGCGCTGAGGTCGGAGCATGTGGCGGCGCCGGAGGGTCTGGCGCGGGCGCTCGATCAGGTTTTTGCACCGGTTGACGGCAGCGCGTTGTCACGCCCGGGACCGACCCATCTGCAGGTTCCGCTGGATGTTGCAGGGGCGGCGGCGGTCCAAACCGGCCAGTCGTCGGCAACTGATGTGAACAGGGCAGGGCCGTCCGCCGCGGATCTGGCCGCAATCACGCAGCGCCTGTCGACAGCAAAGCGCCCGGTGATCCTGGCAGGCGGAGGCGCGCGGTTCTGCGCCGATCAGTTGCGCCAGCTGGCGCAGCTTCTGGGCGCGCCGGTGATCCAGACCGTTAATGCGCGTGGGGTGCTGTTTGACCATCCGCTGTCGGTGCCCGCAAGCCCCAGCCTCGCCTCGGTGCGGGGGCTGATCGAGACGGCGGATATGGTGCTGGCGCTGGGAACCGAGCTGGGGCCGACCGATTACGATATGTATGCCACCGGAGTGATGCCACAGATGCCGGGGTTGATCCGGGTTGATCTCTGCGCTGAGCAGTTGGCCCGACACCCGGCTGAGCTGGCGATCCATGCGGATGTGGCGGATGTTCTTTCTGCGGTTCTCGCCGATCTGCCGTCAGTTGCCGGCCCCTCCGGCGACTGGGGCCTCACACAGGCGGGTCTGACCCGCGCGGCAGCCTGGGAGGAAATCGGCGAGGGTTACCGCGCGCAGGTCGAGGTGCTGAATGCGCTGCGCGCAGCAGTTCCGGGGGCAATCATCGTTGGCGATTCTGCGCAACCGATCTATGCGGGCAATCTCTACTACGATCATGACCGCCCAGGGGGCTGGTTCAATGCGGCCACCGGCTATGGTGCGCTTGGTTATGGCATTCCGGCCGCGATCGGCGCCGCCGTTGCGGCACCGCAGACGCCGGTTATCTGTATCGTCGGCGATGGTGGCGCGCAGTTTTCCCTGCCCGAGATCATGACAGCCGTGGATGAAGCCTTGCCGATCACGTTCATCGTCTGGAACAACCACGGCTATCAGGAAATTGCCCGCTCGATGCAGGAGGTGGGCGTGGCTGTGGTGGGCTGTGATCCGACACCGCCGGATTTCGCTGCGGCGGCGCGGTCCTTCGGGATCTTGCATCGGGCGGTTTCCGCCGATCCGCAAGAGGTTGCCGCGGCCATCAAAGACCGCGCCGCGCAGGCAGGCCCCAGCATCATTGAGATCATCACGCCCAAATACGTGCCGACACAGGCTACAAAGGACTGAGACATGACAAACCCAACATATGAATTCTCCCGCGCCATCACCCGCCGTCCCGCGTCCAATATCACCGACGGCCTGCGGGCCGAGGATATAGGCACGCCCGATCTGGACCGGATGCTGGCCGCTCATGCCGATTATGTTGCCGCACTGAAAAGCACGGGCGCCGAGGTGATCGAGCTGCCGCCGCTTGAGGCCTTTCCCGATGCGGTGTTTGTTGAGGACACCGCCCTCTGCCTGCCCAAGGGCGCGGTTCTGATGCGCCCCGGCGCGCCGTCGCGTCTGGGGGAGGTGGCCGAGATGGCACCGACCCTGCGGCAATGCTACAGCGAGCTGCGCGAAATCAACGGCCCCGGCTTTATCGAAGGCGGCGACATTCTTGTGACGGACCGCGAAATCCTTGTCGGTCGTTCAGCGCGGACCGATGCGGCCGGCGTGGCGGAACTGGCAGAGATCGTGTCTGACTGGGGCCACAGCCTGCGCGAGGTTTTCACGCCAGAGGGCGTGCTGCATTTCAAGACCGACTGTTCGCTGATGGACGGTGAGACCATCCTTGCCACCAAACGGCTGGACGCATCGGGCTGTTTTGAAGGCTACCGCGTGCTGCATGTCGCCGAGGGCGAAGAGGCTGCGGCCAATGCCATCCGCTACAACAATCTGGTAATCATGGCGGCAGGTTTCCCGCGCACCGCCGAGATGCTGGATCGCGAAGGCTATGAGGTTGTTCAGATCAGCAATACCGAGTGCGCCAAGCTGGATGGCGGCATGTCCTGCCTGTCGCTGCGCTTCTGAACTGGCCCAAAGAGTGGATCTCTCCCGGTTTCGGGAGGGATCTGGCCACATGAGGTTGAAACCTGGCGCCGCCGCCCCTTATGAAAGGCAATCGGGCAGACAGAGACCATTGAGGCGGCGGTATGAGCGGGACAGAACGGATTTGCGTGATCGGGCTTGGCTATGTCGGTCTGCCGCTTGCGGTGGAATTTGGCCGATCGCGCCCGGTAGTGGGCTTTGACATCAGCGACGACCGGATTGCGGCGCTGCGCTCAGGGCAGGACAATACCCGCGAGATCAGCGCCGAGGCGCTGGCGGCTGCGTCGCATCTGACATTGACCAGCGACCCGGCAGAGATTGCCGATTGCACGATCTTTATCGTCACCGTTCCAACACCGATCGACAGCAGCCGTCGCCCGGATCTGACGCCATTGCTGCGGGCGTCAGAAACGGTTGGTGGCGTGCTCAAACCCGGCGATCTGGTGATCTATGAATCCACGGTCTATCCCGGCGCCACCGAGGAGGACTGCGTCCCGGTTCTGGAGCGCGTGTCCGGGCTGACATTCAATCGCGATTTCTTTGCAGGCTACAGCCCCGAGCGGATCAATCCCGGCGATAAGACGCGGCGTCTGCCGGATATCGTCAAGGTGACCTCCGGCTCAACGCCTGAAATTGCGGCGCGTGTCGATGCGCTCTACCGTGAGATCGTGACGGCGGGCACCCATCAGGCCGAGAGCATCCGCGTCGCCGAAGCGGCCAAGGTGATCGAGAACAGCCAGCGCGATATCAACATCGCTCTGATCAATGAGCTGGCCAAGATTTTCAACCGCATGGATATTGATACCGAAGCAGTGCTGCGTGCTGCCGGAACCAAGTGGAACTTCCTTAACTTTCGTCCGGGTCTGGTCGGGGGCCATTGTATTGGGGTCGACCCCTATTACCTGACCCACAAGGCAGAGCAGCTGGGCTATCACCCCGAGATCCTGTTGGCAGGGCGGCGGCTGAATGACGGCATGGGAGCCTATGTGGCGAGCCAGATGGTCAAATCCATGCTGAAACGCAAGATGGCCATTGCCGATGCGCGGGTCCTTGTGATGGGGTTGACCTTCAAGGAAAACTGCCCCGATCTGCGCAATACACGGGTAATCGACGTGGTGCGCTGCCTTGAGGAATACGGTCTGACGGTGGATGTGCATGACCCCCATGCCGATCCAGATGAGGCGCGGCAGGAATACGGCGTCAATCTGGTGACAACTCCGCAGCCAGGGGCCTATGACGGTTTGGTTCTGGCGGTGGCCCATCAGGAATTCCGCGATATGGGGGCCGCGCAGATCCGGGCCTTGGGTCGGGACCATGCGCTGCTGTACGATCTGAAGTATGTGCTGACGCCGGACCAGTCCGACCTGCGGCTCTGACCGGCCGATCAGGCTCTGAAGCTGGCTACTTCGGGACCTTTGGCAATTTGCCGCCGCGCCAATAGGCGCCGGTGTCTTCCCGCAGGGTCTCGTAGGTGCGGAACCTTTCCTGCGCCGCCTCTCCTCCGGCATCGACCAGATGGGTCAGCAGACAATCAAGCACTGCCATCGCGCCGCCATAGCCACCAAAAGGATGCAGCGTATTGTCGGCCACCAGCAGCAGGTGGTCGGGCTGCAATCCGGGCGCGATTACCTCGCTATCTGAGATGAGGATCAGCGTCGCGCCTTTGTTGCGCGCCTGTCTCAGCGCCTGCAGCGTCTCCGATGAATATGGCGCGAAGGTCATGGCAATCAGGCAGTCCCCGGCGCCGATATCCATCAGCTCGTCCACGGCGGTGCTCATGTGGCGCGGCACCAGATCAAGCCCCGGCAAGGCCATTCGTCCGACGTAGTGGAAGTAATAGGCCAATGCGTAACTGGCGCGGGTTGCAGTAACATAGCATCGTCGCGCCGAGGTCAGCGCCGCAACGATGGCCGCAGTGCGCCCGGGGGTCATCAGGCGCAGCGAGCGGGCGACGATGTTCACCTCATTGCGGGCGATGCGACCGTGGCGGGTGGTTTCGGGAGCCTGTTCCAGCCGATCGAGCCAGCCAAGGCCCAATCCGCCCTCACGCTCGGTTGTCAGCGCGGCCCGAAAGGGCGCGCGCAACGCCTCGAAACTGTCAAATCCAAGATGTGCGGCCAGTCGCACCAGAGAATTCGCGCTGACCCCTGCCTTGGTCGCCGAGACACGGATCGGATCAAGACCAAAGTCGCCGGGGGTGTCGATGATGTATTTCGCCGCCGCCGAGAGGGCGGGGGGCAGGCTGTCGATCTCGGTCTTCAGCTGGTCGAGCAGGCGATGGGTCTGTCGGGGATCAAGATGCGGGTCCATGGCCACAGTTCAGACCGTTTGCGCGAAAAGATGCAAGATGGAACGTATGTTCTGCCCCTGCCTTTGAGACCGGAAGGGTCAGGCAGGGGCAAAAACGGATGGTGGATCAGGCCGAGACCTGTTGCAGATCCGGCGTCTCGCTCGGGGTGATCGAGCCGTCCTCGCCAACCATGATCAGCTTACCATGGGACAGCTGGTCGAGCCCCTTGCAGGCCACCAGCATCAGGATGTTCTTTTCCCGCGCGACAATCGCCATATGGCTAAGCCAGCCGCCCACCTCGCTGAGGACAGCGCCGGAGCGCTGGACATAAGGAAGCCAGGCCGGGTTGATCATGCGACATGCCAGGATGTCGCCGTCCTGAAACCCGTCAAAGACCTCCGGGCCGATGGCGGTTTCGTCTTCAACCCAGAATACGCGGGCCTCCACGGTGCCGCTGCCGGCGACACAGGTGCCGCCCAGATGCCCATCAGCGGACCCCGCCTGCACGCCGAGCGAGAGCAGCTCGCAGTCACGCAGGGTGAGGCTGACATCGGTTGGCGCCGAGGCCTTGCGCAGATCTTCGACGTGTTTGCGGCTGGCGGCGTGCTCTTTCAGCAGCTCAGGTTGGGTCCAGTCGCCGGTCATGATCTCTTCCATGGTCAGGTAGAAGATCAGATCCTCCAGCTCGGTGTCGATCCCCAGGGCCAGCAACGCCCGGCGCAGCTCCGCCAGAACCCGCAGTGCCTCGTGTTTGGCCTGTTCCTTGAGGTCCTGATAGGCGATCGCAAGCTCTAGCGTGTCGCGCAGATCTTCCGGCAGGTTTGCCGGAGTGGCCACGGTGCCGCTGATCGGCTCAACCGAACTGTCGAGCAGGGAGGCCAGCAGGCCGGGTGCTTCGCTATAGCGGGGTGCCGACAGTTCGTAATCAAAGATCGAGCGATGCCCCATCAGCAACTGCGCATGGGTTTCTGCATTGGCACCGGTACAGGAGGCCAGCAGGCTGGACGGGGCGTGGGGCAGTTCGGCGTGCATCAGGTGGGCGCGCAGGGCCGGATCGCCTGCGGCGGCGGCGCTGGCTTCGCCCATGGTAAAGCCTGCGACAATATTCACCTTCTCCGCCTCGACATAGATGTCGGTGACAAAGAGATTGCGCAGGGTCGCAATCGCCTCGAGCTGTTTCTGGCGGGGCAGGGCGGTGTAGTCCACAGCCTGCCAGAACGCCAGCTGATCGGTGAGCTGGGGCAGCACCTCCTCGCGCATGTGGGTGATCATCGGGCGGGCCTGCCTGCGCAGCTGCTTGGCCTTGGCGGCGGTCAGTTTCAGCGTCATCTGCTCTTTTAGGCCGACATCGACGTAGGTCTTGCCAAAGAGGTTCACCAGATGACCCGCCCGGCCTTCCGGCAGGTTATAGGGGACGCTCAAGCCGCGGCAGGCCAGATCGACGCTGCCGCCCGGCGCCCAGAGGCTGCCCATCAGCGAGAAAGACAGCGGGGTCGGGCGCGGCAGCACTTCGGACATCTCATCCTGTTCCAGCAGCGGCTTATCCGGATCCACCCCGGCGTAATGGTCCAGCAGATCGCGCCATTCCTGAAGCCGGATCCGCTCAGCTTCGGTTCCAAGCGACAGGGTGGTAATGTCGCGGCTTTGCACGATCTGGAACTGGCCGTTTGCATAGGCCCATTCGACGTCCTGCGGGCAGCCGAAGGTCTCCTCGATCTGCTTTCCAAGCGCCAGCAGCGGCGCCATGTCCAGCGTCTGGTCCTGATCTTCAGATGCGGGCAGGCCGGTATAGCGGCCAAAGCGCAAGCTGGTCGGGGTGACGCGGCCAGAGACCAGATCCTCGCCGCAGCCTTCGACCCATTCGATCATGCACATGCCGGGGGCCATCGGATCCTGGGTGAAGAGAACGCCGGCGTAGTCTGCCTGCACCATTTCCTGCACTACGATGTTGCCCTGATCGGTGCTGTCGCCCTCGCCCGAATAGCTGGCGGCGCGCTCGGACGAGAAGCTGGTCACAACTTCATCCAAGGCGGCGCGCATGGTCTCCGCGGTGACGTCCAGCACGGATTCGAACACTCCAGCAAAACTCTGGTCAGCGCCATCTTCGTTGCTGGCCGAGGAGCGCACGGCGACCGGCTTGCCGCCAGCCAGCCGATAAACATATGCGGCAAATGCGTCTTTTCGGGCGTCAGGCATCTCGCGATAATCGTGAATTGCATCGGAGCGCAAGACTACGCCGCCCGGCACCGGTAGCCCTGCGTTTTTGAGAATGGACAGCCGCAGGGCCTTATTGCCGGCGTGCTCCAGCTCCTCGGTGTAGCCCATCGGGATCACGCCGCGCGGCAGTTTGGCGAGGCGGCGCTTGTGGGCGCGCAGCGACAGCGCCTCAGCCAGTTTGCGGTGCATGCCGGTGACATAGGCGCGCTGCATCAGCAAGAGCGTCAGGCTGAAGCAGAGATAGGCATTGGCGGCGCCCGAGAGGCTGAACACCATGGCAAATAGCGCAGGCATGCCCAGCACCATCCACAGGGTTTTCTGGCGCTTGGTCTTGGCCACGGCCCAGAGCAGATAGATGGCGGCGAGGGCGCAGAACAGCACCGGCATGATGAACAGAGGATCGGGCAGGCCGAGGTCGGCCATCCACAGGAACGGGGTCTGCAGGCTGACGCTGGCCTCTTGCGCGGCGGAGACGCCCAGCATCATCACCGGCAGGAACAGCAGCGCGGTGAGGTTCTTCATCGGCGTCAGGCCCTTGTCCTTGTAGAACGCCTGCACCGCGCGCGCCTTGCGCACCGGGTCATGGGCCAGTTTTTCCTTCAGCGCCTTCATCTCATCGGCGGTCTCACTGGTGGTGATCTGGTCGCGTTCAGATTTCAACGCCACTGGCAGGATCATGATCCGGGTGATCAGGGAGAGGGCGAGCAGACCCAGCAGGATATGGCTGCGCTCATGCACCCAGAGCAGCGCGGCGGCCAGCGCCGAGATCGCCTTGTCCCAGAGGCCGCTTTGCTGATCGGCAAGCCAGGCCTGCACATGAGGCTTCGGCTTGGGGGCTACAAAATACTCCCATGGCAGGGTGTAGCGGCCACGGAAATCGAACCCTTTCTGCGACAGCTCCAGCCCCAAAACCTGGCTCATGAAACAGCTGCGACGGTCGTAGCAGGCCGCCAGCGTTGGTTTGGTCGGATCAAGTTCACTGATGCGCTGCATCAGATCGGCGGTTGTCGTCTTGCGGATCGGAATGTTCACCGCGCCGGGAAGGTGGCCCGCCTCAAAATCCCCGGGGTAGCGGGTATCGACGATCTGCAGGTCCTCGGTGTTCATCAATTCGGTGAAATCCGCGGTGCTGAGCAGCACATCACGACCGGGATATTCCGGAATGGCACGCAGGTCAGAGAGGGATTTCACGTCCTTGTCAGAGAACGCGCGCCCTTCGACAATCCATTTCTCGATTCCGCCGGCGATGAAGCTGCAGTCGATGCCCATCGCTGCCAGCTTGGCACAGGTTTCCGAGCTGCGGTTGCCGTTATGGCAGAACAGCACGACCTTCTGGCCGGGTTTGACCGGCTGGCTCTCGACGAAGTCCGGAAAACGGATATGGGTCGCGCCGGGCAGGGTGCCCATGGCATTTTCGCCGGTTTCGCGGATGTCGTAGAACAATGTGTTGCCATCCTCCAACGCGGCGGCGGCGTCGGCTGTCGACATCGCAAGCGGATGATCTGACTGGCGCGCAAAACTTGTCTCTTTCAGCGCCGCGTCCTTGATCTTGGTTCCGTCAAACTGCGCCGGCCGCATGAGCGTTGCCTGCAGGCGCGCCTGCTCCGCCGCCCGCTGGCTGCTGAACTGCCAGTAATTCATAACGGCCAGTGTCAGCGCCGCCAGCACCAGACCGGTGATCAATCGGACCGGGTAACGTGTTGCCACCGCAGTGCTCTTCGGCTTCAGACCAAGCTTCGCCGCAACCACCGCGCCGAGACCCGACATCATCGCGATCGCCACGGCCAGCACCTGCGACAGGGATGATACCGATCCGATCACCAGTTCCGGTGAGGGAATGGCCCAGGCAGCAGCGGGGGCGAAGCCGGAAAAAAGGGCGGCCGCAAGCAATAGGCGGGGAACGGGTCTGCGGGAAATTATGTGGTTTTTGATCACGGGAGGTCCTGCCGGGCTTCTGCCCGATCTTCAAATTTATGATGAATTTTATAAAAGAGCGCTGAAATCGTTACTGAAACGTTAATATTCATGCCACGCTCTGAGGCGAGCCGTAAAATTATTTATACTATTTCAGGGCCACTTAACCAAATTTTCTCACTATTCAGGGTAAACAGATGCGCGAGACCACCGATCGGGCAGCGCCTGGATTCAGACTGGAGACGATGATGCAAACCGCTTCGAAACATCATAATAAGCCAGCCGGCATGGGCCGCCTGTGGTTGGTATTCTGTGTCTGTCTGATGGCGCTGCTGGCGCCGATGACAGCACGCGCCGAAATTACCCTGACGTTTGGGACCTATGCCGCGGATAAACCGACGGTAACGGTTAAGAAATACCGCCCCTTCCTGACGTTCCTGTCGAACCGTCTGGGCGAGGTGCTGGGCGAAAAAGTTGTCATTCGGATGACAGTTGCCAAGGAATATCAAGAGGGTATCGACCAGCTCGCCAATGGCGAGGTGGATTTCGCGCGTTTCGGTCCGGCCTCTTATGTGCATGTGATGAAACAGAACCCCGACATCAGGATCGTTGCCATGGAATCCAAAAAGGGGCGCAAGCGTTTTAAGGGTGTGATCGTCGTGCATCGCGACAGCACCATCACTCAACTGTCGGATCTTGCGGGGCTCAGCTTTGCCTTCGGGGATGAGCTGTCGACGATCGGGCGCTACCTCGCCCAAAGCCAGCTGCTTGAGGCCGGGATCGACAGCGGTGATCTGCATACCTATGAGTACCTCGGCCGCCACGATCTGGTGGGGGAGGCGGTTGGCGCCGGAAAATTCACGGCAGGTGCCCTGAAAGAGAGCACCTACAAGAAACTGATCGCCAAAGGGGTGCCGATTCGGATCTTGGCGAGCTTTGATAATGTGACAAAACCCTGGCTTGCATCCTCGACCCTCTCGGAGGAGGTGCTGCTGGCCATGCGGGAGATCATGCTGTCGTCAGAAAATGAAGAGATCGTGCGCCGAGTGTCCAAAAACGGCTTTCTTCAGGGGGCCGACTCCGACTACGACCTGATCCGCGATGCGATGGAGCAGAGCCAGGCATTTTAGCTTCGTCACCGAGGTCTCCCATGAAACGTACGGGCATACTCTTTCAGATCGTCTTGTCATTGTCGCTGGCTGCCTTGCTGGTGGCGGTGGCGATCGGCGATGTTGCGCGTCGCTACGAGACCCGCAACCTGCAGGACCAATTGAAAGAGCAGGCTGAGCTGACCATCTCGTTGCTGAGCGGGCTGATGCTTGAATCGATCATCGTCGAAGATGTGCCGGTGCTGGAAACCGGATTGACCGAGGCGATTACCCGCAATCCCAAGCTCCTGAAGATCCAGATCCAGGATAGCGCGGGTACTCCGATCGCGGAGGCGGGCCGTACGGATCAGGTGGGGCCGGATGACTTTGTGATGTATGACCGCCCGATCACGCTCGACGGGTTCGATTTTGGCAATATGGTTGTTCACTGGTCTACCCGTGAGGGGCAGGCAATGGTTCAGCACAAGGTCAGCCAGACCATCATGTGGACCGTGGTGGCCGTGGCAGTGCTGTCCATTCTGGTGCTGATACTGGTGAGCGTGCTGGCATTGCGCCCATTGCAGATCATTCACCAGCGCATGTCGGATGCGATCGCCGGCTTGTCGAACCGGCAGGCCCGGCTGCCCTGGTTTGCCTCGCGCGAGTTTCGGGCCTTGGATTTCTCTGTCGGTGTGCTTGAGGATACCTTTGAAGAGCGGGACGAGCGTGAGTACGCATTGGATGAGGCGCGGAAATCGGCTGATATCGCCAATCGGGCCAAATCCGAATTCCTGGCCAATATGTCCCATGAAATCCGCACTCCGATGAATGGCGTCATCGGCATGGCGGAACTGATCCTGGAGACGGATCTGGACGAAGACCAGACCATGTATGCCGAGACGATTGCCAAGTCTGGCTCGGCGCTGCTGACGATCATCAACGACATTCTGAATTTTTCGAAGATCGAGGCGGGCAAGATGGAGCTGGACCGCGCGCCCTTTAACTTGCAGACCGCAATTGAGGACGTCGTGACACTGTTGTCGCCCAAAGCCGCGGAGAAGAATGTCGAGGTGACACTTCGCTATGATCCGAACCTGCCGGAATGTTACGACGGCGACGTTGGTCGTATCCGCCAGATCCTGACCAATGTGGCGGGTAACGCGGTGAAGTTCACCGGCAGCGGCTATGTCTATATCGAGGTCTCAGGCGAGTCTGAGTATGGCTACACGGATCTGCGCATTTCGGTCACCGATACCGGCACCGGCATACCGGAGGACCGGCTGGACCTGATTTTCAATGCCTTTGAGCAGGCCGACGGAGCCGCGACCCGCAATTATGAGGGCACCGGACTGGGCCTTGCGATATCCACGCGCTTGCTTGCGCTGATGGGCGGGCGGATCTCTGTACGGTCGGAACTGGGCAAGGGCTCGGTGTTCACCATTGAGCTGCCACTGCGGATCCGGCCCAACCAGCCGAAGCCTGCTCAGGATGAGCGGGATTTCAAGGGGCTGCGGGCACTGGTTGTTGATGATCTGGAACTCAACAGGATTATTCTGACTGAGCGGTTGGCGACCTGGGGGGTGAAAAGCATCGCAGCCGGATCGGCCCATCAGGCGCTGGAGATTCTGCTGGATGCACGCCACGACGGTGTGCGTTTCGACGTCATTCTGCAAGATTTCCAGATGCCGGGGATGGATGGGAAAGAGCTGGCAGAGCGGATCCGAGATATCCCGGAATATCGCGATCTGCCGATCGTTATCCTGTCCTCGGTTGAAAATACGCTGGACCGGGCAGCACGCGAACATCTGGGTCGCTGCGAAGTTGCGCTGAAGCCACTGCGTGCGGCGCAGCTCCAGTCGGTTATGAGTCGGGTGCTCGAGATACCCGCCGATGCGCCTCAGGACACGGTTCAGCCACCGGTCGCGGATGATATGGAGGCCATACCGCAGGTGAAACTGCTGCTGGCGGAGGACAATCGAACCAACCAGCTCGTCGTATCACGCATGTTGAAGGCGGCTCCCATCGAGGTCTTGATCGCCGCGAATGGTGAGGAGGCGGTGACCATGTTTGCGGAACACCAGCCGGATATCGTGCTGATGGATATGATGATGCCGGTCAAAGACGGGATAGATGCGACGGCTGAAATCCGTCAGCTCGAACGGGAGCAGGGGATGCGCCGCTGTCCGGTCGTCGCGTTGACGGCAAATGCCCTGCAGTCCCACCGCGAGGAATGCCTTGCCGCAGGCATGGATGACTTCCTGAGCAAACCGATCAATAAGAAGGCCCTGCTTGGAGCGGTAAGCAAATGGGTGGAATGCGGCCCGTTGCTGAAGACCGGAACCTGACGCCACCTGATGGCACCGGGCGCCAGCCGACAGAACCGCCGCGATCAGGCAATAACCCCCTGGTTGACGGCGACCGATTGCTGATCCGGCCTGCGGTGTTTGCTGATGAGGGTTTCCTGGCGCATCTTTCCGGTGCTGCGGCGTTGCCTCAGGCTCGGCTGAAGAGCTGTTTGAGGCTCGACAGGGCAAACAGGCTCGCGGCGAGGCAGACAATTGTCGGCCCGGTGGGCGTGTCGAACATGAACGCCAGTTGCAATCCGCCCAACGCCGAGATCGCGCCCGTGATGGCTGCAATCACCGTCATGCGTTCCGGTGTCGCGGCAAACGGGCGCGCGGTGGCGGCCGGGATGATCAGCATGGCTGCAATCAGCAGAACTCCGACAACCTTGATCGCTACGGCGACCACAACCGCCAGCGCCAGGGTCAGCACCAGTTGTTCGCGGCGCGGATCAATGCCTGCGGCGTAGGCCAGATCCGGGTTCAAGGTCGCGGTCAGCAAGGCGGACCAACGCCACCACAACAGGGCCACAACAAGGATCGCGCCGCCCCAGATGATCATGAGATCCTGACCATTGACCGCAAGGATATCGCCGAAGAGATAGGCCATCAGATCCAGCCGTACACCATGCAGGAAAGAGACGGCCACAAGACCAAATGCCAGCGATGAATGAGCGAGCACCCCGAGCAGCGTGTCAACGGCATAGCCCCGACCGCTGAGGGTTGAGACAACCGTCGCCATGATCAGTGCCATGGCAAGGACGCCGACAAAAATCGACGTGTCGAAGCTGAGCGCAATTGCGATGCCGAGGATGGACGCGTGGGCCGTGGCATCACCAAAATACGCCATCCGTCGCCAGACCACGAAACAGCCCAAAGGGGCCGCCGCAAGGGCAACACCTACGCCTGCAAAAGCGGCGCGGATCAGAAAGCTGTCGAAGATTGTCATGACTGTTGTCTCACCAGATCGGGCGTTGCAGGTTGCGGGTCATGCGCGTGATCATGACCGCAGCTGTGATCATGGGAATGATTGTGTTCGTGCCGGTATAGCGCCAGAGCGCCCTGTGTGCCGGTGCCGAACAGCGCCCGGTATTCCGGGGCGGAGGCGACATGCGCAGGCGCGCCTTCGCAACAGATATGACCGTTGAGGCAGATCACCCGGTCCGATGCGGCCATAACCACGTGTAATTCGTGACTGACCATCAGAATGGCGCAGCCCAGATCGCGGCGCAGCTGTTCAATCTGCTGGTAGAAGGCGGCTGATCCGGGCTGGTCCAGCCCCTGCGTGGCCTCATCAAGGATCAACAGCTGTGGATCGCACAGCAGGGCGCGCGCCAGCAGAACTCGCTGGAACTGACCTCCCGAAAGACCGGTCATCTGGCGTTTCATCAGCTGCCCGGCGCCCGCTTGCTCCAGCGCTGTTCGTGCTGCGGCGTCGGTCACGGGGCTGGGCAGGCTCAGGAAGCGGCGCACTGTCAGCGGGAGCGTCGGGTCGATATGCAGTTTTTGCGGCACATAGCCGATCCGAAGTCCCGGTGCCTTTGACACGGTGCCGCGGGTGGGACTCAGCGCGCCGATGATGGTGCGCAAAAAGGTCGATTTGCCGGAACCATTGGGGCCAACGATCGTGACAATCTCTCCGGGGTTAATGGCAAAGTCGACGTTGTGCAGCACGGGGTTTGCATTGTGGCGTACGGTGACGCCGTCCAGATTGACCAGTGTCATTGCGCGTCGTCCTGCTGGCATTTGGGGCACAGGCCCTCGGCCTCCATCACCGTCCGTTCGATCAGGAATCCTGCCTCGCGGGCGGCAGTTCCCAGACGACCGTTGGTGGTTTGCGAGGGGGCTTCGGCAACCGCGTTGCAGGTGCGGCAGATCATGAAGACCGGCGCGTGATCGTCGCCGGGATGGCTACAGGCCACAAAGGCGTTGAGTCGTTCGATCTTGTGCACAAAGCCGTTCTTCACCAGAAAATCCAAGGCGCGATAGGCGATTGGTGGCTGTGATCCAAGCCCTTCGTCGCGCAGGATGTCGAGCAGATCATAGGCGCCCATGGCGCGATGGGCCTGGAGCAGGATTTCCAGCACGCGGCGGCGTACCGGGGTGAATTGCAGGCCATGTGCACGGCAATGGGCATCTGCAACGGCGATACCGTCGTTTATGCAATGGCTGTGGTCGTGCGCATGAAATCCGATGGGGTCCATCTGAGGCTCCGTTGGGCGGTCTCTCTTTCGGGGTTGATATGTTATGTTATGACGTTTATCAACCGCCGTAATGTTATACAATTACATGAGGCCATCATGGGACATCTCCGCTATCTTGCAATTGCCGCAACTGTCTGTACCACAGCGACGACAGCTCTCGCCGAGGTTCCGACGGTCGCGGCTGATATCACGCCAGTCCATGGCCTCGTCTCGCGGGTGATGCAGGGGGTTGGCGCCCCTGAGCTTGTGGTGCCGCCCGGCGCTTCGCCGCATAGCCACGCGATGCGCCCCTCCGAAGCGCGGGCATTGGATCAGGCGAATCTGGTGTTCTGGCTTGGCCCGAGGCTGACCCCATGGTTGGAGGGGCCTATCGCGACGCTGGCCTCTGACGCCACGGTTATCTCCCTGCTTGAGGCTGACACAACGCGGCAGCTGACGGTGCGTGACACAGTTCAGTTCGGGCGCGGTGATCACGATGAGCACGCAGAAGAACACTCCGATGACCATCATGAGGGGCATGGGGATGACCACAATGATGCCCATCACGATGAGGAGGGGCACGACGATCACGGCCACAGGCACGAGCCGGGAAGCCTGGATCCGCATGCCTGGTTGATGGCGGAGAACGGCAGCGCCTGGTTGCAGGTCATCGCCGAGGCCCTGGCTGACGCCGATCCCGACAATGAAGCGCTATACCTGCGGAACGCCGCAGAGGGGCAGGCTGAAATTGCGGCGGCGACCGCTGAAATCTCCGCCAAACTGACCCCGGTTGCGGGCAAGCCGTTTGTGGTTTTTCACGATGCTTATCAGTATTTTGAAACCGGGTTCGGTGTTCAGGCCGCCGGTGCGATCTCGCTCAGCGATGCCTCTGATCCAAGCCCGGCGCGGATCGCGGAGATTCGCGCGACGGTCCAAGAGATGAAAGTGCAATGTGTGCTGTCAGAGCCGCAGTTTAACCCGGGCCTGGTCGCGACGGTTCTGGACGGTACGGAGGCGCGCACAGCTGTTGTTGATCCACTGGGTGTAACGCTGGATCTTGGCCCGGATTTCTATCCGAAGCTTCTGACATCTGTCGGGGCGGCCATCGCCAGCTGCTATTGATCAGCAGCTGGCGATCTTGAGCCCGAGCGTTCGGCCAACAGATGGATCAGCGTGGCCCCTGTTTCGTAATAGGCGCCACGCAAACCTGCGAAGGGCAACCGGTGATGGTGGCTCAATGGGACTGGCAGCTGGGATGGGTCTTCACCAATCAGCGCGTCTGCCATGCGTCTGCCAAAGAGCGTGCCGGGACCGATGCCCCGGCCCGAATATCCAAAACAGGCAAACCCTTGACCAAGATCTATAATCTTGGGGATGTGCTCCGTTGTCATGGCGATTTTGCCTGCCCATTGCGTCTCGAGCGGGTAGTCTGCAAGAGCAGGGAACATGCGCGCCAGTTTGCGCCGCAACCAGTTGCTGTGCACACGGCCGGCTGGGTGTGAGAGTTCCCCCATGCCGCCGATGATCAGCCTCCCCGCACGGTCGCGGCGCCAGGAAGACATGATCAAACCCGTGTCCCAGCAGCCTTCGCCCTGCGGTAGGATCTCGTTGGCCAAATCATCGGGCAGCGGCGCTGTTGCCGCCTGAAAATAGCTGACCTGAATAGACGCCGGTGCTGCGTAGCCAGCGATGGGTTGCGGATAGGCATTGGTCGCCATGATCAGATGTCTGGCGCGCACCGTGCCACCGGGCGTCGCGACGAGCCAGCCAGTGGCGTGACGGTCAAGAGTCACGACCGGAGACTGGGCGTGCAGACGGGCCCCCTGGGCCATCGCGGCGCGGGCCAATCCGATGGCATAGGCCAGCGGTTGAATCGTGCCGGCACGGGGGTCGAACAACGCGCCATGGACCGCGTCGCTGCCGACCCGAGCAATTGCTTCGCTGCGCGACAGCAACCTGACCGGAGCGCCAATCGCAGCCAGCTGCCGGTGGCGATTGTGAAGATCCTTCAACCCAGAGGGCGCATGGGCGCAATGCAATGTTCCATTATGGACCGGTTCACAGTCGATCTGATGGGTCTTGATCAGATCAAAGACAGCTGCGGGCGCTGCTGCCAGCAGCTCCGAAAGCCGCGCGCCAGCCACAGTTCCCAGTGCGGCGTTGATCTCTTCTGGCGGCAGCCAGAGACCGGCGTTGACCAGCCCGACATTTCGCCCGGATCCGCCTGCGCCAAAGCTATCGGCCTCCAGCAGGCAGACATCAGCACCCATCTCTGCCGCGCGCAAAGCGGCGGAGCAGCCGGTGTAGCCGCCGCCGATGACAACGAGATCGGCCGAAACCTCGCCGGTCAAAACGGGGGCCGAGAGCCCCTCGCGGGTGGTTTCCTGCCAGAGGCTGCGACCCGGCTCGTGCGTCATGACCGACGGCCTATAACCTCGGGAGACGTCGTCTCGATTGTCTGGTGCTGCACTTGCGCCTCCCTCCTTGGCGTGACGGGTGTCGGACACCGTTTGCTGATGGCCTGTCACCCTTCGGGCATACCGCAGCGACTGGCCTCTGCCGAGAGAAATCAGCAGAGCGCACACGGTTTACCGTGAGATTTCATGCGGCATATGTTTGCCCCTGTGCGCACCGCCCACGTCCTCGGGTGCGACGGACACGGATTTAACGATAGCATGGCACTGTGTCCCGACCGCGAGGTTCAGCGCAGCGGCAGATCGTCGGGTGACCCGCGCCAACAGGGCGCCGGCGGGCGTCTGCAATGATATCATAATACCCGGTCCCCCGCCGCTGCGCAGGGCGGTGATCCGGCCCGGAAGAATGTTCAGCGCAGACAGGCCGATGGGGCGCTCACGCGAGAGGATCACCTCGTGTGCCGATATTCGCACACGCACGGTTTGACCCGGCGGATGTGGCACCTGCGGCAGGAACAGCGCAATGCCACCGGCATTCAGTTCGCTCAGCCCATCTGGATGGTGCTGCTCAACGACGGCCTGAAGGATAGCGCCCGCGCCGCGCACGCCGGTCGGCATGATGGCCGGATCAGCGAGGACAACATCGGCAGGACCAACGCGACTGCATTTTCCATCCTGCAGGGCGACCACTGTCGTTGCCAGGCGGGCAACCTCGGCAACGGAATGAGTCACATAGAGTATCGGCACCGAGAATTCGTCGCGCAGCCGCTCAAGATAGGGCAGGATCTCTGCCTTTCGCGCCTCGTCCAACGCGGCAAGAGGCTCATCCGCCAGTATCATGTCCGGTGCGGCCAGCAATGCACGGCCAATGGCCACGCGCTGTTTTTCGCCCCCGGAGAGATGTGTCGGGTGGCGTTTCAGCAGCCCGCCCAGCCCTAGCATGTCGACCACGGTGTCAAATGGCGCTGCCTTACGGTTCTTGCCGATAAACCGTTGACCGTAAGAGAGGTTTTTTGCCACCGTCATATGCGGGAAGAGCCGGGCATCCTGAAAGATATAACCGATGTGGCGTCGATGAGGCGGGATGTTGATGTCGGCACCGGTGTCCAGAACAATGCGACCCTTTACGCGGATCTTGCCAGTGGCCGGTTTCAAAAGACCTGCGACCGCGTTGGTGACGGTGGTCTTCCCGGCGCCTGAGCGGCCAAACAGGACGGTCACCCCGGCCGGCGCTGCAAAATCGACATCAACGGCAAGTTGCCCCAGTTGATGGGTGAGCTTGACCTCTAGCATGTGGCGCCCCGCACACGTTTTGCCACCCGTCGCGCCAGCCATTCGGAGGCCAGCAAAGCTGCCATGGCGATGACAACGGAGACGATCACCAGACGCAGCGCGGCATTTTCACCGCCAGGAACCTGCAGGAAGGCGTAGATCGCCGAAGGAATGGTCCGCGTCTGGCCGGGGATGTTGGAGACGAAGGTGATCGTTGCTCCAAACTCGCCCATCGCCTTGGCAAAGGCAAGCACAGCACCCGCAAGCACGCCGGGCAGGATCAGGGGCAGAGTGATGGTCACGAAAACCCAGAACCGCGATGCGCCAAGCGTTGCAGCGGCCTGTTCCAATCTTGGATCTACGGCCTCCAGCGACAGGCGCATGGCGCGCACCATCAGCGGGAACCCCATGATCGCGGCGGCGAGCGCAGCGCCGGTCCAGCGAAAGGCAAATGTGATCCCGACCGCATTCAAGGCCGTGCCGACCGGACTGGGGCCACTGAACACAATCAACAGAATGTAGCCGGTCACCACCGGTGGTAGGATCAGGGGCAGATGGACCACCCCGTTCAGCAGGGCCTTGCCCCGAAACTGCCCGCGCGCCAGCGCCAGCGCCACCATCAGCCCCAGAGGAAGCGACAGCAGGGTTGCCCAGAACGACACTTTCAAGGACAGGGCGACCGCCTGCCATTCCTCTGGACCAAGCCACTGCATGTCGAAGGATCACTCCACTAGAACGGTGAAACCTTGCCCGACAAAGATGTCTTTCGCAATCGGGCTGCTTAAGAAGGTGAGGAAATCCATGGCCTTCTGCCCATTGTGGGTTGCCGCGGCAGGGTAGACTATCGGCCCGTGGCTGTCTGCGGGGAACCGGTCAACGACGCTAACGTCGCTCACTCCGACAATGTCGGAGCCGTAGACGATGCCAAGCCCGGCCGCTCCACGGCGGACAAGCGCCAGGGCTGCCCGAACATTGTCTGTCTGGGCAATATGTGGGTGCAATTGATCCCAGAGCCCGAGGTGCTGCAACGCGGATTTGCCGTAGATGCCTGCTGGCACCGCATCAACCAACGCCATCGCCAGCGGGCGATCCTGGACCTGTTCCAGAAGCCCTGACCCGTCGTTCAGTGACAGCGCGTCACTTTTTTGTTGTGCGGCGGCGGGTGCAATCAGGAGCAGAGAGTTGCCGAGCAGATCGAACCGGGTATCCGAAGCAATCAGGTCTTGGCTCTGGGCCCAGTCCATCCAGGCTGCGTTGGCAGAAATGAAGACATCCGCCGGTGCACCATATTGCAGCTGCCGGGCCAGAAGGGAGGACCCGGCCAGGGACAGATCAACGGCGATGCCGGTTTGCTCCTCATAGACCTGCGATATCTGCTCCAACGCGGTTTTGAGACTGGCTGCGCCAAAGATGGTCAACCGATCGGCCAATGCTGCCCGGGGCAGCACGAAGGTGAGGGCAAGGGCAAGGCAAGCAACGCACCGAATTATCCACGATCCCAGACCCTTGGGCAGGGTGAACTGCTGGTTGTGTTGCACGGTAGATCCTGTCGTCGGATGACACATTGGATCATAGCGGCTCATCCGGGCAGGCTGCAAGGCGCAAGAGGGTTGGTAGAGCCTCAACCCATGACCAAAAAGAAGGGCCCGAAACTAGCGGACCCTTCCTGAAATTTCTGGCGATTGCGGACACGGGACACAGGCGTGTTGCCCGTCCCTTTCTGCCTTAGAACAGCGTCACTGCGCCAACATCTGCCGCAGGCTTGGCAGCCGGTGCCGGACGTGCCGCGACCCGTTCCTGTTCGCCCAGACGCCGATCATCCTTCACCTGTGTCTGCTGTGCAGCACCCGAAACAGCGTGGAAGCGGACCCGTCGTGCCGAGGTTCCACCGACGCTGGAGGAGACAACAGCGATGCCCTCATCCCTCAGAAAGCGCTGGACAAAATCCGCATTTGAGGCCCCGATATCGGAGAGGTTGGCCGACATCTTGGCGCCGCCAAAGACCTTTGCCTTCAGGTTTTCGCGGCGAGCGCCCTTTTTCATGATGCCGTTGATCAGCAGTTCCATCGCGTGGATCCCATAGCGGGCATTGACGCTATCGCTGGCCGTCGAGGAGGCCAGCAGGAAATGGTTCATGCCGCCGACGCCCACTTGGTCATCGTAGATACATGCCGCGATACAGGACCCAAGCACGGTAGAGAAGACCACGGTTGGTGATGTCGATACGCGATACTCGCCCTGTAGGACGGTCACCGTGGTGGAGTTAGCAAATACGCTCAAGGTGATTTCCTTCCCAGTTATCTGTCAGGTCTTGCAAGCCTGAATCAATGTTCCGGCCATTCGCGCAAGCGAGACCTGTTGCTGCGCGGCGCCCATTTCCCAGGCGACACGTGGCATCCCGTAGACGACGCTGCTTTTTTCGTCCTGAGCAAAGGTTTTCGCCCCAGCTTTGCGCAGTTCAAGCAGCCCTTGCGCCCCATCTTGGCCCATACCGGTTAAGATTGTCGCAACAACGCTCTTTGCCATCGGGACTGCGGACATAAAAAGCGCATCAACCGACGGCATGTGACCCGAAATCGGCGGGCCTTCCTTGAAGCGTGTGCGATAGGGTTTGCGAGGGGTGAGCCCCATGTGGCGGGGCTGCCCTGCGGCCACATATACATGGCCGGGCGACAAGTTCATATTGTCATCCGCAGACAGCACCTTTGCCGGACAGATGCGATCCAGAAGCGAGACCAGCCCGCGCCCAAAATTCTTGCCGGTGTGCTGAACAATCAATGTTGGCGGACAGTTCAGCGGAAATCCGACCAATACGCTGCGCAGGGCTTCGACACCGCCGGTGGATGAACCGATTAGGATGATCTTGTCGCTGCCGGGGCCTGCGGCAGCGGCAGTGCCCTTTTGCATGGGAGAGGCCTGATCCCGTCGCGGGGCCTTGACCATCATGTCGAAGTAGCGGGCAAAATCATGCGGATTGTCGGATTTTGTGAGTTCGAAGATCCCGGCACCCACATCGAGCAGGGGGGATGAGCTGCGCGCAGGCGTCGATGTCTGGCTGTCCATCACAGATACCCAACGGATATCCAGCGCAGAGAACAGGGCCAGCATCATTTCGAATTCGGGCAGTTTGGTGAACCCATCTTCGACGAAGGCGAATGTGGGTTGCCCGGCTTCCGCCTGATTATAGGCCATCATCAGATTATTGGCCAAGAGCACTTGGAGGCCAGGATAGGTGGCCTCCATGTGGTGTTGTATGGTCTGCGCAAAACGCCGGTCCGTGGTGATGATCAATAGGCTCTGTGACAATGCTCATTCCGCTTGTTGCGTTCGGACAAGGGCCGAAGTGTTTCAGATGTAGGGGCGCCCGGTCCAACTACGGTCCGGGCGCCTTCCGCAGGATCAGAAATCCTGCCAGATGTCCCTGGCCGCGTTGCCATTGGTGCTGGCAGCTGCCGGTGCCGGTTGCGGTGTGACCGCCTCCATATCCCAGTCGTCGCCATGGGCGCTGGGGGCAGAGGGCGCCTCGTCAGGAGCTTCGTCAAACGCCATGGTTTGCGGCTTCTGCATCGCTCCGGTCTGGCCTTCAGTCGATTTTGGCATGGGGGTTGTATTGCCGCGGGATTGAGCTGCGCCCGCCACGACCCTGAAATGGGCGACCAGCTGGGCCAGCTTGGTGGCATCGGCATTGAGCATATGCCCGGCGGCAGTGGCCTCTTCGACCATGGCGGCGTTCTGCTGGGTGACCTGGTCAAGCTGGGTCACGCCGGTGTTGATCTCATGCAGACCAGTCGACTGTTCGCTGGCACCGGTTGCGATGCCCGAAACCAGTTTCGAGATATGACCGACCCGCTCCACGATGCTTTGCAGCGCGTCGCCGGTTTTGCCCACCAGATCAACGCCCCGCTCCACCTGTTTGGTGCTGTCACCGATCAGCGTCTTGATCTCCATCGCCGCATCCGAGGACCGCTGCGCCAGGGCGCGCACCTCGCTGGCGACCACGGCAAAGCCCTTGCCCGCCTCGCCGGCCCGCGCGGCCTCGACACCGGCGTTCAGCGCCAGGAGGTTGGTCTGGAAGGCGATGTCGTCAATCACCCCGATGATCTGCGAAATATGGGTCGAGGACTGCTCGATCTCGGTCATTGCGGAGACGGCGCTCTGCACCACGGTGCCACTTGTTTCGGCCTCCTGCTTGGCGTCCTGCATGATGCTTTCGACACTGCGGGCGCCTTCGGCGGCGGATTTCACGCTGGCCGTCATCTCGTCCAGGGCGGCGGCGGTTTCCTCCAGCGTGGCGGCCTGGCTTTCGGTGCGATTGGACAGGTCGTCGGAGGCCTGGCTGATCTCATTGGCGCCGTTGCGGATGCTTTCGGCGGTGTCGATCACCTGGGTCACAGTCGCGCTCAGCGTTTCCGCGGTGCGGTTGAAATTCTCCCGCAGCTTCTCGTGATGCGCCGGGAACGGATCGCTGATCGGCTGGGAGAAATCGCCACCGGCAAGACGCACCAGGCCGGAGCTCAGCTGTTCGACGACGATTTCCTGTTGCCGCTGCAGTTCCGCGCGCTCCAGTTCCGCCGAGCGAGCCTGTTTCAGATCATCCTGCAGGCTGATCAACTGCTTGCCGATATCGCCGATTTCATCGTTTTGATTCGCTTCCGGGATTGGTGATTCGAGATTCCCGGACGCAACCTCTTCGATTCGACCGCAGATCCGGTTGATCGGCTTGGTGATCGAGCGCGCAAACAGCCAGCCGAATACAGACATACCTGCGGCACAGGCCAGCGAGATCAACAGCAGGCGATTGCGATCGCGGTTTACGGGAGCAAACAGCTCTGCGCGGTCCTGTTCGGCCACGATCGCCCAGCTGGCCTGCGGCAGGCCTACGGGCTCAGAGTAGGCGACTACAGCACTGCCGGCCACACCAGTTGTGTTGGCATAGAAGCCTGAATTGCCAGCGAGGGCGCGAGACAGGTGCTCGGCTGTGTCCAGTTCGTCAAGAACCTTGTGATGGTCGTTATGGCGCGATTTGGTGCGGACCTTCATATCCTGACCGACGATGAACACATTCAGCGTTTCGGTCATCTCGCTTACCGGGTTTACGATATTCGTCAGCATCTCAACGGGCACCTGCAACGCCAGGACACCCTGAAGTTTGCCTGCAACATCGAACACTGGAGTCGCAACAAATGAGGCCGGATCGCCATTGCTGGGCGCATAGCCTTCGAGATCGGCAAAGATCACGGTTCCCGCCGATGCCTTGATGGCCGAGCGGAATGCCTTGCCCAGACCTGATGCGGCATAGGCGCCATCAACCAGATTGGAGGCATAGTCCGCTTCCTTCGTCACGGAATAAACGATGTCGCCTGCCGGGTTGATCAAGAAGACGTCGTAATACCCCTTGTTCTGCAGAACGGCAGTCAATGAAGGATGAAAACGGGCATGGTGCATGTGATAGGGCGAATCGCCGCCCCCCCGGTTAAGGAGGTGTTTTTCGCCGGCTTTGTTCGGGTTGGCGTCAACATAGGCGTTCCGCAGAACCTTCTGTGCGTCACCTTCGATCCCGTCCCAGGTCATCGTGAACCACTCCAGCGCGGTGGCCGTCGACGGAATGGTGGCCAAGGTCGACGCATCCGCCTCGATACCCTCCATCAGCGCACGCAGGGCAACACGGCGATCCTCTGTCATCGCGTGGAATTGTTGTTCGGCGTGTTTCATCGCCGCATTTTGCAGCGCAATCGAGCTGATCGTGACGAAAGCCGCCGTTATCAGCACACCGAACCCCACAATGAAGAGGGGCAACTTATACGCCAGACGCAAGGTGGGAATAATTTTCATCGGACACTCCATTCACAGGCACAAGAAGAGGATGGTGGCCTCTGCTTTCCCTTCTTGATGCCTGCTAGGAGTTAATTTCGAGCTTACGAGCGGTTGGTTTTTCACGGCAATTTCCCGGTAAAACTCCACAGCCGGGGCACCGCCGGAGTCCGTATAATTATATTACCTTACGCTGCTGCTGTTTTTGTGGCGGTACGCCCGGCGGAAAAATTCAGACGATTTGCAGCCGGTAAAATTTTGCGAAATTGCAGTTGGTTTTTACCGCCAAATCCTCGCTAATTCCGGGCCCCGGGGCGCCGGTCCGGCAATCAAATATTAAGGCCCGGCGTCTACTCCTACCGTATCGACTTGAAACCTGTCGCCGAATACGGGGGTGCGAATCGCTGACCATGACGACGGAAACGCAAAAACACATCTTGGACCTGCCCAATGCTTTCTCGGATCTTGATCCGCTGATTTCATTCTTGCGCGGGGCGCGCACTCAGGCAGTGGAGATTGATTGCAGCAGTGTGGCGGTCATGCCGTCACGCTGCCTGCAGCTTCTGCTGAGCGCAGAACAGCAATGGCGATCGGAGGGGCTGGGGTTCTCAGTCTCTAAGATCACTGAAGGGTGCCGGAAATCGCTCACTCTTTTGGGGCTCGAGCCCAACCGATTTGAAGACGAGGAAACAGCATGAAGACGAAAGTTCTGGCAATCGACGATTCCCGCACGATCCGGAATCTCCTGGCCGCCGCTCTTGAAGAGGCCGGTTTTGAATACCATTGCGCGGTGGATGGCCGCGAAGGTGTGGACATGTATGCCGACGTGGCTCCGGATGTGGTGATTACCGACATCAATATGCCAAACCTCGACGGGTTCGGCGTCATCGAAGAGCTGCGCGGGGAAGGCATCAATTCCAAGGTTC
Source organism: Phaeobacter sp. JH20_26 (assembly GCF_048056275.1). Lineage (NCBI taxonomy): Bacteria > Pseudomonadati > Pseudomonadota > Alphaproteobacteria > Rhodobacterales > Roseobacteraceae > Phaeobacter > Phaeobacter sp. JH20_26. Next base: position 145,801 of record NZ_JAYMWL010000001.1, on the reverse strand, counting down.
CAATCCTGGTCCTGACCACCGAGAGCGCGCCCGAACTGAAGGCCCGCGCCCGCGGTGCCGGCGCGACCGGATGGATCACCAAACCATTCGACGACGCATCCCTGATTTTCGCGCTGAAACGCGTCACCGGGGCCGCAGCCTAAGATGGCCGGGTCGATACAGGACACATTCTTCGAGGAGTGCGAAGAGCTCCTCGAAGCAATGGATGAGGGTTTGACCGCTATCGAAGGAGGCGATCATGACCCTGAGGTGGTCAATGCTGTCTTCCGGGCGGTTCATTCGATCAAAGGGGGAGCGGGCGCATTTGGCTTGGATGAGCTGGTGGCCTTTGCCCATAAATTCGAAACCGTCTTTGACGAAGTGCGGGCCAACCGGCTTGGTCTTGATACCAAGCTGATCCAGCTGTTGCTGCGCTCCAGCGATCATCTCTCTGATCTCGTTTCGACCGCGCGCGATGGTGGCAGCACCGATGAGGCCCATCACGATGTGCTCATCGCGGCTCTCGAGGAATATATCGATGAGGATGAAGAAGAGGTGGTTTTCCAGCCCATGGGGTTGGGCGGTGCCTTTGAGATGTCGCCAATCGAGGTGGAGAAAGAGCGGGTTTACTCGATCCGTTTCCATCCATTGAAAGACATGTACGGGACCGGTAACGAGCCTTACTTCCTGTTCCAGACGCTAGCTGATCTGGGCACGCTGGAGGTGGCGCTTGACGAGAGCGAGTTGCCAGGTTTCGATGCTCTGGATACCGACGAGAGCTATCTTATCTGGGCCTTGACGCTCACCACAACAGAGCCAAAGTCTGCAATCGAGTCTGTGTTTGAATTTGTCGAAGGGCTGTGCGAGCTGTCCATCGAATCCGACATGGATGAAGAAGACGAGGCCAATGCTCTGGCTGCACTGGAGGCTGCATTTGGTGCCGCTCCAGAGGAAGGCGGTGATCAGGTGGCTGCCCCTTTTGAACCGCCGGTCTCAGCTCCAGAACCGGAGGCTGTGGCGGCCCCGGTGGCCGCGAAAGCGGCTGCGCCAAAAGCTGAGGCCGCGAAGTCCGAGCAGCGTGGGCCAAATCCAACGCTGCGGGTCGACCTGGAACGCGTCGATCGTCTGATCAACGCCGTCGGCGAATTGATCATCAACCATTCGATGTTGGCACAGCAAATTGCCAACCTTGATGTTGCGGATCTGCGGGACGTCGAGACCGAACTGGAGGGCTTTAAAAATCTTGCCCGCGATATCCAGGAAGGTGTCATGTCTATTCGCGCGCAACCAGTCAAACCGCTGTTTCAGCGTATGGCGCGGATTGTTCGTGAGGCCTCAGCCGCAACTGGAAAAACGGCTAAGCTGATCACCGAGGGTGAGAATACCGAGGTCGACAAGACGGTCATCGAGCGACTCTCCGATCCGTTGACCCATATCTTGCGGAACGCGGTCGATCACGGTGTCGAAAAGCCCGACGATCGCGAAGCTGCGGGCAAAAGCCGCAGTGGTGAGATCCGTCTGTCAGCCTCTCACCGGTCCGGTAGTGTCTGTATCGAGATCAAGGACGATGGTGCCGGCGTTAATCGCCCGCGGGTGAAGCAGATCGCGATCGACAAAGGTCTCATTCCAGAGAATGCGGACCTGACCGACAGCGAGATCGACAACCTGTTGTTCTTGCCTGGTTTCTCCACAGCCAAGGAGATTTCCAATCTCTCCGGGCGTGGTGTTGGCATGGATGTGGTTAAAAACGCTGTCACGGCTTTGGGCGGGCGGATCAATATTGCCTCTACCCCGGGCAAGGGGTCGGTCTTCACCATCATCCTGCCCCTGACACTTGCAGTCATGGATGGAATGGTTGTTTCGGTCGCCGACCAAACGATGGTTGTCCCGATCACGTCCATTGTCGAAACAATGCGCGGCAGTGATGACATGGTCAACAATCTGGGGGCCGATGGCACGCTGCTGTCGATCAGGGGTAACTTCGTCCCTGTTTGCGATGTGGGCGGGGCGCTTGGATTGTCCAAGGCCGACCAGGATCAGCCACCGGGCGTCTATCTTCTGGTAGAAACGGAGACTGGTCAGCGCAGTGCCTTGGCCGTGGACGATATTCACGATCAACGCCAGGTGGTCATCAAAAGCCTCGATGGCGTTTGCGGGAATATTCCCGGCGTCGCCGCTGCCACCATTCTTGGTGACGGTAAGATCGCTATGATCCTTGATCCTGAAAGTATTCTTGCGGCTTCGCCTTCTGCAGCCGCTTTCGACACAGAGCGGAGAATAAGCAATGCAATCGCAAGCTGAAGCCAAATATGAAGATTCAGAAGTCAAACACGCCCAGCACAGCGAATTTGTCAGTTTCACCGTTGCTGGTCAGGCGTTCTGTCTGAAAATCACGCAGATCCGGGAAATCCGTCGCTGGTCTCCGGTGACGATCCTGCCTCATGCGCCCGCAGATGTCTTGGGCGTGATGAACCTACGCGGCGCGGTGATCCCGATCTACGATCTGTCCGCGCGATTTGGGCTGCAGCAGACCGAAGCGAGCGAGCGAAACGTCGTGATCGTTGTCTCGGTGCACGGCAAGCCGGTTGGTCTGCTGGCAGAGTCCGTATCGGAGATCATCTCGATCAACCCGGATGATATCCAGGACACCCCGCCGGTGGATAGTCGCAACACGATGGACTACATCCAAGGGATTATTTCGCACGATGAAACCATGGTGCGGATCATCAATCTGGATGCGGTCATCACTGTACCGGAACAGGTGATCTCGTGACCATTGCCAATCCCATTGATTCTCGTGCGGATGGTTTCACCCTGTCTGATCAGGATTTCGAAGCCATCGCCGATTTCGCGCACAAGCACTTTGGGCTGGCCATGTCCAGCAGCAAGAAACCCTTGGTTTCTTCTCGCTTGGCGCGGCGGTTGCGCAAGCTCAACTATACCGATTTCAAATCCTACCTGAAGGAGTTGAACGGACCAAATGCGGATGTGGAGCGCAGCGAGCTGCTGTCTCTGCTGACGACAAATGTGACGCAGTTCTTTCGAGAGCCGCATCACTTTGACACTTTGCGCGACGACGTGCTGCCGCCGCTCCTGGAAAAGGCGCGTCGCGGAGATCGGGTGCGAATTTGGTCGGCAGGGTGTTCGAACGGGCAGGAACCCTACACCATCGCGATGGTGCTAAAGGAACTGTGCCCGGATGTTGAGAAACTGGATGTCAAAATCCTTGGCACCGATATCGATCCTGTTGTTGTCCGCAAGGCGTCGTCGGCACGCTACTCTGCTGAAGAGCTGTCGCAGATCCCGCAGAAATACAGCGGCTACTATAAGATCGAAGGGCAAGATGGTGCGATCCGCGAAGATCTGCGTGCCCTGCTGACATTTGGTGTGCTCAACCTGATCGAACCCTTTCCGTTCAAAGGAAAGTTTGACGCCATCTTCTGTCGAAACGTGGCCATCTACTTTGATACCCCGACCCAGCAAAAGGTCTGGCACGCCTTTCAGCGCAGTCTCAATCCGGGCGGCTATCTGTTTATCGGCCACTCGGAACGTATGTCCGGCCCTGCGGCATCGGCGCTGCAAACCGTCGGAATCACCACTTACTTAAACTCTCCTGCCGGTGGGAACACCTGAGCAGTCCGGCAAAAAAAGAGAAAATGAGGAACTAAAAATGAGCTTGAAAGACTCTCTGCGTGTGATGGTCGTTGACGATATGTCTACCAGCCGAGGCATCCTGACCCAATGTCTGGACGAGCTTGGCGTGAGTAACTACATGGTTGAAAACAACGGGCAATCTGCGTTTCAGAAGCTCGTGACCAATCCGGTTCACCTGGTGCTGTCCGACTACAACATGCCGGGCATGGATGGGCTTGGCCTGCTGAAAGCGCTGCGTGAGCACCGCGTGACACAACGTGTAGGCTTTATCCTCGTCACGGGCAAACCGACACCGGAGATCGTTGAAGTCGGTCGTCGCCTGGCGATGAATAACATCATTCGCAAGCCGTTCACCGTTGCCACGATGAAGCAGGCAATCGAGCAAGTGGTTGGCCGCCTATGAACATGCAGTCGACACCACCGCCAAAGGGTCACACGGTGAGTGATCTTTGCGATGTGTCACGCGCGGAAATGCAGCGGTTGCAAACCCAGGTGCAGGCGCTTGAAGATACGGTGCTTACAATCTTTGAGCGTGGGACGCCTCCAACCCGCGAAGAGCGGCAATCGCTGCAGGATTTCGATCTTGTCGTGCAGACGCTTGCGGCCCTGGGAAAGTTCTATGCGGAACTACAGAAGCTTGCGAAGGAAACCGGCGGTATCAATCTCAACGATAGCAGCGCCGTGGTGACATTGCACAAACTGCGTGACCGGCTCCGCGATCCGGCCAGCGCATCTCAGAAGTGAGACCCTCTGCACCGCCCATCGGGCGGTGCAGTCATATCTTGGGTCGTGCGCATGCCTGGTCGCTGGCGTATCTGCCGCATGTTTCGACTGATGTTATGTCAGGCGGTGGCGTAGCGCGGGCAGGCGCGTCAGGATCAACCCGTCCAGCATCAGCAGCGCCAGAAGAGCCAGCCCCGCCATCGGAAAGGCAATGCATACGGCAATTCCGACCAGTCCTGCGCCTTTCCAGAGAGGCAGCTCCTTGGGCATCGGGGGGGCGGAGAGGCGGCCTGATTTGGTAGGACGACGCTTCCACCAGAGCACCACGGCACTGGCACATAAAAACAGGATGGAGAGGCAAACCAGCGTATTTGCCAGAACGCTCCACAGCCCCAACGTGCCCATATGGAGGGCAATCCCGACGGCCATCGCCTTTCCGGGCCAAGAATAATCGGCAAACCGGACATCCGCCAGAATCTTGCCGGTGTAGCGGTCGACATGGACAGTCCGGTCAGAGGTGGGGTTGATACTGTCGGTGCTCATGGAATCGCGGCTTAGGGTCCAGACACCGGTATCGCCGCGTGCAATGCTGAGCTGATATCGTCCGCCAAATCCGATCTGGCGCGCCAGGGCGTCAACGCTGTCGATGTCGACAGTTGCACCGATAACACCGCTGATGCCCGCAGTTCCCCCTGAAGCTGGCATCGGCGTCTGCTCAAGTGCCCAAGGAACCTCGCGGCGGGTGTGGTCCATGCTGGCATGGGTATCGCCGGACAGGGGGACGTTGTCCCATTTCTCCGCCGGAAACTGGCTCCAGGCCTGAACCATTTTCCCACCCCAGAGACCGGCCCAGGCAAGGCCTGAAACCAGAAACAGTGCAAGGAAAAGCGAAATCCAGAAACCGACCACCCCGTGCAGAGATCTCCATGTCGTCCGGCCGCGTCCCCGGCTCGGCAGCAATGCGTGGCGCCAGCCCAGATTTCGGGGCCACCACATGTATAGGCCGGTCGCGATCAGCAGCATGGTCAGAGAGGCAGCGGTTTCCAGGATGCGGTCGCCAGTGACGCCGAGCATCAGATCGCTATGCAGACTGTCGGCGAAATCATACCATCCGCTGCGGCGCGGGAAGGTTTCGATGACCGTCGCCGTATAGGGGTCGACCGCGACCATCACTGCGTCACCGTCGTGATCGATGCGAAAGAGCGCGGCGAGGTCGGCACCTCGGGGGGCCACATATGTTTTCAAGATGCCATCAGGCAGGATTGCCTGCGCGGCATCGGCCTGCGCCGAAAGTGGCAGGGCGTGGGCTTGAGCAGTGACGGGGGTACGTTCGCCATCGCGCCCGTCAACCCAGGCGATCCACAGCATGGCCAGCCCGGTTAGCGCGAGTGTTGCGAGAAACGGAATGACGAACAGGCCGGTATAGAAATGCCACCGCCAGGCAGCAAAATAGAGTTTCTGCGTGCGGCCCTGCGGCTGCACGGGGGAATGGGGCAGGGTCATAGGTTGGCTCCAGGCCTTTTTTGGCTGCCGGTGTGGCAGCGCATAGTTTGCAATTGACGTCAGAGAAGGAAGGTCAATGGCGCTGGAGGGGCCCGGGTGCGATGTGCCGGACCACGCGGGCGGTCTCGGTGCAGCGGTTTGACGACGGCTGCGCGTGTTCTCGGACGCTGTACCAAGCGCAGGCCGGGCGTTTCTGGATGGCTCGGCATCAGGGCCGCAGCGGTCAGTCGGCAGGCTTCACATTTTGCACGAGCACCGTGATCTGGGTCCGTGCTGTCACCACAGAGATCGCTTAATGTGCCGCCTGCGGCGACAAAGGCGGCATAGTCCGGCGAGTGAACGGTGCGGTCATAGCGATGTGCAAATCCGGTGCCGACCATGGCCAGCACCAGCGCTAGCATCATGGTCAGCCGTGGCAGGATATGTACCGCGAATCGCATGTGCAGTGTGTTACTTCGACTGCGGCGTGATGGCGAGTGATTCTGCTGTATTACCTAAGGTTTTGTGAGTAAAATCATTGCACTAGGTTGGTACAGTCCCGACGATGGTGTCGCGCTAGGTGTCCGTCGCCGGTCGTCGGGTGGAGAGCAGGGCCCGTCCGAAGAGCAATGCGAAGCCGAAGAAGGCGATGCACCACGCGATTGCCGAGATCAGATAGAGCTCATGCGCGATATCGGACCCGCTGTTCGCCACAAGCCGCGCGAAGGTGGCTATTATGATCGCCAACAGGAGCAGTCGGGTGCCTGCTCCTGCGACCAGTGGGCGGCCGGTATGTCCGAGCGTGGCGCGGATCATGACGGCCAGCGTCATTATGCCAATAGCCCCGGCCATCCACAGATGCTGGGCGGATGCGGGATCCAGCGGCAGCCGCAGCAGCCGGATCGAGGCCATCAGGAGGGCGCCGATGGGGATCATTGCATAAGCCAGGTGCAGAATGCCCAGCAGTGGCTCCGCTCCTGTGTGATGTCCCTGCCAGCGGACCAGTCGCAGCATCTGCGCAACACCAAAGATGGCCAGCGCCGCTGCGGCTGCGATGTGATCTGGTACAGCAACCCATATGGCCAAGGTCGGCAGGCTGAGTGCCAATGCGATTTTGTCCAGAGATTGCATTGGATCCGCAGGACGCACATCAGCCCCCTGTTTGACCAACCAGTTCCGGGTGAAACTGGGGATGATACGTCCGCCGATCAGGCAGATCATTCCAATCGCGTTGGCCAGTCCCAGACGCAGCCCCAACCCCTGTGCGGGATAGCCGCCCGCAGCCGTTTCCAGATGCAGCAGAAGCAGCGCCAATGCGTGTATTGCCAGCAATAGAAGGATGACGAGGTTGCGCCAGTTCTTTCCTGCGATGATCTCGCGCAGGACCACGGCGCCAAGCATGAGTGGAAAACTCACATCGACCAGAGTGACGGTCCAGACCGGAAGAAATGCGCCACATAGCGTCACGAGACGTCCCGCCATCCACAACAGAACCAGTGCCAGCAGCGGTCCTCCGGTGAGCGGAGCGCGACCGGTCCAATTTGGCACGGCGGTAAGCAGAAAGCCCGCGAGAACGGCGCTGAGGTAACCAAAGAGAAAAGACTTCGCGTGCCAGGATACAGGATCAAGCCTGAGCGGTAGGGTCAGCGTTCCGCCGAGCAGCCCGATCCAGGCGATCATCGCCAGTCCTGCCCAAAGCGTCGCAAGCAGGAAAAACGGCCGGAAACCATAGGAGAGTATCGGCGGGGTGCGCAATGTCGTTGTGGTATTTCCGGCATCTGCCTTGGTGGTCGCGGCCATGGGTCAGCTCCGCTAGTATTCGGGTAACAGGTTCAAGATTGCGGCACTTCGGCGCTGTCCATAAGGCGTCGGATATGTCCGGCAAAGGCGTAGGTGGCGGGCAGGGCGATTACCGCACCTATGATGATCGACGGGGATATGCCCAGAACGGGCAGACCCAGCCAGCTGGTGATCAGAGCAGCGAAATATACGTTCAGTGCCATCGCACCGGCGCCAAACGGGTAGAGTCTGACGGTTATGCGCAAGCGCGACCAACCGGCTCGCGCAGTCATCGCCGCATCACCAGCATGTGCACCGCCGCAAGCGCCATAACCAAGGCGATGCAGGCCAGTGCAAACCAGAATTCGGCAGTTGCCGATTGCGCCTGCGGAACAGGCCGGTCAAAGCCCTTGGCTATGGCGGGCGAAGCGACGGTCGCGGCGCAGGATAGGATGAACAAGATACGGCGCATGTCAGGTCTCCTGTGTGAGTGTTCGGTAAATGTCGGGCAGCGCGCGGGTCAGCCGTGTGGGATCCGACAGCAGTGAAAACCCGCCGCGTCCGAAAATTCGGGCAAACCAGTCCTGACCGTCTTCGTCGATGATGATGCCGTGCAGGCGCTGGCCTGCGCGCCGGGCTGTCCGAGCGGCCATGCGGCTGTCTTCGATGCCGTGCTGGCCTTCGTAATGGTCCAGATCGTTGGGTTTGCCATCGGTGAGGATAATCAGCAGCTTACGGCTGGACGGCTCCGTTGCCAACTGCGCGCTGACGTGGCGGATTGCGGCGCCCAGCCGTGTATAATGGCCCGGTTGCAACGCGCCGATATTGGCGGTGACGTCCTCAGACATCGGCGTGTCGAACCCCTTGCAGCGGGTCAGGAAAACGCGATCGCGGCGGAGCGAGGAGAACCCCCAGATCGCCAATCTGTCGCCGGCCACGTCGATCCCGAACGCCAGCGCCGCCATGGCATTGCGCGCAATCTCAATCACGCTGCTGTCCGCAATTGCGGCCTCGGTGGAACGCGATGTGTCGATCAGAAAGGCGACCGATAAATCCCGCTGTTGCTGGCGTGTGTTCTGCCAGAGCCGGTCACTGCCGCGCCCTGTTGCGGCCAGCTCGGCCCGGGCGCTGATCACCGCATCGAGATCCAGCTCGGCGCCGTCGATCTGGCGCGGTTGCAGGATCCGGCGTGGACGCAGGGCCTCGAACTGGCGACGGACGCTGCGGATCTGGCGCGGATCGGGGCGGAAGGGACGTGTGGTGTCAGGCTGCGCTGCGGCCTCCAGCACGCGGCAATGATCCGCCATCTCGCTTTGGCTACGATGGTTCCATTCGGGATAGGTGAATTCAGCGCTCAACCGTTCGTGTTCGGCATCTGCGGGCGACAGGTCCAAATGCAGTCGAAGCCGCGAGGCAAGGCGGCGGTCGTGTTTGGTCAGAGTTATCAGATCCTGATCCTCGGCGGCTTTCTGGGCATTGTCCGGATCGTCGTCATCAACGCTGCGGTTGATATTCATGGATTCGACCCAGGACAGGATTGATTCAAATCGGTGCAGGATGAAGCTGTCCTTGCGACGGGCCTGCTCCTGGTCTGCACGCACGCCGAGCTTGCGTTGGCTCATGGTGGCGGCGGCCAGTGGCGTCCTTTGGTCATCAGGATCGGCCGCAGCCGAGGCGGAACTCTCGGGGGAGGAATAGCGCAGCCAGATCGGCACCGGAGCGAAGGGCATGTATCTTTGGGACCTGCTGCTGTCTCTTGAGGGAGTGAATTCGCCCCAGTCGGCCGCTATGGCCCAAGGATCCAACGACAGGGCGGCGACGATCTGCTCTGCCACTGCGCGTTCGGCCGTATGCAACGGTCGTGATTGGCGTTGTGTCACACATAGAGCGGCCATCTGGAGATAAGCGGGCCTCAGGCCCGGACAATGTTCGGCAGCCCGCCTGCTGGCGGCAATGTTGGCCCGGATCCGGGCCATGTCCAGCGCCTGCGCAGGCATGTCGGCGCGCGGGTGCAGTTCTGCTGGATCGGTTACCGCCGCAAGCGCAACCAGCCAGAAATAGGCGGCCCGGTTCAGATCGTAGCTGGGAAAGCAGGCGATCACCGGCGGCAGGGCCAGCCGAGTACCGTCATAGCAGGGGATATATTCACGCAGCCGGTCAGCGGCGATCCGATGGCCGAAGGAGCGACGATGCTGCGCGACGGTAGCGGGGGTTTCGACCAATTCCACAGAGGCAGATCCCCCCAAGGCGCGAAACAGGACGGCAAGGCTGCGCCGCAGGTCCTGCAACCGGCAGGCCGCAGCAGATAGAATTTCACCATCCGTTGCGACCTCACCGGCGAGATTGCTGGCCATATCGTGCCAGAGGTTGCCAACAGTTTCCTCCGGCTCCATCAGGTCGAGCAATTTCATGGCGCTACCCGTAGATCGTGGCGATCAGATCGCGCAGCGCTTGTTTGATATCCTCTTCATCGGTGAGGGGCTCGATGATCGCGGCGTCCAGTGCCGCTTCTATCGCCATGCCGCTTTGGATCAGGCTGGCGGTGTAGATCAGCAGCCGGGTCGAGACACCTTCCTCAAGATCCATGCCCGACAGCGACCGGATGTGCCCGGCCAGCCGGACCAGAGGCTGAACACGGGACGGATCCAGGCCGCTTTCCTGCGCAACGATGGCGATTTCCGCCTGCGGGTGCGGGAAGTCGAAGCTGGCCGAGAGAAAGCGCTGACGTGTTGAGGGTTTGAGACGCTTTAGCACGTTCTGGTAGCCCGGATTGTAGGAGGCGACCAGCATGAAGCCTGGCGGCGCCACCAGCTCTTCTCCGGTGCGGTCGATCATCAGCCTGCGGCGGTTGTCTGTCAGAGGGTGCAGCACAACTGTCACATCCTTGCGCGCCTCGACGACCTCATCGAGATAGCAGATCCCGCCTTCTCGGACAGCCCGGGTCAGTGGTCCGTCGACCCACTGGGTGTCGCCGCCCTTCAGCAGGTAGCGGCCAATCAGGTCGGCGGCCGAGAGGTCATCGTGGCAGGCCACAGTGTATAGCGGACGGCCGAGCCGGGCGGCCATATGTTCGACGAAACGTGTTTTGCCGCAGCCGGTTGGCCCCTTTAGCAGAAGGGGGAGACCCTGGCTGTATGCGGTTTCGAACAGGGTGCATTCGCCTGCAATTTCAGAGTAGTGCGGGATCGCGCAGGGGGTTTGCATATTCATGGCTATTCTCCTGCGATGGTGCTGGTCTCATGGACCGGGCCCGGTGCGATCAGCTCGTCCCGACGCACCACGAGCAGCGCATAGATGAACAGGAGGGCGCCAATCACAACGGCGGCCCCGGCGCCAAACCGCATCAGGTAGAAAATCGCCAAACTATCCTGAACATCCATGTAGTAGTCGCCAATGACGCGCTGCATATGGGTCTGGATGGTGCCAGCAAAGGTGAGGACGAAGGTCATGAAGGCCATGCCGCCGGTCATCAGCCAGAAGCTCGCCATGTTCAGGACCTGATTATAGGGTGCCCGTCCACGCAGCATCGGCATGGCATAGGTGAAGACCGCGAGATTCAGCGCCACATAGGCCCCGTAGAAGGACAGATGCCCATGTGCAGCAGTGATCTGAGTACCGTGGCTGTAGAAGTTGACACCATGCAGGGTATGAAGGAACCCCCAGACACCGGCGCCAAAGAACGCCACGGTGCTCGATCCCAGCGACCACAGAAGCGCGGCCTTGTTGGGGTGGTTCTTGCGCCCCTTCCAGACCATCACAAAGGCAAAGGACATCATCAGGAAGAAGGGGATCACCTCAAAGGTGGAGAAGATCGAGCCGATCCACTGCCAGTAGCCGGGCAGGCCAATCCAGTAGAAGTGATGTCCGGTGCCGAGAATGCCCGAGAACAGCGCAGTGGCAACGATGACATAGAGCCATTTTTCGACCACTTCACGGTCCACGCCCGTCAGCTTGAGCAGCAGGAAGGCCAGAATCGCCGCCATAACCAATTCCCAGGTCGCTTCGACCCAGAGATGGACGACGAACCACCAGTACATTTTGTCGAGGGACAGGTTCTCGGGGTTGATAAAGGCAAAGACCCAGAGCAGCGACAGCAGCCACAGGCCCATCAGGAGCACGTTGGTAATGGCGGTTTTCTTGCCCGCGAGCACGGTCATCGACACATTGAACAGGAAGATCAGCGCGGCCACGAGGATGCCGAATTTCACCCAGAGCGGTTGCTCCAGAAATTCGCGCCCTCCGTGGATGCCCACCAGATAGGAGCCAACAGCGCCAAGTGTGCCGATCATCAGGATGGCAAGTTGCAGATAGGCAAGTTTGACCGAGAAGATCTCCCGTTCGGATTCCTCAGGGATCAGGAAATAGGCAGCGCCAAAGAACCCAAGCAACAGCCAGACGATCAGCGCGTTGGTGTGGATCATGCGAATGATGTTGAACGGCAGAAGCTCGGACAGGAAATTGGGGGCGACATAGATCCAGCCTGCCAATAGCCCGCCGATCACCTGAATTCCGAACAGCGCCAGAGCGCAGATGAAATAGGCCTGAGCGACCTTCTGAGATTGATATTTCATTGTGTCTCTCCCTTAGCCCGCGTCATTGGGCGGCCAGCCCTGAGTGTCGGTCTGATCGGCCCATCGCAGAAATTCGGCCAGGCCCCGGATCTCTTCGTCGGTGAGTTGGAAATACGGCATCTGACGGCGACCCTCGACACCGCTGGGCTGGCTCTCCATCCAGTTCTTCAGTGTCTCGAAGGCCTCTTCCGGTTCGTCCTGAACGCCCCAGCGGGTCATGACATTGCCGACTTCGGGGGCAAAATAGGCACCTTCGCCGTGCAGCGTGTGACAGTTGATGCAGGAGTGACGCTCCCAGACACGTTTGCCGAGGCTGACCTCTTCGGTCAGGGGCATTCCTGCGGTCGAGGTGGTCACGACGTAGCGGTGGCTGTGCACGGTCATGCCAATAAACACGACGACGAAGAAGATTGACCCTCCGTAGAACACATTGCGCGCCCGCGACTTGGTCAGAAATTCAGCCATGGCTTGGCCCTTTCCGGCAGTTGCTGATCATCCGGTGATAGCGCGCGGCGCAGCGGCAAAGGTTGCGCAAGCGCAAGGTTCGGCGCGATTGCGGCTGTTAGCGTGATATCGAAGAGAGGACAGGCTTGTGAAATTGCCACCAAAACTGGATGACCCTGACCTGCCGCTTGACGTGCTGCTGACCACCTGGCCGGAAACACTGCGGGTTTTCATGGATCATGGCATGTTGTGCGTCGGCTGCATGGTCAGCCCATTTCATTCGGTTGCAGAGGCCTGCGCCGAATATCACCTTAACGAGGATATGTTTCGCCTCGAACTGGCTGAGGCAGTTCGCTTGGCTCGCGGCGACCGGGGTTAAGTCGGTTCCTGCGGCCAGCGATGACGCTAGGCAGGCAAGCCGACCCGCCGCGCGATCAGGGATCGCTGAGCAGCATCAGTCGATGCGGATCACAGATTGTGATCTTCTTGCGTTTACTGCTGACCATGCCGTCTTTTTCCCAGGCACTCAGCAGGCGGCTGACCGTGTGCAGCGTGGTGCCGGTCAGTTCAGATACATCCTGGCGGGTGATCGGAAATCCGATCTCGATGCCCTCGGCCACCTTGACACCGGATTGATTGATCAGCCGCAGCAGCGCACGGGCGATGCGCTGTTCGACATGCTGGGTCGACATTTCCATGATGCGGGTGTTCATCTCACCCACCCGGGCGCCGACAGTTTTATATGTCTCAGTTGCAAAGCCCGGGTAGTCAGCGGTGAAGCTGTTCCACAGCGAGGTCGGCCATGACAGGATCAGCGCCTCACTGGCGGTCAAAGCCGTTGCAGGGTAGCGGTCCTGTCCCAATGCCTTGGCGATACCGAAGAGCTGCCCGGATGGGATGTGGAGAGAGGTGACCTGATCGCCGTCGCTGGTGATCCTGACGACGCGGATGGTGCCGTCCAGAAGCAGGTAGAAGCGATCAGCAGGCGCCCCTTCTTCAAAGATGGTCTCTCCGGGTCCGAGGCCGCGGCTGCTTGCCTGATCAAGAATTCTGCGGATCTGGATATCCTCCAGCTGCGAGAAGGGCGGCAGCGGTCGAAGCAGGCTTTCATGTAGGTGGCGCACGGCATCTCCGAACAAGGAACTGGTTCATCCTATCGCGATATCGCGGTGATGGTCACCCATGTCTTTAGTCTGTTGCCGCTCTCGCAGCCAAAAAGCCGCGCCGTCTTTGCGCTGCCGCAAAGTTCTGTCGGGTGTGACGAGCTAGATTAATCGCGACACCAAGACCTGCGGGATGCGCTGTCTTCCGGCTGCATCGGCGCAGGAAAGGACGCCTCCGCCCCTGAGCGGCCGGAGACCCCTATTCCACTCACAACGCCCGCCGATTTTGGGCTGATCGAATGATAAGGAGAGTGACAATGACCAAACGCTTCAATCCCGGACTTGCACCCACAAGCCGTCGCAACGTTTTGCGTGGGACAGTTCTGGCGAGTGCTGCGGCCCTGACCGGCGGACGGGCATCCGCGGCGAATGGTGCAGCTCGTCGGGCCGCTGTTCCGCCACTGCGCGGCGCGGCGCCACGGTTCATTCAGGCCGAAGCACAGGCTCAGGCCGAGGCGGCGCCGGTTGATCTCTCCGGCTATACCCGCGTCAAACAGGAACTGGTTGCACCTCCCTTTGCCCCCAAGCACGAGCAGGTCGCAACCGGTGGTCCGAAAATCGTCGAGATCGAGTTGATCACAGAAGAACGACTGATGGTTGTGGATGAGGATACCGGCGCCGAAATCTGGGCGTTGACCTACAACGGGTCGGTCCCCGGTCCGCTGATTATCGTGCATGAAGGCGACTACGTCGAACTCACTTTGCGCAATCCGACCGATAGCCAGATGGAGCACAATATCGACTTCCATGCCTCGACAGGGGCGTTGGGCGGAGGCGGTCTGACCCATGTCTTCCCCGGCGAAGAAACCGTCTTGCGCTGGAAGGCAACCAAGGCCGGCTGCTTCACCTATCACTGTGCGCCGGGCGGCGCGATGATCCCCTATCATGTCACGCATGGTATGAATGGTGCCATTATGGTGCTGCCGCGCGATGGTCTGAAAGACGGTGAGGGTAACCCGCTGCGCTATGACAGTATCGCCTATATCGGCGAGCAGGATTACTATCTGCCGATGGATGAAAACGGCGATTACCGGACCTACGATTTGGCCGGTGACGACTACGCCGACAGTATCGAAGCGATGCGCACTCTGGTGCCGACCCATTCCGTGTTCAATGGTGCGGTTGGCGCGCTGACGGGTGAAAACGCCCTGCGGGCCAAAGTCGGTGAGACCGTTCTGATGATCCACAATCAGGCCAATCGCGACTCGCGTCCGCACCTGATTGGTGGGCATGGTAACTATGTGTGGGAAACAGGGTCGTTCACAGATGCGCCGCTGACTGGCATCGAGAGCTGGTTCGTGCGCGGCGGAAGTGCCATGGCGGCGATGTATACCTTCGAACAACCCGGCGTTTATGCCTATGTGAACCACAATCTGATCGAGGCGGTTCTACTGGGCGCCACAGCGCATTTTGTGGTCGATGGGGCCTGGAACAATGCGCTGATGGAACAGGTGGTTGCTCCCCGTAGCTTTGAAACCTGAACGGCTGCGCCACCAGCGCTTGCAGAAGGAAAGCCCACATGACTGCCGCCATTTCGCACGATACCGGGAACCGGATAGCCCTGCTGGGTCTTGGCCTGGCTGTGGCGGCAGCGCTGATCTGGGCGCTTGGACAATATCTCCCTCGCGGGCTCATCGGGTCGGCGGGGGAGAGTGTCCATCCAGAGCTAGTTCTGGCCGCCATGGAGCCAGATGCTGGGCGCGGACTTTATGTCATGAGACATGAAGTCACCGTCGCCGAGTGGAACCGCTGTCACGCAGATGGGATGTGCAGCCTAAAGCTGCGCACTCGCGCCAATCAGGATGCAAAGACAATGCCTGCAACGGGAGTGAGCCATGTTGATGTGAGCCAGTATCTGGCGTGGATCAATGCGCGCAGTGATGGCGGCTATCGCCTGCCAAGTGTTGCGGAATGGGCCTATCTAGCGGAGCTGGTACTCCCAGCCGAGCCTGAACCGATCTTTAGCGATCCCGATCTTAGCTGGGCTTCGGCCTATCTCCTTGGTGAGCAGAGCAGCCGGACGCTGCGCCCCCAGGGCAGTTATGCAACTTCGCCTGATGGTGTTGTCGATCTGGATGGCAACGTATGGGAATGGACGCAGGACTGCTATGCCGGCGAGTCCGGGGCCAGCCTCGATCGTTGCCCGGCGTATTTCGTTGCGGGCGAGCATCTGGCGGCAGTTCCGTTTCTTGTCCGCGATCCCGCTCGTGGGGGCTGTGCAGTAGGGTCACCCCCGGCGCATCTGGGCGTGAGACTTGTCCGTGATACGCCCATCTGAGGTTATTCTGCCCTAACTGCCGCAGTGATGAATCCTTGCAGGTTTGCGCGCATACGCCGGATCGGAACCCTGTCCAGGACACTGCGATAGGCGCTGCCTTCGATCAGATCGACAATCATCTGCGCCGTGCCCTCCGGATCGAGATCGCGGCGCATGTCACCTGTGGACATACCGCGTTCGATTACCTTGGCGAGGGCCGCAACCAGCGCGTTTCGATTGTCCAGAAACAACCGAGCGATATCGGGTTTGCGGATGGCCTCGCTGGTGATCTCCAGACCCAGAATAACGTTTTCAGGCACTGCGAGATATTTGGCATAGGATTTTACAAAACTGTCGAGCAGTTTAAGCGGCGGGCGCGCTTGGGTGAGCGCGTCGATAAACGGCGAGAGTTCCTGTCGTTCCAGCGCAGCGATTTCGACCAGCACATCATGTTTGCCGGGGAAATGATTATAGAGATTACCGAGGCTGACGCCGGCGCGCGTCGCGATATCGCGGACACCGGTCTGGTGATAGCCAGTTTCAAGAAAACATCTGACTGCCGCCTCAAGGATCTGCTGCCGCCGTTTGGCGGTGGTCTCGGTCCGGGTGAGTTTGGGCTTGCCGTCTGACATCAGTGTCCTGAGGTGAATGCTCTGTCGCGCAGCTGCGCGGGTCTGCGGTCTGCGGAGAGATGTAGCCTCCGCGCAACAGGCTGACAAGGTCGAGGCCCTAAGGGGTGTATTGCCGCCGCGCGGTTTGGCTGGGCGAATGCCCGAACCGTCCCTTGTAGTCGCGCGCAAAACGGCCCAGGTGGGAAAACCCGTTGGAAAATGCAGCGGTGGTGACGTCGGGTGTGTCGCGCTGCGCCATCAGTTGATAGTGGGCCGCATCCAGTCGCGCATTGCGCAGTACCCGCATCGGGCTCTGCCCAAAAGCGCGGCGAAAGCCCTTTTGAAGGGTGCGGACATTCATGCCCGCATGTTCCGCAATGTCGGTCAGCTGTATTGGGTTGCTGAGATTGGCGTGGATGAAGTCCATCGCCGCGCGAACGCCGGGTGGCAGGGACCCGTGGTCAGCCCGTTCAATGATGTGGGAGATATTGCTGGGTAGCCGCGTCAATAGCTCTCGCGCCAGATCCTGTTCCACCCGGATATCCGAACCACGCAAACGCCCCTGGAACAAAATGCCGACTTCTGCCGCCTGAACGCAGGCACAGACCATCTGCCGCAGCCGCCGCCCGCCAGGAGCAAGCAGATCGACGCGGCTGGCAAAACGGATTGGCCCCGGCAGTTCCGCTCCGATCAGTTGCCGCGCAACCGTTTCAAGGTAATTCCGGTCGATCTGAAGCAGCAGCTTGCGGCAATCGGCGCTCCACCGCATCAAAGCGTCCCGATCGGGATTGAGCACCGTTGCAGTGGTTACGTCGGCCAGGATCTCGGCGCCGCGATGCCGGACGCTGGCCTGGCCGCAAAGCGGGATCTGCAACAGGTAGAACGAGTCCAACATACCGGGGTCAATAGTCACATCGGCGCCGTAGTGCAGGTAATTGATCGAGCAGTGACGCCCGGCTGCGTGATTATGGCGGACCGCGAGATCCTGATGCCGTTTGGCGAAATCCAGCCGGTGATCGCAGAATTTCTGCCCCACCCGGTGGCGTGCCTCGTCCAGATCCCCGGTGCGCAGCAGCGGATGATTGCTCAAATGCTCAACTGTGTCCGGGTTGGCTGGGATGGCCATCTTGCCTCCAGATCAGAGGACTGCAGCTTAGATTGCCCCGGAGATATTTCAAGCCTCAACCATCCTGCCATCAATTGGGTTCGTTTTCTGGATAATCGAATGTGCGACGCTGGTGCAGTCTGGCGGCATTAGATCAATTTCAGGGAGGAGACGTCATGGAAAAAGGGATCACCAAGGCAAAAGACGGTATTCGCGGCATGTCCTGGACCGTTGTCGGGCAGACCTATGTGCCCAAGTTGCTCAGCACCGATGCCTTCATATGGGATGCGGTTCTGCCGGCCGACACCTTTGTACCGCCGCATATCCATCCAACCCAGGATGAATGGATCAGTGTCCTGTCGGGGGAGCTTGAGGTGGAATTTTCGGGCGATGTGCATAAGGCGGGGCCGGGGGATACAGTGCGTATGCCCAAGGGCGAAGCACATGCGATATTCAACCGTTCCGGTGCTGAGGCGCATTGTATTTTCGGCGTCGCGCCCGCGCGCAAACTGTTCGACCTGTTCATTGAGCTGGACGGTGTGACCGACCCGGGGGAGCTGGTGCGTCTCTCTGCGCTGCATGAGGTCGATTTTCTGCCACCCCCGGCTGACGCATGAGCAATCCGGAGCGCGGGTGGGGCGGTGCCACTGTCCAACCCCGGTCCGGCAGGAAACACACCGGCCTGCGGGGAGGCAGGTGAGGGACAGAACGGTTCATCGCAGATTGGATCGAGAGGGGAGAACAGGACATGACAACACGCAAAACAGTTGCGGTTATCGGCGGCGGTGTCAGTGGTCTGGCTGCGGCCAAAGCCTTTGATGAACGCGGCCACAGGGTGATCGGTTATGAACGCAGCCATGATTTCGGCGGTGTCTGGGAGCTGTCGCGGTCATACCCGGATGTGCAGACACAGTCGCCGAAGGATCTATATTGCTACAGCGATCATCCGATGCCCGCAGATTACCCGGAATGGCCGAAAGGTCCGCAGGTTCATGCCTATCTGCATTCTTACGCGCAGAAACACCGGCTGGCGCGACTGTTCCGGCTCAACACTTCCGTTACGGCGATGGAGCGGCGTCAGGATGGGCAGCCCGGCTGGACCCTGACCCTGGAGGCCGCCGGGAAGAGTTGGCAACAGGATTTCGATTTTGTTGCGATCTGTACGGGTCAGTTTTCGGAAAAGAACATCATCACCCATCCCGGTCAGGACGCATTCATCGCCCGTGGCGGACAGGTGATACATTCATCTGATTATACGGATCCCGGCATGATTGTGGGCAAACATGTGGTGGTGCTGGGCGGCTCTAAATCGGCCACCGATATTGCTGTCAATGCGGCCAAGAGTGGGGCGAGATCTGTTCGGCTGGTCTATCGGGAGAATGTCTGGCGGGTGCCCTATTATGTCGGCGGCATCAACTTCAAGAAACTGCTATATATGCGGGCGCAGGAGCAGCAGTTCAATCAATGGGGTAAGTCGCCTTTTCAACGCGGTATCGCCGCGCTGCTGAAGCCTCTGGTCTGGGCCAATTTTCGCGGTTTGGAGACCCTGCTGAAGCTGCAACTGGGTCTGAAGAAGCACAATATGGTCCCCACCACGCCAATTGAAAAAGAGGTGTCCTGCTCGGTCCCGATTGTGACTCCAGGTCTGTTTGAGGCGTTGAACGATGGCAGTATCAAGCCCGTTATCGGCACGTTTGAGAGTTATCAGGAGGAAGGTTTGCGGCTGAGCACCGGCGAGGTGGTGCCATGTGATGTGGCGGTGCTGGCGGTTGGCTGGAAGCTGGGTGTACCCTATCTGGCGCAGGAGTATCGTGACAAGCTGATCGAAGACGATGGGCAGTATCGCGTTTATCGCCTGTCGGTGAACCCGGATCTGCCCGATATGGGGTTTGTTGGTTTCAACTCCAGCTTTTGCACGGTCCTGTCGGCCGAGATGATTGCCAATTGGCTGGTTCGCTATGCCGATGGCAAACTGGCTCACCAGCCCAGCCGGGCGGAGATGGAGCAGAATATCGAGATGATGCTGGACTGGCGCCGCCGGGAGCGACCTGCGGCGCAGGTCTATGGCGGTCTGTGCTCAGCACCGTTTCATTTCAAACACTTCGACGAGCTTTTGGCCGACATGGGAGCACAGCTGCGCAAGCGCAAGAATCCCCTGGTCGAGCAATTCTCGCCCCCGGATGCGGCGGCTTATGGGCAGTTTCTGGCCTCGGCCCCGCAGTATCAGGCCGGCCAACGCTGCCAGATCGGGAAATAGGCTGGCGTCGAGGCGGCGATCATGGCTGCGTCCTGGACGCCGGGTTTCACAGCGCCTAAGCCTGCACGCCGCCCAGTCGGGCGCTGGTGTCTTCGCCCGTGTCGCCGCCTGCCATTCGCGCAAAGGCGGCGCGCCAGCCTGCGGCGAGATCAGAGAGATCGGCCAGGCTGGCGGCCTCTCCGGCTGTGATCTTGCGAGTCAGCCTCGCATGGGTCACGCGGTATACGGTCCATTCGGGATGGCGCCGTTCGATAAGCCTGATCTCGTCGTGCGTCTGTGCCGCCCCCGGCTCAAGGACGCGGTAGTACCATCCGGTGCGGCCGGTCTTCTGGAACAGATAGGGCATCCGCTTGTTCTGAGTATAGAGACCGAGTTTCCAGCAGGGCTGTCTGCCCTGGCTGATCTGAACGACAGCACTTCCCAGTCGCAGGATGTCTCCGATGCAGAGGGTGTCCTCAGTCAGCCCGTAACTGGCGATGTTTTCTCCAAAAGCTGCCGGAACCGCTGTTGGAGGCAGCTCGGCCTCGTCCTGCCACAGGCGGTAGTGCTCGCTGGCGTAGTGGTGGATTGCCTTGTCCGCTCCACCATGCACCGTCAGATCGGCCTGCGAGTCTCCGGTGAAGCCGTTGATGTCGATCATCTGAGATCCGGCGACTGGGGACTTGTGAATGGCGGTTGGCGGTTTGTCGGCCCATGGGCTGTGGACAGCGCCATGAAAAATGCCCGCGATCGGGGCGGATAGGTCAGGTCGTGTCATCTGAAAGCGCCTTATGTTCAACACATATTAAATCTCGATCGCCGGGCTGCAGCGGAAGCTGCAACAGGGTGCAATACCCATTGGCAGGGCCTGCGTCGTGATAGGCGCAGGTCCTGCACAGGCCAAAGGGGCGCCCGCCACGGGCTTCCAAAGCCGCACGCAGGGTCGCGCTGAGCGCCTCTTCCAACGCGGCGGTTTCCGCGTCCTGCATTGTGGTCAATGCGCCGCCGATGACCGAAGGCGCTTCGGCCAGTGCCTGCCCCTCAGCTGTCACCCCGTAAGAAATCGAACGCTGATCGCCAGTTTTTGGCTCTTCGCGCACGAACCCTTTTCGGGCGAGTGTCTTGAGCGTTTGCGACATGGTGCCGCGTGTGGTGCCCAGATAATCGGCCACATGCGAGGGCGCCCGTGAGTAGCGATTGGCGCGCGCGAGGTAGTCCAGCGCCGCTGTTTGGGCCGGATTCAGGCTGTCAGACCATCCCCCGGCGGCGTCGAGACGGGCCAGACGATTGATGAGCGCGCGGATGCGGTGATGTGATGTCATGAACAATTGGTATCGACTCGAAATCAAAACTGCAATAACTCTTATTTGGTAGCGAGTCGCTACGAACTAAGATGGAGACGAAAATGACACGATTTCTAGTGACGGCTGCGATCCTGGGCCTCGGTGCGGCGGGCGCAACCGGCGCGTTCGCCGATGGCGATCATGCCGTGCATCAGCAGGGCGCTATTATCTCGGCATCCGATGGGGGGAAGACGGCATCCTTTGATATTCTTGCGGCTCATGCGCACCGCAAAGGGAACACTGTCACCTTCCACATGACGACAAATGGCAGCGCTGGCGCGGATACGCCCGAAGCAGTCGGTTCGGTCGGCGGGGCTGAGGTTTTCTCCTATGTTTGGCCGACCTCGCTTGACCCGGCTGCCGTCGGGTTTGAGGCAGGCAGCGGAATACTCGCGCTGGCTGCAACCAGTCACCCGGACTTTGACGACACGCCATTGGTGGATGAAAACAACGACGGCGATACCGGCAACGACGGTCTCCTGTGGCACAGTCATTGGGTGGTTCTGACCCCGACCGAAGCCTGCGGGCCGGGCGCGTTGGCGGTGCGTGACATTCCAGAAGGCGCCACCCCGCAGCTGCCGGCCACCTGGCCTGGGCTTCCGATCTATCTGGATAGCCCGGGATTTACGCCCCTGTTCAACGGGCCGGAAGTGACTGTGACGGTCGGGTTTCGCAGCGATGTGACTCTGGCTGATGTGGCGTATGATGGTGTTACGTCGGCCCTGCGCGTCAATGCAAATGTGCATGCGCCGTTGCTCTGCGTGGTGGATGTTTTCGATATTGCGTCGGGCGACCTGACCCTGCCGGGAAAAATCAACTGAACGCAAATGGCGCGGCACATGTGCCGCGCTACCTCATGCCTATGAACTATCGGTGCTGGGATCGTGATTTGAGGCGTTTCAATAGATTTCGGAACGGTTGCCCCGGCCGATGTTGGATCGGCAGGGGCCGGAGGTGATGAATACGATCTCTCACCAACGCATTTGGATTTGCCATTCAATTCGAAAACCACTCATATTCAGGTGAACTGACTTAATCCCTGGTCCCACGAATGGCGGCGCATCATGTCCAGACGACACTACGACCTGCCGCCGCTAACCACATTGGCGGCCTTTGAAACCGCAGCCCGGCACCTGAGCTTCAAAAATGCGGCGCAGGAACTGTCTGTGACACCCGGAGCGGTCAGCCACCAGATCAAGGCTCTCGAAGGCGAGCTGGGTGTGGCGTTGTTCCAGCGGAAACATCGCGGTGTCGAGCTGACGCGCGAAGGTCAGGCGCTGTTTGAGACTCTGGCCACATCGTTCCGGCAGATCTCGCGGCAATTGTCTAAGACCCGTCAGATGGGCGAGGAAGATGCCGTGACCGTCGGATCGACGACGGCGGTCGCAGCCCTTTGGCTGTCGCCGGTGATCATCCGATTTTGGCGTGATCATCCGGATTTGAACATTCACCAGATCACCCAGGATCGACCATTTCACGACACGCGGGAGTTCGATTTCTTTATCAGGTATGGGCGTGATCCCGACGCTACGCTGGCCCATACGGCGATCTATCGGGATCAACTTGTCCCGGTTGCCCGGCCGGATATCGCCGAAGGACTGGCGGGCTCATCGCTACAGGATCTGGCAGCGCAGCGGTTGATCCATCTGCACAACGTCAGTCAGAGCTGGACCACCTGGGTCGACTGGTTCCACGAGTTGGGTCATCGGGGCGACATTTCGGTTGGCACCCGCGTGACCAGCTATTCAGTGGCGTTGCAAATTGCCCGTAAGGGGGCGGGCGTAGCGCTTGGCTGGAAGCGGCTTATCCAGCCGATGCTCGACAGCAAGAAGCTTGCCATTGTCGGCAATCAGAGCGTTCCGGCACCGCAAGAGTTCTATCTGGTGGGTCTGCCGGATGATGAACTGTCGCCGAATGCCCGCAAGTTGAAAGCCTGGATCCTGTCGGAGGCAAGCCGCAGTTCGGTTTAGTCAGGCTCATTCATGAATGAGGTTTTCCCCTATTGAGCGGAATTGATCCGATCCTCCAATAGGGAAAAGCTCACGCCATGGAGAGTTCGATGAACACGCATACCCCCCTGTCGTCCGTGCTGACCGAGGTAAACACGGCAAACGGCCTGCCAAATGAACACTATGTCGACCCCCGCGTTTTCGATGAGGAAAAGCGCTCGGTTCTTTTTGCCAATTGGTCAGGAATTGGGTTTGGCAAGGATATTCCGGAACCAGGCGATGCCAAACCGGTCGACTTTCTTGGTATGCCGCTGCTGCTGGTGCGCGACCGAAACGGTGACATCGGCGTGTTTCAAAACACCTGCCGCCACCGGGGTATGATCCTGGTGGACAAGCCACAGAAGATCCGCGGGGCGATACGTTGCCCCTATCACAGCTGGTGCTACGGGCTCGACGGGGCATTGCGTGCGACCCCGCATATCGGTGGTCCCGGGCGGAGTACCCATGACGATGTCGACATCGGCAAGCTTGGCCTGATCCGCGTCCGGGCGCATATCTGGCGAGACGTGATTTTTGTGAATGTCGATGGCGAGGCGCCCGAGTTCGCCGAAGCCCATGCCGCATTGCTGGACCGCTGGCGCGAATTTGAGACACCGATTTACCACGGTGGCGAAGGGTCATCGCTGAAGCTGGAGGTGGCAACCAACTGGAAGCTGGCGGTCGAAAACTATTGCGAGAGCTATCATCTGCCGTGGGTTCACCCCGGGCTTAACAGCTATTCGCGGTTGGAAGACCACTACAACATTGAAGAGCGGGGAAAATACTCGGGTCAGGGCACGCTGGTCTATCGCCAACTTACCGACGAAGCCGGTGCGAAACTGCCGGATTTCGACGGGCTGAGTGATCAATGGGATGAGGGTGCGGAATATGTCGCGGTCTATCCCAACGTTCTGTTGGGGGTGCAGCGTGACCATAGTTTCGCGATTGTTCTGGAGCCGAAGGACTGCGGGCATACGGTCGAGCATATCGAGCTTTACTATGCCAGAAGCGAGCGGGACACGCCGGAACTTGATGGTTTGCGTGCCTCTAATGCGCAGCTGTGGAAGACCGTCTTCGAGGAAGATATCTTTGTGGTGGAGGGCATGCAGAAGGGGCGTCACGGCGTGTTGTTCGATGGCGGCCGGTTCTCTCCGGTGATGGATGGGCCAACTCATAACTTCCATCACTGGGTGGCGACCGAGGTTCAGAAAGGTCGTGCAAAATGAGCGGGTTCCTGAGCCATGGAACGCGATGAGCTTGATCGCGCCCTGTTGCAGGCGCATGCCGCAGATGATGGCGCGGCTCTCGTGCGGCTCTATTCACTCGCCGCCGATTATGCAGAGGCGGCCGACGATATCGACAGGGCCTGTTTTTACCTCACGCACGCCTTTGTCTTTGCTCTGGAACTCGGCGCGCCCGAAGCCGATCCGCTGAATGCGCGGCTTGCGGCACGGGGGCGCGTGCAGCGCCTCAGCTTCTGACATGTCACAGACGGGTATTTGTGCTGAAAAACCGGCTGGCATGGTGACCTGTGCGACCGGCAACAGGCACCAAGCTGTTCAACCGATAGCGGAGGCAGTGTGGATCGCTGCTCCGTTGAGATAGGCTCTTGAAGGGAGCAAAGATGCGTAGAGAAGCACAGGCAGTTGTCATCGGTGGAGGGGTTATTGGGTGTTCAATCCTCTACCACCTGACCAAACTGGGATGGTCAGATGTGGTGCTGCTGGAGCGGAACGAGTTGACGTCCGGGTCCACCTGGCACGCGGCGGCAAATATCCACGGGTTGCATGACAGCACCAATATCAGCCGTATCCAGCACTATACGATGTCTCTCTACAAGGAACTGGAAGCTGAGACCGGACAGAGCTGCGGCGTGTTTCAGCCTGGGTCCCTCTATTTGGCGCAGACAGTGGAACGTGAACACCAGCTGAGGTTGCAGGCCGCAAAGGCCAAGCTCTATGGGATGAATTTTTACGAGATCAGCATCGAGGAGGCCAGGCGCCTGAACCCGCTGGTCAATTACGATGGCATCCGCTGTGTTATGTATGAACCCGATGGTGGCAATGTCGATCCCTCTGGCGTGACGAATGCCTATGCCGTCGGGGCGCGCCAGCGGGGCGCCGAAATCCATCGTTTCACCCCTGTGACCGCGACCGAGCAGCAAGACGATGGCAGCTGGATTGTTAAGACGCCCAAAGGAGATATCCGCACGCCTTGGGTGGTGAATGCGGCAGGGCTCTGGGGCCGCGAGGTCGCGGCGCTGGCGGGGATCGAGCTGCCGTTGCAGCCAACTGAGCATCAGTATTTCGTTACCGAGACCATGGCTGCCGTGGCCGCGCATGGGACCCGCCTGCCATCCGTCAGTGACCGGGACGGTGAGTATTATCTGCGGCAAGAAGGGCAGGGGCTGCTGGTTGGCGCCTATGAAAAGGATATGAAGTTCTGGGCCGAGGAGGGCACGCCGCTCGACTTTGCACATGATCTCTTTCCAGATGATCTGGAGCGGATCGAAGAGAACATGATGAACGCCATTGAACGCCTGCCTGCGGTTGGTGACGCTGGCATCAAGCGTGTCATCAATGGTCCGATGATCTGGTCGCCGGACGCCAATGTCCTGATGGGGCCGGTGCCCGAAATTGATGGATATTTCTGCTGCAATGGCATTATTCCGGGTTTCTCGCAGTCCGGCGGTATGGGGCTGATGGCGGCGCAATGGATCATCGAGGGTGAGACCCAATATGATATGCTCGCCTGGGACATGGCGCGATTTGGCAGTTGGGCGACCAAAGATTTCACCAAGGCGCGGGTGCGGGATCAATATGCCCATCGCTTTGCCATCCATTTTCCCAATGAAGAACGCAGCGCTGGTCGCCCGGCACGGACGCGGCCGATATATGAGCAACAGGCGGAAATGGGCGCGGTCTTTGGCCTCAACGCCGGTTGGGAACATCCCCTCTGGTTTGCAGAAGCGCCCGGCGCCAAGGATACCAATGGGTTCACCCGTCAGAACTGGTGGGGACCCGTTGGTGATGAGTGCAGAATGCTGCGGTCCCGTGCGGGCATTATCGACATATCCAACTTTGCCAAATACCGGTGTGCGGGGCCCGGGGCCGAAGAATGGCTGAACGCGGTCTTTGCCAATGCGATGCCAAATGCGGTGGGACGGTCCTGCCTGACGCCGCTGATTTCGAAACGCGGTGGGATTGCCGGGGATTTCACGGTGACCCGTGTTTCTGAGGATGAGTTCTGGATCATCGGATCCGGCATGGCCGAGCGCTATCACAAGCGATTCTTCAAGGAGGTGCCGCTGCCAGAAGGCACTATGTTCGTGTCGCTGACAGACGAGATCTGCGGTTTCAATGTCGCGGGGCCGAAATCACGTGAGATGCTGCAACGCCTGACAAATACCTCCCTCTCGACCGATGAGTTTCCGTTCATGCGTTCGGCTTGGATTGATCTTGCCGGGATTCAGGTGCTTGCACTGCGGGTTTCTTTCACCGGCGATCTGGGATGGGAGCTGCATTGCAGGCGCGAAGATCAGCCGCGTCTCTACTCGGCGCTCCTGGCTGCTGGTGAGGAGTTCGGCGCAGGTCCTGTCGGGAGTCGGGCGTTGATGTCCTTGCGGATTGAAAAAGGCTATGGCTCCTGGAGCCGGGAATATAGCCCGGAATACTGGCCGCAGGAGGTCGGGCTGGACCGGCTTTGCAAGTTGCAAAAAGACTTCCTGAACAAAGCTGCCGCAGAAAAGGTCCTCGAGAACCCGGCACGTGAACGGATGGTTCTGCTGCATCTGGATGAGGCCGGAACGGCAGCTTCCAATGCTGATGCGACCGGCGGAGAGCCTATTTTCAAGGATGGTAAGGGGATCGGCCGCGTAACCTCGGGCGCCTATGGATACAGCGTGGGCATGTCGCTGGCGCTTGGCTTTGTTCGAGAGGCAATGCCCGGTGATGCGGTGGAGGTCATGGTCCTGGGGCGTCCACACCGGGCGGTCATTTTGGAGCGACCGCCGTTCGACGCAGATGGTGCCATTCTGCGGGGCTAGCGTTCAGGAGAACGAATAAAGGAGGCCATATGACCTCCTTTATCGTGGTGTCTTGTGTTCCTCGCGACGGATCAGAGAAGGTCGCGGACCTTCTCCAGCAGTGCGGCGTTCACGGCGACGCCTTCAGACGCGGCACGTGTGCGGCAGCCACGACGTCCATCGCCCGGCAGCCGTGCGCCATCCTGATCATGGATTGATGCGATCAGGTCGGTCAGCCGGTCGTGGAATGCGCCGCCCGAGGTTGCTGCCGGATCGATCGCAATGAAGAACTGGCCGGTTTTTGGTGGCCCACCCGCGGTGCCAGAGAAGGGGCTGGCGACGGAGCCGAGGGTCGCGCCGGTCATGGCAGCCGCCATCAGTTCAACAGTCAAGGCGATGCCGACGCCCTTGTATCCGCCGGAAGGAACCATTGACCCCTTGAGCCCGGCCTCGGGATTGGTGGTTGGTTGCCCGTCAGCATCCAGCACCCAGCCTTCGGGGACCGCTTTGCCCTCCCGGGCGTGTTTCATCACTTCGCTCTTGGCAATTGTGCTGGCGGACTGGTCGATCAGCAGCGCGGCATTCCCGTCTGCGTCGGGGGCCGCGATCGAGAAGGGGTTGGTGCCGACAACCGGCTTCGCACCGCCGGAGGGCGCGATCGAGGCGGGCGCATTGGTGAAACCGATGCCAAGCAATCCTGCCTGCGCCAGCCGTTGCGTGTGAACTCCGAGGACACCGCAGTTGTAGGAGTTGTTCACCGCCAGAACCGCAACCCCCATCTCGCGGGCCAGCGGGATCAGTTTTTCAAAGCCGAGATCAATGGCGCTATGGGCAAAACCGGTCGCTGCGTCCACGGTGACAACCGCCGGGCGGGGCTGATCCACAACCGGCTTTGCCTGACCATCCACCTTTCCACATTCGACATGCTGGGCATAGATCGGGATATAGGCCAGCCCGTGCGAGGCGACGCCATCGGCTTCGGTCATGGCGGTTGCAACAGCAAGGGGGCGGGCGTTGGCTTCGGAGGTGCCGGCCTTGACCAACACGCGGAAGGCTAGGTCTTCGATTTCGGCAAGGGTCAGGGTTTCGGTTGCGGTCATATCGGGCTTTCTGTTTTTCAGTCTTCGGGTCAATGCCGGGCTGACCGGCAGTCGATGGGTGGATCAGTCGTTGTCGCTGAGGCCGGCCCCGGCGCCGCGCAGGCGGCTTTCCTCGGTCGCCGGGGCAAAGGTGCGATGGGCAAACTTGCCCAGCTGATCCCAGCTTGCGTTGGAGACGCTTGCGCGCATCACCGGTTCTTGCTGGCCGGTCATCTCCGCAGGGGCGGAGAATACCATCCGTTCCGCCAGCCGGCTGTGCAGCGCCTCGCTGGAGCCCTGCACGCAGAGCCGCTTGCCATCGGTGGCCAGGCGCGCGCCCTGCCATTCGGCGGCAACCGGTCGGCCCAGTCGCAAGGCCGCACCGCCCATGAAGGGCACCGCCAGCAAGGGAAAATTGACGTTTTCCATCGTGATCTTGCCACGCTCCAGCAGGCGCACGGCACAATCGCTGAGTGCTGCACCGGCGATCAAGGGGCTCATCCGGCGGGCAGGGGCGTGCCAGACCTCGGCTCGCAGCGAAACGGGCGATACGTCAATCGAGGGAATGCGATCATTCATCGTCAGCAGATCTGCCAGCATCTCGGTGCCGGGAAACCCAAAAGACGAAAGCCAGCGCGTGCCCTTGGCGGCCTCTTCTGCCAATCCCCAGGACAGGCCCGCGCCCCGGGCGGCGCGCTTGCTCATGGCCTCGATTTCATTCAACGAATGGCTCATGCCAGACCCTCTTCCAGTTCGGGGAATACCCAGAATTCCGCGTTCTCAACGGTGAGTTCGGTGGGCAGCGGAGCATTGCCATACATGCAAATCCGCACCCAACGATCTGACCGGGGATCAAATTTCGTCGCGCCAAAGAATGCCAGCTTGCAGCGCAGCATATCGATCGGCAGGACCTGATCGGAAATCGTGTTGTCACGGATTTCCGCGTAGGGCGCGCGGCCGACGATCTGAACACGGCGCAGAACATGGCGGTGTTCGGAATGGCGCAACAGGAAATCTGCAACCTGCGCCTCGTCTGGCCAGTGGGCCAGAGCCTGGTACAACATCGCGGCATCTCGACCCGGTGCCAGCGGCTGCTCATATTCTTCGATGGGCTCCTCAAAGCGCTCACCCAGACGGGGTTCGAGCTTTTCCTCCGAAACATACCAGGCGCGTGCCTTGTTCTCTGGGGCCTGCCAGTTTGTGTCGATGGCCCAAGCGTATACGTCCCGCAGGATCTTGCGAAGATCGCCAATGGTCATAGCACCCGCAATGCGAAAGGTTGCGGTGTTATCTGCCGACATATCTTCGGCGAAGCCATCGACAAGCCCGCCGTAGGGCTCCAGCATCAGCGACGCGATCCATTCCTGACCCTCGAGCGAGAGCGTCTCTTCGGCCCAGCGGTAGAGGGCATTCCAGGGCTTCGGACCGGCCAGCGTCTGGATTTCCAGGTAGCTGGTCACTTGATCAGCGTCGGCACGCAGCGCGCTCAGTTTCTGGATCTGAATCGGATGCTGTGACTGCCAATCTGCAATTGTCAGCTTGCTGCGTGCCACCAGAGAGCGGAACACAGCGATATCGTCCGGATGCGCTTCCTCGATATTGCGCACCGCCTGGATCGCCTTTTCGCGCGCCGCGACCCAGTTGTTGAATAGCACCGGGTGGTTGAGCAGAAACGGCGCCATTCCAAGGCCGGTGGAATTGCCGATCCCCATGGACCGGGCCAGATCCGGAGCCAGTTTTGCGGCGGTGGTGCCCTCAGCCTTGGCGCGACATTCGGCCATATGCTGGACCAGATCGGTGACGAACCAGCGGGTCAGGTAGACCGATAGCATCTCAACCTGGAACGGCGCACGGAATTCGGGGCGTTCCGCGATCATCTCGCGGTCAGCCGCACCCAGTTTGCCGGACCCGTAGACCGCCGTTGTCCGCATCAGATAGCCGACGGCGTCGATCTGCTCTGCGGAGGGCTGCTGGCCAGAGGCCAATGCGCTGACCACATGTTCCCAGAGGCGCACCGACCGGTTGGCGCGGGATACAGAAAGCTCCGACCCGGACACACGTCCGGCTTCCTGCACGGGGATATTCTGTGACAGCCGCGCGATATCCGCGTCAGAAGGAATGCCGTCAAATAGTGTGAAAGTGGCGTCCCAGGCCTCTGCAATCACTCGGTCGGAGCGTTTTTCAGGCGGCAGGTCATGGGCAAAGGCGACCAGGGAATATGCACGCTCCGGCCCATATGCGGTATAAACGGCATGGCCCTGACCGCTGTCGTCTATGTCAAATGCGGTCTGTTCAAATCGCCAGCCTTCGCGCGCCAGACGACGGGTCAGCACCCGCATGAATGACAGGCGCGACTGGTGCATCGAGCCAAGGCGTGCCAGACGCATGACGGTGTTCGGTTCACGGCAGAGAATGTCGGTCATTCGGATTGGCCTTTGTAATCAGGTCGTTAGTCGTATCCCGTATGATCTGAACAGGTCGGGCAGTTTGGATGGGTGGGCCGGGCGCCAGCAGCGCCCGGCAGCTATTCAGTTCTCTTTGCCTTTTGCCAATGTGATGCGCAGAGCATCCCAGAGCGATGGCAGAAGAATAAGCGACACCGGAACCGCGGTGACCACGATGAAGCTCTGTAGTTTTGATACGCCACCGGAACCGACGGAGATCAAAATGACCGCCATCACACCCATGGCGATGCCCCAGAAGACACGTACGGCGATGCTTGGGGTGTCGCCGTTGGTCATTGTAGCGGAAATCACGTAGCTCATCGAATCTCCGGTCGTGGCCACAAAGATCGTGGTCAGGATCAAGAACAGGATTGAGATCAAGAAACCCATCGGCAGATTGTTCGTGATTGCCAGCAGTGCCGCAGGCAGGTTGAAGCCTTCGAAAGCTGCGGAGATGGTGCCGGGCTCAGCCAGTTCCATCGCAATGCCCGTGCCCCCGATGATGGTGAACCAGAAGTTGGTCACGATGGGTGCGATGATCGACAGCATGATGATGATGGACCGGATCGACCGTCCGCGTGACACGCGGGCAATGAACATTGCCATCAGTGGCCCGTAGCCCATGAACCAGCCCCAGAAGAACACGGTCCACCATCCCAGCCAGCCGGGAGCGCCGAATATGCCTGCATCACCGCGATAGAGCGCCATCTGGAAGAAGTTGCCCAGATAGGTCGTAAAACCTGAGAAGAACGATCCGAAGATGAAACCGGTAGGCCCGGCAATGAGCACATAGACCAGCAACACGGCGGCCAGGATCACATTGATCTTGGACAGCATCTGGATGCCGCGCGACAGGCCGGTCATCGCCGAGATCGTGTAGAGTGCCACCAATGCGCCGATCACCACGAACTGAGTGGCAAAAACGTCCGGGATGCCGAAGAGATCGGAGAGACCATAGCTCACCTGAAGCCCAAGAAAGCCGATCGGACCGACGGTACCCGCTACCACGGCGATGATCGATGATGCGTCGGCGATCACCCCGATGGGGCCGTTGATAGCCTTGTCCTTGAACACCGGATAGAGCAGCGTCCGGGGGGCCAGCGGCAGGCCCTTTTCATAGTGATAATGCATCAGCATGACCGTGGAGAGCGAACCGAGGATCGCCCATGCTAGAAACCCCCAATGCATGAAGCTTTGTGCGATAGCGGGGGTAACGGCGGCTTCGCTACCGCCTTCGGCCCCGTAGAGGGGAGGCGAGTAGAGGAAATGCGCAATCGGCTCCCCGGCAGCCCAGAACACGCCACCACCAGCAAGCAGAGTACACATGACCATGGATCCCCACTGGAACGTGGTGAATTCAGGCGCGGCCAGCCCGCCGAGAATAGCGCGCCCACCGGGCAGGACGCAGAGCAGCAAACCGATCAGAAAGGTCGCAAGCAGTAGAATTTGCCAGTACAGGCCAAAATAGGTCGCCGAGATGTTGAACCCCCAGTCGACCAGTGCCGACAGCCCGTCAAGATTGACCAGTGCTGCGGCACAGAATAGCGCGATAAAACCGCCTGAAAGCAGAAATAGCGGCTTGTTGATCCGGCTCTCCTGCGGTGTTGTCTCCATAGATGTCTCTGACATCTTTCCCTCCCATTGGTTGGCCCGCGCACTGGTCGGGCCGATATTTCTGTCTATCCCGGTCTTTAATCCCCCGATTTTGGACCGAAATTCTCTTCAAAGAAGCGATACCAGTTGCCTCCCATGACAGCTGATACCTCGTCGTTGTTCATGCCGACCTTGCGCAGCCCGTCTTCGATATTTCCGAAGTCGCGGTTGTCTTCGAACCAGCTGGGCATTGGCGGGAAACCCGGCGCGGATTTGGAGCCTTCGCCGTAGTCGATCTCCTTGGTCCAACGACCCACACGCATCCATTCGACGACGCTGTCCGGCTGGTCCTGGCAAAGGTCAGTGCCGATCCCGAGATGTTCAACGCCGAATTTCTCGGCGGTTCGGGCAATCATCTCGCAGAAGCTTTGCAGCGTGCAGTTGGACTTGTCCTTCAGGTGATGCGGATAGACCGAGAAGCCCAGCATCCCGCCGTGGCCGGTCACTGCGCGGATGACATCATCCTTCTTATTGCGCAGGGCCGGCGACCATTCATGCGGGTTGGCATGAGTAATGGCGATCGGGCGGCTGGAAATTTCCGCTGCTTCGATGGTGGAGCGGTCGGCGGAATGGCTCATGTCCACGACCAGGCCGACCCGGTTCATCTCCTTGATCACCTGCTTGCCCATGCGGGTGATGCCCATGTCCTCGGCCTCATAACACCCCGTCGCCAGCAGCGACTGGTTGTTGTAGGTGAGCTGCATGAATCGGGCGCCCAGCGTATGCAGGATCTCCACCAGGCCGATGTCGTCCTCTATCGGCGATGGGTTCTGGAAACCGAAGAACACCGCAGTGCGGCCGGTTTCGCGGGCCTTGTCGATATCAGAGGCCCACTGCCCCTTCATGATCAGGTCGGGGAACTGTTCGAACCAGCGGTTCCATTTTTCGAAGTTCAGGACCGTCTCGCGGAAGGTCTCGTGATAGGCAATGGTGACATGGATTGCGTCCACGTTGCCCTCGCGCAGCTGGCGGAAGATTTTTTCCGACCAATTGGCATATTGCAGGCAGTCGATACGATATCCGGTCATTCAAGTACCTCGGTTTTCAAAGTCCACTACCCGGCCTGTAATGCCAGGCAGGATGCGCCCGCCTCGGGGGAAACAAGGAGGGCGGGCGCGTCCGCAAACTGGCAGGCCGGCGATGCGGCACTGCCAAGAATTCAGTCTCAGACCGGCTTGCCGGCGCTGATGTAGGCGGTTTTGACGGTGGTATAGAACTCCGCCGCTGCCTTACCCTGCTCGCGCGGGCCATAGGAACTGTCGCCGCGGCCACCGAAGGGCACGTGGTAGTCGGTGCCTGCGGTTGGCAGGTTGACAGTGACCACACCGGTGCGCGCGTTGCGGCGGAAATGGGTGGCGCGGGCCAGCGACTGGGTGACAATGCCCGAGGTCAGGCCGAAGTTGGTGTCATTCACCACCGACAGCGCCTCGTCATAGCTGCCGACCTTGATCACGCTGGTCAGCGGCGCGAACATTTCCTCGCGGTTGATGCGCATGTCGTTGGTGGTGTTGAGGAAAACGCCAGGGGACATGTAGAAGCCCTCGTGCGGCATCTGAAGACGCTGGCCGCCGCAGGCGAGTTCGGCACCTTCGGATTTGCCCAGATCGACATAGGCCAGGTTCTCGTTCAGCTGCTGCTCGCTGACCACCGGCCCCATCTGCACGCCCGCTTCCAGCGCGTGGCCCACTTTCATGGCCTGTGCCCCGGCGACAAGTTTGTCGACAAAGGCATCATGAATGGCCGCGTGGACCACGAGCCGGGAGGAGGCTGTGCATTTCTGTCCGGTGCCGCCAAAGGCGCCACCGAGGGCCAGCGTGACGGCCAGATCCAGATCTGCGTCGTCCATCACCGCCAGAGCGTTCTTGGAGCCCATCTCCATCTGCACCTTGGTCAGGTTCTGGATGGCGGCGGCAGCAATCCCTTTGCCCACCGGCACCGAGCCGGTGAAGGAGATCGCGTTCACTTTGGGGCTTTCGACCAGACGCTGGCCGATGGAACGGCCGGAGCCCATGACCAGCGAGAACAGGCCCTTGGGGATATCCTGCCGGTTGATGATCTCGGCCAGTGCGACGGCTGATGCCGGGGTGATGTTGGCCGGTTTCCACACCACGGCGTTGCCATAGCAAAGCGCCGGCGCGATTTTCCAGGAGGCGGTAGCGGTCGGGAAGTTCCAAGGGCTGATGATCGCCACGGTGCCGACCGCTTCCCGGCGCACATCCACCTCGATGTCGGGACGCACGGAGTCGGCGTTTTCCCCGATTTGGCGGAGGCATTCGGCGGCGTAATAGGTGAAGAACTGGCCGGCGCGGTAAACTTCGCCTTTACCCTCGGCCAGCGGCTTGCCTTCTTCACGGCTCAGGAGCGTGCCGAGTTCTTCGGCGCGGGCCATCATCTCGTTGCCGATTGCGTTCAGCACGGCCTGCTTACGCTCAAGCCCATAGGCCGCCCATTCACGCTGGGCCACCTGCGCCTGGTCCAATGTCGCATCCAGTTGATCGGCGCTGGCCTGCGCGAAGATACCAACGAGGTCGCTCAAATCCGATGGGTTGCGGTTCTCGACTTCGCTCTCACCAGCCAGCCATTCACCGGCAATCAGGTTCTTTTGGATATCAGTCATGGTCGGAGGCCTCACACAGAATTCAGTTTCCATGGGTATGGACATGCGCGGCCACTTCAATCAAACTCAAATTACTGAACATCATTTCAGAAACTCTGAAGTTAGTGCTCATGGCTTTGAAAATTGAATTGCTCCGCGGTTTTGCTGCAGTCGCTCGAAGTGGAAACCTGAGTGATGCTGCCGGTATTCTTGGGCGCACGCCCTCTGCCGTATCGATGATGCTCAAGCAGCTGGAAACCCATCTTGGCGAACCGCTGTTTGAAACCGACCGTAAGAACAGGCTGACCGCCCTTGGGGCCTTTGTGCTGGAACAAGCAGAGCGCGAGTTGCAGCAATACGATACGATGGTCAAAGCCATAGAGGGCTATGCCAAGGCCACCCACGGACATGTCCGCATAGCCACGGTTCCATCGGTCGCCGGCACCGTCATGCCCTTGGTCTTTTCCAGGTACATCAACGATTTCAAGAATGTAGATATTGAGTTGCGAGATATGGACTCGATCTCGGTTCTGCATGAGCTGTCCCGTGAACGCATCGACATCGGCATTGCAACACTGGGCCAGAACAGCTCTGGATTGCACAGCCAGCATCTGCTGTCGGATGCGTTCGGAGTGATCTGCGCACCCAGTCACCCGCTGGCGCAGGAGCAGGGGAAAATCGAATGGGAGATGCTGCGCAACGAAAGGCTGATCGCCAATAGCCTGTCGGCCAGCATCAAGGCGGAGCAATCCAGAGAGCTGCACGACAGGGCGCTGTTGAAGGCACAGAACCTGACCTCCATCATGGCTATGGTGCAGGCTGAAATCGGGGTAACTATTTTGCCGGAGATGGCCGCGCGAGCCGCGAATGCGACGGGGCTGGCGTTCCGACCATTGGCTGATTCGCTTGCGACTCGCCAGATCCACCTGCTTCGCAAAACCGATACGGCGCTGTCTCCTGCGGCCCGTTTGCTGGAAAAACACATCCTGAGCTGTGCTGCCGAATTGACCAAAGGAGGCCTGTCGTGACCCTAACCAAGACGCCGCTTACGCTTGGCATTATGATTTTTCCCGGTTTCCCTATGGCTTGCCTGACGTCTTGCATCGAGCCGCTGAGGGCCGCCAATGAAATCGCGGGGAAGGAGGCGTTTCGCTGGACTGTTGTTGCCGAAACAACGGAGCCGGTCGCGTCCTCGGCAGGGGTGACGTTCAGCCCGGATCGTGTGCTGGCCGATCTTACGGATCACGATTATCTGTTCTTTGCGGCGGGTCCTAATGCGCGCTTTGATCAATCGGCGCGTGCCAATGCCGCGCTCCAGCGGCTTACCCGGAACAAGACCCGACTTGGCGCCTTCAGCGGGGGGGTGTTTCCGCTGGCACGCACCGGTTTGGTCGGGAGCGACCCGCTCTCGGTTCACTGGTGCTATGAGGCTGCTTTTGAAGCGGAATTTCCTGAGATCGAGAGGCTGAGCACAGTGATCTGCGATGAGGGGGCTTTCACCACGATTTCCGGGGCAACGGCGGTTTTCGACTATATGTTGACCTTG
Organism: Phaeobacter sp. JH20_26; assembly: GCF_048056275.1. NCBI lineage: Bacteria > Pseudomonadati > Pseudomonadota > Alphaproteobacteria > Rhodobacterales > Roseobacteraceae > Phaeobacter > Phaeobacter sp. JH20_26. Next base: position 109,124 of record NZ_JAYMWL010000001.1, on the reverse strand, counting down.
ATAGAAGACCATCTGGGCGGCGATATCATGGCCGAAGTTGCCTGCTGGTTTCAGCATCCATATGTGCGCAGCGCCACGACGTCGCAAAAGACACCCGCGTTTTCAACAGCCAAGAGCAAGGATCTGTTGCCCAAGAAGGTGACGCAGGCCATTGAACATTTTGCCGAGCATATCGAAGACCCTATTCAAATCAGCGATGTAGCGAATGCCATTGGTGTATCGGCGCGATCCCTCGAACGCAGTTTCAAGGAGGCGACGGGTCAGAGCCCGCTGAAATACTATCGGATGATGCGGATGAATCAGGCGCGGCAACTGGTGCTGTATTCCAGCACCTCGGTCACCGAAATCGCCTATATGGTAGGTTACAGCACGCCGGGCGCGTTCCTGCGGATATACCGCGAGAGCTTTGGCGTCACACCGATCAATGATCGCCGGGCGAAAAACTCCCTCCGCGTAAAAAGCGGCGACGCCCTGCCTGCGGGATAGGACACCGCAGACAGGCGGGTTTTACGCGATGGAATGAGCTGCGCTTATAAGCGCGTGGTGAAGGGAGGCCGCGGAGGAGCGCGGTCCCAATACTGCCATGTGATCCTCTGCCCGGCGCCAAAGGAATACGCCGAGATGTTCCAACGTGCCCCGAATAACGCGCCCTGTTGTCATATTGCGCACAGGTGCATTGCTGAGCCGTTCGAACAGATCGCAGAGTGTCGGACCGGCGACATCGAAATGGCACCAGCCATCGGTCTGTTCGACCACCGAGGCAGCCGCACCCACCACTTGTTTCAGATCACGCGCCAGCAATTCATGGCGGTCATGCGGGGCCGAGATCATCCATTGAGCGGGTCCGGTCCAAAAAACGGAGATATCCCCCGAGTCTGAAGATGTGCCGACATCTGGAAGCGTCATGCCATGCGCCGAACCAAGAGCCGCCCGCAGTGCCGGTTCCTGATCTTTGCGCGCTGTAACCGAGGCCAGGGCCTGGTCTGTCACCTCTGAGATGGTCAGGTCGCCGACCCGGTCAATCCGGGCCGTATCGCTGCCAAGTGGGCTGATTGGACTGAGCTTATGCACGGAGCTTCTCCCCTTCCGGGTCAACAAAATGTGGGCTGACAATCTCAACCAGGACTGTTTGGTTTTCCAACGGGTTCACAAGGCGCAGCCGTTCTCCTGTGCGGTCCGACCCACCTTTGACAAAAGCCAGGCCAATCGCGCATTTCAGGATGGGTGAATAGGCCGCGGAGGTGACATATCCCTGATCATGTGCCGCATCCACGGGGCCGTCGGCTGCCATCAGATGCCCCCCGGCGGGCAGGCTGTCGCTGCTGTTGACGGGGCGAAGCCCTACCAGATGCAGCGCCGCTTCGGTATTCATCCCCTCGCGCCGGCTGAGGACATTGCCAATGCAGTCTTTGCTGGTTGAGACCATGCGCCCGAGTCCGAGGTTTAGTGCGGATGTTGTCCCGTTCAGCTCATTGCCGGCGGCGTGTCCTTTTTCGATCCGCATGACACCCAGAGCTTCTGTGCCATAGGGGGTTACGTCGAATTCCTCACCGGCGGCCATCATTTCCCGCAGCAGCGCGTCGCCATAGCGTGTCGGCACCGCGATTTCATAGGCCAGCTCACCGGAGAAAGAGATCCGGAACAGTCGGGCGCGGCATCCGCCGCAGACAGTGATTTCGCCGCAGCCCATGAAGGGAAACGCTTCGTTTGAGATGTCAAATTCTGGGTCGACAATCTTCTGTAGCAATCTCCGCGCATTTGGCCCGGCGACGGCATATTGTGCCCAGGCCTCGGTTGTCGAAATCAGTTGAACGTCCAGATCCGGACACAGGCACTGACGCACGAATTCCATATTGCGATAGACCAGAACCGCATTGGCCGTGGTTGTAGTGACGACAAAATGATCCTCTGCAAGACGGGCCGCAGTGCCGTCATCATAGGCGATACCATCCTCACGCAGCATGAGCCCATAGCGCACCTTGCCAACCGGTAATTTAGCAAACCCGTTTGCATAAATCATGTTGAGGAAGGTCGCGGCATCCGTGCCCTGAACGTCGATCTTCCCCAAAGTGGTTACGTCGCAAATGCCCACCGAATTACGCGTTTGCAGCACTTCGCGGTCGACGGATTGGCGCCAATGGGTTTCACCGTCACGCGGGAACCACTGCGCGCGCAGCCAGTTGCCGACCTCAACGAACACCGCGCCTTGTTCCTCGGCCCATTTGTGACTGGGTGTCAGGCGGGTTGGGTGGAAATCCTTACCCACCGCTCGCCCCGCCAGAGCGCCCATCGCCACCGGCGTATAGGGCGGACGAAAGATGGTCGTGCCGGTTTCCGGGATTGACTTGCCGGTGAGCTCGGCCATCACTGCCAACGCGCCAAGGTTCGAGGTTTTGCCCTGGTCGGTGGCCATGCCGAGTGTGGTGTAGCGTTTCAGATGTTCCACCGAGGTGAAGTTTTCCTGATGCGCCAGCTTCACGTCCTTTACCGTCACATCATTCTGGAAATCCAGCCAAGCGCGCTTTGCGCCTTTGACCTGCCAGAACGGGGTCAGCGAGACGGGTGCGTCTTCAGCACGGGGCAGATCGGCTGCACCGGCCGAGATGCCGAGATCGGCAAGCGCCTCGATCGTTTTCTGGGCACCCCCCGCAAGGGCCTGTGCGGTGGTCATATCTCCCATAGCAGCCCCGGCGACCAGCTGATCGGTGGGCAGCCCTGCGGCCGGAACAAAAGACTGGATGGCCTCGTTCCAGACGGGGCGACCACGCTGGTGGCACGTCAGGCCCAGATTGGGATTCCAACCCCCGGACATGGCCAGCGCGTCGCAGGCGATTGTTCGGGTTTGCCCATTTGCCAGGCGCAGGGTGACAGACGTCAGGCCAAGCCGCCCCTTGGTGTCGGTAATCTCGGCACCTGCCAGAACCTCGGTTCCTGGCAGGGCTGGCGCATCCGGTCGCACGTCAATGATCGCGGGGACCTCGACACCCTTTACCATGAGGTCACGAGCGGTTTGATGTGCATCGTCATTGTTGGCGAACACCACGACCGAATGGCCGGGGGTCGCCGCCCAGCGATTGGCATAGGCACGCACGGCGCCCGCCAGCATAATGCCGGGCCGATCATTATTTTCAAAGGCGATCGGTCGCTCAATGGCTCCCGTGGCGATCAGCGCGCGTTTGGAATAGATCCGCCAAAGGGTCTGACGCGGTTTGCCAGCTGCGGGTTTTGGCAGATGGTCGGCATTGCGCTCAACCGCACCATAGATACCGTGATCATAGGCGCCAAAGACTGTGGTGCGAGGCATCACCCGCACATTCGGGAGCGTCGCAAGCTCTGCCTGTGTCTGGTCCACCCAGTCCGGGCCTGACATATCGGACAGAGCCTGAGTTTCACTTAGCAGACGACCGCCTAGGTGACTATCTTCATCCGCGAGAATGACCTGAGCGCCAGCGCGCCCTGCGGTCAATGCTGCGGCCAGCCCGGCTGGTCCGGCGCCTATGATCAACAGATCACAGTGCAGATATCCCTTGTCGTAGGCGTCGGGATCCGCCTCACCGGTCAGGCTGCCAAGGCCGGCTGCCTTGCGGATGATCGGTTCATAGAGCTTTTCCCAGAATGCTTTGGGCCACATGAAGGTCTTGTAGTAGAACCCTGCGGTCAGGAAGTTCGAGAACCGGTCATTGATCGCCATCACGTCATGTTCGAGAGATGGCCAGCGGTTCTGCGATTGGGCCTCCAATCCTGCGTAGAGTTCGATAACCGTGGCGCGCGTATTCGGTTCCTGACGACCACCGGACCGCAGTTCAACGAGGGCGTTCGGCTCCTCGCTGCCCGCGGTCAGCACGCCCCGCGGGCGGTGGTACTTGAAGGAGCGGCCCATAAGGCGCACGCCATTGGCAAGCAGTGCTGACGCCAGCGTATCTCCCTGATGGCCTTGGTAGTTCTTACCGTCGAATTGGAACGACAAGCCTGTGTCGTGGTCGATCAGTCCGCCGGACAGACGGTTTTTCAGTGCGGGGTGCGAACTCATTGCAGCGCCTCCTGCGGCGTGTTTGCGGCTCTGTTCGCAAGGGCAACATCCCGCGCCAGTTCAACCTTCAGTATCTCATGCGTGACCGTATTGCGGGTGACGACCAGCCAGGAACGATCGCCCTGTTCATGAAACCACAATTCGCGATGCTCCCCAGCCGGGTTCTGACGCAGATAGAGGTAATCGTGGAATTGCTGCAGCGCGGTCTCCGAAAGCCAATAGGGGCGGTTCATAAGGCCAGCATCGCCCAGATAGGTGAATTCCTGCGCGTCGCGTGGGCCGAGTAGCGGATGGTTGATGATCATCTGGACAAGTCCTCAATGCAGGTTCGGTTGGGCGCCCTGGCCCTTTTCGTCGATCATGCGGCCAGTCATGAAGCGATCCAGCCGGTAGGCGGTTGCCGTCTCATGCGGGCGGTCTGTTTTCAGCAGATGTGCAAAGCAGTAGCCTGCAGCTGGCGTGGCCTTGAAGCCGCCGTAGCACCAGCCCCCGTTGAAATAGAGGCCGTCGATATGGGTCTTGTCGATGAAGGGAGAGCCGTCCATCGACATATCCATGATGCCGCCCCAGCTGCGCAGGAGACGCGCGCGACCAAGAGCCGGGATCAGGGACATGCCGCTTTCCACCACATCCTCGACCACTGGCAAATTCCCACGTTGTGCGTAGGAGTTATACATGTCGATATCGCCGCCAAAGACGAGCCCGCCCTTGTCTGACTGGCTGCAATAAAAATGCCCGGCGCCATAGGTGATCACCCCGGGAATGAAGGGCTTCAGCCCCTCGGAGACGAAGGCCTGCAGAACATGGCTCTCGATGGGCAGGCGCATCCCGGCGAGGGCCATGACCCGGCTGGAATTGCCAGCAACCGACACGCCCACCTTTCCCGCGCCAATGTAGCCGCGAGAGGTTTCGACACCGCACACCTTGCCTCCGTCGATACGCAGGCCCGTGACCTCGCAATTTTGAATGATATCGACGCCGCGCTGATCCGCGCCCCGGGCATAGCCCCAGGCCACCGCATCGTGGCGCACCGTTCCGCCGCGCCGGTGCAGCAACCCGCCCTTGATCGGGAAGCGGGCATCGTCGAAGTTCAGGAAGGGATACATGGCGCGCACACCGGCGGTATCCAGCAGTTCCGCGTCCGAGCCGTTCAGGATCATCGCATTGCCGCGGCGCCGGGCTGCGTCGCGCTGCGCATCGCTGTGGATCAGGTTCAGGATGCCACGCTGGCTGACCATCGCATTGTAGTTCAGATCCTGCTCCAGGTTTTCCCAAAGCTTGAGCGAGAACTCGTAAAAAGGCTCATTGCCATCCAGCAGGTAGTTGGATCGGATGATGGTTGTGTTGCGTCCGACGTTGCCGCCACCAATCCAGCCCTTTTCCAGCACCGCGATCCGCGCGCCGCCGAATTCCTTGGCGAGGTAATAGGCAGTGGCCAGACCATGGCCGCCGCCCCCGATGATGACGTAATCGTAGGCGGGCTGTGGCGCTGAATCGCGCCATTGCGGGCGCCAGCCTTTGTGCCCGCTCAGAGCTTCCTTGATCAGTCCAAACGCAGAGTATCGCATGGGGGCTCCTGTTTCTTGCCGCACCAGTTGCCGCGAATTCGAGGGATCTTGCCGATGCGCTTTCGGACAAGATTCAGGTCAGAATCGACATTCGGGGCCTGGGCCCCTCGCCAGTCTTTGCAATCTTCGATCCCGAGTGCTTGGAGGGGTCATCCTACAGGGCCGAAAGTGGCGACGATTCCGGAGCGGGTCCAGTCGGTATTGGCGGGCGAGGCGCATGAATTCCACCACGTGGAATACGGCTCTGGCGTCATGGATGCCGGTCTGGATTTACCCGATCATCGGTCCCGATTACCCACAAAACGGTACCAAGATGACACAGAGCCAAAATCGAGAAGAGTTCCGCGCGTTGATAGCTGATGTCGATGATGTGGTTGTGGACCGCTTAATGGTCGGTGCCGTTGATCTCCACGTGCATTCAGGACCCTCGATCATGGAACGCCAGATCGACCATATTCAGGCGGTCGAGCAAGCGGCGGCTGCAGGAATGCGTGGCATCCTGTTCAAGGACCACCACTACTCTGTTGCACCGTTTTTGCCCATGATGAAGCGTCTGGTCGGGGATCTGGGCGTAGCGATGTATGGCGGGTTGGTTCTGAACAACACGACCGGGGGATTCGACCCGCATGTGGTTGATTCCCAGTTGAAACATGGCGGTACGATGATCTGGATGCCGACGGCGCAATCGGCCAATCATATCCGTTCGTCCTTTCGGAAATCGCGGTTGGCGATGAATGTGAAGCTCAAGCCTCCACGGCTTTTGACCGTCGTGGACGATCGGGGGGCGATCATTGATCCGGTCAAAGAGATATTGGATTCAATTGCCGAGTTCGATGCGGTTCTGTCCTCAGGGCATCTTCACGTCTGGGAGATATGGAAGCTGTTTGAGGAAGCCAAAACGCGTGGGGTGAAAAAACTGATCGTCAATCACCCAATGTACGGGCTTCACTTTACCTACGACGACATTCGCGAGATCGCCGAATTTGGTGCGCTGGTTGAGCAATCTGCCTGCCTGTATGTTGATAGCCGCTTTAACGTGTTCGAACCGCATCTTCTGGCTGACCACATCCGCGCTGCCGGTGTCGAACATTCTTCGATCGGATCAGATTTGGGTCAGATCGACAATCCAACTCCGGTCGAAGGAATGCGACAGGCGATCAAGCTGTGCCTCGTCAGCGGCTTCAGCGAGGATGAAATTCGCCTGCTGGTGCGGGATAACCCGTCGCGTCTTGTTGGTCTGCCGCTGGCCTCCGACGTGTGAAAGGGCAGGATATGACCTATGTTAAGGGCGGATTTCGTCAGAGGTTTCTACACGAAACCAATCTGACCGGGAGTTTTCTGAAGATTGCGCATACCATGCCTGCGGAAATCCTCGGGGTGGTCGGTTATGACTTTGTAGTGGTCGACGAGGAGCACTCTCCGATTTCTCGTGAGGCCACGGATCGGATCGTTCTGGCCTGCAAGGCGGCAGATATTGGCTGTCTTGTTCGGGTAAAGAGCGCCGAACCGGCGGACATCCTGTCGGCTTTGGATTGCGGTGCAGACGGGATTCTTGTTCCGCATGTTGACACAGCACAGAAAGCCAGGGCGATCGTCTCCGCCGCGCGCTATCGCGGCGGATCGCGGGGCTATTCGCCGACGACGCGTGCGGGTCGATTTGGGGCGGTCACGCTCGCCGAGCATGTTGAAAAGGAAGACAACAGGGGCCTGGTCATCGCGATGATCGAGGATCCTTTGGCGGTCGAGCAGATTGACGCGATAGTGACGACCGATGGGCTGGATGGTGTGTTTATCGGGCGCGGCGATCTGACCGTTGCCTATGGCGAAACAAAGCCCGGGTCAGAGCCTGTATTGCGGGCGACAAAAACCATCTGCGCAACGGCGCGGGCGCACGGGGTGGCGATCTGCGCCATGGCGGTTTCGGCCAAGGATGCCGGATGGCTCTGCGGACTGGGAGCGACCGCCTTCGTGCTCGCGTCTGATCAGACGTTCATCCGCGATGCGGCCCGCGCGCGGCTTGCCGAGCTTCGCAATGCCCTTCCCTCAGTACAGGAGTGACTGATGGCCTATGACAAGACAGACCCGCGGTCGGCGCTGCGCACAAAAGCCGCGGCCAAGCCCAGAACGGGGCTAGTAGCGATTCCGCAGATTGGTGAGTTCGACAAGATCGACCCCGCTGTTCGCAGCAGCGACGGCCTGACATGGTGCCTGAGAGGCCAAAACTTTGTTGTCATGCGCACCGAAGCGGAACCGGGAGGCAGTTTTACCAGACAAAATCAGTGCGACGAATATGTTGTCCTGCTGCCGGAGAACGGCGCGACGATCACTGTCGGCGGTAATTCCTGCGACGTGCCTGGGAACTCCATTGCCTTCGTGCCACCCGCCGACAGCGCAGTGATCCTTCCCGAAGGGGGGCGTTTTTTCCGGCTGTTCACCAGCCGATCAAAGGATCTGGTGGCGCTTTGCACCAATGGTGACGCTTATCAATCGCTGCGCAGTCATATTCCGCCCTTGCAAGACTGGCCAAAGCCCACCGATGGGTGGCAACTCCGGCATTACTCGTTGGATGTCCCGCCAGAGCCGGGTCGATTTGGCCGGATTTTTCGATGCACCACCTTCATGGTCAATGTGCTTGATCCTTATGACGGGCCACGCGACACAACCAAAATGTCGCCACATCATCATGATGATTTCGAACAATGCTCACTGGTGCTTGAGGGCGCTTATTCGCATCATTTGCGCTGGCCCTGGACCACGGATATGGCGGATTGGCGCCCTGATCAGGAGGTCAAAGTGGGCGCCCCGTCGGTGACCGTTATTCCTCCGCCCGTCATCCATACCAGTCGGGCGACGGGTGCTGACAGAAACGCAATGGTTGATGTCTTCTGTCCCCCGCGTGAGGATTTCAGTCTGAAACCCGGTTGGGTGTTGAATGCGGCTGACTATCCGATGGCGGGCTGACCGGATCGGAAAAGTCTTTGAAGGAAATGGCGATGAACGAACGAGTTGGCGTTGTTGGGCTTGGCAAGATGGGCGCGGCACTTGCGGCAAGATTGGCTGAACAGGGCTGTTCAGTTTCGGGCTGGACGCGGAGCGGGGTGGACCTGGATTGGGCCGATGCGAGGGGAATTGGTGCCCCTGCCATATTGGACGATCTGGTTGCGGAGGTCGATATTGTCCTATTGTCGCTGTTTGACGACGGGGCGGTCGCGGCAGTGCTGGACCGGCTGATAACCTGTGAATTGCGTGGCAAGCTGGTTGTCGACACCAGCACGGTTAATCCGGCCACGCTGAAAGGATATGCCGACAGGATCAAGGCTGCCGGAGCTGTGGTTCTGGACGCGCCTGTTTCGGGCTGGCCCAAGGTTGTCTCGATGGGACAGGCAGGCGTCTTTATCGGCGGTGAGCCTGTTGATGTGGCCCGCTTCGTGCCGGTAGCCGAACTCTTTGCAAACCGGGTTTTTCACGTCGGCCCGTTGGGCCAGGGGTTGGCGGCAAAAATCGTCAATAACATCATGCTGGCCAGCTATTGGCAGTCGCTGCGCGAAGCGCTCGGGGTAGGGCGCAGCCTCGGCCTGCCGGGTGAGTTGATGTTGGACATTCTGATAAGCGGCCCTGCAGCAAATGGTGCTCTTTCCGGGAAGTCCGAGATTATTTTGGGCAAAGAGAGCCCGGCGAGCTTTACAGTCGCCGGCATTGCCAAGGACCTAGGGGTGTTTTGCGAGGTGGCAGCCCAAGGCGGAGTCGCGACGCCAGCCTTGCAGGCTGCGCTTGAAAGCTTCACCCAGTTTCGGGATGCCGGGTATGCAGATCGCGATTTCGCGGCCATGCCGGGTGCAATTCTGAAGGATGGCAATCATGTTCTTTGAACCGTCAAAAGGGCACGGCTTGCCACATAACCCTATCTCTGCCTGCGTTGCGCCACGGCCTATTGGCTGGATTTCGACTGTGAGTGCCGATGGCATCCATAACCTTGCGCCGTTCAGTTACTTTAATCTCGTGCATAATTTTCCGCCCACCGTCATGTTCTCGTGCAATGGGTTGAAGCCGGACGGCACGCCTAAGGACAGTTGGGTCAACGCTGAGAATACGGGTGAATTCGTCTACAATGTCGCCACCTATGATCTGCGCGAGGAGGTCAACCTGTCCTCGACTGCTTGGGGCAGCGAGGTTAGCGAGATCGACGAGGTGGGGCTAGCTTCGGTCCCGTCTAGGCTGGTCCAACCGTTGCGGGTTGCGGCTTCTCCCATTCAGTTTGAGTGCAAGACCATCGAGGTGCTGCATTTGCCAACTGAACGTCCTGAGAACCCCAATACGATCGTGTTTGGCCATGTGGTTGGTGTTCATATTGACGATGCCTGCCTCACCGACGGGATGGTGGACTACAACAAGGTCAGGCACATCAGTCGCCTGGGCTATCTGGATTTCGCCGAAATGGGGCCGCGATTTCAGTTGCCTCGGGTCTACGTCAAGAAAGAACAGGATTGAGATGATCAGATACGATGCGCTGCGGCGGCTGACCGGCGATCTTTATGATTGGTCATTAAAGAAGATCCCCGAGGACACGAAAGCACGGCTTGCCGAAGCCTATGCCGAGGAAACCGGTGAGAACGCTAAGAAGGTGCTGAACTTCATGATCCGCAGTTCGGAGCTGGCCGAAGAACACGACCGGTTTTTGTGCTCGGATGCGGGTGTGCCGGTCTATTCTGTTAAGATCGGCAGTCAGGCACGGTTCGAAGGGGATGTGAAATCTGCCTTCGTCGATGGTTTTGGCGATCTTGTTGAGCGTATCGATCCGCCGCTTTTGAAATTTGTTCAGAACCCTCTGACAAACGAACGCTCCTATCAGGGCAAGGATATGCCCATCATCAACTGGGATATCGTCGATGGCGCGGATTACATTGACATCACATGTTCACCCAAGGCGCTCGGCTCAGGTCGTTGGGCGGCGCTGGAGATCTTTGTTTATCCTGGACTGGCCGATATTGAGGAGTTCATCCTCAAGACGGTGATCAAGGCCGGTTCGCAGCATTGCCCGCCCGTCATGATTGGCGTCGGTATTGGCGGGTCCTTCGATCAGGCTGCAAAAATCGCAAAGAATGCGACCTTGCGACCGATGGGTACGACAAACCCCGAGCCGATCCTGGCAGATATGGAAAAGCGTTTGCTGAAGGCAATCAACAAGCTGGGTTTCGGTCCAATGGGGCAGGGCGGCGATACGACAGCATTGGGCATCCATATCGATTATTCCGCCGGTCATGGGTTTACCCCCGTGGCAGTGTGCTTCAACTGCTGGATCAACCGTAGAACCCGCGCGCGCCTCTATAACTCAGGCAAAATCGAGCGGATCGAATGACCAATACGCAATCCCAGAGCCACGATTTGACCTTGCCGCTGCAACAGGATTGTCTGGACAGGCTTAGGATCGGTGACCTTGTCTATCTCACAGGGGATATCGTTGTAACCGTTGGTCTGCCGACGCATAAGCGGATGAAGGACTATCTGCAAGCGGGGGTTGAGCTGCCGATAGACCTCAAAGACGGTATGTTGTGTCAGGTCGGTGCTTATATCGAACAGAGTGGATCCGACAAAACATGTCGCTACATCAACCCGTCAACCAGCACGCGATTTGAGCCCCATCTGCCAGCGATCATTCGCGCCAGTGGGGTAAAGGCAATCGGTGGAAAAGGCGGTGTCGGTCCGCAGACGGTAGAGGCAATGCGCGAGATGCGCTGTGTTTATCTGTCATTTGTGGGTGGGGCCAGCGCATTGACGTCAGAGGCGGTCGAAGATGTAATCGACGTGGCGTGGACAGATCTCATCCTGCAATTTCGGCTGACGCGCCTGCGCGTGAAGCAATTGGGCCCCTTGACCGTTGGTGTCGATGTGCGTGGCAATTCTCTCTATTCCGAGTTGCAGGCCCAAGCGGATTCCCGCTTCGAGGCGCTGATGAAAGAGTTGAACGAAACCCGAGCACGTTGACACAGCTCTCAGGTCAGATCGCGGACATTGCTGGCGATCTGTTTGGCCGCATCCTGTAGCGGGCGCAGAAAGTCGCGAACGGCATCCGCGCGCCGGACGGCCGAGCGGAAATAGGTAATACCCAAAGTCCCCAGTACGCGGCCTTCGCCAAGGATCGGAACCGCGATCGTGTTGGAGCTTTCGTTGCCGGCGGCGCGCAGCCGCTCCGCAAATCCCTGCTGCTTGATGAGGGCCAGTCGCCCTTGCAGCCCGGTTTCTGTGTCGCCTGATTGCGGCGTCTCACTCTTGCCGCGTTCGAATATCGATTTCAACAAAATGCGCTGCTCGTCCTCCGGACAGAAAGCCAGATAGGCAAGTCCCAGCCCATGAAGATCCAATGACAGGCGCATATTCACCGTTGCGTGAAACGGTGAAATCGGGCTGTCGGGAATGGTTGAGAACCGAACCACGACGTCGCCCTGATCTGGAATGGCGATTGAGACCGGCCAAGTAACCTGCTTTGTCAGGGCAATGGCATAGGCACGCCCGGCTTCGACAACCAGCGGGTCATTGTGAAACCCGGCACTAAGCGACATGACCTTTGAGGTCAGAACATAGCCCGACTGGCGTTCATCTCTGCTCACATAACCCATGTGTTCCAGCGTCTGGAGCAACCGCACGATTGTCGGCTTTGCGAGTTTGGTGCGGAGATGCAGTTGAGCAACCGTGGAGCTTTTGACGCGGTTCATTTCCTCAAGCACCGCCATCGCCCGCTCGACGGATCTGACCGGAGTATACCGTACCAATAACCTGCTCCCTTATGCGATGTCCGGAACGCTTACCATATTGTTCCACACAGTGGAACATCCCTGCGCAATCGTTGAGAGGTCGCAGGCAAGACCTGACAGTAAATCACAGGTTAACTCAGACGCTCGTCCTGGTTTTCGACCAAGGGTTTTCAATGGGGCAAAGGCCAGGGCGACTGAGCTCTAACCAGAACAAAGGGCGGAAACCGGACCGCGTAACCGACTAGGAAGTGTGAGAAATAGAAATGACCAAAACGCTTAGAATTATGGGTCCGCTTTTGGCGATGTGCCTGGGCGGTGCCGCCGCGGCGGAAGAGACCAAGCTGCCCGATACGTTGTCGTGGACAGCCTATAATGTCGGAAGCTCGGGCTATAGCCAGTCGGTTGCTATCGGCAAGGCGCTCCAGGACGAATACGGCGTTACGCTGCGCGTTGTTCCGGCTAAAAATGACGTCTCTCGCGTTGTGCCAGTGGTGAGCGGTCAGATCGATTTTGCCGCTGCCGGATCTGGCGTGTTCTATGCAGCTGAGGGCGTCCTCGGGTGGGCGAAACCGGAACTGGGACCACAACCCCTGCAAATGGTGATGAGCGCATCCGGCAACAACTGTCTCGCGCTTGGAACTGCGGCAGACGCGAATATCGTGACTGCCGCAGATCTCAAGGGCAAGCGGTTGCCTTGGGTTGTCGGTTCACCCGCGCTACAGACCAATGTGACGGCCTTTCTCGCATATGGCGGATTGACTTGGGACGATGTCACCAAAGTCGAGGTAAGCGGGTTTGACGCGGCATGGAAAGCAATCCTGAATGATCAGGCCGATGCGATGACTTCATTTACCACAGGCGGCGGCACCGAAGTTGACGCGTCTCCGCGGGGTTTGCGCTGGCTTGAAACTCGACATGATGAAACCGAAAATTGGGCGAGAATGCAGGCCGTGGCCCCTCATATGGCCAAACGGATCGCAACGGCCGGTACCAACATCTCGGATGCTAACCCGTTGCAATGCAGCGGCTTTCCCTATCCAATTCTCGTGACCGCGCCGGATCGCGATGCTGGGCTTGTGATGAACATGGCAAAGGGCATCGACGAGCAGTTCGAGAGATTTGTCGCCGCCGAGCCCTCCGCCAGCGGCTGGGCCAAGGATCGGCAGAATTTCCAATGGGTCTTGCCGTATCATGAAGGAGCGGTTGCGTATTGGAAGTCGGTTGGCCTGTGGTCTGACGAAAATGAAGCGCACAACCGGTATCTTCTGAGCCGGCAGGCTGTGATCGCAAATGCGTGGCAAGACCTGGAAGACAAAAGCGCCGATGACTTCCAGAAGCGCTGGATGGCCGCGCGTGCAGATGCGCTGCGAGCGGCAAATATGCCGACAGTTTGGGATAACTGATCCATGAGCACGAAGATGGACGACCTAGAAGCGTCGGTCAGCCGTTTCCGACCTGTCGGCAATGCCTGGCTCTGGTTGCTGCGGGCAAGCACCTGCGCCGTAGTGTTTCTTTCGATCAATCAGGCCTTCAATCTGCATTTCTTTGTGGGCCATACACTTCTTGCAAATCAGTATATGTATCTGCTTTTGCTTTTGATCATCCCGTCCGTCTTCATCATCTTGCCCATTGGCAAGGCTGCGACCGACACCAGGGTGCCGTTCTACGATATCGTCCTGGCGGTCCTGACCGGATCTGTGCTGTGCTGGTTTATCGCAAACTCGCTCAACATGATGCAAAATGGCTGGGAACTCGCGGCACCCGCGCGCGCCACCTATGTTTCGATGGCACTCTGGGTCCTGATCTTTGAGGCCTCGCGCCGCGCCGGCGGCACGGCACTCGCCGTTATTGTGGGCGTCGTGTCCCTCTATCCACTGTTTGCCGATGCCATGCCCGGCCCCATTCGCGGGTTTTCCTACCCGCTGGAGACTGCGGCGGGTTACCATGCCATGAGCAACGAGAGCATTGTGGGCATCCCGATGCGGGCGTTCGCCAATCTGGTCATCGGGTTTCTGATCTTTGGTGCAGCGCTACAGCATACCGGGGCCGGCACATTCTTCATTAATCTTGCCTTTGCTCTGCTGGGACATATTCGTGGCGGGCCAGCGAAGGTTGCGATTGTAGCAAGCGGCCTGATGGGCTCGATGAGCGGTTCGGTTGTGACCAATGTCATGACCACCGGTGTGATGACCATCCCTGCGATGCGCCGTATCAAGCTAAAGGCACCCTTTGCCGCCGGGGTCGAGGCCTGCGCTTCAACGGGTGGTGTGCTGATGCCGCCAGTTATGGGCGCCACAGCCTTCATCATGGCCAATTTTCTCGAGGTCTCTTACGCCAGTGTTGCAATGGCCGCGATTATCCCGTCGTTCTTATATTTCTTCGGGCTTTTCATCCAGATCGACGCGCGCGCGGCGCGCGAAGGTATCAAGGGGCTTGAGGCCGCGGAATTGCCATCGGTGCGACAGACGCTGAAAGAAGGGTGGTTCTATATCTTTGCCTTCGCTCTCCTTGTTTATCTGCTGCTTTTCCTTCGCCGCGAAATGCTGGCGCCGTTCTATGCAACTCCAGTGCTGCTGATCATCAATCAGCTGTTCTCAAAGAACACGCGCTGGGGACGTGACGAGCTGCTTGCCTTTGTTGACACGCTGACGAAGCTTTTTGCCGAACTCGTTAGCGTATTGGCGGGGATTGGTTTGATTGTGGGTGCCCTCTCGATGACCGGGCTTGCCGGAACGTTGGTGAATGACCTGCTGTCGATCGCTGGCGGCTCGCCTATGGTGCTGTTGATCATCGGGGCGATGACCAGCTTTGTGCTTGGTATCGGTATGACGGTGACGGCGGCCTACATCTTTCTTGCGATTATTCTTGCTCCCGCACTGGTTGCGACCGGGATGAATGCAATGGCCGTCCATATGTTCATTTTTTACTGGGGTATGCTGTCGTTCATCACGCCGCCTGTTGCGCTGGGGGCGTTTGCCGCCGCCTCGGTCGCAAAGGCACCGCCAATGGCCACGGGAGTTGAGGCGATGAGACTTGGCAGCGTCATCTACTTCATCCCCTTCTTCTTCGTGCTGGATCCGGCGTTAATTCTGGTCGGCAGCCCGGGTGAAATCGTGATCGCACTTAGCATCGCGGTATTAGGTGTGATGTGCTTTGCCAGCGGTATGCAGGGCTATCTGGCGGGTGTTGGTCGTCTGAAGCTACACGATCGGCTGCTGCTCATTGCGGGTGCGATCATCATGCCGCTCCCCGGGCACACGGTCATCCCGCTTGAAAAGCATGAAATCCTGGGTTTGGCGGGGCTTGTGATCATCCCGGTGGTGGCCTCTGCCTTTCTGCGGGAGCGGCGGCTTGGCAAGATCGAGCTAAGCCATGATTGATGCTTTCCCAATACTGGCCGCCGGACCGGAAACCATTCTGATCCCTGGGCCGTCGATCCTTCCCGATGCCGTGCGCACGGCGATCCAGCGCCCCTCCATCGACATCTATTCCGGGCCGCTTCTCGACGTGACGGCCCGGTGCGAGGCAGGCTTGCAGAAAGCATTCGGCACATCGCAGCGGGTCTTTCTCTATGCGGCCAACGGTCATGGCGTCTGGGATGCGGCGCTTTGCAATACGTTGTCGCGCGGAGATCGAATTCTGGTCTTGGAATCCGGCCGGTTCGCGCTTGGCTGGGGAGACATGGCAGAGGCGATGGGATTACAGATCGAGATCCTGCCGGGCGACTGGCACCGACCCATCGACACCGACGCGCTGATACGGCGATTGACAGAAGACAGCGCCAACGAGATTGCCGCCATCCTTTGTGTTCAGGTTGATACCGCCTCAGGCGTCTGCAACAAGATCGGTGCCATCCGGCAGGCCATAGACGTCACTGGTCATTCTGCTCTGCTGATGGTGGATGCCATCGCGTCGCTGGGCACCATGCCATTTGCTTTCGACGAATGGCACGTGGATGTTGCGGTATCAGCGTCACAGAAAGGTCTGATGTGTCCAGCGGGACTGGGTTTCGTGGTGGCAGGACCGCGTGCATTGGCGGCCCATGCCTCAGCGGGTCTGCGGTCCCGCTACTGGGATTGGACCGCGCGAATGACGGGTGATCACTACTCTAAATACTGTGGCACGCCGCCCGAACAGCTCTTGTTCGGGCTCGCGGCAGCACTAGACATAATGGAGCGGGAGGGGCTCGGCGCGGTCTTTGCACGTCACGCAGCGCTTAGAGATGCGACACTGGCCGCAATTGGCCAATGGTCGGCGGCGGGCGCGATGGCGAATATTATAGACCCGTCTGCTCGCGCGCCATCGGTATCGGTGCTGAACTTTGCCGATACACACGCGCATAGGATCATCGCTTTCTGCAAGCAACATTGCGGTGTTACGCTGGGCCGGGGACTGGGCGACTGGGCCAACAAGTCGATACGGATCGGGCATATGGGGCACATCAATGCACCGACCATTCTGGGGGCGATATCAAGCATTGATTTGGCTCTGAAGGTGCTCGGCATACAGGCCGATGCAGGCGGAGCAGGGGCGGCGATAGAGGCCTTGGCCAATCTGGAAGAATCCCGCGCATGACCGACCAAGCACCCTGCATAATCTGTGTGGCAATTACCGGGTCACTGCCCCGCAAGTCGGACAATCCGGCGGTTCCAATTTCCGTTGATGAACAGATCGAAAGCACCCAGGCCGCGTTTGAGGCCGGTGCCGCGATTGCGCATTGTCATGTTCGGAACCAGGACGAAACACCCAGTTCGGATCCTGAGAAATTCGCGCGCCTGATGGAAGGAATCCGCAAGCACTGTGGTGGCATGATCGTCCAGCTGTCCACAGGTGGCCGGTCCGGGTCTGGCCGGACGCGGGGAGGTATGCTGTCACTGCGGCCCGATATGGCGTCGCTTTCGGTCGGATCAAACAACTTCCCAACACGGGTCTACGAAAACCCACCCGAGCTGGTGGATTGGCTGGCAAGCGAGATGGCGGCCTACGGTGTGATGCCGGAGATTGAAGCCTTTGATCTTAGCCATATCGTAAATGCGTGCACGATGGCGCAAGAGGGTAAGTTGCATGACCCGCCTTATGTGCAGTTTGTCATGGGGGTGCGCAATGCGATGCCCGCAGACAGAGCCATATTTGATATCTACCGGGCAACGCTGCAACGGCTGTCGCCGACATCGCCGTGGTGCGCTGCCGGCATTGGCGCTGCCCAGTTGGTTGTCAATGAATGGGCAATCTCGACAGGTGGACACACGCGAACGGGTCTTGAGGATAATGTCAGGCTCGACCGCAATACGCTGGCGCCGTCGAACGCTGCACTCGTGCAGCGTGTGACAGCGCTCTGCGAAAAATACGAGCGTCCTGTAGCGACCACAGATGAGGCACGCCGCATTCTGGGATTGCGGGCGTCGACGCCAGGGCCGCAGGTCAAGGAGACTGTGTGCTCAGGGGAACGGCTGGAAGTCGGCGGGTGACGCATGGCCAAGCTTGAGACCCGCATTGGAGATCTTTGCCTGAAGAACCCGGTGATCGCGGCGCCGGGAGAACATCTGATTGATATCGAGGGGGTCCGTGCTGCGATTGAAGCCGGCGCGGGTGCGGTGGTCGGCAAATCTATCAACGAGTCGCAAGCCGCCAGGCACCAGTTGCAGCAGGCTGAATACACTTTGCTGGATCGAGACTGGAACAAGGTGGATTGGTCCGAGGATGCTCCTCGCGGACTGACGGTGTTTACCCGATCTGGGCTACCGTCACTGACGTTTGACGCTTGGCTCTTGCAAGCTGTGAGTATGGACCGTCTGGCAGGTCAACACGACTGTCTGTTCGTACCGTCACTGGTCCTGGCTCAGCCAGCCGCAGCCCTGGACATGGCGCGCGCGATCCAGGCCGCCGGCCTGAAGCTTCTGGAACTGAACATCGGTACGCCCTACGCCAGCCAGGCGGCGCGCTGTGCTGTCAGCACGGAGCTGGTCCCCGAACGGGTGGCAAGGCTCACCGGAATGATGGTTGAAGCATTAGATATTCCGGTCTGGATCAAGATCTCAGGTCAAAGCGAACGCGTAGGCGACCTCGCTGAAGCAGCCTTTTCCGCAGGCGCCCAAAGCGTGGTTATGGCAGGCCGGTCGCTTGGGTTGGTGCCTGATCTTGAAACACAAAAACCTGTGCTGGAGACAAGCTGCGGTATCGGGGGGTATTGGAACCTGCCGATCACTTGCCATTGGTTGGCAACAAACCGACGACGTCTTGGTCCGGGCTGCCCATTGATTGGCACCAACGGCGCGACAAATGGTCGGGACGTTGCCCGGATGATGCTGGCTGGTAGCAGTGCCGTAGGGATATCCTCCGAGGTGATGCTGCGCGGCTGGAGGGTGATCACGGACGCGGTGGATGAACTGGAAGCCTATTGCGACAAAATGGGCATGTCTGCCGCCGATCTCATCGGTCGCGCCGCCGACGCACGGCGGACCTATACAGAACTGCCCACCGTCGGGGATCATTGGCGCGATTTTATCCCATCAACAGCAGATGCAGCGCCCGAGGGCTGAGGAATTGCGCCCACAAGATGATTGATAATGGTAGTTATGTTAAAAATAGGATTTATTGAGTTGACAAGACAGGCTTGGTTTCATGCACGTAAGGCCGCCGCTAGATCCTGAACGCCTTGGTCAAGTGTGTCTTCTGAGAACCCTGCAAAGCCCATGACCAGCCCTTGCATGTTGGGCGTTTGTGCAAAAAATGACGACAGCGGTCTAACGGAAACCCCGGCCAAATCGGCGCGCTGTGCAGCCTCGACATCGCTCATGCGGCTCTCGAGCGAAGATGTGAGCCTTGCCACCAAGTGCATTCCGGCAGGTACCGGATCCACGGTCAGTAGATCGCCTGCATGGACGCAGATCGCCCGCAGCAGCGCCGCATGTCGTTTTGCGTAGACGCGCCGCATCCGCCGGATATGGGTGGCAAAATCGCCGCTCTGCATGAAACGGGCCAGCACGGGTTGCAGCATGAGTGAAGCCTGCGGGTCGGTCTGTTCCAGCACGGCTCTGACCTGCGACAAAAGTGGTTTTGGAAAAACCACAAACCCTAGCCTTAGTGCAGAAAAGACCACCTTGGAGAAGCTGCCGACGTAGATCACCCGATCCTGATTGTTGAGGCTCATCATCGCCGGGAGCGGTCGACCCTGAAATCGATACTCACTGTCAAAGTCGTCCTCGATCACATAGGCCTGTCTCGCGACGGCCCATTCGATCAGTTCCAGTCGGCGGGAAAGCGGCAATGTCACGCCCAGCGGGTACTGACGCGACGGTGTCACAATCGCCGCTTTTGCCCTCGGTGTGGCTGGCAGTGCGCTCTTGATGTCGAAGCCCGACTGATCAACCGGCGACGGCACTGGGATTAGCCGGTTGTGATGCAAAGCGCGATTGAGGATCATATACCCGGGATCTTCGGTCAGGACCTCATCGCCTTCGCTTAACACGGCAGCCGCGATCAGGCCAATCGCTTCGACGACACCGGAGGTGATGAAGATCTGCTCTGGCGTGCAGGGCAAGCCACGCCATTCTCGCAAATGATCGGCAATCGCGCTGCGCAGCGGCGGCCAACCAAAAGGATCGACGCGCGCCAGCAACGCGGCTTCGGGCATACGCCAGGTTTTGTCGTGGTGGCGGCTCCATTGGCGGTATGGAAACAGTGCGATCTCAGATGCGGAGATATCAAAGGTTCGTAACTGTGCGGGCATGTCGGGAGTAGCGTCCGGCATGGCTGCGTCTGTATCCTGCGGGCCTGGTGCTCCTGCCGATCCCGGCAGCTGTTCGGGCAATTCTGCTTCGACGTAGACACCGGATCTGGCGCGCCCTTCCAGATAGCCCTCGCTGATCAACTGATCGATCACGGCGGAGACCGTCACCCGTGACACCGAGAGTTCATCAGCCAATGTCCGGCTTGAAGGGAGCTTTGACCCTGGCGAAAGCACATGCTCGAGAATCAGGCGTCTCAATTGAGACAGCAGCTGTGCCTGCAACGTTTCTGGTCCGTCGCGATCCAGCGAAAGGGAGAGCAGTGCCGCTCCTGTTCTGGCCTTAGTCATAGCGCAACTATTGATAAGTTCGATCAGACCAGTCAAGGCGAGAACTGCCTTTGTGGCCGCTGCCCCCCGAATGGTAGGTCCCCCCCACCCTGATCCGGATGGGCGAGAGGAATGCTGCGTTATTCATTCGGACGAACGCGTGCAGCCGTTTTGTTCGCAAAGGCTTCAAGCCGTGCCCGTGCCGCGGGCTGCGTGTTCACAACACCGGCGACCACCGCTTCGGCATAGGCGGCATCCATACCGGACATATTGTTGAGATGGCTGATTGCGGAACAGATCGCGTAGTTGGTCAACGGCAGGTTTTCCGCCGCGCGATCGGCAAGTTCCAATGCCTTGTCAAAGCTGGATCCATCAGTGATGTATTGCGCCAGCCCAAGGTCAACGGCCTCCTGCCCCTGATAAACACGTCCCATCAGGATCATGTCGATCATCCGTGATTTGCCAATCAAATCAGAGACACGGATGGTCGCGCCGCCACCGGTGAAAATGCCACGCTGGCCCTCTGGCAGCGCGAAATATGTGGTTTGGTCTATCACCCGGATATGGGCTGCGCTGGCCAGCTCAAGACCGCCACCAACAACCGCGCCCTGCAGGGCTGCGATGACGGGAACCCCGCCATATTCCATCTTGTTGAATGCTTCGTGCCAGCGCAGGCAGACATGCATGAATTCGTCCGGGCTGCGATCCTCTTTCCAATGTTCGACGAGGTCCAGACCTGCACAGAAATGGTCCCCCGCCCCGGCCAGCACCACTGCCTTTACACCGTTGCGATGTGCACCGCTGAAGAACTGAACCAGCTCTTCAATGGTTGCGGTGTCCAGCGCGTTTCGTTTCGAGGGGCGGTTGAGTTTTACGACACAGACACCGTTGTCGCGCACGTCGATGGCGAGGTTCTGATAGGAGCTGAAGCTGTCTTTTGCCAACATGGCGGGATCCTTTTCGGATTAAATGGGTGCCCTTGGGCGGGTATGCTGCGGAAGGTCAGAGTCGGCTTGTCTCGTCGAGGATACTCGATGCACCGTTGATGATCCGGGCCCGGTCGCTTTCGCATTCGACCAGGACATGCCGGGCGAAGATCTGGGCGGTGGTGATTTTTTGTGCCATGAATTCAGGATCGCTGCCCTGTTCCAACTCAATCTCGGCAGCACGCGCCGCGCGTGCCAATTGCCATCCGGCCGCAAGCGTCCCGGTTAAATTGAGGAAAGGGACGCTGCCGGCAAAGGCGGACCTGAGATCATCGCTGCCAATGTCCAGCAACCAGTCCAGGCTGGCATCAAACGCTGCCCGCGCATCGCCAAGACATTTCGCGATGTCCTGCGCCTTCGGGCTCCCAGTTTTCAGGGCGCTTTCGGTCTCTGCAATCATGGCCGAGAACCGGCGCGCTGTCTGTCCGCCATCTCGCAGCACCTTGCGTCCCAATAGGTCATTCGCCTGAATTGCCGTGGTTCCTTCGTAAATCGGCAAGATCCTGGCATCCCGGTAGAATTGCGCGACGCCGGTCTCTTCGATGAAGCCCATTCCGCCATGGACCTGCACGCCGAGGGAGGCCACTTCGACCGCTCGCTCGGTGCAGAAGGCTTTGACCAGAGGGACGAAGAATTCGGCGATCGGCGTTGCCTCTGCGCGCGTGCTGTCGGTCCCGTTCCGAGACAGGTCCAACCAGCCAGCCGCTGCCATGCTGAGCGACCGGCCACCTTCGACCAGAGCCCGCATCCGCAGCACCAGCCGGCGCACATCGGGATGGCCGATGATGGTCGGAACCTGTTCAGGGTCCAGCCCGATGCCTTGTCCCTGAACCCGCTCCTGGGCGTAGGCAAGCGCGTGCTGATAGGCGCGGTCGGACAAGGCGACCCCCTGAACGCCGACGGCAAAGCGCGCGGCATTCATCATGGTGAACATATACTCCAACCCGCGGTTTTCTGCCCCGATCAGATATCCGGTGGCACCTGCATATTCCAGAACCGCTGTCGGACTTGCCCGCACCCCCAGCTTGTGTTCGATGCTCACACAGTTGACACGGTTGCGGTCGCCGGGGTGGCCATTCTCATCAACGAGGTATTTCGGCACCAGAAACAGGCTCAGCCCCCTGTGCCCCTCCGGGGCGTCGGGAGTGCGCGCGAGAACCAGATGAATAATGTTCTCGGAGAGATCATGTTCGCCATAGGTGATGAAAATCTTGGTGCCACTGATGCTGTAGCTGCCGTCCTCGCGCGGCTCAGCTTTGCAACGCACGCGACCAAGATCACTGCCGGCCTGAGGCTCGGTCAGGTTCATTGTCCCGCTCCACTTGCCGGACACCAGCGGCCGGAGATAAATTTCCTTCTGTTCATCCGTGCCAGAGAGCTCCAGCGCGTCGATGGCACCATCGGTCAGAAGTGGGCACAGGCCAAAGCTCATGTCCGACGCATTCAGGATCTCCGTCGCGGCAGCTCCGACGGCCCGCGGCAAGCCCATTCCGCCATGGCCCGCAGGGTGCGCCAGGCTTTGCCACCCCATATCGACAAACTGCGCGTAGGCTTTTTCATAGGCTTTGGGGAGAACGACTTTGTTCCCCTCAAGTCGCGCGCCCGCCGTGTCGGCATCATGTGACAGCGGCGCGATGAGATCCCCGCAGAACCTGCCAAATTCTTCCAATGCAGCCTGAGCGTCAGCGCGTTCAATTTCGCTGTATTTGTCCAAGGACACGATCTGCGGCCATTGGGAAAGATGTTCGAGATTGAACATCAGGTCACGGATTGGAGCTTGATAAGTCATTGGCGCCTCGCTGCTGTGCTACCTGCTGTCGCGTATCTACGGTACGCCCAGTTTGCTGCCCATTCCAGAATTTGACAAACGACTTTCCGAAAGTGACAAAACAACCTAATCTGACGCAGTGATGACACACTCCGATCCAGACACGCTGGCGACCGTATCTCTGCCATTCATTGAAGACTGGCTTCTGGCTTTGCAGACCTGCTGCAACGGAGATCAGATGAGCGCTATTCTGCAACGCTGCGGTCTTGCCCCGCTGGTCAAGCCGGAGACTGTCAAACACATGGGCGCGCAGCGGGTAACCCTTGACCAGATCGTGCAGCTCTATCAGGTTGCCGCCGTTGAAACTGGTGATGAAATGACCGGTTTGTGGGACCGCACTGTCCGGCCTCGCGCGCTGCAACATCTGTTGACCACGGTGCGTGCAGCTGGAACCCTCCCGGCGGCCCTCTATCGGTTCTCCACATTCTGGAATTTGATACTTGATGACTATCAAGTTGATTTAAAATCTGAAAATACAGATCTCATTCTCAAGATCGTCCCCCGCGGATCGCCTGAGATCCAACGGTTTGGGCATATGCTTATGCTTAAGCTGGCGCATGGTCTGCTCTCTTGGCTGGCGGGCTACGAGGTGCCGGTGAAGGCCGTGCAATTTGCCTTCGATCGCCCCGAATTCGCGCAGGATTATGGTGTCGTCTTTCCAGCCGCCGTAACATTTTCTCAGGGCTGCTCGGCCATCTCATTCGACGCCCAGCAGCTGGGCGCACCTCAGCCCCGCACTGCTGCGGAGTTGGCGGAATTCCTGGACCGCGCTCCGCGTGACTGGATCTTCACCGGCTTTCGGGAGCACCGGCTTTCGCTTCAGATCCGAGAATTCCTCTACCAATCCAACTGGGAAAACTGCCGACTGAGCGATGCTGCGGCAATGCTAAATGTGACACCTCGAACATTGATGCGGCGATTAGATGCTGAGGGAGCGTCCTTCCAGTCCATCAAGGATGCACTGCGCCGCGATATCGCGATCCGTGATTTGCGAGCCGGGCAGAAGTCGATTGAAGAGATATCGCAGGATCTTGGATTTTCCTCTGCGGCAAACTTTCATCGTGCTTTCCGGCGCTGGACAGGCGGCACAACCAGCTCCTATCGAGCCCTTGATACATAGGCACCGGGCTGCTCGGGTTCAGGATACAGGCGCGACGCATAATCGAGGATCGACCCGAGGGCTGTTAGGCCGTTCATGATTGGTGGCGTTCGGATTTTTCAGGGCAGTACGAATAAATTCGTGCTATCCAAAGACAAATATCAACGGGCCTTCTATGACGCATTCAGACCTCGGGACAGGATCGGACAAAGTTCTGGAGCGCCAGTTGGGTGTGCAGCAGTTTGGTGAAACCATTCTGCTAGACTGCGTAGTGATCCCCGCAGGCAACAGCCATGCCGCCAGGCTGTTCTTCAAATCAGGGACCCATTGCAACGATGTTTTGGCTTCCGACGAAAACACCACGCTGAGACATCGCCCGGATTGCGTTCAGTCCCTCGATCTCGGGTTGAATAGCCCGATGGACCCGGTCGTTATCGCCGTCAACAGTCAAGAATGCCGTGTTGAGGCCC
Source organism: Phaeobacter sp. JH20_26 (assembly GCF_048056275.1). Classification (NCBI taxonomy): domain Bacteria; kingdom Pseudomonadati; phylum Pseudomonadota; class Alphaproteobacteria; order Rhodobacterales; family Roseobacteraceae; genus Phaeobacter; species Phaeobacter sp. JH20_26. The sequence continues at coordinate 84,338 of NZ_JAYMWL010000001.1, read as the reverse complement.
AAGCTGCTGAGACGGACCTTTTTTCCGGGCTGAACGTGATTATAGCGACGCGCAATGGTGAAAGTGCCGAAACGGCCTTTGACTGGCTGACCTACCATGTGTCTCAGCATGGGATGCAGGCAGCCGTCATCCTAGATCAAGCGCCACCTGATGAAAGTCGGCAGTTTATCGCGGCTTTGCAAGGCTTTGCTAAAGAGATTGAGGGGCTCGTGCGCGTGGTCGTGGTTCATTCTGCCTGCCCGCTTGGCAAAAAAGGCCTGCCAGCTGAAGCTCATCCACTGAATGTGCTGGGTGCACCGAAACGCAGGCAGACGGCGCCGCCGGATGACCCCTGGAGGGCGCCGCTCGGTGAGTTCGTGATCTATGAGATCATTCGGGCGCGTTTTTTGGCCAGCGCCCGTGCAGTGGCCAACCTTGATTTATGCGACCTGTTGGCCTGTGACAAAGGGCCAACGATTTTTGATCGCGCGGTTCAGGTCCCTGGTCGCTACACGTGCCTGCATGGGGTGCAGAGCTATCCTTGGCGGGTGCGTCGCGGCAGAAACGCCTCATTTTCCGATCATATCTGTACGCGGTTTGATAGCGACATACGCCACCTGCGTTGGTGCGTCGCCCCGCAAGACTGCCGCGCTGACAGCATTTGGCATCAGTCACAGATCGTAGGGGCGACGCCCGACACGGATCGCATCGCCAAGTTCTCCCGCAGTATGCTCCTGCGCCATCCAACTGAGAAGCTATCGCAAATTGTCCCGAAGGCTGGCCTCGTTGAGGCGCCGGAACTCCTTGATTTTTCGTTGCAGCATTTCGGCGCAGATCCGGTTCGTATGCCCAAGGCAAAGCTTTTGTCCACTGGCGGCAGTGGAACGCGGACGGTTGTGGTCACAACGATGAAGAATGAAGGGCCTTTCGTGCTGGAGTGGCTGGCCTACCACCGTGCTATCGGCGTCGATGAGGTCCTTGTTTATACAAATGACTGCAGCGATGGCACCGACAGTCTTTTGCGGGTTTTACAGGACAAGGGCTACGTCCAGCACAGGGATAACCCATATCGCGGAACCGACCTGAAGCCGCAGCACGCCGCGTTTCAAGCGGCGGAAGAAGAACCTGTCGTTCGCGCCGCGGATTGGCTTGTCTGTATGGATGTGGATGAATTCATTAATATCAGATGCGGAAATGGGCGGCTCAGCGACCTATATGCTGCGATCGGTGACGCGAATATGATCGCTATGACCTGGCGCTTGTTCGGAAACAATGATGTGTCCAGGTTCTCCGGCGCGTTAGTCACACGAGAGTTTACGCGCTGCGCCCATGAAGTCACGCGCAGGCCGCATCAGGCTTGGGGCTTTAAAACGCTGTTTCGAAATAACGGTGTCTTCAGACGTCTCGGCGTTCACCGGCCAAAGGGGCTGCAATCACAGCACTGGCAGGGCATTCGATGGGTCAACGGATCGGGTCGCCCGATGCCACGGGACATATTTCGCAATGGCTGGCGCTCGACCATCGCAACCTATGGATACGACCTGGTCCAGCTCAACCATTACGCGGTGCGCAGTGCAGAGAGTTTTCTGGTCAAACGCGACCGTGGTCGGGTGAATCACGTCGAGCGCGATCAGGGATTGTCCTACTGGTTCAGAATGAACAACAACGCCGAAGACGATCGCTCGATCCAGCGCATGATGCCTGCGCTTGAGGAGGAACTGGCCCGATTGCTGACAGATCCAGACATTGCCGCTGCGCATGAGGACTGCTGCCGAAGGCATCGCGAGAGGATCAGCGAACTCAAGGCGCGCGAGGATATGCTTGCGCTGTTTCAGGACATCACAGGTGAAAAGTTGCGAAAACTCTCGAGGATGCACGCCCATTTCTGCACCAACGTGTTTCTGGGCGGCCCCGAGGTTATACCTGACGAGGTTGCTGATCGCCCCTTAGGGAGCGACTTTTTTTTCAGCGTGAAGCGGGGCGAGACCAACCATTAACGACAGAAGAGATCCGGGATTTGCGTATGGCTGTCCTGGTGTCTGTTGTTTTAAGTCTTGCGGTTTGTTATATTATAAAATAATAACCTGAAGCAACAAAGGGGGCCATCATGCGAAAACGCGCAACGACACGCCAATCAGATGTCCTGACCGTGTTGAAGGCCTGCGACAGGCCGATGACGGCCTATCAAATTCTTGAACAGCTCCAGCTGAGCGAGCCAAGTATAGCGCCGCCGACAGTCTATCGTACGCTGTCGGCTCTGACCGATCAGGGGCGTGCGCATCGCCTTGAGTCAATCAACGCCTTTGTCCCCTGTCGCTGCGACCATGCTGAAAGCGTGCCTGTTCTGGCCATCTGCGAAGACTGCGGATCGGTAGAGGAACACGACGGCAGTGACTTGCTTCCGAAGCTTACAGAACTGACCGATAGAAATGCCTTTAAAGCCCTGCGCCATATCGTCGAAATCCACGGCCTATGTGGCACCTGTGCTGCCTGATCATTTTCCACATTGGACATTGTTATGAAACGAACTCTCTCTCTTCTCGCAATCGTTACTGCCTTGCCGGCGTTGGCCGAGGGCCCCCGTCAACTTGGCGCGCATGAACACGGCGTTGGCACGCTGAACATTGCGATCGACGGGAGCACGGTATTGATGGAGTTCCAGGCGCCCGGTGCTGACCTGGTCGGGTTTGAACATGCCGCAAAGAGTGCCGCGGATCGTTCAGCCGTTGATGCTGCAATCGCCCGGCTCAGTGATCCGTTGGCCCTGTTCATTATGCCGGACGCCGCTCGGTGCAGCGTTGGCGAGGCGAGCGCAAAGCTGGAGACTGCCAGTGGCCACGGTCAAGATGTGCATGAGGATCATGCCGGAGATGCCGGGCATGATAACAACCAACACGGTCATAACGACCACGAAGGCCACGCGAACGACAAGCATGATGACCATGAGCATGAAGGCCATGCTGAGCATCACACCGAAAAAGCAGATCACACCGAGTTTCATGCAAGTTACATGCTAAACTGCGCCGAACCTGCATCCCTGACGAATATCAGCTTCGCTTACTTCGACGCCTTTCCCAACGCGCAGAAGGTTCAGGTGCAACTGGCCGGTGCATCCGGCGCGCACGCATATCAGGTCGAACGTGGCACCCCGATCCTGACGTTGGAGCGTTGAACGTAGGTGACGGATGCAACGCTCGAAATCACTGGACTGGCCTATCGTTGGCGCGGACGAACCGGGTTCTCGCTGAGTGTCCCGCAATTCTCTCTTGCAGCGGGTGAAACAGTCCTGCTTCTGGGCGAAAGCGGGTCGGGAAAATCAACGCTGCTGTCATTGATCTGCGGTACAATCCTGCCGGATCGCGGCGAGATTGCTGTTGCCGACAGAGATATTTCCCGATTGAGCGGAGGCGCGAGAGATACCTTCAGGGCGGAGCATATCGGCGTTATCTTCCAGCAGTTCAACTTGCTCCCATTTGGATCCGTGATCGACAATATCCTGCTGCCCCTCCGCTTTGCCCCCTCACGCCGCAGGCGGGTCAGCCAGCCCGCCGCGGAGGCAGCACGCTTGTGTTCTGCCCTGGGTCTGCCGGAGCATCTTATCAACGCAAAGGCCAGGACGCTCAGCGTCGGTCAGCAACAACGCGTCGCGGTGGCCCGTGCCTTGATTGGCCAGCCCCCCCTGATCATCGCGGATGAGCCGACCTCTGCCCTCGATAGCAACGCCCAGAACGCCTTTCTCGATTTGCTGTTCACACAGGCTGCGTCTACGGGCTCTTCACTATTGATGGTGAGCCATGATCCCCGTCTGGGCAAAAGGTTCGACCGGGTCATCACCCTTGAGGACATCGCCGAAGTTCAGAAAGGGGTATCATGATTTTGCGGCTGGCGATTGCGTCGCTGTTTGCGCGTGCGCTGACGGTGGGCATGACAATCCTCGCTATCGCTTTGTCGGTCGCCCTTTTTCTTGGCGTCGAAAAGGTGCGAACCGGGGCCAAGGCGAGCTTTGCCGACACGATTTCCGGGACCGATCTGATTGTCGGCGCCCGCTCGGGATCTGTGCAGTTGTTGCTCTACTCGGTATTTCGTATCGGGAATGCGACAAACAACGTCAGCTGGCAAAGCTATCAGGACATCGCGGGCCGGTCCGATGTGGACTGGATTGTGCCGATCTCCCTTGGTGACAGCCACCGGCAGTTCCGTGTGATGGGCACCACCCAAGAGTTTTTTGAGCATTATAGATATCGGCAAGGCAGGTCGTTGACGCTGGCAAATGGCGCCGTCATGGATGATCTTTTTGATGCGGTGGTTGGGGCCGACGTCGCGTCCGCATTGGGTTACAAGGTCGGCGATCCGATCATCGTGGCGCATGGCCTTGCGTCTTTCACCGAACACAAAGATCAGCCATTCCGGGTCTCTGGAATTCTGGGAAAGACCGGTACGCCGGTTGACCGCACGGTCATCATAAGCATGGAGGCGATAGAAGCCATCCATGTCGACTGGCAGAGTGGCGCACAGATCCCCGGTCAGGCGACGCCGGTGGATGTCATCCGTCAGATGGACCTGACACCGAAAGCGATAACGGCGGCCCTCGTCGGTGTCAAAAGCCCGCTCCAGACATTTTCTCTGCAACGTTCCATCAACGAATATCGCGAAGAGCCGTTGCTGGCGATCCTGCCGGGTGTGGCTTTGCAAGAGCTATGGGGTATTGTTGGCATAGCCGAAACCGCGCTTGTTGCAGTCTCGGCTATGGTGGTTGTGACCGCGCTGATCGGAATGATGGCCACGATCTTTTCCAGTCTGAATGAACGGCGCCGCGAAATGGCGATCTTTCGCGCGATGGGTGCAGGTCCGCTAACAATACTTAGCCTGCTGGTGTTGGAAGCGATGATGATGGCCACTCTCGGGGCAACACTTGGATTGGGGTTGGTATATGTAGGGTTGATCATCTCCCAACCCCTTCTCGACAGCGCGCTTGGCTTGTGGTTGCCGATTGATGCGCCAACACTGCGCGAGTTTTGGGTCATTCTGAGCGTTATCTGTGCCGGCATGGTTGTCAGCCTCATACCTGCGATGAGAGCCTATAGAATGTCCGTTGCCGATGGTATGATGGTAAGGATGTAGTGGACTAAGCGAGGTGGACCAAATGATGAACCGCAGAACGGCGTTGATGCTCTTGTCTGGATCAGTGGTTGCCCCAACGGTGGCCTCTGCAGCGACGCCGCGCGAGATCATGTGGGATGACCTGATCCCGCCGGGAGTTCCCTATTCGGAGATCACCGGCGAAGGCGATATGGACGTTGAGAATGACACCTGGCGGCCGATCTACGACGCAAATGCGACGAAGCTGAACGAAGAGCTGAACGGTGTGTATATCAAGATGCCAGGTTTCATCATCCCCTTCGACGTCGGTGCAAAGGGCGTGACGGAGTTCATGCTGGTGCCCTATGTCGGCGCCTGCATCCATACGCCCCCGCCCCCGGCTAACCAGCTTGTGATGGTCACCGCGACAGAACCATGGCCGGGGGATCAGCTCTGGGATCCGGTTTGGGTTACGGGAACACTGCGGACGCAACTGCAATCTACCGCGCTTGGCCAAACGGGCTATTCCATAGCCGCCGACAAGATGGAGGTCTACGTCTGGTGACGAAGCAGCTCGCCGTTTTTCGAAAGCTCCAAGCGAGGCAAGAATACCCCGCTTGAAGCCCAATCGGTCGCTGTTACTTTTTAACAAACTGCCGCGTGTGATCGCGGGGTAGTCTTGCAATTGAGCGGTAAGGCGAAGACCAGGAAACCGGCCGGCGCCGTGAGGCAGAGCTCCTGACTATGTTGATGCAATCTGCTCCGCGAACTTTATCAGCCGGTTCCGCTGGAATTCGACGAAATCGGCTGCGGGCTGGTTGGCCTCGGCAACGCCGCGGAAGGGGTCTTCGACATCGCTCTTGATGCCTGCCATCGTCGCGATCACTTCGTGCGCACAGAAGGGAACCACCGCCTCCGCGTAGCCGCCCTCATGCACCGCAACCAGTCTGCCACCACATAGATCGCGCGCGGCCTTCATCACCGTGCGGGTGAGATAGGCGAATGTGCCGCTGTGCGCGGTCATCCGGCTGAGCGGATCGAAATTGTTGGCATCAAGCCCGCAGGCGATGATGATCAGATCCGGTTTGAATTCGTAAAGCGCGGGCAGCACCAGCAGCTCCATCGCATCGGCGTAAGACTGGTGGCCTGCGCCCGGCAGCAGCTCGACGTTCAAGTTGCAGTCGGCTCCTGCTCCCGCGCCGCGCTCCTCCCCCAAGCCCGAGCCAGGTGGGAAGCAGCTTTGCTGGTGAATCGAAATCGTCAGAACATCACCGCGCTCATAAAATATGTCTTGGGTGCCGTTTCCATGATGAACATCCCAGTCAAGCACTGCGACGCGGCCTAGCCCTTTTTCAGCCTTGGCGGCCTCGATCGCGATCGGGATATTAGCCAGGAGGCAGAACCCCATGGAACCATCCCGCCCAGCATGGTGCCCCGGCGGGCGCGACAGGGCATAGGCGTTCTGATAGGTTCCGTCCAGCACATCGAAAACCGCCTGTCGCGCCAGCCCGGCCGACAAAGCGGCAATTTCGTAGCTGCCAGCTCCGAAAGGTGAGAACAGACCAGCATTCCCGCCGCCCGCATCGCTCAGCGCCTTGAAACGCTCAATGTAGTCACTGCTGTGGACCCGCGCCATTTCGCATTCGCTGACTGGCCGGGCCGACTGGACGCCCAATTGGGCGGTCAGCCCGGACACATCCATCAGCGACTTCAGTCGCCGTTTGGATTCCGGCGATTCCGCATGCCCGGCGCCGGCGGGCGGTTGCACCCAGCCCCCGACCGGCATGATCAGCGCGTGTTCACCTGTCGTGTGCCACAGGCAGTGTTCGTCAAAGTAAAATCCTGTATCCGGCATTATCGTCTCTCCTCAATCTTCAGGTTGCAGAAGCGCAGCGGCGCATAATTGGCGCGGGCTTAGGCATGCAGCCGCGATCCGGCCAGCTAGGCGGCGCGCGTCAAAGTCTTAGTCATCGTCTCGTCGCCGAGGTTCGAGATTATGGGTCTCTGGCAGCCGTTCTGGCTCTGGGGAGCAGGCGGTCCAGCAGGCCGCTCAGCCCCTTAGGCACAGTCAGCATCACCGCAACCGCAATGGTGCCGAGGGCAATCTGGCTCCAGCCGGGATAGTCAACGAGCCCCTCCCGCAGGACGACGAACAACAGCACGCCCAGCACCGGGCCGCGGATGGTCCCAAGGCCCCCGATCACGCAGATGAAGATCGCGTTCACAGTCCAGTTGATGTCGAAGGCGGCGACTGGCGAGACATAGAGCGTGCCAAGAAAACTGATGGCGCCGGCCATCCCGCACCCTGCCGCCGACAGGACAAAGATGGTCCCTTTGATCCGCCGGGTTTTCACCCCCAGCGAGCGGGCGGCGGTTTCGTCATCGCGCATCGCATGGACATGCAGGCCATAGGGGCTTTGCTGCAGCAGCCACAGCCCCAGGCACAGGCCCGCGGCCAGTGTCAGCGCAAACCAATGCGCCGAGGCGGGCAGCCAGCTGGTATCGATCCGCCGCGCCGCATAAAGCGGCAGGCCGGAGGAGCCTCCGAAGTAGTCCAGCCGACTGACAACGATCTTGATGATCTCTGCAGCCACCCACATACCGATGGCGAAATAGACCTCGCGCAGGCGGAACAGAACCGGGGTCAGGGCAAGCGCCAGCAGCGCTGCCCCGGCCCCGGACAACGGGACCATGATGTAGGGAGAGACAGGCAGGTCCCGTGTGACGGCAAACAAGAGGTACGCCCCGGTGGCGACAAAGGCGTGGTGGCCAAGCGACAGGAGGCCGCCATAGCCCGCCAGCAGGTTCCAGCTTTGTGCGATGGCCAGCAGCACCAGCATTTCGGTCAGCAGCGCGAGCCCGCCTGCATTCAGCGCAAAAGGCGCGGCAGCAAGTGCTGTCAGCAAAAGGGCAAGAATAGCGCGGGTCATCGTGTCACCACCTTTCCGGCAAGCCCCTGCGGGCGGATGAGAAGGAAGACCAGCAGAAGCAGGTGCCCGTAGAGCAGCCCCGACGCCGGATCAAAGTAGAAGCCCGCCACATGCACCAGCGCCAGGGCGATGCCGCCAAGATAGCTAGCCCAGATTGAGCCAAGGCCGCCGATCACGATCACCTCAAAGGCGATGAGCAGGCGTTCCGCACCGGAAAACGGCGTGATCGAACTGCGTGAGGCCAGCAGCATTCCTGCCAGTGCCGCGCAGGCTGCGGAGACTGCCATGGCAATGGCAAAGATGCGTCGACGGCGGATTGCAAACAGCGCCACGGTTTCCGCATCATCCGAGGTTGCGCGCACCGCGCGCCCCAGCCGGGTCTTGCGCAGGACCAGATGCAACCCGCCGAACAGCGACAGCGACAGCAGGAAGATGCCCAGCGGGAGCCAGCCGATTGTCTGGCCAGCAATGGTGAGATTTGCTGTTTTGACCGCGCCTAGGTCGATGCTGCGGCTGTTGGCGCCGTATAAGCCGACCATCGCATTCTGCATCACCACCGACAGGCCGAAGGTGACCAGCAGCGCGGGCATCGGATCGGGGCTCAGCACCCGGTTCAGCAGCTGGGTCTGCAGCAGCCAGCCAAAGGCGAAAGCGCCCAGGCACACCAGCGGCATCAGCAGAAATGGGCTGACCGGCCAGTCCGCGCCGAGGGTGAACAGCGCCAGCGCGCCGGCAATGGCCAGCTCTCCATGAGCAATATTGGCAATCCGCATGACACCGAAGATCAGCGATAGTCCCAGCCCGAACAGCGCATAGAGCCCGCCCAGGAACAGCCCGTTCATCAGGATTTCTATGGCTGTGCTCATTGGTTCTCTCCGAAATAGGCCTGACTCACCTGCTCGAAACAGGCACCATCCGAAGCGCCTGCCAGCGACACTTGCCCTGCCAGCAGGCAGTAGAAACGGTCAGAGGCTGCCAGCGCCCTGCGGATATCCTGTTCGACCAGCACAATTGTGGTGCCGCGCGCCTTGAGGTCGGCCAAAGCCTCATACACCCGATCAACAATCACCGGCGCCAGCCCGAGGGAGGCCTCATCCACCAGCAGCAGCTCCGGGTTGGTCATCAGCGCGCGGCCGATGGCCACCATTTGCTGCTGGCCGCCCGACAGCAGACCTGCAGGCCGCTGCGCCATCGGCGCGATTTCGTCGAACAGCTCCAGCACCCGCGGCAGGGTCCAGTGGCCGCGCCGTCCGACATCGCCGCCGATCATCAGGTTTTCCGCCACGGTCAGGCTGGGGAACAGCCGCCGCCCCTCTGGCACCATGGCAATGCCGCGCTGCGCCAGCGCGCCGGGATCCAGCGCCAGAATGTCCTGCCCGGCAAAGGTCAGCTGTCCCGCCTCTCGTGTGCCCAGCCCGGCAATCGCCCGCAGCAGCGTGGTCTTTCCCGCGCCATTGGCACCGATCAGCGCGACGGTCTCCCCCTCGTCCACATGGGCATCAATCCCGAACAGAGCCTGGAAATCGCCATAGCGCGCGGTCAGGTTCTGCATCTGCAACAGGGTCATGCCGCCGCCCCCAGATAAAGCGCGCGCACCTGCGGGTCGGCGGCAACCACCTCCGGGCGGTCCTCAATCAGCTTGCGCCCCAGCGCCAGCATCATGATCCTGTCAGACGCTTCCTGCAGTGCGTGGGCGATATGCTCAATCCACAGGACCGCCAGCCCCGCTTCCTTCAGCCGCTTGACCAGCAGCACCATCTCGGCGGTTTCCTGATCGGTCAGCCCGCCGGACACCTCGTCCAGCAGGATTACTTTGGGGTCGGAGGCCAGCGCCTTTGCCAGTTCGAGCCGTTTGCGGTCCAACAACCGCAGCGCGGTGCCGGGATTGTTGCGGTGTGGTCCCAGACCGGTGATCTCCAGGATCTCCTCCACCCGCGCCCGTGCGGCCTTGGGCGCGATGCCGTGGCTTGCGTGCTGTGCCAGATAGAGTGTCTCTTGAACGCTGAGAGAGGCAAATGCGCGCGGCACCTGAAAGGCACGTGCCAGCCCGGCACGAACCCGCCCGGCTGTGTCCAGCCCGGTTACATCCCGCCCTGCCACATGGACCGATCCGCCATCGGCGCGTGTAACATCGGTCAGGAGATCAAAGAACGTGCTCTTGCCCGCGCCATTGCCCCCCATGATCCCAAGGCAGCTGCCCGGTGCGACGGTGACCGAGACATCCTTGATCACCCGCAGGCCGCCAAACGCCTTGCTGAGATTGCGTGCTTCCAACATGGCTCAGACCTTGGGCAGTGCGATGGTTTCGCTTTCGACGCGAATGTCAGGCGCGAGGGTGTTTTCGGTAATCACCAGTTCAAACGCATGCTTACCCGAGGACTTGCGCCACTGGCCGCCCGCCAGCTGGGTCTTCGCCACGTTTTTGACAGGGCTGGAGGCAAAATTCACCGGCCCCACAACCGTGTCCAGTTTTGTGGCAGCAAAGACGTCGCGGACTGCGGCGCGGTCCTTGGGGGCGCCGGACTGCACCAGCGCATCCAGGCCCACCTCGAACAGCGCGTGGCTGTAGCCCAGCGTCTGCACCCATTGCGCGTTGCTGTCTGCTTCCCAGGCGCCGGCCAGTTCGCGGGCGCTTTGCCCCGTGAAGGAAGAGGCGAAGGGCACATTCGGGGTCCACCAGACCTCAGTTGTCATGCCATCGCCGCGCGCGCCCATCGCTTCAATCGCCTGTGGGAACAGAAAGGCCGCCGCAAAGGTGCAGGCCTTTGGGGTGTAGCCCGCCTGCCCCGCCTGATTCCAGAAGGTGATCCAATGCGGCGGGAAGCCGAAGCCAGTCACAATATCGGCGCTTGCGTCGCGGAAGCGGCTGACCTGGGCGGAATAGTCATCCGCGTCGATCTTGAACATGCCGCCATCGGTACGCGAATACCCGCCCCGCTCGATGAAGCCCGGCAACCCCATCGCCGGATCGGCAAAGGCCTGTCCGACCGGGTTGTCGAGATAGAAATCGCCAACGCTCTTGTTGGTGTCGATCTGATCCCAAAGCCGCACAAAGGTGCTCATGGCGTCATCAGCCCCCCAGAAGAAATGGAAGGTCCAGGGAAAGCCCTGTTCCGGGTTGGAGCCGCGCGGGAACATCCAGGCTTGCCACGGTTGCATCGTGCTCATCGTCGGGATGCCGTGGATATCAGCGATCTCGCCCAAAGCCACCGCTGCATCGCCGTCGTTGATCAGCAGCATATCGACCTGATCGCGCAGGATCAGCTCATTGCCCGCAGAGATCGACCGGTTCATGTTGGACTGATTGTCCTTCACGATGATCTCGACTTCATGGGTGCTGCCGCCAGCGTTCAGCCCGCCCTCCAGCTGCTTGCGGATGCTGTCGACCATCCACTGATCCGACGTCCCGAACGAGGCGCGAGGTCCGCTCAGCGGCGAGATGAATCCGATCCGCACCTTCTTGGAGGCGGCGGTGGCAATGGACGGCATCGCGAGTGTGCCGGTTGCGGCGGCCGTTCCGGCCAGGAAACTGCGACGGCTGAAAGATGTGTTTCTGGTCATGGTGATCCTCCCTTTTCCAAAACGGTACGGAAGGGCGAACGGGCCAGACATAGTGCAGATGCACTATCATCGACCGGCTTGTTTACAGCTTTGCAGCGCTCGCAGGAACGTCGATGGAGCCACATGAAATCAGCGGCATAGCGAAGGAATGAAGGTGCCTGAAACGCTACGGGTGCAGCTCTAGCGCAGCTGGCTGCCCGCCAGTCGCAGCAGTTCGACTTTGCTGTGAACGCCGGTTTTCCGATAGATGGAGGCCGCCTGATTCCGCACGGTATTGACCGAAACGCCGACGTCTTCGGCAATCGCCCGCATCGTCGCGCCGGAAATCAGCAGCTCCGCAACATGGCGTTCCTTCGGGGACAGGCGGCTCAGGGGGCTGACCGGCTGTGCCGAAATCAGCCAAAGGTCGTCAGAGTAACGGGAGCGGCCGAAGGTCGTCCCGGAGGGCGCGGTGATCACAGTCTGACCCGCCAGTTCCCGCATCATGGCCGTCGGCTTCTGCCCTGGCTCAAGCCCGTCTTTCACCGCCGCATTGAAGCCGGAAGAGCACAAGAACAATTCGCCCTCATGGTCCAGCAGCGCCCATTCGTTGCAGGGGTCCACCCGCAATCCTAGGTCCAGCTGTAAGCACATCGACAACGCCTGCTCCAGATGCCGTAGGATGGCCAGAAAATCCGCAGTCTCTGTGTCGGTAAAGGCTGGCTTCTGGCCATGCCGGTAAAGCGACATGAAAAAGTTGAACGGCCCTTCGCGCACCTTGCAATGGCCGTTCAGCATCTGGGTCAGATCGAATTCCTCGGCGAAGACCTTAAACCCGGGATCTGTCACAGCATCCTCGACCGACAGCGACCGGGCGTACCGTTTCAGGGAACGGCCGGTGCGCACAAAGGGGTCATTCACCAGATGCGCTTTGACCTTGGGCTCGAACCCCTCCGGCAAACCGCTGACCATCGTATGCACCATCGCGATCTTGCCGCCGCGGAACACTGACCAGCCCCACCAGGCGGAATCGAACACCGTAATCCCGCGCATCAGCCCGATCATGTACTGCTGGAAATGCAGCGGCGTATGGGTGTTGGCCTTGTCCATCAGGCTCAGCACAAATTCACTCAGATCATAGCGGTTCATGAGGTCAGGTTATCCCGTGCCAAGCTGCCACCCGCATAGTGCATATGCACTATACAGTCGCTTCCTTTCCCTGACTAGCGTTGCTGTCAGCGCCCCGGAAAAGTCTGGGACAGGCGCAAACGCAAGGGAGGATTGCACCATGACTGCTACGCTGAAAGACGTGATCGCCACCAAGTCCCGCCAGTTCGAGGCGAATTTCGCCGCCGGCGATGTCGCCGCGCTGGTGGAGGACTACTATACCCCCGACCCGGTGGTGATCGGCCAAGGAATTGGAACCTTTTCCGGCCGGGATGGTGCCTCGGCCTATTTCCTTGGCGCCGTGCAGGACATGAAAACGGCGCAGTTATCCACCACATCGGTGCAGCATGAGGGCAGCAGCGCCATTGAAACCGGCCGGGTGGTGCTGACACCGCGTGCTGAGGGCGCAGGTGATATCCATCTGGCCTATGTGGTGGTCTGGCAGAACGGCGAGGACGGCTGGAAGGTCCACATGGACTATTTCATGCCCGCCGCCGCCTGACCCGCTGGCAAGGAGAACACCCAATGAAATTTGAAATGACAATCGGCGGCGCCCCCGCTCCCGCGGCTGCCTGCTTCGATGTGGCCAATCCGGCAGGCGGGCTGGCAGGCCGAGCACCAAACGGAACACTGGCGGACCTAGACCGTGCGGTAGCAGCCGCGCAGGAGGCCTTTGCCAGCTGGTCGCAGCTGTCCCATGCCGATCTTCAGCGCTATTGCGAGGCTGTAACAGCCAAGATCGCGGAGCATGCCGAAGAGCTTGCTCAGCTGATCACGGCTGAACAGGGCAAGCCGCTCAATGGCCTCGGATCACGTTTTGAGATGGGCGGCGCCCAAGCCTGGGCTGGATACACCGCTGAGCTGTCGCTGCCGGTCAAGGTGCTGCAGGACGACGCCGAAGGCCGGATTGAGCTGCATCGCAAACCGCTTGGTGTCGTCGGTTCGATCACCCCCTGGAACTACCCAGTTATGATAGCGGTTTGGCACATCCTGCCCGCGCTGCGGACCGGCAATACAGTGGTGATCAAACCCTCGCCGCTGACTCCGCTCAGCACGCTGCGGCTTGTGGCTTTGCTAAACGAAGTGCTGCCTGCGGGTGTTCTCAATTGTATCACCGGAGACGACCAGACTGACAACCTGGGAGCGGCAATGTCTGCCCATCCGGGCATCCGCAAGATTGTCTTCACCGGCTCTTGCACGACCGGAGAGAAGATTATGACCGCGGCTGCGCCGACAATGAAGCGGCTGACGCTGGAAATGGGTGGCAATGACGCGGGCATCGTGCTGCCGGATGCAGACCCCCAGGCGATTGCCGAAGGGCTGTTCTGGGGCGCTTTCATCAACAACGGCCAGACCTGCGCCGCGCTGAAGCGGCTCTATGTTCATGAGGACATCCATGACGCAGTCTGCGCCGCGCTGGTGGAATTTGCCCGCACCATTCCGGTGGGTCCGGGATCTGACGAATCCTCCATCCTTGGCCCGCTGCAGAATCCCATGCAGCACGCCAAGGTTTCCCGTCTCGTTGCCGCTGCCCGCGAAAAGGGCCAGCTGCTGCTGGGCGGCAACCCAGGCAAAGGGCTGTTTTTTGAGCCGACAATCATTGCCGGTCTTACCAATGGCGACCCGCTGGTGGATGAAGAACAGTTTGGCCCGGCCCTGCCGGTGATCAAGTACAATGACGTGGAAGAGGCGATTGCCGCCGCCAACGGCAGCCCCAACGGGCTGGGCGGGTCGGTGTGGTCCAGTGATATTGCCAAGGCGTGCACCGTCGCGGCACGGCTGGAATGCGGCTCTGTCTGGATCAACAAGCACGGGGCAATCCAGCCCAACGCGCCCTTTGGCGGGGTGAAATCCTCGGGGCTCGGCGTGGAGTTCGGCGAGGAGGGGCTGGCGGAATACACCGATATCCAAGTGGTGTTCGCCTGAACCGGCGGCCGGGACAGCGGTCCCGGCCCTAGCCTGCGCTGTCGTAACGCTCTCGCGCCGACATGATTTCCGGCTGTTTCGCCACCGCCCAGGCGGCCATTGCGCCTATCGGTTCAAACAACGACTTGCCCAGCTCCGTGATGGCATAATCAACCCGCGGCGGGACCACCGGAGTGACCCTGCGCGCCACCAGCCCATCCCGCTCGAGCTGCCGCAAGGTCTGGGTCAGCATCCGCTGCGAGACATCCGGGATTGACCGCTGAATCTCGGAAAACCGGTGTTCCCCGTCCCTCAGCAGCAGGATCACCAGCAGGCTCCATTTGCCGCTGATCTGCGCCAGCACTGTCCGGATCGGGCACAGATCCAGCCCCAGCTCCCGTTCGAGTTCTTCACGCCGCTTCATGGATTTTCCTTAGTTACTAAAAAGTGCCTACTTCCGAATTGGAACTTCGGTTCCTATTAGTAACTCATGTACCCGACTCAAGCAACTGTCACGATGGAGACTGCAATGACACTTCTTAAAAAAGCAGCCGCAGCTGTGCTTGCCTCCGCCGCCGCGACCAGCGCCGCCGCAGACCCAGCAGAAAACAAGGCCACAGCCGTTGCCCTCTTGGAGCAGGGCCTCGCCAAGGGCGATCGCGATTTCATTCGCGCGCATGTCGCCGAGGATTACATCCAGCACAACCCGCAGGCCGCCGATGGGCGCGAAGGGCTGCTGGGCTTTGTTGATTTTCTTGAGACCCTGGATCCGCCAGTGCAGGTGAACCCGGTCAGGGTGTTCGGCGATGAAAATTTCGTGGTGATCCACCAGACTGCAGAGTTCTTCGGGCCGAAGGTGATCATCGACCTGTTCCGCTTTGAAGACGGCAAGCTGGTGGAGCATTGGGATGCGATCCAGGATGAAGTGACTGAGACCGCCAGCGGCCGTTCCATGATTGATGGCACCACCGAAATCACAGATCTGGACAAGACCGACGCCAACAAGGCACTGGTCACCGGCCTCGTCACCGACGTGCTGATGGGCGGCGACCTTGCCAGGATCGACAGCTACATCCGCGCCGACTACATGCAGCACAACCCCTATGTGCCGGACACCCGCGACGGACTGAAGGGGTTCATCGCCTATCTGGCCGAGAACGAAATCTCCTTCGGCTACACGAAGCTGCACAATGTGGTGGCTGAAGGCAATTTCGTGATGACCCAGGCCGAAGGCATCTACGACAGCAAACCCACGGCCTTCTATGACCTGTGGCGCGTCGAGGACGGGCTGATCGCCGAACATTGGGACGCGGTGCAGGAAATCCCCGCCGAATTCGCCCACGGCAACGGCATGTTTTGATTCACAACCCCTTTAACTTCACGTCCAACGGAAAGGATACGCAATGACCAAAATCCACCTTCTCAGCACCCTCGCCGCTCTTGCCATCATGACAGGCGCAGCCGCTGCAGCAACTTACAAGACAGATCCTGGCCACACTGAGGTTCGCGTGGGCTGGAACCACGCCGGCGTCTCAATGCAGCACGGCGAATTCACTGCGGTCAGCGGCACGCTGGAACTGGATCCTGCAAACCCGGAGACCGCCAGCGTCACAGCGGCCATCGCAACGGACAGCTTCTTCTCCGGCGTCGAAGCGCTTGATCAACATGCCAAAAGTCCGGATTTCCTGGACGCAGGCACCTATCCGGAGATCACCTTTACCAGCACCGGTGTAAAACTCACCGGTGAGGATACAGCCGAGATTACCGGCGATCTGACCTTGCACGGTGTCACCAAACCGGTGGTGCTTGAGGCCCGCCTGACACACCTTGGCGCGCATCCGGTCGGTCAGTTCTTTGATTACTACAAAGGCGACTGGGTGGCTTTCTCCGCGTCGGGCACAATCGACCCGGCAGATTTCGGCGTCGGCAGCAGCATCCCGGTGGGCCAGCTGACCATCGAAATCGACACCGAGCTTAAAGCAGCCGAATAAGCTCAGGTCTCAATATACCAAGTATTCCGACACCGGGGCGCCAGCTTCGGGGTCGGAGTCTGCACATCAGACTGGTAGATTCAGCGAGACGGTCCATAACTGAGGATATCCACCATGGAATTGGTCACAGCTTGCGGTTGCAAACCAAGGGTTCACGAAATGCCTGAAGCCGACATCCATCGTGCTGTTCAGTTGTTGACCATTCAGAACGTAGGTAATCACTTGCGCTTTACTGCGCTGCAGCAAGCTTAGCGAGCGTTCTAAGTCAAAGGAGCCGCACAGCTGCAACGCATTCTAAGGTTCTTCAAGCGACTGGACACCCTAAGCAGAGGTGGTTCGGGTCGTTTGAACAGTTTCCGGCCGTTTCGTAGGTAGATTTCCCGCTCGATTATGCTGCGACCGGGATTTGTCGCAACGGTTTGAGATAGGCCTGATCGGGCGTCTGCCCGTCCAGCGATGAGTGCGGCCTCCTGCTGTTATAGAACGCCAGATATCGGCACAGGCTCTCGCGGGCTGCTGACACGCTTTCATACGCGCGCAGGTAGACCTCCTCGTATTTGATCGTCCGCCACAGCCGTTCGACAAAGACGTTGTCCCGCCACGCACCTTTGCCATCCATGCTGCTCTGGATGCCCGCGTCCTTCAGCGTCTTGATGAAGTCGATGGACGTGAACTGGCTGCCCTGATCCGTGTTCATGATCTCGGGCTTGCCATGACCGCGCAAGGCATCTTTCAAAGCCTCGATGCCCGGGCCGGTTTCCAGCGTTGTCGACAATCGCCAGACCAGAATCTTTCGGCTGAACCAGTCCAGCACCGCAACGAGATAAACAAATCCGCGCGCCATGGGGATCTAGGTAATGTCCATCGCCAGACCTGGTTTGGCCGTGTCACAGCATGCGTTCTTAGCAGACCGGCCTTGGCGAGCACTTCGCCCAAAAAATCGTTTTCCAGCGTCAACTGGCCTATCGTCGCGTGCAACGATTTCACATCGATCTCGGGCGCTTTCGACGCCTTCGGATTGTCGTCAAAACCGTCTGTCACGCGGCCTAGGGGCTGGTCTTTCCATTGCTCGACCTCGTTTGGATGAACGTCAAACTGCGTCGCCAATTCGCTCATCGTTTTGTCGCCCTTCAAAGCTGACAATGCGACTTTCGCCTTGAATGCCGGGCTGTGGTTCTGTCTGGGTCGCCTTGCCATCGTTGCTCCTTCGTCCCGGTACGCTGCCGGATCAGGAGCGGAAAATCCACCTAGCTCAACCGTCCATATTTCTCGGGCCAAATCTAATGGCCGCTCTATCTCTCTTCGCAAAGATCAGGGAAAATCTGCTCTGGCGTAGTTTGCAAAGCGTCCGCCAAAGCCTGCTCAATCTTCGCAGATCGACACATTCTTTTTCCTACCAAAGTGACAGCAGAGTCAGTCACGCCCAATTCGCGGGCGATCTTTGCGAGAGAGCTTCCCCGGACGCGAAGATCGGCCCTGCGGCGTTCATGTCGATCTAACTGTTGTTTTGTGGGCTGACGCATGTTGGCACAATGACGCAGCGCAAGTTTTAGGACAACACGGAACGCCAGCGAGCAGTGTTCGGATGCTGGGTGAATGTTGCGCGGAAGAGTTCGGCCGGGACTCTGTTGGGTCAATGATGTGACGGAAAAGTCAAACACCTCTGACGTCATACACATAGGAGAAGTGGCGGACCGAGGAGGATTCGAACCCCCGACCCCTTGATTCGTAGTCAAGTACTCTATCCAGCTGAGCTATCGGTCCACTGCGGCGGGGTTTAAGCGTAGCGGCGCGGGGGTGCAAGTCAAAAGCGAGGGGTCGGCCCTTTTTTTGGCTGACCCCTGAAACGGCTTCTTACCCGGATCAATCAGAACCCCAGTTTGGACCGGGTCTGTTGAACCTGGGCCTGGAATTTATATCCACGGACGAGACCCGCATCTTTCCCCATCGGCCACCATTCGGGATCGTTCGGCCAGCTTCGCCAGATGACACCCCAGGCGTCAACCACATGGCTGATGCAGGATTTGTCGTTCGCGCTGGCTCCGGCACGGCGTCCGCTTGGGTAGTACCAAACGAGATCCTGGCACATCTGCCCGTTTGCATCGACCGCCCAGGTTCCTGCGCCCAGGTTGTCGCTTTGGTCGGCACACCAGGCGCGCGCCTGACCGCCCGGTGCGAAATAGATGCCTCCGCCGCAGTTGTTGGTCCAGAGTTCAGTCTTTCCCGAGTATATTTTTGCAATTTTCTGCGGATTGGCAATTTTTGCACTGCGCGGCAACGGGTCTGCGGATGTCACCGCAGGTAGAGTGCAAAGCAGCGCCGCAGCAATCAGGTTACGTTTAACACTAGTCATCATTTACCTCCTCGGGTCTACCTGGGATCTGTCATCTTGATCTGCTGAACCGCTCTCCAGGCGCGAAGCTTGGAGCGTCAGTATATCAGAACAAGAAGTGATCGGCGTCCTGCAACTCTGTGTATGTCATGTTTTCGACGATCACGGTGACATCGGCAAAATAGATTGCCGCATCATCGCCGACCTGACCAAAATCGACATCCTGCATGCTCTCCGCTCCGCGGCCAAGCTTGATGCGGTCCACCCCCGCCTCAAAATCGGTGATGCGATCAGTGTGATCGCCCTCATTGAAGATAAATATATCCGCCCCCGCGCCGCCGGTCATCACGTCATCACCGGCCCCGCCAAATAGTCGGTCCACACCGGCGCCGCCACGAATCGTGTCGTTGCCAGCCCCACCGATCAAACGATCGTTGCCCCGTCCGCCCCCGATGAAATCGTCACCAAGACCGCCAAAGATACGGTCACGGCCGATTCCGCCGCGCAGGATATCGTCGCCGCCGTTCCCGTGGAGCGTATCTGCACCGGAGCCTCCGCGGAGGTTGTCGATCCCCAGACCACCCGTCACGAAATCATTACCCCCGCCGGCAGCGACCGTGTCGTTTCCGGCGCCAAGTGAAATGCGATCGCCGCCGCCATAGGTACGGATGGCAGTCACATTGCTGTTGAGGAGGGCAGTGATCTCGTCGTCACCAGAGAGCAGCTCACGGGCCAAATCGTCGGCAGGCAGTGAGGCAAAGCGATCAAAGGTCATCGAGATATTGGAAACCGATACGATTGGGGCGCCGTTCAGGGAGTGGTCCATCGAGTAGATCTGCCAATCCGCCTGGTCCTCGCTGGAAAAATCCCCGCCGAGGCGCAGCACGGATCCATCGGCGCCCGTCTGTTCAAGCTCGGTGGCAGAAACAACGGTACCGAAAGAGTCGCGCGAGGTTTCAAAGCTGTCAAAGGCCAGATAGTTACTCAGTGAAGATACGCCTGGAAACGACGCAACGAATACATTTGCCATTGTGGGCTCTCTTTCACACTGGTTGGAACGATTTGACTAAAAGCTGATAGGTTTATTCGGCGCTGCGGGCAAATATTTGGCGCCTTAACCATATTAACGGACTGTTAATGGGCGTCTGGGGCGTACAAACGACGAAATTTCGTGCGACTGTTTCCAATGCCGCCATGGAACGACCCGCGCTCTTCGCTCTAGGGGGAACACCGATTCTCTTGGTTCAGGTCGTTTTTCTTATCTCGATTCGGCCGGCGGTCTTCTGCGCCAATGCGTCACCTCGATGCGCTGTTTTTCGCCGCTGGGGTGCTCAGTATAGCAGTCAGAACCGCCGATTCCCGTCCACCCTCTGATAGGTTCTTGCTATGCGGAATGCGCATCCGCCGAGGTGATTGAGCCAACAAATGCCCCATAAGTTTTTGAAATATTTTTGAAAAACAAGCTATACGCATTTTGCATAGCCGCTTTGCAATCGGCATTGGATTGTTCGCGACCCCTGCGATACCGATGAAGTAACAATACAGTAACGGGAGGATGAATAATGAAACATTTTGCGAGTACGCTCGCTGTTGCCACTCTGACGGCAACCCTGAGCACGGCCGCGATGGCCGAGGTGACCATCAAGGTCGCCTATGACGCTGATCCGGTTTCGCTGGATCCGCATGAGCAGCTTTCCGGCGGCACGCTGCAGCTGTCGCACATGGTATTTGATCCGCTGGTCCGCTGGACCAAGGATCTGCAGTTCGCTCCGCGGCTGGCAGAAAGCTGGGAGCAGATCGATGAAACCACAATGCGGTTCAAGCTGCGCGACGGTGTCACGTTCCACAGCGGCAACCCGCTGACCTCGGCAGATGTTGACTGGACGTTTGATCGTCTGAAGTCCAGCCCCGATTTCAAGGGTATCTTCGCGTCTTTCACTGACGTCGAAGTCATCGACGAGCTGACTTTCGACCTGAAGACCTCCGAGCCGTATCCGCTGGTCCTGCACACGGCGACCTACATCTTCCCGATGGACAGCCAGTTTTACTCCGGCACCACCGAGGATGGCAAAGAAAAGGCCGAGCTGGTCAAGCACGGCGACAGCTTTGCATCGCGCAACCTGTCCGGCACCGGGCCCTTCACTGTCACCGAGCGTGAACAGGGCGTGAAAGTCGTCTTTGATCGCTTTGATGGCTACTGGGACACCGCTTCCGAAGGCAACGTCGACAAGATTATCCTGACGCCGATCAAGGAAGACCCGACACGTGTCGCAGCCCTGCTGTCTGGTGACGTTGATTTTATCGCACCGGTTCCGCCAACTGATCTGAAGCGTGTCGAAGAACACGAAGGCACCACCCTGATCACCGAACCCGGCACCCGTATCATCACGTTCCAACTGAACCAGAACCGTGTTGAAGCGTTCAAAGACGCACGTGTTCGCAAGGCGATCGACTATGCGGTGAACAACGCCGGCATCGTGGATCGCATTATGCGCGGCTTTGGCACCGTTGGCGCCCAGGCAAGCCCGGCCGGCTATCTCGGCTATGACGAGAACCTGACCCCGCGCTTTGACGTTGAAAAAGCCAAGGCTCTGATGGCCGAAGCTGGTTATGCCGATGGTTTCTCGGTCACCATGATGGCGCCGAACAACCGCTATGTGAACGATGATAAAATCGCTCAGGCCGTTGCTTCGATGCTGGCAAAGATCAACATCAAAGTTGACCTGCAGACCATGCCCAAAGCGCAGTACTGGCCGACATTTGACGAACGCGCTGCCGACATGATGATGATCGGCTGGCACTCCGACACCGAAGACTCCGCGAACTTCCACCAGTTCCTGACGCATTGCCCGGACGAAGCCACCGGCAACGGTCAGTACAATTCCGGCAACTACTGCAACCCGGAAGCCGATGCTCTGATGGCTGAAGCCAATGCGACAACCGATCAGGCGAAACGTGGCGAACTGCTGCGCAAGCTGGAAGGCATCCTTTATGAAGACGCGGCCTTCATTCCGCTGCACTGGCAGAACCTGGCCTGGGGTGCTCGTGATGGTGTCCACGCTGAGAAGATCGTGAACGCCCTGAACTTCCCCTACTTCGGCGATCTGAAAGTAGACTGATAACTCTTAGGCCGGGGCGGCGTCGCTGCCCCGGCCGATTTGCCACCAATTCCCAGATTTTCACCACTTCTTTATGGGCATGTCCCTGCCGCCCGTCGGGCGTCAATGGCGTTGTGCCCATCAACAAGTGACTGATACAAGGTAACTCCAACATGCTCGCCTACCTCGTGAAACGCGTGTTTCAGGCTATCGCGGTGATGTTTGCCATCTCGCTGATCGGCTTTGCCATCCAGGACAATCTCGGCGACCCCCTGCGCGAACTGGTCGGTCAGTCCGTTTCGGAAGAGGTCCGCCAGCAACTGCGCGACGAATTGGGTCTGAACGACAGTTTCGTGACACAGTACATCCGATTTCTTGGAAATGCCCTTCAGGGCGACCTCGGCACCAGCTATTTCTTCAAAGAACCCGCGCTCGACGTGATCCTGAAGAAGCTGCCCGCCACTTTGGAACTGGTTATGGGTGCAACCCTGATCATCGTCGGCCTCTCCGTACCCTTGGGCGTTTATACAGCGATCAAACCGAATGCGTTCTTCAGCCGCTTGATCATGGGGGTCTCGATTGTCGGCATCTCGATCCCGGTTTTCCTGACCGCAATCCTGATGATTTTTGTCTTCTCGGTGGAACTCGGATGGTTCCCATCTTACGGGCGGGGCGATGTGGTGCATGTCTTTGGCTATTGGGAAACCAATTTTGCTACCGCAGATGGCTGGGTGCACATCCTGCTGCCTTCGGTCGCGCTGGCATCGATCATGCTGCCGCTGTTCGTACGCCTGATCCGGGCTGAGATGATGGAAGTGCTGCAAAGCGAATACGTGAAATATGCCCGCGCCAAGGGCATCCGCCCCGGACGCATCTATTTTGTGCATGCGCTGAAGAATACCTTGTTGCCGGTGATCACCGTTGGTGGTGTGCAGATCGGAACTATGGTCGCCTACACTATTCTGACGGAGACCGTCTTCCAGTGGCCAGGCATGGGGTTCATGTTCCTTGAGGCGGTGAACCGCGTCGATACCCCGTTGATCGTGGCATATCTCATCATTGTGGGCTTCATCTTTGTGGTGACCAACACAATCGTCGACCTGATCTATGGGCTCGTCAATCCAACAGTCAATATTGCGAGGATGGGCGCATGAGCAGCCTTAGTACAAACCAAACCACCCCGTCGCGGTTTAGTCGCCTGTGGAACTCCAACATGGGCTACAGCTTCCGGCGCAACCCCGTGGCGATGGTATCCTTTGCGGTGTTCATGGTCATCACCCTCGCCTCGATCCTGGCACCGGTGCTGGCACCGTTTGATCCCTATGATCCGGCCCAGATCGACATTATGAACAGCGAATACCCGCCAGCCTGGATTGACGGAGCCGACCCCCAGTTCGTGTTTGGCACCGATGATCAGGGTCGGGATCTATGGTCGACGATCCTCTACGGCACCCGCCTGTCCTTGCTGATCGGTCTTTGCGCCGTCGCCTTGCAAGCCTTCCTCGGGATCT
Source organism: Phaeobacter sp. JH20_26 (assembly GCF_048056275.1). Taxonomy (NCBI): domain Bacteria; kingdom Pseudomonadati; phylum Pseudomonadota; class Alphaproteobacteria; order Rhodobacterales; family Roseobacteraceae; genus Phaeobacter; species Phaeobacter sp. JH20_26. The sequence continues at coordinate 60,806 of NZ_JAYMWL010000001.1, read as the reverse complement.
CAATCGGGTTGGTGGCCGGCTATGTCGGTGGGCGGCTCGACAGCCTTCTGATGCGCTTTGCCGATATCCAGCTGTCTTTCTCGACGTTGATGGTCGCTATCATCTTCCTCGCGGTGACGCAGGCGATGTTTGGCAGCGAGACCTTCAACCAATATGCGATCTACTTCCTGATTGCAGTGATCGGCGTCGCCGAATGGCCGCAATATGCCCGAACGGTACGCGCCACTGTTCTTGCTGAGAAAAAGAAGGAATATATCGACAGCGCCCGCGTGCTGGGCTTCGGCCCGATGCGGATTATGGTGCGGCATATTCTGCCGAACTCGCTGTCGCCGATCTTTGTGATTTCGACGGTGCAGGTGGCGAATGCGATTATTTCCGAGGCGTCACTCAGCTTCCTGGGTCTTGGGATGCCCCCCAGTCAGCCCTCGCTCGGATCGCTGATCTCCTCCGGTTTTGATTATATCTTCTCCGGCAGCTGGTGGATCACCGCCATCCCCGGTGTGGTTCTCGTTGTCCTCGTTCTTGTCATCAACCTCTTGGGTGACTGGATGCGTGACGTGCTGAACCCGAAACTCTACAAAGGATAATAGCGATGTCGTTGCTTTCCGTTCGCGACCTCACGGTCAAATTTGCGATGCGTGATCACACCGTCACCGCATTGAACCAGATTTCCTTCGACCTTGGAAAAGGAGAGCGTCTGGGCATCGTAGGTGAATCCGGGGCCGGTAAATCCATCACCGGTTTCTCTCTGATGAACCTTCTCAGCCGGCCCGGATATATCGACAGTGGTGAGATCCTTTTTGGTGGCAAGGATATCGTCAAACTGTCCGACGCCGAGATGCGTACGATCCGTGGCAATCGCATGGCGATGATCTTTCAGGATCCGATGGTCACTCTGAACCCGGTCCTGACGATCGGCCAGCAAATGGTCGAAACGCTCAAGGCGCACCGCTCGCTCAGCCAGTCTGAAGCGGAACAGATCGCTATTCTGAAGTTGCGGGAGGTCTATATCCCCTCGCCCGAAGAAAGGCTGAACCAATATCCCCACGAGCTGTCCGGCGGCATGCGGCAACGGATCATCATCGCGATGGCGCTGCTTCTGGATCCGGAGCTGATCATCGCAGATGAACCGACAACTGCGCTGGATGTGACAATTCAGGCGGACATCATGGAGTTGCTGCTCGAACTCTGCCAGTCCAACAAGGTTGGCCTGATCCTGATCACTCATGATCTTGGCGTGGTCAGTCAGATGACCGAGCGCACCCTCGTCATGTACGCCGGTCGTCTGATCGAGGCAGGTCCGACGCGCGAGATTATCAACGACCCGCAACACCCCTATACCCAAGGGCTGATCAACGCGTTGCCGCAACAGACCCTGCCCGGCCAACGACTGAAACAGATCCCGGGCAACATGCCGGGGCTGACATCCATCCCCCCCGGCTGTCCCTTCAGCCCTCGCTGCGAATATGCTGTCGACCACTGCCGCAAGGTGTTGCCGGAAACAGTAAGCTATCGCCAGGTTGAGGTCGCCTGCCACGAAGTCTCCCGCCTGCAGAATACCAGCCTTGAGGAGGCAAGCGTATGACAACCCAGATACAAGACAGCAAACCTTTGCTTGAGCTGAAGAATCTTGAAAAACGCTTTGAATTGGATCGCGGGTTTCTAGAAACCATCAAGCTGCGCGGTGGTCGCATCACCCGTGAGAAACGCGCGGTGCATGCGGTCAACAATGTCTCGCTCACCGCGGACCGTGGCGAAGCGTTGTGTATTGTTGGTGAATCCGGCTGCGGAAAATCTACTGTAGCGCGGCTGGTTGCCGGGCTGCTGACGCCCAGCGGCGGCGAAATCCACTATGATGGTCAACGGATCGACGATCGCTCGCGCGGGGAAATGATGCCCCTGCGCAAGAAGATGCAAATGATCTTTCAGAATCCCTATGCCTCCCTGAACCCGCGCATGACCATCCAGCAGGCGTTGGAAGAACCCGTTCGCCACCACAATCCGTCGCTGTCGCGTGGCGAAGTGCGTGATAAAGTGTCGGAGGTCATGCGGTCTGTTGGTGTGGATCCGAGCTGGTCCAGCCGCTATCCGCATGAATTCTCGGGTGGCCAGCGCCAGCGGATCGCAATCGCCCGGGCATTGACTGTCGACCCCGAGTTCATCATCGCGGATGAACCGATTTCGGCACTGGATGTCTCGATCCAGGCACAGGTTCTGAACCTGATGCTGGAAGCCAAGGACCAGCGGGGACTGACCTATTTCTTCATCACCCACGACCTCAGTGTGGTGGAGCATTTCGGGACGCGCGTTGCGGTGCTCTATCTTGGTACGCTGTGTGAGTTGGCCGATACCCGGACATTGTTTGAAAACCCCAAACACCCCTACACCAAGGCGCTGTTGTCCGCGGTGCCACAACTCAAGGATGAAGGGCCAAGTCACATCCGGCTGCAGGGCGAAATCCCGACACCCATCAACTTGCCTCAAGGTTGCCCCTTTCAAACGCGCTGCGCATTTGCGAATGCTAGATGTCGCGAGTCGCGTCCGCGTCCACTACGGCAAGCAGATGGCAGCACCGTTGCCTGCCACGCGGTCGAAGAGAACCGGCTCGACGGCTAAACACCGGGACCCCCGGCCCACTGGATGACCCCAGAACGGACCTAGGCAAGTTGGATATAATCTGGCTCAGAGACTTTGAAGCGCTGACAACGCACAAGAATTTTTCGCGTGCTGCAGAAGAGCGGAATGTCAGCCAACCCGCATTCTCCAGGCGTATCCGCGCCCTGGAGGATGAGGTTGGTGTGAAGCTGATCAATCGACAGACCTTCCCGCTGTCGCTGACGCCTGCGGGGGATGTGTTTCTATCGCAGGCCAAAATCATCCTACGCACCTACTCCGAGACGCTGGAACGCTGCCAAACTATTGATGCTGCCGGAGAAAATGTCATCCGCTTTGCGTCATCTCAGTCGCTTTACATGACCCATTTCCGGGACCATATCGAACCGTTGATGGAGGCCGGCGGGTTGGATGTCGATCTCAACTCCACCAGTTGGGCGGCAGATCAATTCGTCACTGCCTTGCAGCAGCGCTATTGCGACGTGATCCTGACCTACTGGCATCCCGCAATGGATTTCCTGTCGCCGCTGGAGGTCAGCAAATGCGATTACTTGACGCTATCAGAGGATGAATTCATCCCGGTGTCAAAAACGGATGCAGGTGGACACCCGCTTTTCCACCTCGGCCGCGATACCAAACGACAGATTCCGCTGCTGTCCTATGGCAGCGCATCCGCGCTGAGATCGGTTCTGGATCACACCTTGCGCCAGCAAATCTCGCCTCCAAATCTGCTGGTGGTAAACCAGAACTCTCTCGCGAACTCGGTCAAGGCGATGATCCTGGAGGGGTTCGGCCTTGGCTGGCTGCCGCGCAAGCTGTGCGAGGATGAATTGAGCGATGGGCGTCTGGCGCTTGCCGGCGGAGAGTCGTTTGTCACGCCAATTTCGGTCCGTCTGTACCGCGAGACCGAGAATACCAAACCCACATTGAATAGCCTTTGGCGCAAGATGGGCAACAGTGCAGCGATCGTCGGCTGACAGCAACAACGCGCGGACTGTTATCTGACTGTTACCGGTCGGCTTCATGCTAGGAATGTTTTGAACCCCTCGCAATCCAGGGCAGGCAAAAAGGCGCTCGTCATGACGTTTCTCTCCTAACCGGCGGAATACAGCCCAACTCATCTATTGCGGGTGTTTCTGTTTTGACTTCTCGCAAAGAGGGCATAAAAGTTGTCTCGCGCGTGTCAGCCAGGGGTGGTGGCGCGCCATCTAATAGAGGCGCAGGCATTCGATGCGCCCTATGGCATTTGAAGGGGTAACCATGGATATCAGTCAACTCAAGACCTTTGTCACAGTGGCAAGGGAAGGCAGTATCACGCGCGCGTCCGAGCTGTTGTTTCGCAGTCAACCGGCCGTCAGCGCCCATATCAAAACGATGGAAGACACGCTGGGCCTGACACTATTCCAGCGTACACCGCGCGGGATGAGTGTCACCACCGACGGACAGCGGCTTCTGGTAGAGGCCAGGCAGCTGCTTGATAATCATCAGAAATTTCTGGAAGAGGCCTCCCGGTTGCGTGGGCGTTTGGCCGGCCAGCTGCGAGTCGGCGCCGGGCGCAACCTGGGGTCGACCGAGGTGAGCCGCCTGCTCGCTGATCTTTCAAAGAACTTTCCAGATCTCGAAGTTGCCCTGCAACATGGCACATCTTCAAGTGTGTTGGACGATATCCGCAATGGTCGCCTGGATGCAGGTTTCTTTATCGACCCTGACGAAGCCCAGAATGACCTTGAAACCCTCGAAATATCGCGTTTCAGCGTCTACCTTGCGGCCGCTCCTGATCTGGTCCCGCCGGGTCCGGACCTTGACTGGGACAAGCTGGAGGCTATGCCTTGGATCTACCCCACTTATAGTTCGTGTTGTGGACGCATCGCGGAGCGCCTGTTTAAGGAAAACCGCATTCAACCCGCCCGGATCATCAATGTCGATGATGAGACTATTACACGCGCCTTGATCGCAAGCGGTGCTGGCATCGGTCTGGTTCACGTCAGCAGCGCAGGAACCGAACCCCCGACTGGAGAGATCGCTCTGCTGCGAGAAGTCCGCAAATCGACACGCGTTCTCTTCGCTCATCTCGCCAACCGCACTCAAGACCCCATCATCAGCGCCGTTCGCGATCTGCTGGATACAGATAGGATGGCCATCTCGGCCTGACCAGCTCTATTGCCAGCCAAATGGTTTCACCCGTTGAGCCAGCATCACAAATAGAAGCCATGTTATTTCATCAAAATACTATATTGATGAAACCATAATGAGACGTAAGGTTTCATTATATATAGCAGCGCGATTCTAAATCAGCCGAAAATGTTAGATGCTAACTTCCCAGACAGGAGAACCCCAGTGGACCGCAAACTCTATAGCCTTTGTAGCGAAGATCGTAAACGTCACTACTCGCCACATGTCTGGAAAGTCATCATGGCTTTAGAGCACAAGAATTTGAAATATAATCTTGTCCCTGTTTCATTTGGCGACATCACTGCTATTGAGGATGGTCGCTTTACCAGTGTGCCCGTCTTGCGTGATGGAGAAACGGTGCTGGGAGAAAGTTTTGATATCGCTCGGTATCTGGATGAAACCTATACCGATACTCCCAATCTTTTTGATGGCAAGGGAGCGATCGCCCTGACCCGTTTTGTCGAAAGCTACTGCAAAACGGTCCTTCATCCCAGCCTTGCCACGATTGCTGTCATGGATATGCACAACCTGATGTCGCCCGATGACCAAGCCTATTTCCGCGCTGCCCGTGAGCGCAGGTTTGGCATGCCACTGGAAGCCATGGCCGAAGGCGCCGACGGCGAACGCGCAGCGCTGCCAGAGAAACTAGCGCCTGTCCGTGACTTGCTCGGCACGCAGGATTGGTTGTCAGGCACAACGCCTGCCTACGCCGACTACACGCTCTTTGGAACACTGCAATGGTGTAACGTCTGCACATCTAACCCGTTGCTCGAGCGTGATGATATCGTTGGCAGCTGGTTTGAGCGCTGTCTCGACCTCTTCGGCGGGATTGGTCGCGACCCGACCCGGTCCAGCTGAGACCGCAACCGGCTGTCGGCTTCCTCTCATCGACGACCGTCACCGCTATGATACCGCCTGCACGTCGGGAAGCTCGCCCGGCGTGCGAGATATGGCGCGCAGCTACAGCCTGTTTCCAGACCGTGGGATGGAGGCGGGCTGCTTCGGTTTTTATGCACCACCTTACTGGTCAGGCCTGTCTGGAAGATTTCCGCCTGTAGGTGATCGAGCCTCAGCTATAACCGCGTGAGCTGAGCGACCAGTTTCCTGCTTTTCATGTCATTATTCGAGTTATGGACTGTTCCTCACCATAGCTGAGGAACAGCATCAGTTTTTTCGAATTGTTCGGCGAAGCCATTGCCGCTTCGATGATGTCAGTGAAATGAGATTCGGCGAGCGCATATGAAGTAGAGTTGCCGCGATAAAAGGCAAAAATCAAAGTCACATATAAAATATAGTTCGAGTAGATGTTCAAATACTTATTTGAGCAAATGGATGAAATTTGGTCATTGCAAAGTTAGCATCGACACATAGCGGAAAAGATACGCAATGGATCTCCAAATCGAAAATAGCGTTAACGCTGATTATATTCCGCAATCTGAAACCTTTGGTTGGGTTAAACAGATCCATACGCTTGGCCCTACCGGAACGAATTGTGAGCGAGCAGCTATTTCCTGGGCATTACGTCGGTGTCACGGCGCCTCGGTTAAATTGCACCGGACGATGGAACAGGCCGCTGAGAGTGTAGCCTGCCAGGACGGAGCTGTATTGGTCGGGGTTGTCGCCTACCCCCATCTCCACTCCATCATCTACGCACACATCCAGAAAATGAAATTGCTGGATGTATTTATCATGAATACCGACAACATGGTTCTGGCCTCCCGCACCGGGGCTGAGCCAATGACCTGCGCGACCCATCCTGCGCCCGAAAAACTGCTCCCGGCCACGGTTGAGCGACGCTTCGTCTCCAGCAATGTCATCGCGGCACGCGACTGCGCGGCGGGCAATGTCGACGGCTGCATCACCACGCTTTGCGCGGCCGAGAAATTCGGCCTTTCCATCCTGCGGAAATTCGGCCCCGTCCCGATGGGCTTCACAATCCACGGACCGCTGGAAAAGCGGGCCTGCCAGGATTGCACCCAACACGCCTGAACCCTCGCTACATCGAACCCCAATAGGAGAGACCCCATGTCCAACAAAGCCTTCGAAACACCCGTAGAAATTCGTTACCGCGATACCGACTCGATGGGTCACGTCAGCAGCCCCGTCTATTATGACTACATGCAGTCGGCATATCTGGAATACATGCACGACCTCCTAGAGCTGCCCAAATCCGAAAAGCTGCCGCATATCATGGTCAAGACATCCTGCGATTACATCTCGCAGGCGCTCTACGGTGACAATCTGGTGGTTTGCAGCCGTGTGGTCAGCTTCGGCGGCAAGAGTTTCGAGATGGAGCATGTGATGCACATTGATGATGCAGATCGTCGCGTGGTCGCCAATGCCAAGTCTGTTCATGTCATGTTCGACTACGACAAGCAGGCCACCTACCCCGTGCCGGATGCTTTCAAAGAAGCTGTTGCTACGTTTCAGGAAAGCGCCTGACCCCCTGTATTGAGGACGATGATATGAATTTGGAATGGACAGCCGAACAGCAGCAGACCCGAACTGCCTTTGCCGCGATCGGCAAAATGGCCGACCGGGACGAACTGCACCTTGGCCGCCGTGCGTTTGACCAGCGGACCTGGGATCGGCTGACCGCCGCAGGTCTGTGGCGGATGATCGTACCACGCGAATATGGTGGCGATGGCCGGGACTGGTGGGGCTTCACCGCTGCGTTGGAGGGGCTTGCCGCCACTCTGCGCACCCCTGGCATGTTGCTTTCGGTGATCGCCCAGGCAGGCATGGTCCGGGCGCTCGATCTTTACGGCAGCGACAGCCAGAAGCGCGAATATCTGGGCCGTATCCTCAATGGAGAGCTGAGCGCTACCGCGATTGCTGATCCGGATACTGGCACCGATGTACGTGCGACTTCCTCCTTGCTGACCCCCGGCCCGAATGAGACATTCCGTCTGAGTGGGGCAAAATACAATATCGCACATGCGCCGGTCGCAAGTTTCATTCTTGTGGTCTGCAAGCTGAGTGATCACGGCCGTGAAGGTATCTCATTGGTCCTGCTGGATGCCGACAGCCCCGGCCTCAAAATTGGCGCACAGGATCGCAAGCTTGGCAATCTGGACCTGCCGACCGGTCAGATGACTTTTGACGATGTTCCGCTGCACTACGGCCATCTTCTGGGAGAACCGGGAGCCGGGCTTCGCAATCTGGTCAGTATCGTCTCGATGGGGCGCCTCTACTACGGGTTGGTGGCGGCCTGGCTCATCGAACCGATGCTTGCCGAAGCCTTTGATTTCTCTAAGAAACGCAAGACCTTCGACGTGCCGATTATCGAACATCAATACATCCAGAAGAAGCTGACGGATATCCGTATCGGCACGGAAAGTGCAAAATGGGTGTCCTACGCTGCCCTGCACCAGCTGCTGAGCGGTGCGCCTGAGGCCGCGATGACCTGCTCGATCTCGAAACTGGTCGGTGCAGATACGATCGTGGAAGGCGCAATGGAGTTGATGAAGCTCTATGGCAGCAAAGGCTACCACGAGGGCCAGGTGACCACATTCCTGCGGGACGCACTGGCCTTTTGCAGCGTTGGCGGCACCGAGGAAATGCACCGTCGCAACATATTTGGCCAGATGACGCGGCTGCATGCAAAAGCCCGGAAAGTCGCAGAGTCTACGACGTCGAAAACTCTAGAGCCCGCATAGCTGCGGGTGACTATTCAATGCACACTACTTGGAGAGAGATGATGCCCTCATCCACCTGCGCGACCGGCCTGCGCGTGTTCCCGTCTGCCGCCCTTGCCCTGGTCCTGATGTCTCTACCAGCCTTAGCGGTTGATAAACCGCAGGAGCAGGCCGTAAACCGCGTCGTCAATACCATTGATTGGGGCGCGGCCAATACCGCGCAAGCGGAAGGAAGCAAGAGCGACCAGCGATTGATCGCCGCATTTATCGACACCGCTCCTGCCGGACTGGACGATGTGACCTTGCCCGTCCTTATCCTCGGTACCGATGCAAAGGTTGAACTGCCCGCGTTTCGCGGCCAGGAAAATGCCTATAGCGCCTACTATCGGCTGGATGGCGCCCAGCTCAGTGTGATGGGCGCTCGTACACTTCTGGCAGAGGTTCCGGGCCTGTCATTCAAACATGAGGCCCGTACATATGAGTCCACCGGCGACGGTGCAGATCATATGTTCAGCCGATTTGGCGGTTTCTATACCTTGCGGATCACCTGTGATGCCCCAACCGAAGATGTACGCTGTATTGAACCCGGTTATCTCGCCGAACTGGCGCAGACCGTCACTGTCGTGAAGGGGGCGGTACAATGATGCTTCGCGCAAATAGGCTGGCGGCTGCCGCCTTCGCCATTGCAATGCTTGCCGCCGTTTCACAGGCACAGGCGGACGATCGGTTCAAGGCGCCGGGCGACCTGATCAAAGATACCGGGGTTGGCCTGTCAATTGGTGCCGTTCTTTATCCAGAGATGCGTTTCCCGCTGGAGGATGGCCCGGCCTATGCCAACTCCCATGTCTACGCACCCGGTGGTTTCAAGGGCAACGGCGGAAGCCAGTGCGACACTGTCAACTACAGCTATCCCTGGCGCGACAATTTCTGTGAACTGCGCCGGTCAAATCTGCCGGTCTGTGCGTCAGGCGGTCATCAGGGCCAGGACATTCGTCCTGCCAGCTGTCAGGCCGACACCCATTGGGCTGTTGCGGTTGAAGATGGTGTGATCGCCCATGTCGGGCGGTTTGCCCTGACCCTGCAAACCCCATCCGGCACTCTCTATCGCTATGTCCACATGAATATGGACGATCTTGCCGTGGCCCCGCTGGACAAAGTTTCCAAAGGAGATCGCCTTGGAAAAGTGTCGAATGCCTGGATTTCGGATTTGCCGATCCACCTGCATTTCGACGTCAAGGACACCGTAAAGATCGGCGATGAAACGCGTTCAGTCTTTGTCCCCCCTTACAGCAGTCTGGTGACCTCGTATCGCCAGCTGACAGACTGATCTGCCTGGCGGAAGAGGGGGCCCCTGACCTCTTCCGCCGTTTCCAATTCAGGGGTCTCAGCGCGACCGCTTCAAGGAATAAGAAAATGTCCGATACACTTTGGGTCTTTGCCTATGGATCGCTGATCTGGGACCCCGGATTTGAACCTGCCGAGCAACTGCCGGCACAGCTGGCCGGATATCAAAGACGGTTCTGCCTGAACTCTCTGAGATATCGCGGGACTTTTGCACGACCGGGTCTGGTCCTCGCATTGGATGCAGCGGATGATGCGATCTGCAACGGCGTCGCTCTCGCTGTGCAATCCGGCCAGGAAGCCGAGGTTCTGAAGGACCTTCGCGCACGTGAGCTGTTCAACCCCGCGTATCGCGAGATTACGGTCCCGCTGACACTCGTCGACGGCCGCGTGGTTGAAGCGCTCACCTATGTCGTCAATCGTGACCACGAGCAATATGACAATCACAGCCTGGCCCGCCAGGCCGAAATCATTGCTGAGGCAGCCGGGGAACGCGGCCCCAACTGCGACTACCTGTGGAACACTGCCGATCATTTGCGCGCGCTTGGTATTGCCGATGAACACCTCGACTGGCTGTCAGCCGAGGTCAAAACCCTGCAAGCACAGGGCGCCGGCAGCCACCTGCCCTAAGCCACCGCTCCCATAGGGCTGATCCGCAGCTGACCCTCCGATAGAAACCGAATGTCGTGACCCAGGGCTGCCGCCACCTTGGGATCATGCGTAAACACGACCAACGCAAGCCTTTCGGTCACCATCAGACTTCGAAACAGGCGCACGATAGTGTCGCGGCTACCGCTGTCCAAGGAGGCAGTAGGTTCATCGGCAATCAGACAGAGCGGCCGCGCCAAAAGCGCGCGTGCAATGACCAGGCGCTGTGCCTCACCTCCGGACAAATCCGCCGCGCGCTGCGACAGAAATCGATCGCTGTGCGGAAGGCCGACCTTATCGAGCAGAGCCTGCACATCGTACCGGTCGCCAACAGGTCTGGTCCGCAGATAGAGCCGGACAGCGTCTTGCATGACCTGATCAACAGTCATGTGGCGGGCCAGCGCCCGATGGGGATGCTGCGACACCAACGCCAGTTCACACATCCGGCACGCTCTGGGCTGCGCGGCGTTTGCCTCGCGCCACATGACGCGACCCGCCTGCAGCGGCTCATAGCCAGAAATCAGACGCGCCAATGTGGATTTGCCACAACCGCTCGGACCTGAGACAGCCAGACAATGACCCGGTCTGACCAGAGTAGAGATGCCGCGCAACAGGGGCGTTCCGTTGCGCCAGTAGGACAGGTCCTGCACGACCAAGCCCGATGGATCCGCTGGAAGCGCCTGAGGACGTGGGACCAACGGAGCAACTCCTCGACCCTCAGGCCGTCGTGGAACGGAGGCCAGATTACGCCGCCGTCCGCCGACCCTGGATCCAATAATCACCCTGTCCTGATCACGCAATTTGCCATTTTGCAGCGTCACCGTCCGGTCTGCCATTCTTTCGGCCAGATACAGGTCATGGGTTATGAGCAATTGGCTTCGTCGCGGTCTGCCCTGCTCCAGCGCGGCTACGGCCAACCCCATATTGCCATGATCCAAGGCCGCTGTAGGCTCATCGAGTATCAGAACCGATGGATCGCGGGCCAGCGCAAGCACTGTCAGCACGCGCTGAATCTCTCCGCCGCTGAGATTGGCCGGATAACGATGCAAGAGACGCTGAGGAATATTGAATCGCTTACAAAACCTTATCGCCAGCGATCTCCGATCGCGAGAACGCGGCAGCAGCTCCGCAACATGTTGCAAAACTGTCTGATGAGGGTTCAGCGCGTCAGACAGCGCCTGCACAATGAGGCCTATGTCTGTCTGGCGCAGCCGACGCCGCTCGGCCACCGTCGCTCGCAGCATATCGACGCCCAGGACTTCAGCCCGTCCCGACCAACGAAATCCGTTGCTGTTGCGGACGGCCTGCTCGACGTGACACCCGGGAAGGATCCCCACCAGCAGCCGCGCCAGACAGGTCTTGCCGCTGCCAGAAGCCCCCAGAAGCGCAAGCGTACGTCCGCGTGGCACCTCAAAGGAGATACCCTTGAGGATTTCCCGACCATCGTGCCAGAGGCAGAGATTTTCGACCCGTATCACAAGGAAAACTCCGGCACAGCAGCGGAGCGTAGACTCCTGTCGCCCATGGTCAGCGTGACATGCAGCAGCAGCGACAGGAGTGCGGCCGGCGGCAACAGAAGCCAGACCCAGGCGCCACTATAAAGTTGGTCCATAGCCGATTGCATCATGCTGCCCCAGGTTAACAATCGCGGATCCGTGAGACCGAGGAACGCCAACCCGGACGATTTTAGTGCCGCCTGCCTTATGTTCTGGACCATCAATACCCCGCATAAGGGACGCAGCGCGGCAAACAGATGCCAGCGCCAGCAATAGAGCCACCCTGCCCCCATAGCGCGCGCATATTGAATGTTTTCGCGCTGTCGCTCCCTGCGCAAGAGTGCAGCGGCGACACGCACGTCATCGCTCCAGCCCGTTATAACCAAAAGCAAAAAAAGAGATGAAAACCCAGGGTTTAACAAGGCTGCGAAGAGCAGAAGAACCAGCATTGTCGGCACGACCTGCACCGCATCAACGATCCGTAGCACCATTCCAGACAGAAACTGCCCGGAAAACACCACAAGGCTTGCTGCACCAATCGCAACAGTGGAGGTAGCCATGGCTGTTGCCACAGCTAGAACGAGAGTCGTTGGTGTGGCGAGTATCAGCCCGGTCAGTACATCCTGCCCGAGCTCGTTCGTACCCAGCCAATGCGCTGATCCGGGAGCAATCAGAACATCACGGCTGCTGCGATAATCAAGAAGTCCTGCCTGCCCAGCAAACCAGATGCCAAGGCAAACCACCATGACGCTGGCGGGTAACCACCATTGCCGAAGGACCAACGGCATTCAGCCACGCCTCGCGAGATGGATCACCAGACCATCGACAATCCAATTCGCCAGAAGCACGAAAGCCGCCATGAAAACAACTGCGCCCTGCAGCAGATCATAGTCACGGTCCAGGATCGCACTGTAGATGAGATAACCTGTACCAGGATAGGAGAAGACGATTTCCACAAAAAACACAGCTGTGATCAACCCGGTCAGCGTGTCGCTCAACCGTGAGAGACACGCCGGTATCAGGCTGAGGCCAATATAGGCCCATCTCAGCCTCCATGGTGAAATGCCCCGCGCACGCGCATTCAGCACGAAATCCCGTTGCGCCAGCGTCAGCGTTTCGGCCCGAGCTAAGAAATAGAACCGTGCCAGTTCATGCAGGGCCAGCGCAAGCGTCGGAAGGATGGCGTGGCGCATAATGTCCAGAGCGTGGCCCACAGGTCCGGCAGCAGGAAGCAGCGGCTCAGCCCCGGCGGTTGGCAGAACCGGCCAGAGGATGCCAAAGGCCAGGAGGAGCAGGACCGCACCGGTGAACGGCGGCAGGCTCGCCAATAGCGTGACCACCGGTGTGACCCACCGATCAACAGTACCACCCGGCAACCGACCCGCTTCGATCCCCGTCAGGACACCCCCGATAACGAAGATCGGAGTTGCTCCGAGGATCAGCAATCCGGTCCAGGGCAGTGCCGTGAGCAGAAGTTGCAGAACCGGAGCCGCATGGGGCATTGAGTAGCCCAGATCACCAGCCCAAAGGCCCTTTGCATAACGCCAGACCTGGGAGGCGATATCTCCGGTCAGGCCCATACGCCCCTGCAACCGGTCCAGTTCGCCCGACCCAAGACCGCGTGCCAGATCCGTTGACAGCATGACCTCCAGCGTATCGCCGGGCATCATCCGCGCCAGGATCGCGCATAGTACCAAGACAACGCAGAAAATCAGAAATCGCAGCAGAAGCCCGCTCAGAAGCCGCGTGATTATTCCAGCGGCCGACGGTCCGGCATCCAACGACTCTGCCGGTGCCAACTCCAGCGGCATGGAAAAGACATTGGCCACCTGATCACTCCAGGAATATGGACTTATGCAAAGCCGACGGAATCCCGATTGCCACACCGCCGGGCATGAATGGCGCAGACAGTTTGTCATTAAAAACAGTTGCCATCAGCGGGTTCACCAGCATGTAAGAGGGAAGATTATCGGCGTAGAGTTGCTGGAACTTAGCCAGCACTTCGCGGCGTTCATCCTGACTCTGTGCTACGGCTTGCGCCTTGATCAATGCCGCCATTTCAGGATCCGCCGCAAAGCGGTCGCTGTTCCAGCCCCGGCCAAAGACGCGGCGCTTGATATTGCCCGGATCTCCCAGCGTACTGGACGAGAACACCGTCAGGTCATAGTCCCCGTCAGCAACGAGGCTGTGCAAAGAGGCAACCTCCATAACCCGCAAATCGACTGAAAACCCAAAAGCTTCCAGCTGTTCGGCAATCACTCTGGCCGGTTTCACCTCGCGCCCATCAGTGATCAGTCGCAGGCGAATTTCATCCCCCTGAGCCAGCCACCTGCCTGCACCGTTACGGATCCATCCCGCCGCCGTCAGCATCTTGCGGGCCAGAGCCGAATCATAGGTGTAGGCAGCGGTGGTCTCATCGCTGTGCCACCTGGAGCCGGATTGGAAGTATCCCGTATCAGCAAGATCCGCGCCGCCCGGATATGCGATGGCGAGCAGCGCGTTACGGTCAAGCGCATAGGCAATCGCCTGACGCAGTTCCTTGGATGCAAACCGGCCGCGATGATTGAAACCCAGCCGCAACACATGATGGCTGGGTGCTGTTGCGACATGGAAGCCAGCAGTTTTCGTCTCGTCGACCCTCTCGGGAGGTAGGTATGAGATCACGTCAACTTCACCGGCACCCATCGCCTGCAGCGCGGCATCTGGCCCCATTCGGACGATCCGGATCTGCGAAAACCGGGGCTTACCAAGAGGATGCTCTTCGGTCGCCTCAAGCAGGTAACGCCCCTGCGCCTTGTCATAACCTGTCAGGCGATAGGGGCCGCTTCCGATCGCAGCCTCTGGCGCTGCAAACCGGAAAGGATCCGCGACACCTTCATAGATATGCTTGGGCAGGATCGGCACTGCGGAAAACAGGCCCTCAATCAGACCGTATTCTGCGCGTTTGACGTGCACCCGCAGGTCGTGCGGTCCGCTAACGTCGACCCGGTCAACGGATTTGACCGATCCAAATATATAAGGATGTTCAGCCATATAGCGGAAAGTAAACGCAACATCCTCAGCTGTGACCGTGGTGCCATCGTGCCATGCAGCATCCCGCTGGAGGTCGAAATGATAGCTTAATCCATCTTCGGATCGGCTCCAGGCTCTGGCGAGGCCCGGAGCCGGATTTCCGTCCGTGTCTTGCCCGATCAGCGTATCGAAGATGTAACTGGTATAGAGATAGCCGATGCCATTTTTGCGATGAACATAAGGCGCCAGCATACCGCGATCACCTTTACTGTCAGTGATGACCAGGTGCCCAAGCCGCTCCGGCTCCGCGGCCTTCAGCTCTCCCGCGACAAGGGTAGACCAACATGCGAGCGCGAGCCCGATCGCGGCAATACGAGCAGGGCAACGATGGCGTACAATTCGGTAGACTGAAAACATGGCATCACTTTCTTCGTTACCGAAACACTCGCAGGAGACGCGCTACCAGCCGATGGTCGCGTCTGGGCGGGCATCTTCTTCGGGAACAACAGGTTTCAGGTCGATAACCGGGGTTCCGTCAATGCAGTCCAGTCCGCTGATCGTCAGCACGCCATCGGACTGATCCAGCAGTTGCACCGCGCTCAATCCAATGGGATTTGGCCGGTTTGGCGCGCGGCTGGCAAAGATCCCCCTTGCGACCTGACTGCCTCGCGCCTGGCGTACCAAAGCGCTGCGGTCGGACTTATGCAGCCAGTAGAGAACCCAAAGATGAGAGGCGAGCTCGATGTTATGCAATGCAGCCTGATACTCGGGCGCCACTTCAATCCGGCTGGTTGCCGGGTTGCGACGTCCTGACATCGGGCATTCTTTGACCTCTGCAAATCCAGTGCGGATCACACCGATCGGTCTGATTTGAAACGTGTCGGATGGCACAGTCAGTAATTGCATCACATCAGTCATGGCGTCTCGCAATCGGTCTTGGGGAGGGAAAGGGCTGGCGGACCTGAGAGCACAGGTCTGGGCGGGCCACCATCGAACGGTTTCCTTCTGATATGACGCAGTCCGGGCATCGTAAAATCGAAAGACCGGATGCGTGACCTCCATTTTTCTGAGGTCACGCTCTAGTTGTTGAGGAACCTTGAGGTCAGCGGAGCCTTTGGAATTCATGAGACCCCGTCTCCGATAAAACGATTGGCTTCGCACCCTGATCCGGCGGCATATCGTGTCCTGATAAGCGACCAGAGGACCCTCAGACGCATGACCGATCAAAGCCACCCCGAAGCCCCGAAATCCACACCGCCAATGCCGCCGACAAGCCACACGCTACCGCAGCTGCTTCGTACGGGGCGATCACTGTGGACATTGCTGCTGATCTTCGCCTGTGCCGGACTCGCGGCGCTTGCGACCTGGGTCCACCTCGCCCCGGACCTGGCCATCGTCGCGGCACTCGCGGTGAGCGCAATCGGTTTGTGGGCGACTGGCCTCGTCCCTGAATATTGGACCGCTCTGGCGTTCTTTCTCGTCGCCGTCGTATTGGGAGTTGCTGCACCTGAGACGATATTCTCGGGCTTTCACTCTTCTACGTTCTGGTTGCTATTCAGTGGCCTGGTCCTCGGTGCCGCGATCAAGCACACGGCCCTCGACAAGCGGGCCGCCGGCGTGCTGGCCCTGTTGCCCCTGCGCAGCTATGGCGGCCTGCTGAGTGGCATTGTCGTCTTCTCGGTCGCGCTGGCCTTTGTCATGCCATCCTCGATTGGGCGGATCATGATCCTTCTTCCGATAATCTCCGCCTTGGCTGAGCGCGTGGGTTTTGGTCCGGCATCAAATGGCCGGACCGGGATGCTGGCGGTTGCTACATTCGGCACCTTTGCTCCGGCCTTCACCATCCTGCCTGCAAATGCTCCGAACATGATCCTCGTCGGGATGGCGGAAACCATTTACGGACTCAATATCTCCTATTTCGATTATCTCCTGCTGCATTTTCCGGTGCTTGGCGTTGTGAAATCGGCAGTCTTGGTCGGGCTTGCGCTGATGATGTTCCCCGACCGGATACCGCCCCATAGCGCCGCGCCGACAACCACATCTGAACCATTCAGCCGGCAGGAGAGGGCGCTGAGCCTGGTACTGGCGCTTTGCCTGTTGCTGTGGCTCACGGACCAGATCCATATGGTGTCACCCGCATGGGTGGGTATGGCAGCTGCACTGATCTGCCTGCTGCCTGGCGCGAATCTCACACGCAAGGGGTGCATCAACACCGATCTGAGCTATGGGGCCTTGCTGTTTGTCGCCGGCATCATGGGGCTGGGCGCCGTCATTTCGTCGGCGGGGCTGGGCGAAGCCGTGGTTGGTGCGGTCACTGGAACGGTTGCCTTTGCCGCGGATTGGCCGGTCTGGAACACATCTATCCTGATCGGGCTGTCGACACTGGTCGCGATGATTACCAATCTGCCCGGTGTCCCGGCCGTAATGACTCCGCTCGCCGGTGAGCTGTCAGAAGCCACCGGCCTGCCGTTGGAAACCGTTCTGATGACGCAGGTTGTGGCTTTCTCAAATGTCTTCCTACCCTTTCAGGCGCCGCCGCTGGTCGCTGCCATTCAGGCCGGAAACCTTCCAGCCAAAGCAATAATCCGTCTTTGTCTCAGCCTGTTCTTCATCAGCCTTCTGCTGCTTGCCCCGCTGGATCTTCTGTGGTGGCACCTATTGGGCATGCTCTGAGTTGCTGGCCACCTGACCGCGTAGAAGGCGCCCCCAGAAGAAAACCTGAGGGGCGCCTTCGGGACTTTCGATTTGTACGAGCGGCCAAAGCATTTCTACCTATAGCTGCACTTATCACGGACGAGGTACTCCGATGTTGACCCTGACCCCTTGGCGCCACCAGTTGCTCTCTCATGCCTCTATCGCAAGTTTGGCAACAGCCGCTCTTTTCTCTGTTAGCGGACCGGCGCAGGCTGAGCTGGCTGCCGATTGGCAAGAAACCGCGATGCGTTTCGTCGTTGAGGAAAAATGGCCCGGCGCGCAGCGCCAGCGCACGCTGGCGCTGCTGCATGCCGCCATGTTTGACGCTGCAAACGCCGTTGATGGCGCATACCATGCCTATGCCTACGACGGTGCGCAGGATCCGACTGCTGACAGACGCGCAGCGGTAACGCAAGCGGCCCTAACCATAATGCAGCAGCTGATGCCCGAGCGCGCAGCAGATCTGGCATTGGCGGCTGAGACTGTCCTCGCCGAGGTGACAGATGCAACCGCCCGCGCAGCGGGGATCCGGCTCGGTACCGCAGCTGCGCAGGCGGTGTTGGACAAACGCGCCGCCGACGGCGCTGATTTCGCAAACGACTTCACCCCCGGACCAGGCGAAAATGGCATCTATCAGCCGACCTCCGAACGTCCGATGGTTGCTCCGAAAATTCGACACATGCAGCCCTTTGCACTCACCTCCGCAAAGCAGTTTGATGTCCCGCCACCGCCACAGCTCGACAGCATGCAATTCCAGCGTGATCTGGCAGAAGTCGCGCAACTCGGCGGCTCCACCTCGCAAACCGATCCTGATCTTATCGCAATCGCGAAGCTTCACGCCGGGTCTGGATCAGGCGCCTGGAACCAGATCGCCCGTGACAGCAGCCGCGCCTGCGCCCTGCCACTGGTGGAGGAAGCGCGAACCCTGGCGCTGTTGAATATCGCATTGACCGACGCTCTGGTTGCCGGGTTCGATGCCAAATACACCTACCAGTTCTGGCGGCCGGAAACCGCGCTGGCCGCGGTTGGCAACGGGTACGATCATCCGCAGCTCGACACCATGGACGGCTGGGCGCCGCTGGTGGCGGCGCCGATGCACCCGGAATACCCCTGTCAGCATTGCACCAGTGGCAGCGCTGCCCAGCAAGTGATGGAAGCGGTATTCGGCGCCGATGAGTTCACCTTTAGCTTTGAAGGCAAGGATGGCTATAGCCGCAGCTATCAAACCTTTGCCCAATTTGCGGAGGAAGAAGCAGAATCACGGGTCATCGGAGGGGTTCATTATCGACGCTCCAACACGGTCGGCGACATGCTGGGTTATCAGATCGGCAGCTATATCAGCGCTGAGTTTCTGTCACCCGTAGCCTCCGCACAGGCCGTGAGCGGCGGGGGCGGTGCCGATTGCGCCGGTATCCTCTCAACCAAATTGTCGCAATAATCCCTCCCCCGCAGCAAGTAATCTGCCTGCTGCGGGGCTACGGCCGCGGTGCTTGATCCGGTCACCGCGTGTATCCAGCCAAGGAGCCAGACCATGGCGCAGCCTAATTCTGCACAGATGGCCGCTTTCTTGAGCCTTGGGCTGGTCCTGATCGGCGATCCAGCCATCGCCCATGAACCCTGGCTGCTTACGCCTGACGAAGTTCTCTCGCTTTCTCAAGCGACGGTACCGGACCTGTTTCGCAGTCCGATCCTGCTGATCGGCTTTGCGTGTCTTGCCGCAACCGCCATCTTTGCGATGGTCCTTGCCGGGCAAATCCTGCGCCCATGGGAGGACCGCATCTGTAAGCCCCTGCAGAAATGCAGCGCCGATTGGGGGACCTTATGTCTGCGGATCGGACTGGGAACGACGGTCGGTCTGAACGCGCTTGGAGGTTTGCCGCGCCACGGAACCGAGATGTGGAGCACGCCAACGCTCTTCGTGCCAGATATGCAGTTGGCTCTGATCCCAGGTTGGGACTGGCTGGCCCTGCCTGCACTGATTTCATCGGTCTTTCTGGTGCTCGGTCTAGGCACACGGTTCGCCGCCTTCGGAATCTTATGTCTTGTCGCCCTTGGCAGTCTCCTCTTCTCGCTCGATTTCATCGCCTACTACGGCTTCCATTTCGCCGCCCCCGCGCTGTTGCTGCTGCATTTTGGCGGCGGGTCACTTAGCGTCGATTATTACTTGCCGCCAGGTTTCCCTGCACTTCTTCCCAATGCCCCCGGTTTGGTCTGGTGTCTGGTTCAAGTCACCATGGGCGGAACTTTTGCAACGATTGCCATCCTAGTGAAATTCCTTCAACCGACGCTGCTGATCGCCATACTCGAGCACGGCAACATATGGTTCTTTGGACTGCCGCTGCCGTTTGTCGCGCTGATCATGATGGCAATCGAGCTGGTCGCCGGTGTGCTGTTGGCGCTGGGGCAGCTCATCCGGCCAATCGCAGTATTCCTGCTGTTCGCCTTCACCTTCTTTGCCGTCAGCCTGGCAGAATCTCCGCTGCTGCACGGCAATCTTTACGGCGTCTTCCTGTTTTTCCTGCTGCACGGTGGGGCGCCTGTCGACCTATTGAGACGGCCGCATCGCCTTGGTGCACCCCAGACGGTATGAGAATAGATGTTGAAATTCGTCTTCAGCGTCAGCATGCTCGCCTCGGCCCCGCTGATTGCCATTTGCGCCGGTCTGCCTCTTGTGGCGATGATCGACGAGCTGCCGGCAGCACTCTTCGCCACCCTGCCAGACGATCACCCGCTACCCGAGCTTGATGTTACAGCGAGCTACACGCCAGTCGATGGCTGGCATCTGAAAATCGAGGTTGAGAATTTCGTGTTTACCGATCTTTGCATCAGCGAGGCCAAGGCTTTGGCCCGCGGCCATGCCCATGTCCATCTGGGTGCTGAGAAGATCGTAACCGCCTACCAGCCTCATATCGTGATCGGGCATCTGCCAAGCGGGACGCATGAGATCACCGTCTCGCTGCGGGCGCAGGACCATCGCGTTCTAGGGCGACCGGGGGGAGGCATGTTTGTCAAAACGCTGTTGATCAAAGCTCCCTGACAGGCACCAAACGGCGCAGCAGGTGCTGCACCGTATCACCTCAGATTACATGCTGCGGGCTAACCAGCCGAAGGCAAACGGCTTTGCAGAATCTGCACCACCTGCTCCGGATCAGGGAGCGAATGATGCCCATGCTGGATCTTTAGCAAGGGATCGTAGTTCTCGCGCCATACCGGCTCAAAAACCTCATAACCGTCCTCGCGCAATTGCATCACGTTCCGGCGGACCGCAGGTTTTTCCCACATGGGGCCACCCATCACAGGAAAGAGCAGAACCGGGAAAGTCGCCGCAAGGACAACGGTGGTTAGCCGGTTCTGCGAGGACCCGTGCGCAATCGCCGAAAGCGTGTTCGCTGTAGTCGGCAGGATGGCGAGAATGTCATGATCCGCTACAATACGCCCTGGCTTGTCTGTCGGCCAGTCCTTCGGGTTATCGCCACTGATCACCCGATCAAGGAACAGTGCAACCGCGTCCATGTTTACAAATTTCGTCGCTGTCGGAGTGAACAGCGCGGTCAGTTCACAGTCGATCTCATTTTTGATTGCTCGCAGATAGAGCGGCAGCATTGTGGCATCTAGAGAGCCGGTAACGCCAATCAGAATGCGCGGGTGTGACGGGGTGTCGATCTCGGTGTTCGTCATCGAAAATATCCTATCTCAGTTGAATGTCTGACTATTCAGCGGGCTGTGTGACAGACGCCTCTGGCCTATCCGATGTGACAACAGCCACAGCCGCGGTGCCGGTCCTCTCCTGCGGAACAGGCGGCCAGGTCTTCATCACCAGCGTCAGCAGATCAAAGCGCGCCACGACCGCACCGCAGGCATTCAGCACACAGCAATCCCATCGCACATCGCCAAAAGGCGCAGAGGCACGCGGCGTGATCTCCTTGCAGGTCACGCGAACATGCAGGCAGTCGCCAAAATATACCGGCGCATGAAAGCGCAGATTGTCGGAACCAATATTGGCCAAGACCGGGCCCGGTGCCGGATCGACAAGCAGCCCATTCGCAAAGGAAACGACCAGCTGGCCATGCGCCACACGGTCGTCAAAAAACGGATGCGCACGCGCGGCCTCCCGGTCCATATGAGCGTAGAAGACATCACCGGTAAAATGGGCAAACTGCTCAACATCCTGTTCGGTGATCTTTCTTGTCTCGGTGATTAGCTGGTCGCCGATGCGCAGTGTTTCCAGTGACTTGCGGAACGGGTGACCATTGCGTCTGGTTTCAGCGCCCTCGACCCAGCGCCCCGTCAACGCCGTCAGCAACTGCGGCGGTGCGTGAATTTCTGTCCGCATCATATAGGCCGCAACTGTGCGGCGAATATCCTCGGCACCGCAGACCTGACTGTGATGCGTAGCGGAAAAGAGACGCGGAACGGTTGGATCGGTTGACAGCTCCAATGCCTGACGCGCCATTTCGCTGCCGCAAATTCTGACCTGGCCTTCTGCGGAGGTCAGACAGGCGGCAGCCTCCTGCGCCAGCGGACTGTCATTGGTGAAGACGGTCGAGAACCGCGAGCAGGGCGCCAGATTGGCCAGGGCAATCGCATCACATAGGCTGTCATAGGCCATCACGGTTGCAACCGGCCCCTGCACAAAGGTCTCGTGGATGACAGAGGACTGGGCAGGCTGGCGACAATGCAGCAGCACTGGTGCGAGAAATGCCCCCCCTTCCGGTGCCGCCGCGAGGATAGGACCGGATATCACATCGGCGGCGCGGCGCAGCTCGGCAAGCGCGTTCTGAGCCGTCTTCAGATGCGCCCGCGACACCAATGGGCCCATCTGCGTAGCGGGGTCATCCGGCTGTCCAATAGCGATCTCGGATAGGGTTTCGACCAAACGCTCCACCACTTCATCCTCGCGGTAGCGCGGCAGCAGAATGCGACGCACCGCGTGACGCCGTTGACCCGCCCGCAGGATCAATTCGCTGCGGATCTCGCGGAGGAAGAACTCAAATTCCGGGCTCCCGGGTGCGACATCACTGCCTAGAATCGCCGCAGACAGACCTGTCTCACAGGATTGAAAGCGTACCAGACCTGCGGCAATCCCTGGGTGTTGTCGCAACTTCCGGGCGACGTCGCGCCCTCCGGCAAAGTTGACCGCATCACCTGCGGCCAGATACTCCAACACCCCGAGGGGCGGACAATAGAGCAACTGCACTGCGCCAGTTGGCAGCGTTTGGCTCTGATGGATCAGTTTCACCAGACGTTCGCTCACACAGGCGGTGGCGGGATCAGGGCAGATGATGCACGGCACACCGGCGATCAGCGCGGGCGCGATCTGCTCCAGCAGCCCCGATACGGGGCTATCCAACGCGGTGATATGCACGGCAACGCCAGCAAGCGGGGCCAATATCTGTTGTCGACCGGTTGCGCCGGCCGGTCCGATAGCATCTTCAAGATGCAGCACAGGGGCATTGGGCAGGGATTTCAGCGCCTGACCTGCCAGCGCCGCAAGACGCGCAATGCCAGCGTCGACGTCCAGCAGGCAATCGTGCCGCGTCGCGCCGATCGTCAGGCTCTCACGATATAGCCCTGCGCGGCTGTCGTTCAGAACCCGTGCTAGAGACCGCAGCCGTTGCGCGCGATCGTGGAATCCCATGGCGCGCAGCGCCGGCCCGCCAATCGCACGTGCATAGTCGACCGCCTCTCGCCCGTCATCAGCACTGAAGGACAGGATCGCATTCGGTCGATCGGTCGCAGCATTGGCAAGGCTCAGTGTCTCACCCGGGCGATGCTCCCATTTATCCGCAACCAGACTTTGAAGAAAACGGGGTCGTTCTACATGATCTGTCAAGTCAAAGCCCTCTTGCTGCTGCATCGCGGGAGTTTCCGGCTACCTGACAGCAGGACGCCACATGGCTCATCCGATCTGCATCAGGAAAGTCCGGTCATTCCGTCCTAAGGTCTCAGCCAAAGCCGGTGCCACATCCAATCGAAAGTTTGAAAACAGCGCCTCAGGATTTCTGAGGCAGACCTGCGCAGCCGGCTTGATCAACGGGGTTCCAAAACGCGCCGAGGGGAAGCCTCAGGATTTTCGATGTGCAATTTCGACCGCCCGCTGCCAGCCTGCGCAGGCTTAAACAAGCGCCGCCATAATCTACCTATTAATCCGTGGGAACACGCAATGACCGGAACCGGAGCCTCTCGATACACGCAGGAGACAACCATCCCCAGCAGGCCGACAGGTCCCCGGCATATTTGTGTCGCAGGCGCCTCCGGTCTTGCAGGCGCGCATATTACCCGCGCAGCCCTTGCACTCGGTTGGCGCGTGACCGGTACACTGCGAGATGCGACGGACAGCTCAAAAACCATTCACCTGATGGCCCTGCCCGGTGCCAAGGAGCGGCTCCGACTAGTCTCAGCAAATACTGCTGATCCTGAGAGTTTTGCCCCCGCGCTTGATGGTGCCGACGCATTGGTGATCGCCTGCCTGCCCTCCATCCGCAAGGCGCCTGATGGGACTGCTGCGGGTGACCTGGATCGGGAAACGGGCCTGGAGCATTGCGTAATACCCGCACAATCAGCCTGTCACAATCTGATCGAAGCAGCACATCTGAGCGGTATTTCCGATATCGTCCTACTGTCGAGCACGGCATCCGCCGAGCCAGAGAACGCGCCCCAGATCAAAAATGAACTGCGACACCACTCCGATTTCGAGCTTCAAATCCAGCAACGGAAATTCATCGCCGCACAGAAAACGGCAATGGAAGTTGCGGCGGCGCGCCTTGCACAGGACCGGGATTTGCGTCTGATCATCTTGCTGTCAGGTATGATCGTCGGACCCGGTGTTCTGCCCTGCCATGATCAAGGGCATATTCTGGGGCGCCTCCGTGATATGGCGGTCGGGGCGCATCCTTGGCATCATCAGACGCCAAAGGGGTCCATGTCGCTGATCCATCCCTCCGATCTGGCGGCGCTCTGTCTGGCCGCCTTGCAAAAACCGGGGTCCGAGGGACGTTATTTCGCAGTCGCCAGAAGTTGGCAATGGACCGAAATCTACAGCGAAATCGCCAAATTTGTTCCAGCAGGTGCCTTGCCAACCGCTGTCCCCAAGGGGACAGATCCCGTGCTGCCGACGCAGTTTGACTTCACCAGACGCGACAGTCTTGCAGTGCCACGGCACGGGTTGGCAGCTATGATCGCCAGCTTCTTTCACTGGTTGGATCGTCATGGCCATCCAGACTTCGGCGAGATTACCGCCGGCGCGCATCCGACAGGGGCTATCAACCGGTAGCGGCTATCACCGGGCAAGATCAGACCGCATCGCTGAGGTCGGGAAACATGTGGCCCGCCGCCCAGCCGCCTCTTGCCAGCGGCCGATCGAGCGACGGGTCTTGAACCCCGCGAGCCCGTCGGCGCCGCCGACGTCATGGCCAAGTCGCTCCAGCCCGCGCTGCATCGCCGCGACGTCAGATCGCAACATGTTGTCGACCTGTCGCCATTGACCTTGGAAATCTCCGACACCAAACTGAATGCGGTCACCGACATGCCCCACAAATAGCGCATAGAGGTCGCTCTTGTTGTAGTCTTTCAGCACATAAAAGTTCGGGGTGACCAGAAACGCGGGACCATTCCGCCCAGCGGGCAGCATCAGAAAGGCAACGCCGTCTTGTTCATGCTGCGGAAAGGGCCGTCCAGAACTACGCAGGACACCCAGCGCTTCCCAGTCACGGATGGTTTGCCCCTGATCCGGGCCTTCTAGGGCACATGAAACCGCATCCGGTAGGGAAACCTCAAACCCCCAGTCTCGCGATTTGTCCCAGCCATGGCGCGCCAGATAACCACCGATAGACGCAATTGTATCTGCCTCGGAACGCCAAATATCAGCACGACCATCGCCGTCGCCGTCTTCGGCAAACTTGAGAAAACTGGAAGGCATGAACTGAGGCTGGCCCAATGCGCCAGCCCAGCTGCTCTTCATCACATTGCCCGGCGCATGCCCGGCCTCGGCGATCTGCAGGGCTGCAATCAATTCCTGGCGAAAATAGGGAGCGCGGCGGCTCATGAAGCCCTTGGTGCCCAACACCTCAAACACATTGTGAGGGATCTTCACCTGACCATAGCCGCTCTCGCGCCCCCAGATCGCCAGAATAATCCGCCCCGGTACCCCGGTACGGCGTTCGGTCTGTTGCAGGGCAGCTGCATGTCGCTTCGCCATCCGGCGTCCGACCGATGTCGCACCGTCAACAGAGCCGCGATTGAAGTAGCGCCCCGGCGCGCCAAATTCCGCCTGACGCTGGCGACGGGGAGGGTTGGCCTTAGTGCCCGGGGGGACCAGATCCGGCAGATCCCAGTTTAGTTTAACCCCGGAAAACGCAGTATCGAAGGTCGTCCGTCGAACGTCGGCAGCCTGTGCCTCGGGCCATATCTCCTGCAGCAGCCAGCGCTGAAACTGGCCCTCAACCTCTGCACGATCCATAGCCGATGCGGCCCCCAAGGGGAGCACGCAACAAAACAGAAAACACAGTAAACGAGCCACCACGCTCAACCCTCCCGCCAATCGCAAAATGAACGCGCAACAGGCTGCCCTATTGCCGTCGGAACTCGTCAGACGCCCGCAGCCGCCAGTGGTCATTTCATCCGGCGGAGACCGGAACTTCAAGGCTGACTTTCTTGCGCCCCATTACAACCGAGGTCCGGAACCGTCGCACATTTGAGTCTTCGAAAAACAATCGTTTGGTCAGTTCTTCAAAGGCCTCCATATCAGATGCGGTGCAAATCAAACAGAAGTCCGCTTCGCCGGTCAGATAGTAGCACTGCTGGACCATCGGTTCGGATCCGGCCCGGCGGGTGAACGCGTCGATCTGATCGAGGCGCTCACGCTCCAGCTCGACCATCACCACAAATGTCATGGGCATACCAACCTTGGCTGGATCGACAAGCGCGATCTCACCGGTGATCACCCTGCGCTCGCGCAGTGATTTCAGCCGCCGCTGAACCGAGGCCGCAGACAACCCTGCCTGAACCGCAAGTGATTCCAGCCCAAGCCGTGTATTGCGCTGCAGGAGTGTCAGCAGGGTCACATCAGCCTTGTCGAGTCTTTCCCCCATACTTGCCCCTCATGATGCAAGAATTTCTCGTAATGTACCCAAATTTGATCGGAATACAGCAACAACCTTTCCTAGACTGGCCCCATGAACAAGATCAATGTCACGCTCGACCCCGCCCAGCCCCAGCAGATGCTGACCGCCTGCCCGGCCTATCGCCCCTCGCCGCTTGTCCAGCACGAGGTCGACGGTCAGCAGGTGTGGATCAAGGATGAAACCAACAGAATGGGTCTTGGGGCCTTCAAGGCGATGGGCGGTGTCTATGCGGTAGCGCAGCTGCTGATACGCGAAACCGGTCTGACAGCGGCGGATCTGGCCAGTGATCGCGGGCGGGCCGCTGCTTCAGGGGTTACCTTCGTCTGCGCCAGTGCCGGGAACCATGGCATGGCCGTCGCCGCCGGGGCACGTCTTTTTGGCGCTAAATGCCGGATCCACCTGGCCAAGACTGTACCTGAGGATTTCGTGCAGCGGCTCCGAGCAAAAGGGTCTGAGGTGATACGCTCCGGCGCCACCTACGAAGAGAGCATTGCAGCGGCTATCAAGGATGCCGCAGAAAGTGGCGCAGTTCATCTCGCAGATGGTTCCTGGCCCGGCTACACCGAGCCACCCCGACTGGTGATGGAGGGCTATACGGTCATTGCACAGGAAATGCGCGACAGTTTTGCGCGCTCTGGTCAATGGCCGACCCATGTCTATTTGCAGGCCGGCGTCGGCGGTCTGGCCGGTGCTATGGCTTATATGATCCGTGCAAACTGGGAAGTTCAGCCTGAAATCATCGTTGTTGAGCCGGATGCCGCGCCCTGTCTTCAGCATAGCGCGCGGGCGGGCGAGATGGTGACGGTTGAGGGTCCGGTCTCCAATATGGGGCGGCTCGACTGCAAGACACCCTCAATGCTTGCCTATGAGATTCTGTCAAAGACCGCTGATCGCTATTCCACTATTTCCGATAGGGCCGCTCTCAGCGGCGTTGATGCCGCCGCAGACCTCGGAATCCCCAGCACCCCGTCGGGAACAGCAGGCCTAACCGCCCTATTGCATGACATCAAGGTTGGCACATACCCTGAGATGCGCCCATTGGTGATCCTATCAGAAGGCAGGGTCGAAGATGCCTGATCTGGATCTTGTCGCCTTTCGTCGCGATCTCCATATGCACCCGGAGACCGGGTTTGACCTGAACCGCACCTCCGATGCGATTGCGAAGGTCCTGGAAACGGCAGGATTGCAGGTCACTCGCGGGATCGGCGGGACGGGGGTTGTCGCCACGCTCCGACGCGGCGGGGACACCACGGGGGTTGCACTGCGTGCTGATATGGATGCGCTCCCGATTGAGGAAGCCACGAACCTCTCCTATCGCTCGCGAACGCCCGGGCGATTTCATGGCTGCGGTCATGACGGGCATAGCACGATGCTCCTGGGCGCTGCCCTTCGCCTTGCAGCTGACCCAACATTCGACCGCACCGTCCATTTTCTGTTTCAACCAGATGAGGAGAACGGCACAGGCGCGGCCGCGATGATTGCCGATGGTCTATTCGACCGCTTTGACATCAGCCGGATCTACGGACTGCACAATATGCCGGGGCTGCCAATCGGCCAGTTCGCAACCCAGGCCGGTCCGTTCTGTGCCTTTGAAGATAACTTTGAAATTAGGATTACTGGGCGCGGCGGCCACGCCTCGATGCCTGAAAAAGCGATTGATCCGATTGTGACCGGGGCCGCAATCGTGACCCAGCTGCAGACCATTACTTCGCGCTCCGTTTCTGCCCGGGATCATTGCGTTGTCTCCGTCACGGATTTTGAAACCGATGGTGCGCGTAATATTCTGGCGAGTAACGTCGTAATATCAGGGGATTGTCGTGGTTTTGAGGCAGATGTCTCTGCCAGGATCGAAGAGAGGATGCGGGCCATTGCCAATGGGATCTCCATGGCACATGGGGCCGTCTGCGAAGTGGACTACTCCACGTCGTTTCAGCCTCTGGTCAATGAGCCGGAGGGCACAGCGCGTGCCGTGGCTGCGGCTGGACGGGTCGGCAGCGTTGACCCCGCTTACGGGCGTGTCGGGTTTTCGGAGGATTTCGCCGCGTTCCTACAACATCGGCCCGGGGCATTTCTCCTGATGGGCAATGGCACAGAGGGTCCGCACGCCATGCCGTTGCACAATCCCGGGTATGATTTCAACGATGATGCCATCGACGGGGGCGTCTCCTATTGGTGCGACTTGGCCCGCTCAGGATAATCCGCTGCTATTGCTCGGCTCAAACGGCAAGGTAAACACAACCCGCATGCCATTGGAGCCATCCACCTCCGTCGTGCCCGCATATTTCCCAACCATGCTGCGGATCATCCGCCAACCGAGCGACCCGGACCGCTCGGGTCTGGCATCACCCTCAGCCAAACCATGCCCATCATCAGCAATCACCAGCCGCAATGCCTCGTCCTGCTCTGTCAGTTCGATCAGGATTTCCCCATGATCCCGCCCGACAAAAGCGTGCTTGTAGGCATTTGTCAGCAACTCGCCCGCCAGAAGGCCCAGGTCAATCGCCATCGAGCTCGGGATTTCGATGTCATCGCCGAGAACTGCGACCGCCACCTTCAGGGCCTCTGAGTTGAACGCCCCTTCGGCATTGGCCGCAACCTCCCGCAGGAAAGGCAATGCCTGCAAGTGATCGACCCGCGCGGAGCGCTGCAACTGCTCATGCACCCGGATGACGGATTGAACACGTGCCTCCAGATCGGACAGCACAGAAATCGTCTCCTCAGACTCGGCCCCACGTCGACTCATTCGGATAAGGGCACCGATCAAGGCCAGATTGTTGCCGGTGCGGTGATGCACTTCCTTCATCAGGAGATCACGCTCCGTCAGTGCCTCAAGCAACATACGGTTCTGCTCCGCCAATTCTGCGGTCGGATCTGCGCCGCGTATCTTGCTGATGGCCTCTGTCGCGGCCTGCGTCGCCTCGCTCATCTCATTGCTTCTCAACGGGCTGAGAAACAGCAGCTCTATCTCCGTACCCTCCGGGTTGCTGCGCACCGAATGATGATCCGCGAGGCGTGACAGACCGCGCAACCCCAGCCCCAGACCCGCCCGGGCTGACGCTGCTGCGGCGCGCCGTCCGCGCATGATATCATCAAGTCCCTCTATCCCCGGCCCCTGATCCGTGATGGTGGCCCGTAGCGCCACCTTGTTGCTTTCGTCCCTCAGGCCGAGCCGAACCCGCCCGCCGCTGGCATGCTGCTGTGCGTTGCGCGCAGCCTCAAGCAGGGCCGTTACCGCCCGCGTTTGGGCAAACGTGCCGAAATGCAGCGCTTTGGTAATCGCCATCGCAATAAATCGCAGCCTCAGAACATCCTGTTCCGTGTCGATTTTCACCGTTATCAATGCCGTAGACACGAGGTTAGCTCTCTTTCGCGATTTTGATGACCGCCAGACCCGCGTCGTCGCGTCCACGGAAGTTCTCAGCCATAAGTTTCCCCGCAATCAGCAAGGCTGAACGCATCAGCAAAGCGGGTTTTTCGTGCAGGTCTCGTAAAGTCAGAAGACCGTCACTGTGCAAGATAACCGTATCACCGGGCAACAGGTCGATCTCGTCCGAAAACGGCGCAACCGGACCGGCACCAAGACGACCGTCACGGGTCGCAAATCGCTTTGTTTCGCCCAGTCGGGCGCGGATTGTCGCGATATTTCCAACGGCGGCGTAGGACATGCGCCGACCGTCCGCAGCCACGGCGACACAGGCCGCAACCGCCCCGCGTGTGGCGGCGATTTCATCTGAAATATCTGTCAGCGTTGTCGCAGGGGTCCGGCCTCGCCTCTGGGCAAACCCATGCACCACGGCATCGGCGGCGTCAGCAGCGCGATGTCCATGGCCTAGACCATCACAGAGGATCAGATCCAGCCGCCCGTCCGACCGCGCATTGTGACGTACACAGGCCAGATCCCAGCCGTCCCCGCAGCGCGTTTCCGCCGGATGCGTCACCAAAAGCCCCGCAACCTCCATCGCGGCAGGTCGATAGGGTGTCTGCCGGAACTCACAGGCGACCACCGTGCCTTCGTCGCGGGTCGAATAGATATCGAAATGGTCCGACAGGCGCTGCATGGCGCCAAGACCAAGCCCCGCCGAATCCTCGCTGCTGATACCGTCCCGCATCATCTTTTCCAGACTGTCGATCCCCGGCCCCTGATCGACAACGATCAGCGCCAGACGCGGGCCCTCGACCCCCGGCATGACCTGCATCAGGCAGCGACCGCGCTTGGCATAGCGCAAAACATTGGTCGCCGCCTCGCTGGCAACAATTGCGATTTCCTCAATTCTGGCGCGTGAAAACCCGGCCGTCTGCGCCAGCTGACGTGCTGTGCGACGACAGACCGAAACATCGCTTGGATCGGCAAGGGGCAGCCAGTGGGTCATATGCGAGCCATCATTGTCACGCGTGTTCCTTTACCATATTCGGTCACGACGTCGAACACATCAGTCAAACGCTGCGCACCGCCAAGACCGCGTCCCATACTGCCTGCGGTGCTGAACCCGTCCCTGAGCGCCGCGTCCAGATCAGCGATACCAGGTCCATTGTCGATGCACACCACACTGATTGCGGTGGGGTCACTGTGCATATAGATACGCGCTTCGCCGCCGCCACCGTGCATGATAACATTTCTTGCAATCTCGCTGACCGCTGTGACAAATCGGGTTTTCTGACCCGCGCGTGCACCGCGTCGTTCCATCTCTCGGCCAGCCATTCGGCGCACATGAATAACGTCACGGTCCCTAATCAGCGCACATACGCCAACCAGAACACCATCCGTGGGCATCATCCCCGGCTCTGCGCCCGCAGATCACGCAGGGCATGTGTGAGGCTCAGCGCGGTCTTGCTTTCAGAAAGATCCATACCCAGCTCAACCAGGGTCATCGCGACCGCCGGACGCATACCCACGACATAAGTCTGCGCATCCAGCAGCTTGGAGACACCGGCCAGCTGCGCCAGAATACGGCCAACAAATGTATCGACAATCTCCAATGCGCTGATGTCCATCACAACAGCCCGAGCCGCATCAGCCACCACACGTTCGGAAAGCGCTTCCTGCAGATCCAGAATATCGGTATCCGAAATATCTTCCTGGATTGCCACCAGCAGCACACCTTCGACAAAGTAGATGGCCGATGCCGCAGACATGTCAGTGGTCCTTCTTTTTGACGATCGCGTAGCCGACCCGATCCAACGCATCTGCCAACCCGTTGCGAATGGTCGAGCGGGTGGTCACTTCACCGACATCAACGCCCAGCTGCACCATCGTCTGGGCAATGGTCGGGCTGATGCCGCTGATAATACATTGCGCGCCCATCAGCCGCACAGCCGCTGCCATACGCAGCATATGCTGAGCCACCTGGGTATCGACGGTCTGCACGCCGGTCAGATCAACGATCACCACTTCCGCCTCACGACGTAAAATGGTTTCCAGCAGGTTCTCCATCACCTCCTGCGCGCGCGCTGAATCCATCGTCCCGATCAGAGGCAGCGTCAGCACCTTGTCCCATAGTTCGACCACAGGCGTGGACAGCTCCTGCATCTGGTCGCGCTGCTGTTCGATGATACGATCCCGCTCGGCGATGAACACTTCGGCGCAATAGACCGCAAAGGCATCAATCACCCGGCTGATGAACCAGATTTCTTCGACAAGCTGGCTGGGAAAATCGGCGAGTTTATCTTTCAACCGGTAAAAAATCGGCGCTTTGAGCGCCAGCACAAAGGAGGCCATATCACTGGGCGTCACACCCCGTGAACTGCGCTCCTGGGTGACTTCGACCAGCACGCTGCGCAGCTCTGCCCAGGCGTCGCTGGAGAGATCAAATCGATCACCGGTCGCACCGTTTTCGATCCCCGAGATCAACGCGCGCATCAGGCCACTGGTCTGCTCGCGCCCCTCTTTATGGCTGAATAGATCGGTCCGCTGCACACCTTCATCGCTCTGGGTCGTGATCCAGGCGCTGACAATCTCTTCAAAATCATGCTGCAAGATTGTGAGTACAGTTTCAGTAGCGGTTTCGGTCATCTCTACCTCGTTTGGGCTGGGGACCCGGTATCTGACGACCCGGAAGCTCCGCTGGATTGGTCGATTGATAGCGCTCCCTTCCCCGGTCTGTAAACATAGATATTTTGCAATAACTGAGACGGCAGTGGAAATTTTCCTTTTTTTCTGTGAGGATAGAAGACTATGATCATATCCCGACACACCCGATGATCTGTCGCTCCACAAAAAAGGCAAAACATGTCCGCGCCGCAAACAGCCGCTATGATCGCCTTCGACAGCTTTCTTCTGCGCTGTTGTCTTGCCGTCGCTCTGGGGCTGCTGGTCGGACTGGACCGCGAGATAAAGCACAAACCTCTGGGCGCGCGAGCCTATATGCTGATCTGCCTGGGCTGCTGTGCCTTGACCATACTGACGCTTAACCTCGCCGCAGCCGCTGAAGAGGGGACCGCAGCCATTGATCCGTCACGAACCATTCAGGGTATCGTCGGCGGCATCGGGTTTCTTGGTGCTGGTGCCGTTATGTCTACGACAGAAGCGGGCAGACTTCGCGGTGTAGGGAGCGGTGCCGCAATATGGGTTGTCGGCGTGGTGGGGATTGCGGTTGGTTTTGGCTTCCTTGCCGAAGCCACAGCGGTTGCGGTGCTGTCGTTTCTCATCCTGACGATCGTGGATTGGGCGCAACAGCACCGGCCAGATCTCGACAATGCCAAGGATGACTCGCAGGACGACAACTGACCACCGCCGACCGGGCTGGCGCAAATACTGCACCAAATCACCGATCTGACGCGAGCGGCAATTGCATCTTCTCCCCTGCACCATATCTTGAAGCAAGCAAAAGGGAGCACTGCGAATGACCACTCGGCACCCCGGTCAGCCCTCGGACCGCACAAGCGGCCATACCTCCGGGCTGAGCCGCAGCGAGGCACGCGCCGCGCAAAATGCTCGCGATCTCGAAAATCACCTCAGCTGGCTCGACAGCATCACCGGCACCGCTCTTGGCGTGCTGGCTGTCGCCTCGGGTATCTACACCTATCTTGGGGTTTCTTCGTTGCTGGATGATACCGGCGCGTTCTCGGTGATTGCGGCGCTCGCCTATTCGGTTGCGGTCTCGGTCGGGATTTTCGTGTTCTGGTCCTACATGATGCGGCTGGTTCCAACCGTACGCACGGCGGCCGCCCGCATTGGCCTTGTGCTGTCAATGGCGCTCGGTTCGCTCGCGATAATCGCCATGTCGTCCTGGCTCAACGCCGCAGCGCTCGCCGGTGCAGCCGCGGTTGAACAGCATCTGGCAGTAACTGTTCAGGACTACCAGACAGCCCTGGAACGTGCGGATGAAATCACCCAAAGCGGCCAGAGCCTTGCCCGGGACGTCGCGCGGGTGCGCCAGACCTTCGTCGACCTTTCCGAGCAGGAAGCAACCGGTCAATTGTCCGGTTTTGCCGGTCAGGGCGCGGTCTTCCGATTGCTCCGTCAGAAATCAGATGAGCTTGCAGCGCTAGAAACCCAGATCACCAGCCAGCAACCGCTGGTCGAATCCGCCTTTGATGAAGGCAACGCGATCCTGTCTCGTATGCGCGCCCTGACGGTGGAACAGGGGCCGGTCGCGCAACGGTCGGTGCAGTTTTCCGAGGAAGCGGTTCGTCTGGCAAATGTGATCACCCAGTTGCGACAGCTATCGGTTGCCCCTCTGGTGCAGCGCGCGGCGCGGGATCTCTCCGATAGCGTCGTCACCCCCGAGCTGGACGGATCGGATGCCGCCACGCGGCAGGGCCAGCAAGCCACCATCGACAGCGTCCGACGTGTGCTGGCGCAGCGCGCCGACGGGCTGGGCGCGGCTGCTGCCGCCGTATTGGGCATGACGCCCCCGCGCGATACCACATATACGCCGGTCTCCGCAGCTGATGCGGTTATCTTATATGCGGGGAACTTTGTGCCTTCCTGGGCCGGCGCTATCGCGATTGATCTGCTTCCGGCCGTCCTGGTTCTGATTATCGCCATCACACAGGCTGCTATCCGCGCCGGACGCGAAGGCGCAGCAACCGAAGACACTATGACGCTGGCCGAGTTGCGGGCCGCCGTTGCAGCCATCCGCGATATCGACACCTCTCTCGACCGGGCTGCATCAATCACCCCTGCCCACCCCACTCCGGCCCCAGATGTGACCTCTGGCAGCTCGGCATCGGATATAGCCAATCTGGACGATAAACGCCGTGCCGACTGACCGGGCAGACCATCAGCAGGACCTGGCAGCGACAAGGCGCAGACGGTTGCCGGAAACCTGGCGTGTGCTGCGCTGGGTGCTGGCGGCGCAATTTGGGTTCGCTGCCGTATTGCTGGGCACAGATCTCGCAAAGATCGTCCCGCAGCTGGCGTGGCCATCATCGGCACCCGCCCTGACAGCACCGATTGGTCCGGGCGACCAAACCCGGCGGTATACGCCCGATCAACTGCCGGATCGCGCCCCAGCGCCGGGCAGCAGACCGCTACCCGACACCCGGGACATGCCGGACCGATTGGACATCGCAACCCCAGAATGGGAGGGTGAGCCGGTATTGAC
The DNA here is from genome assembly GCF_048056275.1 of Phaeobacter sp. JH20_26. Classification (NCBI taxonomy): domain Bacteria; kingdom Pseudomonadati; phylum Pseudomonadota; class Alphaproteobacteria; order Rhodobacterales; family Roseobacteraceae; genus Phaeobacter; species Phaeobacter sp. JH20_26. The sequence continues at coordinate 25,524 of NZ_JAYMWL010000001.1, read as the reverse complement.
ACTTACAGGGCGGATCGCCGAAGGCGACGCCGCACGGGTCGTTGCCTATCTCGACGCTCTGGAACGCCTCCCGACAGAGACGTACCTCAACAGCCCCGGCGGGTCAGTTTACGACGCGCTTGAAATCGGTCGCGCATTGCGGGCGCGCGAGATCGCCACCGTGATGACCGCCAGCGACATATGCCTCTCGGCCTGCCCCTATATTCTGGCCGCAGGTGTCACGCGACATGCTGATCCGGATGCGATGATCGGTGTACATCAGCATTATTTTGGGCAGAACACGGTGCTCCCGGCGTTTGTCGCGGTGGAGCAGATCCAGCGCGGCCAAGGCGAGGTCATGGAGTACCTTCAGGACATGGGGGTGGATCCATTGATCATGCGCCATGCGCTGGTGACGCCATGGGATGAAATCTATTTGCTGACCCCCGCCGAGCGCGCGACCTACCGGCTCGCGAGCGAGCCTGAAAGCCAAGGGTAGGCATGCCTTTTTCCAGCGGTTGGGCTGGCAAATTATCGCCGTCGAAACCTTGCAGGGCGTCGATGATCCGCTAGTGTTGTCCCAAATGAATAACCAGCAGGCAGGCAGATGAGCATTTCACGACGCGGTTTCGGAATTGGACTTATGGCGCTTGGCCTCGGGGCTTGCAGCGGTGGCACGACCAGTAGCGGGACGTCAGGCAGGGCCAGCGGTCTGCCTGACGATCTTCGCCCGGTACCAAACGCAGCCTACGACGCCTGGGTCGCAGAGTTCCGCCAACGCGCTGCGGCTTCAGGGATCAGCAACAGCACGCTCAGCACCGCCTTTCGCAGCGCAGGCTATCTGCCAGGTGTCATCAAACGCGACCGCAACCAGACCGAGTTCAAGCGCAGCCTCGAAGACTATCTCTCGATTGCCGCCTCGGACGAACGGGTGAACAAAGGACGCGCGGCCTATGCACGCCACCGCAATACGCTCAACGCGCTGGAGCAGACCTATGGCGTCGATGCCGAAATCATTGCCGCAATCTGGGGTCTGGAGAGCTTCTTCGGAGAGCGCCGGGGCGACGTGCCGGTCATCTCAGCAACATCAACCCTGGCATTCGACGGTCGGCGCGGAGCGTTTTTTGAGAAACAGCTGATCGCTGCCCTGAGAATCTTGCAGAATGGTGACATCTCGGCAGCCCGCATGACCGGCAGCTGGGCCGGTGCCATGGGGCATACACAGTTCATTCCCACATCCTATCAGGCCTTTGCCGTCGATTTCACCGGCGACGGCCGCCGCGACATCTGGTCGGATGACCCCAGCGATGCTCTGGCCTCAACAGCGGCCTATCTGGCCCGCAACGGCTGGACACGGGGTCAGCGTTGGGGCCGGGAGGTGGTCGGTTCTGCGCCAACCAGTGGCACAATCATCCAGCCGCAGGCAGGCGGTCCAAGATTTGCCGTCACCAGCAACTTCCGCGCGATCAAGCGCTATAACAACTCTGACGCCTACGCGATTGGCGTCGGCCACCTCGCTGATCGTATCGGCGGTGCGGGGCCGTTGCGCAGCAGCTTTCCGCCCGATGCCAATGGTCTAACCAAGGATGATCGCATCCAGCTGCAGAAGCGCCTCACGGCAAAGGGCTTTGACACAGGCGGTGCAGATGGTGTCATCGGACCGAACAGCGAAGACGCCATTCGTGCCTACCAACGCAGCCGCGGCCTGCCAGCGGACGGCACCCCATCCCAGGCACTGCTGCGCGATTTGGGTTAGGATATCGCCAGCTCGCAGGCATGTGCGCAGCCAGTCGGGATGTGCTTCGGCGGCAGAACGTAGATGCACCGCCGAAGCCGCATATTGTCAGAATATAAAATCACCGGCATCGAGGTCGCCGATATCGACCCCGAGAAGGGTGATCGTGTTCCCAAGACCATCCGCAATCACGGCGTTATTGCCGTCCTGCGTCAGATGGTTGTCACGAAGATCCGAGAGATCCAAAATTTCGACGACAGCTCGCAGATCAATTTTTTCTGCATCACTTCCCGCAGCAAAATCACGGACCGTATCATCGCCAAAATTACCACGGAAAATGAAGTAATCCGCTTGCGCGCCACCGATCAAAAGATCGTTTCCATTGCCGCCGAACAACCGATCGATACCTGCTCCACCCAATATGGTATCATGGCCAGAACCGCCTACCAGCCGATCGTTACCCGATCCACCATCCAGCCTGTCGGCACCGCCTTCACCGTATATCGTATCATGGCCTTGCGCACCGTTCAGAACATCCGCCTGACGTCCGCCCTTAAGCAGGTCCGACCCCCAACCACCGCGCAGCAGATCTGCTCCGCTACCACCGAATAGAACATCCTGGCCGGATCCTCCGTTGATCGTATCATCACCGGACCCGCCACGGATAGTGTCGTCACCGATATCTCCCTGCCCCGCGATGAAGACATCATCGCCAGCCGACAGAGCGACCTCATCGCTGCCGATAGTACCGGTGAGGATATCATCGGCTTCAGTTCCAACGGGCGTTTCACCGCCCGCGATATTCATAGCATCTACAACAAGAGTCCCGCTATTGATGCCTGCGAACTCGGCGCGCAACAGGTCAAACCCCTCGGTAATATCCGAGGGTTCAATCATCGCCACAGCGTCAAGAATGGCCTGTTTTTCTGCGGCCGTAAGCTGGTCAGAGATAAATGGCGTGTTTAGCAGCTCCGCGATCTGATTGATCAGATCCTGCCAGTTGATCGACAAAATCGCCTGCTCGGCCGCGTCGATGATAATCAGAAATTCTCCAACAGTCAGCTGCGTCACATTGCTTGCGTTGAATGCTGCAAGCAAATCGGCATTACCACTATAGGCGAGCGTACCACCAACGTACTCGAGCCACTCTTCCAGTTCCAGAATATCATTCAATACTGCGTTCGGCATCTTTACTCATCACTCCAGTATCGCAAAAAAACGCGACCCCAACCGGTCAATATATCGCAAACTCAGCATAAGTTCGCGATGGTTCACATGATAAGATGCCTCGAAAATTTTAGTCAAGGATCGATATACGCGCGTTTCACCCGTATCGCGCTCATCGTATCCTTTCGGGCATCGCATCTATCCGGCCTACCGCCTGTGGTGACCGATCCCGGGCGAAGCAATTCTGATACCTCATCTGAGCTAATCAGTGAAGAATTGCCTGCCGGGGTTGAAAGCTTGGCTCGCACGGCCCAGTTAGTGAACGTACGTTCATTCAATTACGGACTTGGAATGCAGCCTTCATACACCGCCCGTCTGCAAGGCCTAGATCTTGCGCGCTATTTTGCCTTCGTCGGAATGGTCATCGTGAATTTCAAGATTGCCATGGGGGCTGAGGGGGGCAGCGGCCTCGTTGCGCTGCTCAGTACGGCGCTTGAAGGGCGCGCGGCGGCCTGCTTTGTCGTTCTTGCCGGTGTCGGGCTTGGTCTGGCGGCAAGGAGAGCAACCGCCAGCATCACTGCGACGACGTTAAAGCGTGCTGCATTTCTGCTTAGCTTGGGGATGGTGAACATGCTGATCTTTGAGGCAGATATCCTGCACTATTATGCTGTATATTTCTTTTTCGGAGCGGTCTTACTCGGTGCGTCCACAGTGCGCCTCGTCTGGCTCATCGTGATGCTGATCCTGATGTTTCCGGCAATGATCCTCGTCCTAGACTACGACACCGGCTGGGACTGGCAGCTCTACTCCTATTCCGATCTCTGGACGATCCGTGGTTTCCTGCGCCATTTGTTTTTCAACGGCTGGCACCCCGTCGTGCCGTGGCTGGCGTTTCTCCTGGCTGGCGTTCTTCTGTCCAGAATGCCGCTGCAAAACCGGCGGTTCCAGATCTATCTGGTCTTCTTCGGAGCCATCACCTACGCCGCAGTTGAAAAGGCGAGCGCCATCGCCGTCCAAAGCCTGCGCCAAGTCGACCCTGACCTGGCCGATTTGGCGACGACACTGCCAATTCCTCCTATGCCGCTCTATATGGTTGCTGGTCTTTCCACCGCATGTGTGGTGATCGGTGGCTGTCTCCTGCTTGCACCAATTCTGACCCGCATTGGCGTGATGCAGGCGCTCGCGCCCGCTGGGCGCCAGACACTGACGCTCTATCTGGCTCATATTCTGATCGGTATGGGCATATTGGAAGAGATGGGGCTATTGGGCGGCCAATCCCCCGAAACGGCCGTGTCAGCAGCCCTTGTTTTTTGCGCTGCCGCGACGGTTTACGCTTATCTCTGGTCACGCTACACCAAACATGGCCCGGTCGAGATGGCTATGCGCAGATTGGCCGGGTAGCCGACGACACCAACAACGCCTGTCAGAAGCAGCGCCTACGATTTGGCAAGCGCATCGACCAGATCGGCTTTGGACATGTCGGAGCGCCCCGAGATCCCCTGATCCTGCGCCCGTTCATAAAGCTCCGCCTTCGTATGGGCGTTCAAGGCAGCCTTGCTGCCCTTGGCGCGCCCGTTCTCATCCGTTGCCACGCGGATCGCCATCATCAAGGCATCCTTGTCCATATCCGAGCGACCTGCGATATCAAGATCCTGTGCCCGCTCATAGAGCATGTCATAGGTTGGGCCACTTTCCTTGATACGCGCGACCTTCTCCTGCACATCCTCTGGTTGGTCGGAGAATTGTTCCTGGCCATCGCGGGTATCGCTCTGCTTCTTTCGGGTCGAGCGCCGGTATTCTTTTTCGGTCAGGATCATCCTCACCTCTTTTGGCAGATATCGCTCTCCGGTCTCGCTGCTATCGGCCCCGGATTTGGTCCCCCAGTCCTCCTCGCTCCATTGATTGAGGTCAGTATCTTCCTGATCGGGACCATCTTCGGCATAGGTACCACCACGGCGCTTGTATTCCTGGACGGCCAGCTGTGCCTTGCGGGCCGACCATTCCCCCGGTTCGCCGCCCTTGCCGCTTTTGGTGAGGTCTTCTTTCACTTCTTCCCAGAGTTCAGGGTCGTTTTTCTTCGCTGTGGTCATTGGCCTCTCCTATGTCAGGAACACCCATCGGATTTCAACGGATCATGCCCCCAGTTCATCAGCGAGTATCGCCACCGGCTGTTTTCAATGTCGTCCTCGGGTCCGCCCTGGGCGCAATGTCGTCTGACATAGCCAACAACCTTAGCCATGTGTTCATAGTCCTCCTGAGTCAGGTCATCCTTGTTCGTGCGTTTGATCTTGACGATCCGACGTCCAGACGCATGTCCCGTCGACTCGCCGTTGTCACTGTCGCCAACCGATTTGCTCTCTTCGGTCTCCAGCCAGCTCTCCAATTCAGCAGGCGCCATATTGACGGCTGTTTTCCACTGATCCCAGATTTCGGCTTTGCTTTTGGATGACATGACCCATTCTCCCAGATCCGCTCGATGAGAAACGCGCAAGAGCCGGTTTCGTTCCGATGGCCGGTACAGCCCGCCTCAGGTGGAGATAAACCTGACTGTGCCGAGATCGATTTCAGCAGCTGTCAGCCGCCCGGTTGCGAAGGCACCAGTATCCAAGGCGATCCGACCGTCGGCAACAGTAGGCTCAGTGACGATCCAATGGCCATGAACAACCCAGATATCATCCTTGCGGCGTACCTTGCGGGCATCTGGGCAACCCCATAGCAGCTGTTGCCGGAATTGTTCTGACACCGGAGCGCCCGGATCCGCACCGGCATGGGCCATGAATATATTACCGGATTGGCAACAGGTGGGCAGACCCTCTACCCAAGCGATCATCTCTGGACCCATCGCTGCGCGCAGCGCAGCCGCTCCCTGCTCCAAACTGGCGGCCGATGAATGTTCCGATATGCCGGTGACACCAAAACTCGCAAGCGTTTGCAGCCCGCCATTGCGCAGCCAGATTGCGGCATGTGCAACCGGGTCGATCAGAAAATCCAGCAGCATGGCTTCATGGTTTCCCATCAGGGCAGTTGTATCCGGCCGGTTCATGAGACGGCGCAGAACTGCGGCGCTCTGTTCGCCGCGGTCGATGTAATCGCCCAGGCAGACCAGAGGCAGCGCCGGATCAAGCTGCTCCAGAAGGCGGGCCAGCAGATCGTCGCATCCGTGAACATCGCCGATAACATAAAAACGCAATTCTGGATTGAGAGCTGCAAAATCTTGTGGTTTTCGCCGAATTCCGGTAATTAACCTTTTGAACATAATCGCTGCTCCCTGGGGGCCTGATGCTGTCATAACCGGCAAATCTGCTGGTCTAGTGTTAGGCGGGGTTGGGAGCAGTGTGAAGAAGCACCGCCGAAAAAGGTGGGCACGACGAGGCTGGGTGGGAATGCGGGGACACGCAATTCTTATGATTGGCTGCCTGGGTACGCTCAGCGGCCCGCTGGGTGCCATTCAGGCTCCGGCCCAGACACTATCGACATATGGAACGCCCGGATTGGTCGATATGCCGACCGCAGAGGTTCTGCCCGACGGAACCATCGCGCTGACCACCTCAAACTTCGAGAACACCAGCCGCAACACCCTGACGTTTCAGATGTTGCCGAATATCTACGGCAGTTTTCGCTATAGCTTTCTGCGCGGTTTCGACGCCGGCGTCGACCTTAGCCGGTATGACCGCAGCTTTGATATCCATTTTCAACTGCGCGATGAAACAGCGGCGGGACCGGCTATCGCCCTTGGCCTGCGGGATTTCGGCGGGACCGGCGTCTACGCCAGCGAATACCTCGTGGCCACAAAACATGTCACTCCCGATCTGACCGTCACCGGCGGGATTGGCTGGGGTCGGCTTGCCGGGCGCGGCGGGCAGCGCAATCCACTGACGGCACTCGATGGGCGGTTTGATACACGACAAGATTCAAACGCCGGCGGCATATCCACAACCGGACAACTGGACTTTGGCAATTGGTTCCGCGGCGACGCCGCATTGTTTGGCGGTCTGCGCTGGGATGTAACTCCGCATTGGTCGCTTACCGCCGAATATTCCTCCGACACCTATTCAGCCGAAGCTCAACGTGGGCTGAATGACATCCGTTCACCTGTCAACATCGGCGCATCCTACCGCTTCGACAACGGAGTCACTTTGGGCGGCTCTTATCTCAACGGATCGGCCCTCGCCGTTCAGCTGAGCTATGCGTTTGATCCGCGCCGCGCCGCTGCTCCCGGCGGTCAGGGAGCCGCCGCGCCTGCGCTGAAACCGGAAGAACAGGTCGCCCTGGCCAGCTGGAACCTCGCCCAGGGCGAAACCGGATCCGCCGAGCCTGCCCGACTCTACGGCGTGCTGCAATCCCAGCTTGAGTCCGAGGGCATCCGGCTGCTCAGCTTCGAACGCGTGGGCAGCCAAGCGCGGATCACGGTGGAGAACATGCGCTACGGCGCCTCCGCGCAGGCTGTCGGTCGGACCAATCGCGTTATGGCAAATACCCTGCCTCCGCATCTGCAACAGTTTGAGGTCACGCTGGCCGAGAACGGCCTGCCCACGACCCGCGTCACCACGCAGCGGAACGACCTCTACGAGCTGGAAGGCGATCTGGATGGCGCCTGGCGCAGCCTTGCCCGTGCAGATATCGAAGACGCCCCAGAGCCGATCCCCAACAGCGCTGGCATCGACGCCTTCCCTCGGTTCACCTATCGCTTCGGGCCTTACACGCAGCTGTCTTTCTTTGATCCAGATGAGCCGCTGCGCTACGAAGTCGGGGCGGAACTGCGAGCCGCCTATCAACCTGCGCCCGGCCTGACCTTTGCCGGACAGCTGCGCCAACCAGTGATCGGCAATCTCGACGCCTCCGCCCGCCCGTCAAATTCGGTCTTGCCGCGGGTCCGCTCGGACTGGGCCCGCTATGCGTCGGAATCCGATCTGCGCCTCAGCCATCTGACAGCCGATTACGTCTGGCGCCCGCATCAGGATCTGTTTGCGCGCGTCACTGCAGGCTATCTCGAGCAGATGTTTGGCGGCATATCGGCAGAGGTGTTGTGGTTCCCCGTTGGCAGCAGCCTGGCGTTAGGAGCCGAGCTTAATTATGTCCGGCAACGCGATTTCGACGTCCAGTTCGGATTTCAGGACTACGACGTCGTGACCGGTCATGCCTCGGTCTATTACAAAACGCGCGGCGACTATCATGTTCAGGTCGATATGGGCCGGTATCTGGCTGGTGACTGGGGCACCACCGTCACCATCGACCGTGAATTCAACAACGGTTTCAAGGTTGGGGCCTTTGCAACGCTGACCGATACATCTTCCGAGGATTTCGGCGAAGGCTCCTTTGACAAGGGCATCCATGTTGAGGTGCCCGTTGCCTGGCTCACCGGCAAACCGTCGCGACAGAGTATCACGCAGGTTATCCGCCCCGTGCTGCGCGATGGCGGCGCGCGGCTCAACCTGCAGACACGTCTCTATGAAAAAGTGCGCGACAGCCGTGGGCGCGCGCTTGCCGCACAATGGGGGCGTTACTCCAGATGACGATCACCCGACAGCTCCACCACCTGGTCATCAGCAGCGCTGCTATTGGCTGCCTGATCCTCGCAGCCTGCACAAATGACGAGCGTGAGATCCTGACCCTTCAGCAGCTGCGGCAGGGCGGTCTCTCCTCTGCCATACCTCACGTCGCGGAGCTGGCCGAGGCTGGCGCAGAACAGATGCAGGTTGGATTTCTCCAGACAGGAAGAAGCGGCGTGATGCTTCGGGAGACGGAGCGGGCGGGTCTGGTGACCTGGCTGTCCTCGGACGGTGCCAGCCTGCAAACCGACCGGGGTCTGCTGCACGCAACCCGTGGCTTCGGTATCGGTCTTATGGCCGTTGAACAGGATCAATCCCGTGGGCGGATTTTTACACATGCAGAAGGCCCGGCGCTGCGCTTTCACAGCTATCTGACCGGAAACGACCAGATTGAGACCCGGACATATCACTGCGAAATCAAGGATCGCGGCCCCCGCACCCTGACCATTGGCGACCAGCAGATTGCGAGCCGTCTGATGGTCGAAAACTGCCAAAACCCTGAGCAGCGGTTCCTGAACCTCTATTGGCTGCGGTCATCAGACAACAGGTTGATCCAAAGCCGCCAGTGGACCGGGCCGTTTATCGGCAATATGACAACGCGACTGCGAGTGACGCCATGATCCGCACACCCCTATCGCATCCGACCAACACTACCCCACCCCGACCGGAGGAAAGACCTTGCGCCTGATTTCTATGATCTGCTGCGCCACAATTGCGCTGGCAGGATGCTCGACCATCTACCGCAGCTCTGACGTCATCCCCGGCGCCGGGGATGGCACGCAGGTGCGTGTGGTTCCGCTGAATGGCGAAACCGTGATCCAGGCCAACCGCGCGCCTTATGCGCCGCAATCCCTTCCGGATGCCTATGCACGATCAGCGGGAACCGGCGCGGGCCTGGTTGGCCGCGGGGCGGGCCGCCTGCCTGAGGCACCCTCAACTCAGGAAGGTGCGCGCAATCAACGCCTCGCCCTGAAGCCCCCCCCTTCCGTACCGCAGATGCCCTATCAGATCGGGGTTGGTGATGTCGTGATGCTGGCGACACCGTCCACGCGCAACACGCTTGAGCAGCTCACCGGCCTGCTTGCCGCGCAAAACAGCCGCAACGGCTATACCGTGCAGGATGATGGCTCTGTCAATATACCCGACGTCGGCCGCATCCGCATCGGCGGGCTGACCATCGAAGATGCCGAAGAGCTGCTGTTTCAGAAACTGGTCGAAGCGCAATTCGATCCGACATTCAGCCTTGAGATCGCCGAGTTCAATTCACGCCGCGTTTCGGTTGGCGGTGCCGTCGGTAAACCTGGCGTGCTGCCGATCACATTGACGCCGCTCTACCTCAGCGAAGCCCTTGCCGCCGCAGGCAGCGTGTCCGTCCCAGATATTGATGTCAGCTCGGTGAGGATTTACCGCGACGGCGACCTCTACCAGATCCCGCTGACGGATTTCTATGCCAGCCCCGACCTGCAGAACACGCGTCTTGTCTCCGGCGATGCGGTATTTGTCGACACGGACTTCAACCTAAACCGGGCCGAACGCTTCTTTGAACAGCAAATTCGCCTGAAGCAGACAACTCTGGCTGCCCGCGCGCAGGAGCTGAGCGAGCTGAACACCGCGATCACCCTCCGCCGCAGTGATAATGCTGAGCAACGCAGCACCTTCGAAGCCCGCGAGGCGCTGGGTGCCAATGGTCGCGATTACGTCTATCTGGCCGGGGAGGTCGACAATCAGACACGATACCCCCTGCCGTATGAGCGTCAGGCCACGCTGGCCGATGCACTCTATGATGCGGGCGGTGGAATAGCCCGCGAAACTGGTGACGTCTCGCAGGTCTATGTGCTGCGCGCCTCCAGCGATCCGCGCGAATTCGGCGCGGTTACCGCCTGGCATCTGAATGCCAGCAGCGCCGCCAATCTGACACTCGCGACGAAATTTCAGCTGCGCCCCGATGACGTGATCTTTGTGGCCGAAAACCCGGTCACAAAATGGGGTCGCACCCTGCGCCAGATCACCCCGTCGCTGATCACCACACCTGTTGCGGCAGCAGTCAATTGACCGGCCTGACATCGACAGGACCGGTCACCCGCCTCATGATCATCACTTTGATGGTCCTGTCTTTGCTCGGGGCACCCGGTGCTGCTCAGACCGTTAAGCAGGACGATGATCAGCTGAAGTGCGAGGATGAACGGGATGCGGAAGAGGACGAATGTCTGCTGCTCGTTGAGCCGGTCGTGGGCCAGTTTGCCCCAATGATTGCACCTGCTATGGGCCTGCTGGGGCTTGCCCTGGTGGCGGGACTTGCGGCCTCCGGCTCGACCAGCACGACCAGTACAGATTAGTCGCGCCGATGCTTCACCGTATCCATGCGCAACCAATCGGCAGCCAGGCGAAGGTCCGCGCGTAGGCTCTCGGTGTCACGGCTGCGCTGCTCAGGATCTGGGCTCCGCAACAGATACGATGGATGCAAGGTGATCAATACCGGCGTGCCGTCGGCGCGATGTTCGATGGTGCCACGCCGCCGCAGAATGTCCGCACCTGATCCCAACAAAGCCTGCGTCGCGGTGGCACCAAGCGCAAGGACCAACCGCGGCCGGACCTGTTCCAGCTCGGCCCGGAGCCAGATCTTGCAGTGCTGGATCTCCGATCCATCGGGCCGCTGATGTATCCGCCTGCGCCCTCTTGGCGTGAATTTGAAATGTTTGACCGCATTGGTGACGTAGGCTGCCTGTCGCGGCAGGCCGGCCTCCGCGGCCAATTGGTCGAACAGTTGCCCGGCGGCGCCAACAAATGGACGCCCCGCCAGATCCTCGTGATCACCGGGCTGTTCGCCGACGATCATCAACGCGGCATCTGTCGGCCCTTCACCGGGCACCGCCTGCGTGGCCGACCGGTGGAGCGGGCAGCGCGTGCAGCTGTTGATGGCCTCCGGCAGACCCCCAGCTGCTCCTTGCCAGACAGGGTTGGCCGCAGGTAGTCGGGCCTGTACCCGCACAGCCCGCAACGGTGGCAGAGTTGGCGCCGCCTCAGCCATCGCGCGCGCCCGCTCCGGGGCCGAGGCGATCAGGTCAGGAATAGCGACGGCCTCCGGCATGTTCTGCCAATACTTCTTGGGCATTTCCGATTGCATCGCCTGCACCTTCAACCGCGCCGGATTGAATATATTGCGGAAATAAGTGATCCACAGCGCCTCGCTCGCATCCTCCGGCAGGTCGGGCCTTGGCTGCCCCGGTTCAAACCTGAGTTGCCCACCCTCGAATATGGCCGACACGTCAGGTGTCAGAATACGCCAGTCCATATCGGCAAAGCGGCGGGCAAAGAATGTAGCGGTCGGCTCCACCGTGTGATGTGTCGGCTCAAACCACGCCGCAAAAGATCGGCGCGGCGCGTCAGCGGCACCCAACTCCCGAAACCGCACAAAGGCCTTCATCTTGTGCTGACAGCGCGACACCGATTTTTCCATCTGGCGCAATCGCGCCAGATCCGCGTCAGCCCGATCGCTCATCAACCCGCGTTCACTGCGCAGGCGCCAGAGAAACCCGTAGAGCCGGGCAAAACGGTTCGGATCACTATGCCAGACGACCTTATCGGCGAGGGTAACAAAGCTGCGCGGGACCTGGACCTCTCCGCCTGGAGCCGATCGCGCCTCTGAGGCGAATAGATCCGGCGCGGCGCATTCATTGTTCCACAGGATGGCGTCAGGTGGGATATTCTGCGCCAGAAACCCTCGCGCTGCCCGACGCCAGGCCTCTGCCGTCCCGATCAGGGGCATCTCGGCATGATACATCAAAACAGGGCCAATTGTTCCGGCGGCGGCAGAAACCGAGCCCGCAAATCCGCGCTGTCGGTCAAATCGCCCGGTGTCCACCCGCCAGCAACGACAAAGGCACGCGCCTTCTTCATCGAGGCCCCGATACGAACCAGATCTTCGTATCGCAGCATCCGATGCCGTCGCGTGCTGAGGATCCGCGTGACCGTTTTGACCCCGAACCCCGGAACCCGCAGCAGCAGTTCCCGGCTGGCCCGGTTCACATCCACCGGAAAGATCTCGCGATGTGCCAGCGCCCAGGCCAGCTTGGGATCGACCTGCAAATCCAGATTTCCATCCGGCGTGACCGATGTGATCTCATCGAGCTGAAAATCATAAAACCGCAGCAGCCAATCGGCCTGATACAGCCGGTGTTCACGCTGCAACGGTGGCGAGATCAGCGGCAGCTTGGCCGAACTGTCGGGGATGGGCGAAAACGCGGAATAATACACGCGCTTCAATTTGTAGCTTGCATAAAGCCGGGTCGATTGCCCCAGCACCATCGCATCATTTGACCCATCCGCCCCTATGATCATCTGCGTCGACTGACCTGCGGGCGCAAATCGCGGCGGACGCCTGCCCGTATAGCTCGCCTCCCTGGCTGCATCAGCGCGCATCCGGACGTCTCCCATCGCCTTGCGGATCTGACCGGGATCTTTCTCCGGCGCATGTTCACGCACGGCGGCATCGCTTGGCATCTCGACATTGATCGACAGCCGATCCGCCAGAAGCCCAGCTTCGGCAATCAATTCAGGGGCAGCATCGGGAATGGTCTTGAGATGAATATATCCGCGAAAATTCTCCTCATGCCGCAGCTTTCGCGCGATCTGCACCATATCTGACATCGTCGCATCCGGGGACCGGATGATACCGGAGGACAGAAACAGACCTTCTATATAGTTGCGTCGGTAGAATTCTATCGTCAGCTTTACAACCTCATCGACAGAAAACCGCGCGCGCGGCACATTGGACGACACCCGGTTCACGCAGTAGGTGCAGTCGTAAATGCAAAAGTTGGTCATCAGGATCTTCAGCAGGCTGATGCAGCGACCATCCGGCGTGTAGGCATGGCAGATGCCCGTACCCTCATTCGAGCCCAAGCCCTTCCCATCGCGGGAGTCACGTTTTGTCGATCCCGAAGACGCACAGGACGCATCATATTTTGCGGCGTCGCTGAGGATAGCGAGCTTTTGATCCAGCGTTTGTCGAGTCATATGTTCTATATATGTTCCCGTCTCAAAGAAGGCAATCCAACCAGCAGCGCACCTTAGGTCAAACCAGCAAAAGACAACCGCGACCTCACGTCCTGGCGATTGACGGGAACCCAAACCACCAAGCCACGTTGATCTTGCAAGCCATAGGCAAAGAACTCCCCTCCTGCCGTCAGAGAGAAAGGTCAACCATGTCCGACACCATTCAGACCGTGAACCCAACCACTGGAGAAACCCTCAACAGCTATTCCCTGCTGAGCGACGAGGCGATGGAAACTGCAGTACAAAGCTGCCATGAGGCCTTTCTCAGCTGGCGCCAGACCCCGGTAGAAGAGCGCGCGAAGGTCATCAAAGCCATCGGGGCCGCCCTGAGTGAGCGCAAGGATGAGCTTGCCGAACTGATGACAAAAGAAATGGGCAAGCTGCTGAAACAGAGCCATCAGGAAGTCGAGCTCTGCGCGGCCATCTGCGACTACAGTGCAGGAGAGGCCCCCTCGGCATTCGCCCCCGAAGAGCGCGATATCCAAGGTGGCAAGACAGGGCATATCTTCTATTCCCCCATTGGTGTCGTCTACGGCATCCAGCCCTGGAATTTTCCAGCCTACCAGGTGGTGCGCTACTCAATCGCGAGCTTGATCGCCGGTAACGGCGTACTTCTGAAACACGCCTCCAACGTAACCGGCTCGGGCCAGATGCTGCAGGAGATCTACGAAAGCGCGGGCCTGCCAAAGGGCCTGTTCCAGGCTCTGGTGATTTCCCACGATCAGTCGGACGCCCTGATCAGCCACAACCTGGTGCGCGGCGTGACACTGACCGGCAGCGATGGCGCCGGCCGCAAAGTGGGCGCAAAGGCGGCCGAAGCGGTGAAAAAGACCGTGCTGGAACTGGGATCCAACGATGCCTACATCGTCCTGGAAGATGCGGACATCGACGCAGCTGTCCAGACCTGCGTGCAGGGGCGGACCTATAACAATGGCGAAACCTGTATTGCTGCCAAGCGCTTCGTCGTCGTCGACGCAATTTACGATGAATTCCGCGACGCCTATGTTGCCTCCATGAAAGACGTGACCCCGGGCGACCCGATGGGTGACGATGCCGACATTGGACCGATGGCACGGAAAGATCTGCGCGATGACCTCCATCAGCAGGTCACGGACAGTGTCGCAGGCGGTGCCAAGATCCTCTGCGGCGGCGAAATGCCAGAGGGCAAGGGTTTCTACTATCCGGCGACCGTTCTGGAAAACGTGACCCCGGGCCAGCCTGCCTATGACGACGAACTCTTCGGCCCGGTGGCCGCACTGATCCGCGCCAAGGACGCAGAGGATGCGATGCGCATTGCCAACGACAGCCGATTTGGTCTCGGCGGTGGCATCATGACCAAAGATACCGACAAGGCGATTGCCCTCGCCCGCGATCATTTCGACACCGGCATGATCTTCATCAACGGATTTGGCCTGGCAATCCCCAACATGCCTTTCGGCGGCGTCAAGGACTCCGGCTATGGCCGCGAACATGGAGGCTTTGGCATGAAGGAATTTGTGAATGTAAAATCCGTCATGGTGATGAGCTGACGCCATTCGGGCCGCCTGCTCGACAGGCGGCCCGCACATTGCGGGTCCGAAGTCCCGCCAAACGTGGATCGACCTGATGAAACTGGTCTATTGCAAGGATGATCAGCCCGGGATCTCGCGCCGACGTCGCGGTCGCGGGTTTTCCTATCATATGCCTGATGGCAGCCACATCGGGGACCGTACCGAAGTGGACCGGCTCAACCGGCTTGGCGTGCCCCCTGCTTATACGGATGTCTGGCTCTGCCCATTGGCAAATGGTCACCTGCAGGCCACCGGGCGCGACGCGCGCAATCGCAAGCAATATCGCTACCATCCCGCGTGGCAGTTGTTGCGGGCAGAACAGAAATTCGACAATTTGGTCAGTTTCGCCGAGAGCCTGCCGCAGTTGCGCAGGTGGATCAGCGACAGGCTGAGCGGCACCATAGGCGAAGAGGAAACGGCGGTCGCTGCTGTCCTTGCCCTGATGGATCGCGGCTCGCTCAGGATTGGGAACCCGCAGTACACAGAGGACAACGGCAGTTACGGCGCCACGACCCTGCGCCAACGGCACATCGAGTTCTCCGGTCAGTCGATACATCTGCGCTATACCGCAAAAGGCGGCAAGACAGTTGAGAAGTCGATCCGGGGCGCGGCCCTGCAACGCATATTGGAGCGTTCACAGGACCTGCCCGGACGCGAACTCATCTCTTGGCTCGATGATGGCGGCAGCGTACGCGCCGTCCGGTCAGAGCAGGTACAGGAGGTTCTGACCAACCTTTGCGGTGACGGCGTCTCCGCCAAAACGCTGCGCACTTGGAACGGGACCCATGCGGCCTTTCGCACGGCGCTGCATGCCCCCAAGCTCACGATTTCAGCCATGGCGGAGGCAGCGGCGGAGCGGCTGCACAATACACCGACCATGGCGCGCAACAGCTACATTCACCCGAAGGTCATCGCATTGGCCGAACTGCCCGACGACACGCGCACCGCACGGCTCAAATCGCTCACCCGGTATAGTATCGACGGACTTCGCATGGGTGAAGGCAGACTACTCGAACTACTGACGACAAACTGATCGGGCTGCCCTCACTGACCCACCAGCCCCGTCTTGCGGCCGACATAATAAGCGCCCGCCACAGCCGCCAGATTCGCAATGACCGCAGCGCCCAGAATTCCGGCATAGCCGAACAGCCAGACCCCCAGCCAGGCCAGCGGCACATAGACCGCAAAGATCCGCATCAAGCTCAGCCCCATGGACCAGAGCGCCTTGGACCGGGCATTCATCGCGGCATTTGCTGTCACCAGGACGCCGTAGCCCAGAAAACTCCAGCTGACGACGCGGAGATATTGCGCGGTCTTCTGCGCCGCTCCATCGTCCGAGGCGATCAGCCCGGCGATTGAAGGCGCCAGAACCGTCAGGAGAAGCGCGACAGCCAAGCCGTAACCGATACAGAATTGCCAGGACCGCCAGACCGCCAGCCGCGCACGATCCCGTTCATCTGCACCCCAGTTCTGACCGACGACCGGTCCGATGCCCGCAGAAAGGGCCAGTAGGGGTACCAGCGCGACCGACTGCACACGCTGAGCCGCCCCCAGCCCAGCCACAACCGTATCGCCCAGCGTGGCAGCAGCTGCGGTGACCATCGCCATACCGGCGGGGTTGATCGCATTGGAGAAGGCCGCCGGCAGTCCGACCCTGACGACTTCGCGTATTGAGCTGACAATGCCATCGGCGAATTCCTGCGGAGGACGAATAACGCCAATCCGCAGCGCATAAGTGAAGGCTCCCACCAAGGTCAGGACGCGCGCCAGAGCCGTCGCAAGCGCCGCGCCTGCCGTGGACATCTCAGGCACAGGACCGAGCCCGTAGATCAGGATCGGGTCCAGCGCGATATTGAGCACCGCAGCAACCAGCATGATCACCGCCGAGGTTGCCCCGTCGCCATGGGCCCGAAACACCGCATTCAACAGCGCCATGCCGACCAGAAAAGGAAACGACAGGGCCCAGAATGGCACATAGGATTGCGCCTCGTCCAAGACGGCGCCCCCTGCTCCCATGAGAGAGAACAGCGAGGCAGCACCTAGATAAAACAGGATCGCGACCAGCACCGCCACAACCATACCCAGAACAATCGCATGCACCGAGAGCCTGTTGGTCTCTGCCTCGCTGTCGCCCCGGCCCAGGCTCTGGGAAATCGCCGCATTGGCTCCAGCGGACAGGCCGATGGACAAAGACGTCACCGCCGTGGTCACCGGGTAAATGAACCCGACGGCCGCCAGCGGAGCCTCCCCCAGCTGCCCGAGGAAATACGCGTCTGCCAGTCCAACGCTCAACACGCCCAAAATCCCCAAGGACATTGGAGCGGAGACCGCAGCAAGAGCGCGCGAAACAGTGCCCTGTGTTAAATCCTTCTGCGCCACGGGCCTTCTCCTCGGGTTGGGTAATAGCGGCAGCGCAGGAAACTGCGCCATAGCAGGCAAAACGCCTGAGCCTCTTGATGGTTCCACACTGGATGGCAAGACGTCGGCTCGCTAGCGGCGGCACGGTCTCCCCTTGCCCAAACCCCTGTTTGGCTTAACTTTCCTGGAACACCGCCTAGAAGTAATATGAAGGATCCTGCGCCGTGAATGCACCACGCCTACCGGAAGAGCTGCTGCATCCGCGCCCCGATGGGCTTTATTGTCCTGCTGGTGATTTCTACATTGATCCGGTCCGCCCGGTGCCCCGCGCGCTGATCACCCACGGCCATGCTGACCATGCCCGCGCGGGGCATGGCACGGTCTGGGCCAGCCCGCAGACATTGGACATCATGGCGATCCGCTATGGCGACGCGTTTTGCGACACATCGGTTCCAGTCGATGATCGCACGACGATCGCGGGTGTCGGCGCGACATTCACACCGGCCGGCCATGTCCTTGGCTCCTGTCAAATTACCGTGGAGGACGGCAACACGGCCATTACCGTCTCCGGCGACTACGCGCGGGTCGATAACCCTGCCTGTGCACCGTTTCAGCTCGCGCCATGCGATGTTTTCGTGACCGAAGCCACCTTTGGGCTGCCAGTGTTCAATCACCCGGACCCCCGGTCCGAGATCGAAAAACTGCTCCGCTCCGTTGCTACTCAGCCGGAGCGATGCCATCTTGTGGGTGCCTATGCGCTCGGCAAAGCACAGCGTGTCATCGCGTTGTTGCGCCAGGCAGGCTGGGATCGGCCGATCTATATCCATGGCTCACTTCAGCGCCTGTGCGACTACCACATCGCCCAGGGTATTGATCTCGGCGAATTGCGCCCGGCCACCACCAAGGAGGGCAGGGCCGCCTTTAAGGGGCAGATAATCCTCGGCCCTCCTTCTGCCTTTGCCGCGGCCTGGGCGCAGCGGTTTCCTGATCCGGTGATCTGCTTTGCCAGTGGCTGGATGCAGGTCCGCGCCCGCGCGCGGCAGCGCGGCGTGGAGCTGCCATTGATACTGAGCGACCATGTCGACTGGCCGGATCTCACCCGAACCATCAGGGAACTCGCCCCGAAACAGGTCTGGGTGACCCATGGCCGCGAGGATGCTTTGGTTCGCTGGTGTGAGCTGAACCAGATTGCCGCCCGTCCCCTGCGGCTGGTCGGCTATGAGGAGGAGGCAGATTGATGCAAGCCTTCGCAGACCTTCTGGAGCAGCTCGCCTTTACCCCGTCTCGCAACGGTAAGACGGCGCATCTGCTCCATGCCTTTCAAGCCATGCCGGACCCTGAACGCGGATATGCGCTCGCAGCGATTACGGGTGATCTATCACTCCGCAATGTGACGCCTTCGCTGTTGCGCGGTCTGGTGGCGCAAGAGACTGACCCAGAACTGTTCCGCCTCTCCTATGATTTCGTGGGCGATCTGGCGGAGACCGTCGCCCTGATTTGGCCGCGCTCAGACGGCGAGGCATATCTGTCCTTGACCGAGGCGGTGACGGAGCTGTCCGAAACCGCAAAGGCCCAGCTTCCGGCACTGATCATCCGCCGCCTGTCGCAGATGACACCGTCGCAGCGCTATGCCTACCTGAAGCTGGCCACCGGCGGGCTGCGCGTTGGCGTGTCCGCCCGACTGGCCCGCAACGCCCTGGCACAATATGGCGAGGTCGATGTCGCGGAAATCGAGGAGCTCTGGCATGGGCTGAGGCCGCCCTACCTGCCACTGTTTTCCTGGCTCGAAGGGGGTGACAAACCAAAAAGCCTTGCCGCCGCGCCGTTCCGACCGGTTATGCTGTCCACAGGTACAGATCTGAACGACCTTTCCAGCCTCTCTCCCGGCGACTTCATTGCAGAATGGAAATGGGACGGTATCCGCGTGCAGGCCGTGAATGACGGCGGCACCCGGCGGCTCTATTCACGCACCGGAGAGGATATCTCAGGCGCTTTTCCCGACGTCATTGAAGCGCTGAACTTCAACGGCACGCTCGATGGCGAATTGCTGGTTAAGCGCGACACCATCATCGCGCCCTTTGGTGATTTACAGAAACGGCTTGGTCGCAAGAAGGTGGGCAAAACCATGCTGGCAAGCCATCCCGCCGCGCTGCGCGCCTATGACCTGCTGTTCTGGGAGGGTGAAGATCTGCGATCTTGGACATTGGATGAACGCCAGGCCCGGCTGCATCGCTGTGTTGCGGACCTGAACGATCCGCGTATCGACATCTCTCACCCGCTCACCTTTGGCACATGGGAGGATCTGGCAGTTCTTCGCGCCAACCCACCCGAAGGCGTAATCGAAGGCGTCATCATCAAACGGCGCGACAGCGCCTACATCGCGGGGCGCAAACGCGGAAACTGGTTCAAATGGAAACGCGATCCTATGCTGGTCGATGCCGTCATGCTCTATGCGCAGCGCGGCCACGGCAAACGCTCAGGCTACTATTCCGATTTCACCTTCGGCGTCTGGGACGGCGATAAGCTGGTGCCCGTCGGCAAAGCCTATTTCGGGTTCACCGATTCCGAGCTGAAGGAACTGGACCGCTTCGTGCGCAACAACACGACAGACCGGTTCGGCCCAGTCCGCGCGGTGAAGCCCGAATTGGTCCTGGAAGTGGCCTTTGAAGGTCTGAATGAATCCAGCCGTCACAAAAGTGGTCTGGCCATGCGGTTTCCCCGTATCAATCGCATTCGGACCGATAAACCAGCGTTAGAAGCGGGAACATTGGAGGAGCTTCGGAGCTTTCTTTAAGACTAGATAAGCAAATCGGAATAGCCACAGATGCCGCCCTCAGTTGGCGCCTACATACGAAAGCGAGTTCGATATCATGAGCAAGCAGTCCATGGCCTATCTTACACTGGCCCTTGCCCTAGCCTTTGCCGCCGCGCCGCTGATAACCGACCCGTTTACCGGCTATACAGCTGATCAACTGCCCTATCCACAGCCCGACCCGGTCATTCAACCCATCGGTCCGGCCTTTTCAATCTGGATCGTGATCTACATCTGGCTGATCGTTGGGGCCGGATTTGGCGTGTTTCGCGCGCCGGAGGGCTCAACATGGCATGAGATGCGAAAACCCCTCTCTATCAGCCTGGCCATCGGGGTGTGCTGGCTTTGGGTTGCGAACAGCTCACCCATCCTAGCCACAATCCTGATCATCGCGATGACAGTTACCGCGATCCTGGCTATGCGCCGCGCAGGCCGCAACAAACGGGTCTGGAAACGCGGTCCTGTAGGGCTCTATGCCGGATGGCTGACCGCGGCATCGGCGGTGTCCATCAGTATCATTCTTCCAGGATATGGGTTGATGAACCCGCAATTGGCCGGCGTAATCTGCCTGACGGCGGCGCTGGCGGTCGGGCTTTTGGTCCAGGCAGACAGCCCCTCAGCCTGGACTTACACCGTCGCAATCTGCTGGGCCATCGGCGGGATTATCATTAACCAATGGGGAAGCGATAATTGGCTCATTATTGCTTTGGCAGGTCTCGGCTGGATCGCTCTTGCACTGCGCGGCCTGTCCGGTGCCGGGTTGATAAATACTACTGAGTAGTATAATCTCCATAGTCACCCACAAGAGCCTCAGGTGCGCAAATGAGTGTAAAAGCCTCCATCTCCCTGACCGAAGCACAGGACGACTTTGCCCGCACATTGGTGGCAGAAGGGCGATATGCAAGCCTCAGCGCGGTGTTGCAGCAGGGTCTGGAACTGCTGCGCGAAAAAACGGAAGCCCGCCGCGCCGAGACATCCGCCCTGCGTGCATTGATCGCCGAGCGCCGCGGCGGCTCCTTTGTCAGCGGTACTGAGGGGCGTCGAAGGACAGCCGATCTTCTGGCGCGCAAACGGGCAGAACATGGTCTTTCGGGTTGATCGCGCCGAGGCGATTGATCAGGATCTTGATGCCATATTCGACTTTCTCTTTGATGCGGCAATCGGCTTTGGCGAGGATCCGGACACCGCATTCAGCAGGGCAGCGGCCCGCCTGAACGAGATTGACGCGGCCATTGAGGCACTGGGCAACGCTCCGCACCAGGGCACCCTGCGCAGCGATATCGCTCCGGGACTGCGCAGCGTGACAAAGGGGCGCGCCATCCTCTATTTCGACCTGAACGAAGCCGAACAGCAGCTACGTGTATTGGCGGTGTTCTTTGGGGGTCAGGATCATCAACGCCGGATGTTGCTCCGTGCGCTCGGCCACGAGCAAACGAACCCGATGCCCTGATCAGGCGCCAATCTGATCATGATTTGTCAGGCACTCGGAATGATCCCGCAAAACCTCCAGCACCCGGCACTCGGCAACGGTTCCCCCGGCACACTCACGGATCATGCGCTGTAATTCAGTCTGCAAGGCCTCCAGCCGGGCAATCCGATCAGCGACGTCTTTCAGCTGTCTCTGCGCGATGGAATCTGCATGAGAACAGGACTGACCCGGATGATCCGCGAGGTTCAGTAACTCCCGGATTGCCTCCAGACCAAAGCCAAGTTGTCGCGCGTGACGGATGAACGAAAGCCGGTCCAGATCACTCTCGCCATAGCGACGCTGCCCGCCTGCTGTGCGCCCCGCTTCCGGCATAAGGCCAATCTCTTCGTAGTAGCGAATGGTCTGCACCTTCGTGCCTGTCCGCTTGCCCAATGTCCCAATTGTCAGCATCTATCACCCTTCTAAAATCTACATCTTATGTAGGTTTTTGCGATAGGCTGGGCAACCATTCTGATATGGAAAAGGGGCCACCAATGGCAGCCCCTTCCAGACCGATATTATCGACGTCGCGACTTAGGCCGCCACTTCGCCGGGCCGCTTGCCCAGAATGATCATACTCAGCAGGTCATCATCGGTGACATCATCAATATCGACGGTGCCAACCAGCTGACCGTTCTTCATGACCGAAGCCCGGTCGCAAAGCTCCATCACCGCATTCACATCGTGATCAATGAGGAAAATACCGATACCCTGCGCCTTCAGCTGCTGGATCAACTCGGCAACCATCTGCGTTTCATGCGGCCCAAGGGCGGCAGTCGGTTCATCCATGATCAGGATCTTGGCGTTGAAATAGACCGCCCGCGCGATGGCAACCGACTGACGCTGACCGCCCGAGAGAGCCGAAACCGGTTCCGAGAATTTTTGAAAATTCGGGTTCAACCGGTTCATGATCTTGCGACATTCGGCCTCCATGGCGGAATCGTCCACCAGACCAAACGGGGTAACCAGCTCGCGACCCAGGAACAGGTTGGAGGCCGCATCCAGATTATCCGCCAGCGCCAATGTTTGATAGATCGTCTCGATGTTATGCGACCGCGCATCACGCGGATTGGTGATCTCAACCTTATCGCCATTGACCCGGATTTCGCCGGAATCCATCTGGTAGGCACCCGACAGCACTTTGATCAAGGTGGATTTCCCGGCACCATTATGGCCGAGCAATCCAACAACTTCGCCGGGATAGAGATCAACGCTGACGTGATCCACAGCCTTGATCCCGCCAAAGGAGATCGAAATATCTTTCATCTCGACCAGCGGCGTGGCGCCTGCGGCGCGCAACTCTTTTGCAGTGCTCATATCCGGGCCCCCACGCGTTTGCGGTAAAGAATATCGATCCAGACGGCTGCAACCAGCACGGTGCCCACGACGATGTTCTGGAACGGTGCGTCGACACCGACCATGGCCATCCCCGACTGCAGGCTCTGCATAATCAACGCCCCGAGGATGGCGCCATAAATCGTGCCAAACCCACCGGACAGTGCAGTGCCGCCAATCACGGCCGCCGCAATAACGCGCAACTCATCCAAAGTCCCGATATCATTGGAGTGATTGGCAAGACGGGCCGAGGCCACAACCGCTGAAAGCGCACAGAGAAATCCCATCAGGGCAAAGATCTTGACCGTCAGCAGACGGGTGTTGATGCCGGACAGCTCGGCGGCATCCGGGTTGCCACCGGTGGCAAAGATATAGCGGCCAAACCGGGTGCGGCGGGCGATAATCGTCATAATCACGGCAGTTGCAATCAGGATCAGCACCGAGATTGGCAAGCCATAACCGACAACCAGCCCCTCAGGCATGGTTTCGCCTTCTGCTTCCATCATTCGCGCCAGACGGCGCGCCGGGATCTGATAGGCATTCAGCACGGCCACCAAGCCAAGGATCGACGCCGCAATCGCACCTGCAATCACCGCTTCCGCCCAGGCGGGTTTCACCGGGAAACCATGGCCTTGTTTGCCGCGGCGGCTGTTC
The DNA here is from genome assembly GCF_048056275.1 of Phaeobacter sp. JH20_26. Classification (NCBI taxonomy): domain Bacteria; kingdom Pseudomonadati; phylum Pseudomonadota; class Alphaproteobacteria; order Rhodobacterales; family Roseobacteraceae; genus Phaeobacter; species Phaeobacter sp. JH20_26. The sequence goes on along the minus strand of NZ_JAYMWL010000001.1, from coordinate 1,862 downwards.
CACAGGGCAACCAACGCCAGAGCCGTGGCTACGATTCCGACAGCCCAGCTGAGCGTGGTGCCCAGCGTGCCCGAGGTGCCCCCGAAGATCAGGAACCTGCTGTCAAGCGGGCCAATGGTCTGCCCGTCGGTCAGATACCAGGCAACGTTACGCCAGACCAGAAAACCACCCAGGGTCACGATAAAGGCGGGAATGGTCAGGAAACCTACCATCCATCCCTGAAAAGCCCCGATCAGGGTGCCGATCGTCAGGCCAACCACCACGGTTATGATCCAGGTTGCCGGGTGGTTGAGTCCAAGCCCCAGCATATCCGGCAGCACATCGGTCTGCACGACAGCCATCACGGCCGAGCAGGTCGCCAGCAACGCACCGACGCTCAGGTCGATGTGGCGTGTCACGATCACAAAGACCATGCCCGTGGCCATGATCGCCACAGAGACCGTCTGGATGGTGAGGTTGAAAATATTGCGCGGCGTTAGAAAACGCCCATCCGTCAGGATGTTGAATCCAATGCACAAGATGACAAAGGCACCGATCATTCCCAATAGGCGGACGTCCAGTTCCAATTGCTGGAACAGGCCACGCTTGTTTTGTTCGGGGATCGGCTGAGACGTGGTTTCGGTCATATCCGAACTCCAGTGATCAGCGGTAGTGAAAGGGGGACGCGCGCCCGATCCAATCGGGACCTTCTGAGGGCGCGCGCCGGTTTAGAAAGAAGTAGCCGAGAAACTCTCAGCAGCTGCTTAGTTGCAGGGCGCAGGACCGTTGGTCACACCCTGGCACAGCGCCTCCTTGGTGATCCAGCCGGCATCGACAACAACCGACAGGTTGTCAGCGGTCACCGGGATAGGCTCCAGGAACCGCGCCGTCAGCTCGGTGCCCGCTGGGGACGTCCAGGCGGCACCGCCCGCGACATCACCCATGGCAGCGCCTTCGGCCATTTCGACCGCGATTTCAGCGGCGGCCTTGCCCAGATCACGAGCGTCTTTCCAGACGGAAACGGTCTGCGTGCCTTTGGCAACACGGTTCAGCGCAGCGTGGTCGCCATCCTGACCGGACACCGCGATACCTTCCATGCCCTGCGCGGTCAGCGCGGCGACAACACCACCGGCGGTGCCGTCATTGGAGGCAACAACGGCATCGACCTTGTTGTCATTGGCGGTCAGGATCTGTTCCATATTGCGCTGAGCGTTGGCCGGCAGCCAGCCATCGGTATAGGCTTCGCCAACGATCTTGATATCGCCGCTATCAATTGCCGCCTGAATGACCTCTTGCTGGCCACCGCGCAGGAAATCCGCGTTGGGATCGGTGGGCGAGCCCTTGATCATCACATAGTTGCCGCTCGGCTGGGCCTCAAGCACGGCCCTGGCCTGCATCCGCCCCACTTCGACATTGTCGAAGGTGAGATAGAAGGCACGGCTGTCTTCAATCAGGCGATCATAGGCAACAACGGGGATACCTTCGTCCGCCGCCGCCTGAACAGCCGGGCCAATCGCCTGAGCGTCCTGGGCCAGAACGATCAGCGCATCCACGCCCTGTGCAATCAGGCTTTCAATGTCAGCAAGCTGCTTGGCCGACGACGACTGTGCATCTGCCGATACATAGGTCGCACCTTTCGCTTCCAGCGCAGCCTTGATCGCCGCTTCGTCGGTTTTCCAGCGCTCTTCCTGGAAGTTCGACCAGCTGACGCCAACGGTCACATCTTCGGCAAGGGCCATGCTCGCGGTGGCGGCAAAGGCAAGTGCGGAGACTCCACTCAAGAATTTCATTGTTTTCCTCCCTCGGGTCGTTGCGGGCTGCTGCGGCAATCGGGCTCCCCCACGCCACATGCCCGTCCTGATATCCCTAACATTATTTTTTTT